>JAZKIA010000038.1:0-4793 GCA_040385125.1 Pseudomonadota bacterium | reverse complement strand
GCCATTGTGATCTCTCACGATCGGTGGTTCCTTGACCGCGTCGCGACTCACATCCTGGCGTACGAAGACGACTCGCAAGCAATCTTCTTTGAAGGTAACTACACCGAGTACGAAGCTGACCGTAAAAAGCGCCTCGGCGAAGCGGCCACCCAGCCGCACCGTGTGCGTCACAAAAAATTGGCCCAATAAGGCCAGCTTGCAAAAAGAACGGCGCCTTCGGGCGCCGTTTTTTTTGCGCAGAGCAATGCTTTCCCGGTGGGACAAATGCTGGCTTTAAGTAGGTGCAAAACTGGGTACAAGAATCCCTTTTATGGTGCGCAAATGCCCTGTAAATCGAGCTAATTTATATAAAAGCATCATTTAAATTCATAACTGCGACATTTTGCGCTGTCGCGGTGCGACATGAATTGATAAAGTTCTGGTCAATCTCCGTTTAACGACAACAAATTTGCCGAGACTTTTCCCATGATCGAATCCGTCGACCACTTCCTTGCCCGCCTGAAAAAACGTGACCCGGACCAGCCAGAATTCCACCAGGCTGTGGAAGAAGTCCTACGCAGCCTGTGGCCGTTTCTTGAGGCTAATCCGCATTACCTGACCTCAGGCATCCTTGAGCGTATTTGCGAGCCAGAGCGCGCCATTGTGTTCCGTGTATCGTGGGTCGATGACGAAGGCAAGGTGCGGGTCAACCGCGGTTTCCGGATCCAGATGAACAGCGCCATCGGCCCGTACAAAGGTGGTCTGCGTTTCCACCCGTCGGTGAACCTGGGGGTGCTGAAGTTCCTGGCGTTCGAGCAAACCTTCAAAAACTCCCTGACCTCGTTGCCAATGGGCGGCGGTAAAGGCGGTTCGGACTTCAACCCCAAGGGCAAGAGTGACGCGGAAGTCATGCGTTTCTGCCAAGCGTTCATGAGCGAGCTGTATCGCCATATTGGTTCAGACGTCGATGTACCAGCGGGTGATATCGGCGTCGGCGCGCGCGAAATTGGCTTTATGTTTGGTCAGTACAAGCGCCTGAGCAACCAGTTCACCTCCGTTCTGACCGGTAAGGGCATGAGCTATGGCGGCAGCCTGATTCGTCCGGAAGCCACCGGTTATGGCTGCGTGTATTTCGCTCAGGAAATGCTCAAGCGTGCCGGTCTGCGTATTGATGGCAAGCGCGTGGCGATTTCGGGCTCGGGCAACGTGGCGCAATACGCGGCGCGTAAAGTCATGGACCTGGGCGCCAAAGTGATTTCGCTGTCGGACTCCGAAGGCACGCTGTATTGCGAAGCGGGCTTGAACGAGGAGCAGTGGGAAGCGCTGATGGAGCTGAAAAACGTCAAGCGCGGACGTATCAGCGAACTGGCTGAGCAGTTTGGTCTGGAGTTTCTGGCTGGCCAACACCCATGGAACCTGGCATGCGACATCGCGTTGCCGTGCGCCACTCAGAACGAACTGGACGCTGATGCGGCACGCACGCTGCTGAGCAATGGTTGTGTATGCGTGGCTGAAGGCGCGAACATGCCGACCACTCTTGAAGCGGTCGACCTGTTTATCGAGGCCGGTATTTTGTTTGCTCCGGGCAAGGCCTCCAACGCCGGTGGTGTTGCGGTAAGCGGTCTGGAAATGTCGCAAAATGCCATGCGTTTGCTGTGGACTGCTGGCGAAGTGGACAGCAAATTGCACAACATCATGCAGTCGATCCACCACGCATGCGTGCACTACGGCGAAGAAAACGGCCGTATCAACTACGTAAAAGGCGCCAACATTGCCGGCTTCGTCAAAGTCGCCGACGCCATGCTGGCTCAGGGCGTGGTGTAAGCGCGAGGCAATGCGGTTTATCTGAAAAACCGCATCGATCCAATCGCGAGCAAGCTCGACTCCTACAGGTTCTACGCAGCACCACGAAGCAGTAGGAGCGAGCTTGCTCGCGATTCAGTAGTGATACCACTTCACTTCCAGCATCACTTCATTCACCGGGGTACTTAGGTGGCTGAATTCGCGCTGAGCGGTCAGTCGCAGGCCCAGGTTGCGCGATATTTCCCATTGCTGATTCAAGCTTAGGCTACGGCGGACTTCGCCGTTGGTGAAGTAATCGCCCTTGGCTTCCAGGCTCAAGTTACCCACAGGGTTGCGCCACAGCACGCCGGTATTGAAACCTGCTGCCGGAGACACAAAGGCGGCGAAGTCGTTGTTGTGCTCCACACGCAAGGTGCCCAGGGCAAAGCCCAGCAGGTTGTCGCCCAATTGCCAGGTGCCCCCCGCGCCACCATTGACGTGGCTGACCAGGTTTTCGTCGCCATGTTTGCCCAGTACCCGCTCAAGCCCACCACCGACCTGCCACGACCAGGGTTGGAGCAAGTCATTGCGTGGGGTCAGCGAGCGAATATTGGCCAGGTCCAGTTGCTGAACTTGCCAGCGATTGCCTTCGTACTGGCGCAGTTTGAGTTGCAGAATTTCAATTTGCGCACCCAGCGGGAAGCCCGGGGCGTTGTCGTTCAAGTCGTGGTAGGCCATGCGCAGGCCATATTCGGCGAAGGCAGTGTCGTCACGGCTACCGGCGCCCAGTTGCCAGGTGCGCGACTCGTGGCCGTTTTCCGGGAGTTCAGGTTTTTCGACCTGTAGCTCCGGTGCCGGGTTTTGGTTGATCGCCCGCAGCAGTTCAAAGCTGCGTTGCGAGCGCGCCGGGTCTCGCTCAAGGCCATTGGCCCGGTAGCGCTCAAGACGATAAGCAGCATCGATGATCAGCGCCTGACGCGCTGTGGGCAGGGCCTTGAATGCAGGGTTTTGCAGTTGTGTCTGATCGGCACTGACCTGCAACACCCATTGCTGCTCTTCAGGGTCGAGGGCCTTGGCGCGATCCAGCAACTCACGCTCGCGGGACGGGCGATACACGATGCTTTCCACCAGCCCGGCTTCCTTGACCGCTTTGACGGTGTCGGTGGGGATCGCGGTCAGCGGGAACTGGGTGGTCAGTTGCAGGCCGGGACGTGCCACTTGCAGCAGTTCCAGCAGGCGATACGAGCAGTTTTCATCGAAGAAGAAGTAGTCGAATTGAATTTGTTTCAGCTCCCACACATGTTCGACCATGCGCTGGGTTTCTTCGGGGGTCAGGTTGAGTCGGTATTCCCACAGGTCACGGTTTTCCAGGCTGCGGTATTCCGAGAGTTTTTCCTGGTAGGGCACCAGCGCGAACAAACCGGGATAACCACCTGCCAAGCCTTTCCAGGCATACAGGATACTGTTGTCAGAACCCTCAATGTAGGCACCAAAGTTGATTGCGTAGCTGAGCAGGGCGGTCTTGTTGCTTTGTACGTCGGCCTGGTCGATACGCAACAAGGTGTGGCCGAACATTGACGACGGACTGTTGAGATAAGCCGCCGGAAAAATCATCACCGTGCTGTGGGGCGCCACATCTTTGAACCACTGGCTGAACTCTGCGCACTCGGCCTTGGGCAGGTCGGCCAGGTTCAGCTGGGCTTTCAACCAGCGAGTACGGGCCGGGTACACGCACTGTGGGTGTTTGTCCCCCAGGCTCAGCGGGGAGTACAACGCCTCGACGGTGGCGCGCAATTCAGCGTCCGGGTGGTGAGCGCCGTCGGGGGCGAGAAAGAATTTGTCGTCGCTGACATAACTGCGCCAGCCGCCGAGCTTGCCAGCTTCATAGTGGCCCAGAGAGATCCAGAACGGATCATTGGCCAGTTGCTGCAAACGTTGAGTGTCGATCTGGGGGGCAGCATACAGCGGGGTACAGGCACAGAGCGCCAGGTAGGCAAGGCGTTTGAGCATGGTGGGCAACTGTTGTCAGACAATGGAGATCAAGCAGGAGAATACCCGCCCCCGACAGGGGCGGGCAGGTCTCATTTATGCAGCTGTTGCGTACTTGGCCAAGCGTGCATCGCTTTTGAGGACGGCCAGGGTGTTGGTATGCACATCCTCAGCCGTTACGTCGGCCTTGCTGAAGATTTGCTGGAAGTGTTCGTGGGTGACAGCGGCGAAATGCTCGCGGTCTTCAGGGGCAACACCCAGTACCACCGCATAGGTGGTCAGTGCTTCGCCATTGCCTTTGGCCATGTCTTCGGACAGTTCGTTGATCATGCCATTCATGGCAATCCACGATTTGCCGCCGTAGGTCAGGGCGTCCTTGGTGGTGCAGCCGTTGGTGCCGGACGTCATGCCGAAGGTCGCGTTACCGGAGGTGCCGTTGGTGGTTGATGCCAGGAAGTGAGCGGGTGTGCCGCGCTGGCCTTCAAACAGCAGGTTGCCCCAACCGCAGTTCGGGCCGCCGGGTGCTTGCGCCATGGCGTTGAGGGAAACAACAGTAAAGAGAGTACCGAGAAGAATCCGTTTCATAGCTTTGTTCTCTATGTGTGTGCAACCAATGGACAAGGGTGTCTGGCCTTACCGCGCCAGTACGGGCCAGTTATCACTTCCAGCCGCGTAACATCTAGGAGTCTAGGCACGATCAGCTGGTTCCGTGACTTTTTGTAAAACATTCGTCGGCAGAGGGTTTTTTAGCCCGTAAATACAGGGGGTAACTCTTTAGCGTGTTGTGCGCCTTGCCAGTGGTACACAGCCAGCGCCAGAATGCGGACATCTGCCCCGCCCGATGTAAGGAAGCCCGATGCCTGATTCTGTTGCTGCCAGCTTGCGTCTAGCGCCTGACGCGCTAACCCGTCCGTTCTCCGCTGAACAGTTCAGCTTCTCGACCACCAATGATTTAGAACCTTTTCGCGGCATTCTCGGCCAGGAGCGCGCGGTCGAAGCCTTGCAGTTCGGTGTGGCCATGCCACGCCCCGGTTACAACGTAT
>JAZKIA010000037.1:0-28104 GCA_040385125.1 Pseudomonadota bacterium | reverse complement strand
CTCTCCCAGCTGAGCTAATCACCCTTTGCTTCGTTGAGGCCGCGAAATTTACGCATCTATCGAAGCTAAGTCAAGGACAAGATTGAACTTTTTTCAAAAGAAGTAAAAAACAACTGGCAGCTTCAAGCGGCAAGTCAGAGCGCTCCCTGCAGATAACGAACACTACCGCCCTTGCTTGTCGCTTACAGCTCAAAACTTGCAGCTGCTTTACTCCCCGTACACCATCTTCTTACTCATACCACCGTCGACCACAAACTCTTGCCCGGTGACAAACCCCGCATTGCGCGACAACAACCAGGCAACCATGGACGCAACGTCTTCCACAGTGCCTGCACGACCTGCCGGGTGCTGAGTGTGATCAGCGTCTGTTAGCGGCTCTGCGCGCCTCACAGACGGGTCTCGTGCGTCGATCCAGCCAGGACTCACCGCATTGACCCGAATCTCGGGCCCCAGACTGATCGCCAGGGCGTGAGTCAAAGCCAGCAAGCCTCCCTTGCTCGCCACATAAGCCTCGGTATCAGGTTCTGATTGGCGGGCCCGGGTAGATGCCAGGTTCACGATCGAACCACAATGAGCCCGCAAATAAGGCGCACAGTGCTTGGCCAGCAGCATCGGCCCGGTCAGATTGACCGCCAGCACACGGTTCCAGTGTTCCAGATCAAGGCTTTCGAGCGTCATGTTATGCGGATCAGCAATGGCTGCGTTGCACACTAGCGCGTCCAGCCGCCCGAACTGACCAAGCACTTGCGCGACGCACTGGGTGACATCAGCCTCAACCGATACATCCATCGTCACGAACCAGGCACTTTCACCCAGCGCCTTGGCTACTTTCGAACCGCGCACCCGGTCTATGTCGGCCAGCACCACTTGCCAACCTTCACTGACCAGCCACGCGGCGATTCCGAGACCAATGCCCCGGGCTGCGCCAGTGACCAGCGCCACGCGCCCATTACCGGCAACCGCTGCCTGAATAGCCCACTCAGTCACAGCGCAGCCAACCCCCGCGCCAGATCCGCCTGCAAGTCCGACACATCTTCCAGACCGACCGCAATCCGGATCAGGCTGTCACGAATACCGGCAGCTTCACGTTCTTGCGGTGCCAGACGACCGTGGGAGGTGGTGGCCGGGTGGGTGATAGTGGTTTTGCTGTCGCCCAGATTGGCAGTGATCGAGATCAGTCGCGTGGCGTCGATAAAGCGCCATGCGCCCTCCTTGCCACCTTTGACTTCAAAACTGACCACAGCGCCAAAGCCGCGTTGCTGGCGCTGAGCCAGCTCGTACTGCGGATGGCTTTTAAGCCCGGCGTAATGGACCTTTTCAACCCCGTCCTGCTGCTCCAGCCACTCGGCCAGTGCCTGAGCGCTGGCACAATGAGCGCGCATACGCAGGTTCAGGGTTTCCAGCCCCTTGAGGAAGATCCAGGCATTGAACGGGCTTAGCGTTGGCCCAGCGGTGCGCAGGAAGCCGACGACTTCTTTCATCTGCTCGCTGCGACCCGCCACAATCCCACCCATGCAACGACCCTGGCCGTCGATGAACTTGGTCGCCGAATGCACCACGATGTCCGCGCCCAGCTTCAGCGGCTGCTGCAAGGCAGGCGTGCAGAAGCAGTTATCAACCACCAGCAATGCCCCCTTGGCATGGGCGATTTCTGCCAGAGCGGCAATATCAACCAGCTCGGCCAGAGGATTGGACGGGGATTCGACAAACAGTAATTTGGTGTTGGGCTTGATCGCCGCATCCCACCCGGCCAGCTCGGCCAGCGGCACGTAATCGACCTGCACCCCAAAGCGCTTGAAGTACTTCTCGAACAGGCTGATGGTCGAGCCGAACACACTGCGCGAAACCAGAATATGGTCGCCAGCGCTGCACAGACTCATCACCACCGACAAGATGGCCGCCATGCCTGTGGCGGTGGCCACGGCTTGCTCGGCACCTTCCAGCGCGGCAATACGCTCTTCAAAGGCACGTACGGTAGGGTTGGTGTAACGCGAATAAACGTTGCCCGCCACCTCACCCGAGAAACGCGCGGCCGCGTCTGCCGCCGTGCGGAACACGTAGCTGGAGGTCAGGAACATTGCATCACCGTGCTCACCCTCTGGCGTACGGTGCTGGCCAGCACGCACAGCCAAGGTGTCGAACGCTACGCCCTCAAGGTCGCTGTCCAGCCGACCCGCATCCCAATCCTGACTCATGCTGCCCACTCCTTGCTTTGTATTGGATGAACGCAAACCGGCCCATCAGGGCCGGTTTGGTGAACACTTAGTTGTTGTACAAGCCTATCGTCGCACCGACACCTTGAGCAACCACCTTGGAGGCATCGTTGCGCGCACGCTCGATACGCTCCAGGTAGTTTTCGTCGATATCGCCGGTAACGTACTTGCCGTCGAACACCGCACAATCAAACTTGTCGATCTTGATCTTGCCACCACCGACCGCTTCGAGCAGGTCAGGCAAGTCCTGATAGACCAGCCAGTCAGCACCGATCAACTCAGCCACTTCCTGGGTGCTGCGGTTATGCGCAATCAGTTCGTGAGCGCTTGGCATATCAATGCCATACACGTTCGGGTAGCGCACAGCGGGTGCCGCCGAGCAGAAGTAAACATTCTTGGCTCCGGCTTCGCGGGCCATCTGAATGATCTGCTTGCAAGTGGTGCCGCGCACGATCGAGTCGTCCACCAGCATCACGTTCTTGCCGCGGAACTCAAGATCAATGGCGTTGAGTTTCTGGCGCACGGATTTTTTACGTGCGGCCTGGCCAGGCATGATGAAGGTACGGCCGATGTAACGGTTTTTGACGAAACCTTCGCGGAACTTGACGCCCAAGTGGTTCGCCAGTTCCAGCGCAGCGCAGCGGCTGGTGTCCGGAATCGGGATAACCACATCAATGTCATGATCCGGGCGTTCGCGCAGGATCTTCTCGGCGAGCTTTTCGCCCATGCGCAGACGTGCCTTGTACACCGAAATACCATCGATGATCGAGTCAGGACGTGCCAGGTAAACGTGCTCGAAGATGCACGGAGTGAGCTGAGGGTTGACCGCACACTGACGGGTGTACAGTTTGCCATCATTGGTGATGTAAACCGCCTCACCCGGTGCCAGGTCGCGAATCAGGGTAAAGCCCAGTACGTCCAGCGACACGCTTTCGGAGGCGATCATGTACTCGACGCCTTCGTCGGTGTGACGCTGACCGAAGACAATCGGGCGAATACCGTTAGGGTCGCGGAAACCGACGATGCCGTAACCGGTGATCATCGCAACCACGGCGTAACCACCACGGCAACGGTTGTGCACGTCTGTGACAGCTGCGAACACGTCTTCTTCAGTCGGCTGCAACTTGCCGCGCTGAGCCAGCTCGTGAGCAAAGACGTTGAGCAACACTTCCGAATCGGAGTTGGTGTTGACGTGGCGCAGGTCAGATTCGTAAATCTCCTTGGCCAATTGTTCAACGTTGGTCAGGTTACCGTTATGCGCCAGGGTAATGCCGTATGGCGAGTTGACATAAAACGGCTGAGCTTCAGCTGAAGTCGAGCTGCCGGCGGTTGGATAGCGCACATGGCCAATACCCATGTGCCCTACCAGACGCTGCATGTGCCGCTGATGAAATACATCGCGAACCAGCCCGTTGTCCTTGCGCAGGAATAACCGGCCATTATGACTGGTCACAATACCGGCAGCATCCTGGCCGCGGTGCTGGAGGACGGTTAGCGCGTCATACAGCGCCTGATTGACGTTCGACTTACCGACGATACCGACGATGCCACACATGCGACGCAACCCCTACTTAATGAATCTTGACTGAACACAGCTTACTGAGGCGTTTTGGCCGGCAAGAGGTGTTCCTTGAACGGAAGATCAGCGGGTACGCTGATTCCGCTGGCCAGCCACTGACTGCTCCACCCCAGAATGAGGTTTTTGGACCAATCGGCAACCAATAGAAATTGTGGCACGAGCCTGGACTCTTGCCACCATGAGTCTTGCTGTACCGGCCCCAGGCTCAAAAGCCCGACCGCCACGACCACCAGCAACGCGCCACGCGCAGCGCCGAAGGCCATGCCGAGAAAACGATCGGTTCCGGATAACCCGGTGACGCGAATCAGTTCGCCGATAAGAAAATTGATCATTGCGCCTACCAGCAAGGTGGCGACAAACATGATGGTGCACCCAACGATAACGCGGGCGGAAGGTGTTTCGATGTATTCGGCGAGGTATTGAGACAGTGAACCACCGAACATCCAGGCTACAACCCCGGCAATGATCCAGGTGCACAGCGACAGCGCTTCTTTAACGAAGCCGCGCTTCAAACTGATCAAAGCGGAGATGGCGACGATTGCAACGATCGCCCAGTCAACCCAGGTAAATGGCACAGTTCAGCCTACGGACAGATAAGGCGGCGCATTTTAGCAGAGCGCCGCCGCGCAGGTAAGGCGATTTATCAGCGCTTTGGCAATCAGATGAAACCTTTTTACGCTTTCAACCACGCTCAGGCTGGAAGCGCACCACAAAACCCTTGAGCTTTTGCTGTTTGCCGAGCAAATCGCGCAAACGATCGGCTTCTGCACGCTCAAGCAATGGACCGACAAAGACCCTGTTCATCCCGCCCGACGACCGGACATAAGCGTTATAACCTTGATTGCGAAGGGTTTTTTGAAGATTGTCGGCACTTGCGCGATTAGACAAACTCACCAATTGAACCGACCAACTGATAGGCAGGCCATTGGGATCAACACGCTTCTGCGTGGTGTCCAGCTTGGCAGGCGCTTGCGCAACCGCCTGCGCCGGAGTGATCACCGGCGGCTTGGCTGGCGCCACGACAGGCTTGGTCACGGCCGGCGCTACCGGCACCGGAGCCTGTTGAGCGGCCACTGCCTGCTCAGGCGGTGCTGGCTCCTCTGGAATAACTTGAGGCTCAGGCACGGCGACGGGCTCTACCTGAACCTGAGGCAGTACCGGAGTCTGCGGTGCCGTCGGCGCATCGACCTGAATCTGACGCTGCTCGTCTTCACGCGAGAACAGCATCGGCAGGAAAATGACGGCCAGCGCCACCAATACCAGGGCACCGACCATCCGCTGCTTGAATACCTTATCCAGCAAAGCCATGTACAGCCTCCTCCGTGGCACGCCGCTGCAACCATTCGAGCGCTTCGGCGACACAATAAAATGATCCGAACAGCAGGATTTCGTCTTCAGCCGTGGCCCGCTCGCATTGCGCCTCAAGCGCTGCGACCACACTGTCATAAGCCGAAACAGACGCGCCAAGACCGCGCAATGCAGCCTCAACCTCCGTCGCCGGCCGCGTACGCGCGGTATTCAGCGGCGCAACCGCCCAGTGTTCGACCGCCGGCACGAGCTGTGACACTACGCCATCCAGGTCCTTGTCGGCCAGCAAACCGAACACCGCCAGTCGCCTGCCAGCAACCGGACGCTGAGCCAAACGGCGCGCCAGGTACTCGGCCGCATGCGGGTTATGCCCCACATCCAGCAGCAGATTCAAGGCTTTGCCGCGCCAATTGAACTGTCGACGATCAAGCCGCCCGACCACTTGCGTGCCAAGCAACGACTCAACAATGCGCTCTGGCTGCCAAGGCAAATCCGTTAGCGCATAAGCCTGCAGCGCCAGGGCCGCGTTTTCCATAGGCAAATCCAGCAGCGGCAGGTCACGCAACTCAACGAACTGCCCCTGTGCATCCCGCCCCTGCCAATGCCATACCTGCTCGGCACGATCCAGATCAAAGTCACGACCCCGCACAAACAGCGGGCAACCCAGCTGCGCGGCCTTGTCGAGCAATGTTTGAGGGGGACTCAGATCACCACAGAGGGCGGGCTTGCCCGCACGGAAAATGCCGGCCTTTTCGAAGCCAACCGATTCGCGAGTGTTGCCCAGGTATTCGACATGATCAACGCCAATACTGGTAACCAGGGCCAAATCAGCATCGACCAGGTTGACCGCATCCAGCCGCCCGCCCAGCCCGACTTCCAGCACTACGGCGTCCAGCTGCGCACGCTCGAACAGCCAGAATGCGGCCAGCGTGCCCATTTCGAAATAGGTCAGGGAAGTCGCACCGCGCCCTGCTTCGACCGCAATAAAGGCCTCGCAGAGCTGCTCATCCGACACCTCGACGCCATCAATCTGCACACGCTCGTTGTAGCGCAGCAGATGAGGAGAGTTGTAAACACCCACCTTGAGCCCTTGCGCTCGCAGCAACGAAGCTACAAACGCACAGGTTGAACCCTTGCCGTTGGTGCCCGTAACAGTCACCACCCGAGGCGCAGGCTTTTGCAGCCCCATGCGGTTCGTTACCTCGCGCGCGCGATCCAGGCCCATGTCGATGGCCGATGGATGCAACTGTTCAAGATAGGCGAGCCACTCGCCAAGGGTGCGCTGAGTCATAGGCTTGCAGGTACCGGCGGGACAACGATCAGCTCAACAGGCGCAGCAACAAACACCGGGGTCGGCAGGCCCATCATTTGTGCCAGCAGGCTGCCCAGACGCGGACGCAGCTCTTGACGCGCAACGATCAAGTCGATGGCACCATGCTCCAGCAGGAATTCGCTGCGCTGGAAGCCTTCTGGCAGTTTTTCGCGAACGGTCTGCTCGATAACGCGCGGGCCGGCAAAACCGATCAGCGCTTTAGGCTCAGCCACAATCACATCGCCAAGCATCGCCAGACTGGCCGAAACACCGCCGTAGACCGGATCGGTCAGTACCGAGATAAACGGCAGACCTTCTTCACGCAGACGCGCCAGCACCGCAGAGGTCTTGGCCATTTGCATCAGGGAGATCAGGGCTTCTTGCATCCGCGCACCGCCAGAGGCTGCGAAGCAGATCATTGGGCAACGGTTTTCCAGTGCGTAGTTGGCCGCACGGACGAAACGCTCACCTACGATGGCGCCCATCGAGCCACCCATGAACGAGAACTCGAACGCCGACACCACGACTGGCATACCCAACAAGGTACCGCTCATGGAGATCAGTGCGTCTTTTTCGCCGGTTTGCTTTTGCGCACCGACCAGACGGTCCTTGTACTTCTTGCTGTCGCGGAACTTCAGACGGTCAACCGGCTCCAGATCGGCGCCCAATTCGGCACGGCCGTCGACGTCGAGGAAGATATTGATCCGCGCACGTGCGCCAATGCGCATGTGGTGATTGCATTTAGGACAAACATCCAGAGTCTTTTCCAGCTCTGGACGATAAAGCACAGCGTCACAAGACGGGCATTTATGCCACAGGCCTTCAGGTACCGAGCTCTTTTTGACCTCGGAACGCATGATCGAAGGAATCAGCTTGTCTACCAACCAGTTGCTCATGCTTTCTTTCTCCAGTACCGGTGACCTGAACACTTGGGTTCAGGCCCCGCGTATGCCCTTGAGCTAAATTCATTAGGTGTATGGCGATGATGACCAGGGGAGCGGTCAGCACACAGCTAACCCACACCAACCCTGGAATCCTCAGCCTTCCCGACAACACGCCCTAGAGCGGCCGCCACTTTAATTTCTGCCCGTCTAACTACCGGACCCGGCTGCTTTATGCAGCGGTAATGATGGACGGTGGCAGACTGCCAACCGTCACATCATGCATCAGTTTGTTGCGCGAACTGCCTGCATAAAGGCCCGAACCTTGCCGTGATCCTTGATGCCCTTGCTCTTTTCAACGCCCCCGCTCACATCCACGGCGTAAGGCCGTACCTGGGCAATGGCCTGTGTAACGTTCTCGGCAGACAACCCGCCCGCCAGAATAATCGGTTTGCTCAGCCCCTGAGGAATCAAAGACCAGTCAAAGGCCTGACCAGTTCCCCCAGGAATGCCCTCAACGTAGGCATCCAGCAAAATACCACTGGCCCCGGCATACGCCTTAAAGGCGCCGGCAATGTCATCACCGGCCTTTACCCGCAAGGCTTTGATGTAAGGACGGTGATAACCCTCGCATTGCTCAGGGGTTTCATCGCCGTGAAACTGAAGCATGTCCAGCGGTATGGCATCGAGCGTTTCGTTCAGCTCGCACGCGCTGGCATTGACGAACAAACCGACCGTCGTCACAAACGGTGGCAAGGCGGCAATAATCGCCCGCGCCTGCTGCACCGTTACGGCCCGCGGACTTTTTGCGTAGAACACAAAGCCGATGGCATCAGCCCCGGCGGCAACCGCAGCCAGTGCATCGTCTATGCGGGTAATACCGCAGATCTTGCTGCGAACGGCTGACATGTCGGTTTCACCCCAAGACTAAACTGCGAAAGCCCCGGATGGTAACAAATGCTTATCCGGGCGTCAGCCGTCCAGTTCGGTAAAACCGGTCAAGAAATGCGGCCCGATGTATCGCTGCGGCAATTCGAACTCATCGTGATATTCAACCTGCACCAGATACAGGCCATATGGATGGGCCGTCACGCCGCCAGAACGACGGGCCCGGCTTTCCAGCACTTCCTTGATCCACTCAATCGGGCGCTCGCCCGTGCCAATGGTCATCAGCACCCCGGCGATATTGCGCACCATGTGATGCAAAAAGGCACTGGCGCGAATATCCAGCACGATCATCTGACCATGGCGGGTCACGCGCAAATGATGCAATTCCTTGATCGGGGATTTGGCTTGGCATTGACCAGCACGAAAGGCACTGAAGTCATGCACGCCCAGCAGGTACTGGGCAGCCTCGGCCATTCGGTCGACGTCCAGCGGGCGGTGGTTCCAGGTCACTTCCTGGTTCAAGTGGGCCGGCCGTATCTGATCGTTGTAGATCACATAACGGTAACGTCGAGCAATAGCCTTGAAACGCGCATGAAAGTGCTCGGGCATTACTTTGGCCCAACTGACGCTTATGTCATGGGGCAAGTTGATATTGGCGCCCATCACCCAGGCTTTAAGGGAGCGCTCGGCCTGGGTGTCAAAGTGCACAACTTGCCCGCAAGCGTGTACACCGGCGTCGGTACGCCCGGCACACAGCAAGCTGACCGGCGACGCGGCGACTTTTGACAAGGCGTTTTCCAGGGTTTCCTGAACGGTCAGCACACCATTGGCCTGACGCTGCCAGCCGCTGTAGCGCGAACCTTTGTATTCCACGCCCAGCGCAATGCGGGAAAAACCTTCAGCAGCCATTTCAGCGGCTGCGTTATCTATATTTGCCAAGGACTTACAGCCTGCTCATAAACGCAAAGGCACGCATTATAGGGTAAATCCTGCAGGAGGGGCCGCGTCGTCTGAGCAGCACCCGATCGTAGCGGCAAAATCCGTAGCAGTCGACGAGCTCAGCGAGGCTACGTCCGAGGACGAAGTCCTCGTAAAGCCTGTACTTGCGGGATATCTGGAAAACCGAAGTGTCAGGTTTTACGACTGCTACGCAGCCGAACGTTGCCTCGTTCTACTCGTCTACTGCTACGGTATGGGTATACATTGCCCGCACGATTCTGTAGCCGCTGACAGTGACTGTCACTTCAAGCGCGACAGCATTTCCTGCGCTTCGGCCTGTTGCTCCGGATTACCCTCAACCATGACTTCAGCCAAGATATCCCGGGCGCCATCGCTGTCGTCCATGTCGATATAGGCCTGCGCCAGATCAAGCTTGGTCGCCGTCTCATCAGCGCCCGCCAGGTAGTCAAACTCAGGCTCTTCACCCTGCTCTACCGCATCATCGGCATTAAACCTGTCGGTGTCGGCAAAAGGTTCAGCCATCGGCGGCTGCTCGAAGCTTTTCGACAAGCGTCGCAGTTCGGTATTAACCTTTTCCAGTTCTATCGAAAAGCTGTCAGGTGCAGCCGTAGACGCACTGCCCTCATCGGCCAGCGACAAATCAAAGTCCGCAGGCAGATCCAAATCAAAGTCAGACAAGTCTTCGCTGGCGGCCTGCTGTTCAAGCACCGCTTCAAAGCTCTGCGCAGTGTCGGTGGTTGGTTTTTCGAGTTTCAGTTCGGATGACAACCGTGCAGGTGAAGCGGCTTCCAGCTCATCGAGGCTCAGATCGAAGTCGTGGTCAAACGTGTCTGATAGTGGCTTGGCCGCAGACTCATCACGCATCATGTCTTTGACAAACTGCGCCTCCAACTGAGCAGCAACGACTGCCGGGGCGATACCAGCAGCCGCTACCAACATGGACGGATAACGCGATTTAAGCTGTTCAACTTCAGCGTAATTCTTGCCATTGGCCACCAGCTGACGCTCTTGCCCGACAAAGGCATCGCGCTCACCCAGCTCGCCGTATACCTGCATCAGTTTGAGACGCAGATCACTGCGCTGCGGCGCTTGCTCGATCGCGGCGTTGAGTAGCTCGGCCGCTTCACTGAGTTGGCGCTCTTCGATCAGGTGCTCAGCGCGAATCAGTGCATCAGCAGCGGACTTGACCAGCGACACCGGAGCCACAACTGGCACCACTGACTCAACGTCAGGTGCAGGTGCAGGTGCAGGTGCAGGTGCAGGTGCAGGTGCAGGTGCAGGATCGATTTTGACGCTCGGCGGTGGAACCTCAAGCCCTTCAAAGCTGCTTTCAGGCATATCCAGGTCTGCCGTAAAGCCAGACTCTTCCTCAAGTGCCTGCGCCATTCGCGCATGCCGCTCAGCGGCTTGCTGAGCTTTACGACGACGCGCCAACAGCAGCAACAAGAGCAGCAACAGAGCCGCCCCGCCACCGACCAGACCCAACCATAACGGGCTACCCAGCAAATCCTGTATGTTTCGCTCACTGCCCAGTGCCGACTTATCGTCCACGGGAACAGGTGCCACAGCTGTTGCCGGCGCGCCGTCCAGTACCGGTGCAATATCCGCCTCAGGCGCATCGGGTGCCGGTGCCGCAAGCTGTGCCGGCAAGGTCGCTGCCGGCTCGACCGCTACCGCGCTGTCAGCAGCCGCGTTGTCGGCCTGCAACTTGGCTAACTGATCGTTCTTCAACTCGATCAAGCGTTGCAGCTTGTCCAATTGACTTTGCAAGTCTTGCATCCGGCTTTGCAGCTCGGCATTTTCACGACGAGTGGAATCCAGACCCTCTTGGGTCATCGCCAGCTTGTCACTCACACTCTTTGCGTCGCCAACCGCGCCCTTGTTTGACGCATTGGCCGCCTGACCCGAAACCAGACTTAGACTGTCAGTCTCAGACGCACTGGCAGACGGTATGAGCGCCGGCTTGCGACCTGTGGCGTCCAATTGCTGAGCCAGGGGCACGGTCCGCCGCCCATTTCGCCAGTCAGCGTTTTGTGACGCAACTTCGCTGACAGCTTTGGCCTGGGGCAACTGAACACTTTGCGAAGCATCCGGCAGGCGTAACACCTGGCCGGTTTTCAGGCGATTGATATTACCGTTGATAAAGGCATCAGGGTTGAGGGCCTGAATCGCCAGCATGGTCTGCTGGACCGAGCCGCCGTTACGCGCCTTCGCGGCAATTTCCCACAAGGTGTCACGCGCCGTGGTGGTGTACTGACCCGCCGCTGCTGCATTGGTTGGCGCAGGGGCAGAAGCCGAGGCGGCTGCAGCGGTCTGTGGCGAAAACGTTGCCGGGTCAAGCAATACGCTGTAATCGCGCAGCAAGCGGCCGCTTGGCCACATGACCTGCACCAGAAACTTTACGAAAGGCTCGGACAGCGGCTGGCTGGAAGTGACGCGCAGCACGCTTTTGCCCTCGGCATTGATCACCGGGGTAAAACGCAGATCATCCAGGAAAGCCGGGCGTGCCACCCCCGCTTTGACGAACTCCTGCTCCGGGGCCAGGCTTGGTACCACCTCGGCAGCGGTCAAGTCCTTGACATCCAATAACTCGATTTCTGCCAGTAGCGGCTGGTTCTGAGTCGACTTCAGCGTCAGCTCTCCGAGCCCAAGCGCCTGTGCCATACCGGATGACAGCGCCGAAGCGGCGGCTATTGCTAACACTAATTTGCGAACCTGAACCATAGCCTCTTCCTTATTGGTACAGATCTCGTCCCACGAGACCTGTATAGCTGCTGCCTAAAGGCACGGCCCGGGACTTTCGCCACCTGCCACCCTGCCCCCGCTGGAGCCCTTCTGCAAATTGACGCAAGTATCTTTTACAGCAGGTCTTTTATCAACAACTCAGCCAGTTGGATGGCGTTCAACGCGGCGCCTTTTCTCACGTTATCTGACGTCATCCACAAATTAAGTTCACACGTGTCATCCACACCATGGCGAACACGACCGACATACACCACGTCCTGGCCCACTGCATCGCCTACTGCAGTAGGATAGTCGCCCGCGTCAACCAGCTCGATACTATCTCCCGCTTCTAGCGCTGCATTGACCTCATCCAAGTCAACCGGTGCAGCCAGTTGCACCGACACACTAAAGCTATCGCCAAAAAACACTGGAGCTTGAACGCACGTGATCGAAACCTTCAGCGCCGGCATTTCCAGCACCTCACGCAACTCGCTGACCAGACGTTTTTCCAGCGGCACATGCCCTTGTGCATCAGGCTTACCAACCTGGGCCAGCAAGTTGAACGCCATCTGACGATCAAAGAAAGTGGACTCCAGAGGGCGCAAGTTCAGCAACTCTGCGGTTTGACGCGCAAGCTCCGACACCGCTTCGCGGCCCTGGGCCGACACCGCCAAACATGCGGTGACATTGACTCGCTGAATATCCAGCAAGCCACGCAATGGCGCCAACACCACCGCCAGCGCGGTGGCCGATGGGCTTGGGCTGCTGACTTGCACCGGCTTTTTCAGACCAGCCAATACCTGCGCATTCGCCTCAGGGACTACTTGGGGTGCTTGGGTCGCTGGTAATGCGCCGGACAAGTCGATAATGGCGCAACCGGCCGCGCTGGCCTTGGACGCAAAGCTCAAGGTCACGGCCGGGCCTGCGGCAAAGAACACCAGTTGCACTTTGCTGAAGTCGAATTCGTCGACTTCACGCACTCTTACGTTTTTGCCGCGAAAAGGCACCGAATGCCCGGCAGACTCGCTGCTGGCCAGCAAGTGCAAATCAGCGACCGGGAAATTGCGCTCTTCAAGAATTTGCACAATGGTTTCGCCGACAGTGCCGGTGGCGCCAACAACGGCGATATCAAAGGACTGGTTCATGGATCTACCTCAGGCGAAACGTGGGGAGGCGCACTTTAACCGCCTGAGATAAGTCAAGCAATCCGAGTCCTAGGTGGCTAGTGGCATAAACCACTGCTGCGCCAAATCCTTGTCGAGCACGCCACGATGAACGTCGACAATTCCCTGATCACTGTTCGCACCGTTGAGCAGTGAGTAGTAGCTTTGCCTGCGCTGTGCGGAGGATTTAAGGTGCGCAACGCTATAGCCCTCCTTCGGCGTATCCAGGGCTGCATAGTGAAAGTGCGCATACCACAGAGGTGTCCCATCCTTGCGGTAAATCGCGTACTCCTGCATAAAATCTTTGCGCTCACCGCGCAATGGCACACGAAGACCCACAGCGGCCATTCGTACAAGGTGTTGATTAATCAGATACCTGAGATTACCGCTTGTGGGAGGCAGGTCGAAACTAAGTTCGATGCGTAACAATTGGCCTTTGTTCTTCAACTTAGCAGAACCGTTGCGCATGTTGGCTACCAGCTCCTGATCGGACTTGGCACGCGAAGCCTCTGGCAGGGTCTGAATGGCAGCTTCCAGCTCTGCAACCAACTGATCAAGACGCTCTGCCTCATGCGTCAGAACTTCTTCAAGTTCTTGCGGATATTTGGAGACTTTTTTGTAGTTCTCTGCACGTTTCAGATGCTCATCAAGCTGCCTGAAAAGTTTGCGCGCTTCACCTTTGATCACAGGCAGTGTTCGTGTGGTTCGGGGAGATTGCGCAGGCAGTGCGCCTTGAACTTCGTCCCATACCTCCCCATGCTGCGAATAAGCCGAGAGCAATTTGTCATCATGCTCCGAGCGTACTTCAATCACTTCAATCGCCCCGTACTTTTCTGCCGATGACCGTTGTCCTATCAACTGGCCCCTGCTCCGGGTCTTTATCACGCGCTTTGGCACCCTGACAGTCGACCCGGATTTGCGTTTTGGCGACCTGTTCTTCGACCGGGCAGGCGGTTCGACCTGTATCCGGGAAAGGAGTTTGAGCTCTGCCGCCAATTTCTGTGTAGTGCTTTGATGCAAACCGTCTACGAGTGCAAGCAGCTTGTCGAAGTAGAGAGGCTCCAGCTCATCGACATTGATGATGTTGATGCCGCGCAAAGCATCCAGGGCTTTCGCGTAGTGCCTGACCAGACTGTCCAGCACATCCAGGTGTTCGCCGGGGGGCAGATCGAGGACACTCAGGTCTATGTGGGTACGAACCTGCTCTTGCAGTGGGTTGAGCACGGCATACAAGCTGTCCGGCAGCGTGCGGCTCCACACCTTTACACAGGGCAGTGCCAAGGCATGCAACTGCATGGCCTTGACACTCAGGGCACTTTTCTCACCCTCGGGACGATCACTGCTTAGTTCGGTGAACGCCTGCGCTCCGGGTTCGCCAAGATCATATAGTTCATCCAGATAGCGCTCCGACAATTCCAGCCAGTGAATAGAACGCTCGTTGATTGCAACCAACTCCTTGACGAACTGCTCATACCCTCTGAGTTGAGCGGCGATGGCATTTTCCAGCTCGGTGCCACGGCCCGTGAACTGACCCCACTTTGCGTAATGTGCCTGGCGGTCCAGCTCAGCATACGCGACGAACTTGCGAGCATTCTGGACCGTGTTTTGCATCAAAATCGCCAGCGTCTCGGGCACTATGCCAACACCGAGCGCAACTCTTTCCTGATTACACGCCAATAAATCCGTATAGATTTTTGTCTGCGCTTGCAAAAGATCCTCGTACCGCTGGCGATGCATGACGAGATCCTGCGGAGTGTATTTATCGGGGTCTGCTGCAGCGCGCAGCATTACAGACTCCGCGATATCGATCATTTTTTGCCGGGGCCCTTGTTGCTTCATGAACTCCATGAACTCGGCTTTGAGCTGTATGGCCCGCGGGCTTGGTCTTTTTTCCACTGCAGTTTTATGGGATTTAGGCATCCCTCCCCTAAGACGCAGACGCAAGTCCAGCGACCACTTGCCGTCTGCCCATTGCAAATAAGGCCCTCGATGGCTGATGTCGTGGGGGTCAACAATGACCCAATTGCCCCCTGTTTCTTCCTCTACCCGATACAAACTGCCTTCTGCCATGACATGCCACACGCCGTTAATCACATACAGGCCATTGAGTATGGGCTCGGGCAATGGCTCGGCGAGCGTGACCTGCATGCGCGTCAACGCCATGCGCTGGCTCGAGGTGAGACGGTTGCGGGCATTGGCAAAACTGAAGTCCAGCGACGTATTCTCAGCCTCTGGCAGTTGGCCAGCCAAGGCAACGACCCCTTCAACTCTTTTGACGTGCAGTTGAATGGGCTCCGCCTCGGCACTGTGAGCAGGCGCACGCTGGCGCACAACCTGCGCCATTGATTCCTTGGCTAACGGTTGACGCACTGGGTGTACACCCGGCGCCGCCTGAAACAACACCATGCCCAGGTTAAGCAACAAATCAACGGTCGCCAGCTCGCGGACAATCGGGTCTGGGCTGTTGAGGGCCGGAATATCCTTGACCACAGAAGCTACCAAGCTGACCAACCAGACTGTGAGCATCGCCGGCCCGCGTAAAAAAGGCTGCAGGACGGTATTGAACAGCAGGCCGGCCCCTTCGAGCAGCACGCCCCAACGGCTTTCACTGTTGGTGACAGACTCTTTGCTCGCCTGACTTATCAAGGCGCGGGCATTACTGCCATACAGGTATTGCAGCAACTGGCCCTTCTGCAAGTACTGCTGTAACTCGTAGCGAGAGCCATCGGTGGACAGACTCGCCGCTGGGAGGTTCAGTCCCGTAGAAGCGTTTTCGATACCCAGTCCGTAACGCACGAAATGGGGTTCCTGAAAACCTCCATTGGCATAAACCGACCGAGCGCCATCGTCCAACCAGATCAGTACGCTGTCTTGCAGCAACCCAGGCGTGGCGATAGCTTCCAACAAGGCTGCCCGTGAACTGAACTCATGCAGCGCTGGCGAATAAAACGGCCGGTACAACAAGTGCGGGCCTGCGGTCATACCTGCGGGTTCAATGATGAACATGTTGCTGACGGCATCAGGCATCGCCTCAGGTTCACGCAGCAATGCCAACTGAGAAATGACCACTGACTGGTGATCAACCTGCTGGCCGTCTGTCTCGTGCTGCATCAACGCCGCGACATACCGAGCGCCGAGCGGGGTCAGGCCATTTTCGTGCTTGATACTCGACTCTAACGCCTGCAAAGGCAGTTGCACCCTGATCTGGTCGGCAAAAAGCTGCTGACGCTTGAGTGCGTCCGGGGTGTTGCTCAACAGCAGATCCTCAAGCCTTTCAGAGTAGGCCCTGCCAATGTTCACCTGCTCGATAAGGGCACCGCGGCGCACGATGTAATCAGGTGTCAGCCATGCCGGCAGCGCCCAGCCGCGACGATGGCTCAGGGTCAAGCCGCCCCCTGGCCGACCGACGAGGTTTTTCAGCGCCAGATCTGTCAGGGACATGGTCACGGGGTCGGTGATGCCGGAAGTACCGGGATAGCCCGTGGCGCGATCAAAGGTCAATTCAATATCATCCGGCAGGTATATTTCGCCGGAAAGGTGTACAGGCGTGTCTTGTTCGAAACGCTCGCAATCAAGCTTCATCTGTTGCTGCAAGGCATCGGCAGCAAACGTGCGGATATCCGCAATCCCCGTGAGGAAGGTCTGACCCCGGCTGTTTTTTTTGACCCGAGCCATATCCAGACTGTATCGGCGATAAAGCGCTTGGTCGGCGGCGGATGCCTGCAGCAACCAGGCAGGCAGAATCGTCTTGAGCCCTTCAAGGGTCTGGCGGCTGACCTGCGTAGATGCGCGCAAGTATTGCGCAGGATCCGTGAGTTCCAGGTACACCGCCTGCAGCGCTTTCAGACCAACCTTGGCGGGCAACTGCAACGCACCCAGTGCGTCCAGTTGCCGGTTCAGCACGGTTGCGGCCTGAAAGTCGAAAATATTGCCATCAGGCTCGTAACGATTGATCGTAATTTCATCGACCGAGTAACTGTCTCTGATGCGTTGCACCTCATACTCGATGGCCGCATCAGGATCAGTGAAAGGCAGTATTTTCCCGTTCGGCTGGCACAAGAGCGCCTGGTGTGCGTTGACCAGCAAACTCGCAGAGCTCAATCGGGTGCTGGTGGTGTCGCTGTGACTGAGACTGGTTTCCAGGCAATAGCCATGCACGGCATCAACGCCGTATTGGCCCATGCGCTCCTCACGCTCAGGACACTGAATCACCTGGTTGATGATTCCACGCGCACGGTCATTCAGATCGCTCTGGCGGACGGCGCTGATACTCAGCGTGTCCTTGAGCACATCACTGAACCAGCGCCAACGGCTGACGCCCGTATCCGCAGCCTCGGTCCAATAATTACTCAAGGCATTTTGCAGATCGACCGGCAGACTCCGGGGCAACTCTTTGATCAATGCTTCAATGACTTTCGCGTCGGGGCTGCCGACAGGGTTGCTCAGCCCGTTACCGGTTGGGTCGGCTAAATAGTAAGGCCAGGTGTAAAACAAACCCAGATCCAGGGCTGCGCCGCTGGCCAAGTAGTCCATGACTCGCGACATGAGCGGCAACAAGGTCCGATCGCCCTCTGCGTGGGGATTGGCCACAAAGGTCTGAGCGACATCAAAGTTCAGCGCGGGATACTTTCTATCAATGGCCTCTGCAAGCGTCTTTTGCAGGACGCTTTCCAGCATTGGGCGGCCTGCAAACTGCTCCCGAACGGCGTTTTCGGGGGGCGTGAGTGGATCGGGGATAGACGGGATCGCCATGGAAGTTCCTTTTCTTGATCGTAGGCACATTTAAGCCCTGCGATCTCCACGCCGGGTGATACCCGGCTACCACATTTGTGCAAGCCCCGGCGCGGAAAACTGGGGGCGGCGCAATCTGAGGCGTATCTCTGGGGTACAACTCAACCCCTGTGGGAGTCTGGCTCGCCAGCGATGCAGGCAATGCGGTTTGCCTGATTAATCGCGCTGATGCTATCGCTGGCAAGCCAGACTCCCACAATGAAACTGTACAAGCCGGGGATCCTCCCTCTACGGCGCCAACGGCAAAAACCAGCGTTCGGCCAGGTCTTTGCCAATCAGGCCGTGATGCACGTTGATGGTCGCTTGCGGACTTTGCGCCTCGGCCAGCAACGAGTAGTAACTGAGTTTGCGTTGGTCCCAGCGTTTCAGGTGGGCGACGTTGTAGTTCGACTTCGGCGTGTCTGCAGCGCCATAGTGAAAGTGGGCGCACCACAGGGGTGTACCACCCGCCTTGCTGATCGCGTACTCCTGAATAAAGTCCTTGCGCTCACCACTCAGTTTTACCCGAGCACCCGGCCGGCCGATTTCTACGAGGTCTTGCTCAAGCAGGTATTGCAGGTTGCCGTGGGTAGGTGGCAGCTCAAGGCTCAGTTGAGCCCTAAGTTCCCGGGCTTTGTGCATCAGGCGCGCCGCACCGCTGCGCATATCGGTCACCAGTGACTGATCGGCTTCCAGGCGCAAGGCTTCAGGCAAGGCCCGGATCGACTGTTCAAGCTCTGTTGCCATGTTGTCGAGGCGGTCGGCCTCATGTTTGAGCACTTCTTCAAGTTCCTGCGGGTATTTGGAAATTTTCTTGTAGCTCTCGGCACGTTTCAGATGCTCTTCGAGCTGGCTGAAGAGCTTGCGCGCCTCGCCCTTGACCTGACTGAGCGGTCGCGTGGCGGCTGGTGGGCGGGCTGGTTTCGGCGTAATTTCATCCCACTCATCCCCCTGCTGCGAATAGGTGGCGAGCAACTGGTTATTTTCTTCGGAACGCATCTCGATGACTTCAACCAACCGGTCGCCTTCTGGCGGTTTAAGCTCACCTATCAGGCTGCCTCTGTTACGAGTCTTTATTACCCGTTTTAGTGGCTTGCCCGCTTGAGCGGGTGTGCTCTTGGGTGGGTGTTTACGCGGTTTGGCCGGGGGTCTGATTTCGCCCGCCAGTTGTTGAGTGGCGGTTTGGTACAGGTCATCTACCAGCGCAAACATCTTGGGGAAGTACTCTTCATCCAGTTCATCGGCATTGACAATGCTGATACCGCACAACGCATCCAGCGCTTTACCGTAATGTTTGACCAGACTGTCCAGTACTTGCAGGCGCTCGCCGGGGCTAAAATCAAAGGTAGCCAGATCGACATGGGTGCGGACCTGCTCTTGCAGCGGGTTGAGTACTGCCTCCAGGTTGTCCAGCAGCGCGCTGTCCCAGATCTTTACGCTGGGATGTCTCAAAGTGTGCAATTGCATGGCTTTCAGACAAAGGGCACAGCGCTCTTCAAAGCTGCGAAAACGACTCAGGCGCGTGAACCGCTCAGCCCCCGTTTCGCCAAGGTTATAGAGCTCCTCCAGATAGCGCTCCTTTAATTCAAGCCAGTGGATGGCACGCTCGTTGATCTCGACCAATGCCTTGACGAATTGGTTAAAACCGGGCCGATCAGCGGCGACCGCCTGACGCAGCGCAGGGCCTCTGACGATGAACTGTGCCCATTTTTCATAGAGCGCATCGCGATCCATTTCAGCGACCAGCGCAGACTTGCGACCGGCGATAATGACGTTTTCCATCAGGAAGGCCATCGTGTCAGGGGGGATGGCTATTTGCAGTTCGGTGCGCTCCTGGTTGCTTTCCAGCATGTGCTGGTATGTCTCCAACTGCGCTTTCAGAACGCTGTCAAACCGCTGCCGCTGCAGGGCGCGTTCTGGCGCAGAAAAGCGCGGATCCTGTTGACCACGCTCCATGACAGATTGCGTAATAGTAATTTCTTTCAGACGAGCCTCTTGCTCTGCCATGAGCCGATCCAGATCGGCTTTCAACTGAGCGGTTCTCTGGGTTTTTTTCTGGCGCATCTCGGCAATGCGCTTGCGCGGCATCCCACCCCTCAGACGCAAGCGCAGATCCATCGTCCATCGATCCTTCGACCACTCCAGGCGAGGCCCAAGATGTGTGCTGTCCTGCGGGTCGACAATCACAAGAGCACTGCCCTCGGCCTTCTCAACCCGATACAGGTTGCCATCGACCAAGGCATGCCACTCCCGATTAATTACATACACCCCCTTGAGTGTCGGTGGGGGTAAAGGCGCGGTGTAAGCCACTTGCAGGCGTGACAACTGCAAACGCTGGCTCGGCGAAAGCCGGTTGCTGGCACTGGCGAAACTGAAGTCCAGCGTGGTACTCGCCGACTTGGGTAACTCACCGGCCAGGAGCACCTTGCCGTCAGTCACTGTCGGCGGTGGTGGTTCGGGCCACTGCTGCGCAACCCGCGCCGGGATACGCGAGCGCACACTCTGTTCCCAGCCCCCACGGGCCAGCCTTGGGCGCTCGGGCGTCAGGCTCGGTGCCACCTGAAACAGCAGCATGCCGAGATTAAGCAGCATCTCGACGGCGGCAAGTTCACGCGTGACCGGGTCTGCACTGTTGAGTCCCGGTATGCCCTTGTCAGCCGCCGCTATCAGGCTGACCAACCCGACAGTGAGCATCGCCGGGCCACGCAGCAGGGGTAACAACAGAGTGTTGAATAACAGACCACCACCTTCAAGCAGCACACCCCAACGGCTTTCGCTGTTGGACACGGCACTTCTGTCCGCCTGATCCACCAATGCTCTGGCGTTGCTGCCATAGAGAAACTGCAGCAGTTTGCCTTGGTGCAGGTATTGCAATAATTCATCATTGCTACCGTTCGTGGACAGGCTGGCCGGCAAGGGTGTTTCAATCGGCGCAAAGTCGCTGCCCAGACCGAAACGCACGTAATGCGGCTGCTGAAAGCCACCATCGGCATATATCTGTCGCGCGCTGTCGCTCAGCCAGATCAGAACGCTGGTTTGCAGCACACCTGGCGTGGCAATGGCCTGTAACAGTGCTGCCCGAGAGCTGAACTCATGCAACGCCGGCGAGTACAGCGGCCGGTACAGCAGATGCGGGCCGAACGCCGTGTCTGCCGGTTCAATAATGAACATGTTGCTGACCACATCAGGGTGCGCCCCAGGTTTGCGCACCAACGCCAAGTGGCGGATAACCACCGCAACCCCCTCGACGTGCTGTTGCTCTGTTTCGTCCTGCATCAGGGCTGCGACATAACGCGCGCCGAGTGCGGTCAGGCCGTTTTCTTGCTTGAGACTGGATTCCAGCGCCTGCAAAGGCAACTGCACCCGCAGTTGTTCGGCAAATATCTGCTCACGTCGGAGCGCGTCCGCCGTGTGGCTCAACAGCTCGGCGCTGAGTTTTTCAGGGTATGTCTTGCCGATGTTGACCTGCTCGATCAGCCCACCTTTGCGCACGATGTAGTCCGGTGTTAGCCATACCGGCAGCACCCAGCCAAAGCGATGGCGCAGGAGCAATACGCCCTGAGGCCGGCCTACCAGGTTTCTCAGGGCCAGATCGGTCAGGCTCATGGTTACCGGCTCGATGATACCGACCGTGCCAGGAAAGCCAGCCACTGTCAGAAAGGTCAACTCAATATCGTTGGGATTGTAGAAATCGCTGGATATGTGCCCCCGGGTTGGAGGTTCGACGCGGCTCTGCTCACGCCTCATCTGCTCAATCAAGGCACCGGCAGCAAATGTGCGTATATCGGCAATACCCGTGAGAAAGGTCTGCCCTGCGCTGTTTTTTTTAGCCCGAGCGAGATCCACCGTATATCGACGGTACAACGCCTGATCGGCTGCCGGCGCGTGCTGTAGCCAATCGGGCAGATGGGCTTTCAGCGCCTCAAGCATCTGTGGGCTGCCCCCAGGTGTGTCCAGCAAGGAGTGCGCAGGATCGGTGAGTGCCAGGTACACCGTTTGCAGCGCCTCCAACCCAATGCTGGCCGGTAGCTTCAGAGCACCGAGATCGGCCAGTTGCTGATTGAGCACGGTCGCGGCCTGAATCTCGAAAATATTGCCGTCGGACTCGTAACATTTGATGCCAATCTTGTCGACCGCCCAGATTTGGCTAATACGCTGCCCTTCGTCAGTAATGGCGGCATCCCGCGTGGGAAACGAGCGGATGTTGCCATCCGCCTGGCACATCAGTATCTGGCCCGAACGCACCAGCATGAATGCTGAGCTCAGCCGGCTGCTGATGGCGCTGTTGCTGGTGAGCGTGGCCTCCAGGCAGTAGGCATGCGTGACATTCTCACCGTAGCGGCGGCTCCGGTGTTCAAACTCAGGGCACTGAATCACTTGGTTGAGGGTGTCACGGGCCAGATCGCTCAGGTTATTTTGGCGGGCAACGGCCATGCTCAGCGTGTCCTGAAGTACCTCGCTGAACCAGCGCCAACGGCTGACGCCAGTATCCGCCAGCTCCTCCCAATAATCGCTCAGCGCATTTTGCAAGCTGATGGGCAGGCTCCAGGCCAACTCTTTGATCAGCGCTTCGATGACCTTCATATCGGGTCTGGCAGAGTGAAGCCCCAGCCGTTGCCCCTGTTCATCGGCCAAATAATGAGGCCAGGCGTAGAACGGGCCTAAATCCAGCGCCGTACCGGTGGCCAGGTAATCCATCACCCTCGACATCAACGGCACCAATGACCCGTAGCCATACGCGTCGGGAGTCGCCAGCCAGGTGCGCGCCAGATCAATATTCAGCGCAGGGTATTTTTCGTTTATCGCGGTCGTGAGTAACTGTTGGGCGACGCCTTCAAGGGTGGGCCGACTGGCAAATTGCGCCCGTATTGCGTTCTCTGACGGAGAGATTAGAGCGGGGATCGACATGAGCATTCCTTTTTAAACCGCAGCGGGTCAAGTGACCGATTGCGCATTTACGCCAGGAATCCTCAATGTCAGGTGGTACTTAAATAACCCGTGCAAAAAAAATCCCGCGCCTCATAAAGGCGCGGGATTCTTTACACAGCAGCAGCGGATCAACGTTCCAGCAAGATCCGCAACATGCGGCGCAACGGCTCAGCCGCGCCCCACAACAACTGGTCGCCCACGGTGAATGCACCGAGGAACTGCGAACCCATGTTCAGTTTGCGCAAACGACCAACCGGTACATTCAGGGTGCCGGTCACTTTGGTCGGGCTCAGCTCTTGCATGCTGATGTCACGCTGATTTGGTACCAGCTTGACCCAAGGGTTGTGCTGGCTGATCAGCCCTTCGATATCGGCAATCGGCACGTCTTTGTTCAGCTTGATGGTCAATGCCTGGCTGTGGCAGCGCATGGCGCCGATACGCACGCAGATACCGTCCACCGGAACCGGGTTTTTGAAGCGACCCAGGATCTTGTTGGTTTCGGCTTGTGCCTTCCATTCTTCACGGCTTTGACCGTTTGGCAGTTCTTTGTCGATCCACGGGATCAAGCTGCCTGCCAATGGCACGCCGAAGTTTTCAGTCGGGTACGCGTCGCTGCGCATAGCCTCGGCAACACGGCGGTCGATGTCGAGGATGGCGCTGGCCGGATCAGCCAGTTGATCCGCGACAGCGGCGTGGGTCGCGCCCATTTGCTTGATCAGTTCACGCATGTTCTGCGCGCCGGCACCGGAGGCCGCCTGATAAGTCATGGCGCTCATCCATTCCACCAGACCGGCTTCGAACAGACCGCCCAAGCCCATCAGCATCAGGCTGACGGTGCAGTTGCCACCAATGTAGTTCTTGGTGCCCGCATCCAGCTGCTGGTCGATCACCTTGCGGTTGACCGGGTCCAGAATAATTACCGCGTCATCCTGCATCCGCAGGCTCGACGCCGCATCGATCCAGTAACCTTGCCAGCCTGCTTCACGCAGTTTAGGGAACACCTCAGTGGTGTAGTCGCCACCCTGGCAGGTCAGGATCACATCGAGGGTTTTCAACTCTTCAATGTTGTAAGCATCCTTCAGCGGGGCAATGTCTTTGCCCACGGACGGACCTTGTCCACCGACATTGGAGGTAGTGAAAAACACCGGCTCAATAAGATCGAAATCCTGCTCTTCCAGCATCCGCTGCATGAGCACGGAACCGACCATACCGCGCCAACCGACCAGACCTACACGTTTCATCGCAACTACACCTTTAACAAAAAGTGGGGTCGTTACTTCCACCAACCGGAAGTAACGGGCCCGAGAGATTACAGATTCTGCAGCGCCGCGACTACTGCATCGCCCATTTCCTGTGTACCGACCTTGGTGCAACCCGCCGACCAGATGTCACCGGTACGCAGTCCCTGGTCCAGAACCAGGCTTACGGCTTGCTCGATCGCGTCGGCAGCAGCGGTCTGATTGAAGCTGTAACGCAGCATCATCGACACCGACAGAATGGTCGCCAGCGGGTTGGCAATGCCCTGCCCCGCGATGTCCGGCGCCGAGCCGTGGCACGGCTCGTACATGCCTTTGTTGTTGGTGTCCAGGGACGCCGACGGCAGCATGCCAATAGAACCGGTGAGCATCGAAGCCTGATCGGAGAGGATGTCACCAAACATGTTCTCGGTCACGATCACATCGAACTGCTTCGGCGCACGTACCAGTTGCATCGCGGCATTGTCGACATACATGTGGCTCAGTTC
The DNA here is from genome assembly GCA_040385125.1 of Pseudomonadota bacterium. Taxonomy (GTDB): domain Bacteria; phylum Pseudomonadota; class Gammaproteobacteria; order Pseudomonadales; family Pseudomonadaceae; genus Aquipseudomonas. The sequence continues at coordinate 3,633 of JAZKIA010000037.1, read as the reverse complement.
GACATCCGGGTAGTCCTTGGCCACTTGCTCGACCACTTCACGCCACAACTGGCTGGAAGCCAGTACGTTGGCTTTGTCTACCGAGCACAGCTTTTTACCACGGACACGGGCCATGTCGAAACCGACGCGAGCGATGCGGCGGATTTCGCTTTCGCTGTACGGCAGCGTGTCATAGGCCTGACGCTCGCCGTTTTCCAGCTCGCGGGTACCGCGTGGCGCGCCGAAGTAGATGCCGCCAGTCAGTTCGCGAACGATCAGGATATCCAGACCCGAGACGATTTCAGGCTTGAGGCTCGAAGCATCAGCCAGTTGCGGATACAGAATCGCCGGACGCAGGTTACCGAACAGGCCCAATTGCGCACGAATTTTCAGCAGACCACGCTCAGGACGAATGTCACGCTCGATCTTGTCCCACTTCGGGCCACCCACAGCGCCGAGCAATACCGCGTCGGCGGCGCGAGCGCGCTCCAGAGTTTCGTCTGCCAGTGGCACGCCATGCTGGTCGATGGCCGCGCCACCGATCAGGTCATGGGTCAGCTCGAAATCGAGCTGAAACTTGTCATTGGCCAGTTCCAGTACTTTAACTGCCTGGGCCATGATTTCTGGACCAATACCGTCACCTGGGAGAATCAGAATCTGCTTGCTCATGGGTTTCTCTTTCTTGTCTGTCGATGCCCCCGTGGGTGCATCCGGAAATTTTTGATCGAGCTGTTACTTTTCACACCACAGCACCAGTACATCGGTACTGAACGTGCCATCGGCCTCTATTTCAAAATAATCGCGAACTTCAGTGCCCATCGATTGCTGTAACTGGCGAATGGCCGCACTCATGACCGGAGGCGTTCGCATGCGTTCGATCCAGGAGCTGAACTCTAAACGCAAACGCTGGCGCTGTGTGCTGCGGGTTTTCAAACCGGCTTCGCTGACCTGACGCAGCCACTCAGCCGCCGAATAGTTACGCACATGGCTGGTGTCGCGCAGCACCTCGACACTTTGCAGATAAGTGTCGAACAACGGGCTGCCGGGTGACATCACATCAATAAACGCGGCTACTCCACCGGGTTTGAGCACCCGCCGTACTTCGCGCAGGGCCAACCCAAGGTCGCTCCAGTGATGCGCCGAGTAACGGCAAAGCACGTAGTCGAACTCGCCATCGGCAAACGGCAAGCGTTCGGCGGCACCGCATACCGTGCGGATATTACCCATGCCTCGTTCATCGGCGGCGGTACTGACCACGTCGAGCATTTGCTGCGACAGGTCGTAGGCCACGACCTCTTTAACCAAAGCGGCCACATGAAAACTGACATGACCAGCGCCGCAGCCCAGATCCAGCACCCGGGCGTCGGACTTGCCCGCCAGTTCGGCCTTTAGCAGGCCAAACTCAGTCCCTTGCGCATGCACGGCGCTGCTCAGATAGGCCGAAGCCTGTTCACCAAACTGTTTTTGAACAACCTGACTGTGCTGGGCGGTGCTGGTCATGAAAACGTCCTTTTAAAACTCGATATTTGTGTTGTCCAGGCTGTCGTCATCGCGGGCAAAACCGGCTCCCACAGGGGAGCGCATTGCAAATCATGCGTCGCGAAACAACCACGGCTGGCTGGCGCGGTGCTTGCCTTCAAACGTGGCGATTGCCTCGTGGTCCTGCAAGGTCAAGCCAATATCGTCCAGACCGTTAAGCAGGCAGTGTTTGCGGAACGCATCGATCTCGAAGTTCAGCACTTTGCCATCCGGACGGGTCACGGTCTGGGCTTCAAGGTCTACGGTGAGCTGGTAACCCGGCTCGGCCTCGACCTGAGCAAACAGCTCGTCCAGCTCGGCGTCGCTCAAGATGATCGGCAGCAAGCCGTTTTTAAAGCTGTTATTGAAGAAGATGTCGGCATAGCTCGGCGCGATGATGCTGCGAAAGCCGTATTCTTCCAGTGCCCAAGGGGCGTGTTCACGGCTGGAGCCGCAGCCGAAGTTTTCACGGGCCAGCAATACGCTGGCGCCCTGATAGCGCTCGGCATTGAGCACGAAATCCTTGTTCAGCGGGCGCTTGGAGTTGTCCTGGTACGGCTGCCCGACATCCAGGTAGCGCCACTCGTCGAACAGGTTCGGGCCAAAACCGGTGCGTTTGATCGACTTCAAAAACTGCTTTGGAATGATCTGGTCAGTGTCAACGTTGGCACGGTCCAAAGGCGCGACAAGCCCGGTGTGCTGGGTAAAAGCTTTCATCCTGCGCTCCTTAAATCAATTCACGGACGTCAACGAAACGACCGTTCACAGCGGCGGCGGCGGCCATTGCCGGGCTTACCAGGTGAGTACGACCCCCGGCACCCTGACGGCCTTCGAAGTTGCGGTTGGAGGTCGATGCGCAGTGTTCGCCCGACTCCAGACGGTCCGGGTTCATCGCCAAACACATCGAGCAACCTGGCTCACGCCATTCGAAACCGGCTTCCAGGAAAATCTTGTCCAGACCTTCAGCTTCAGCCTGAGCTTTGACCAGACCCGAACCCGGCACCACGATCGCTTGCTTGATCGTGGAAGCCACTTTGCGGCCCTTGGCAATCACTGCCGCTGCGCGCAAGTCTTCGATCCGCGAGTTGGTGCACGAGCCGATGAACACACGGTCCAATTGAATATCGGTGATCGCCTGATTGGCGCTCAAACCCATGTACTTCAAGGCGCGCTCGATTGAACCGCGTTTAACCAGATCAGCTTCTTGCGCCGGGTCCGGCACGTTTTGATCAACGGCCAAGACCATTTCCGGCGAAGTGCCCCAGCTGACTTGCGGTTTGATCTGCGCGGCATCGAGCTCAACCACGGTGTCGAATTGCGCGCCGGCATCAGACACCAGGTCTTTCCAGGCTTCGACGGCCAAGTCCCACTCAGCGCCTTTCGGTGCAAATGGACGACCCTTGACGTAGGCCACGGTTTTTTCATCCGCTGCCACCAGGCCGACACGGGCGCCGGCTTCGATGGACATGTTGCAAATGGTCATGCGGCCTTCGACGGACAAGTCGCGAATCGCGCTGCCAGCAAACTCAATCGCATGGCCGTTGCCGCCTGCGGTGCCAATCTTGCCGATCACCGCCAGCACGATGTCTTTAGCGGTCACGCCAAACGGCAATTGACCTTCAACCGACACCAGCATGTTCTTCATTTTCTGGGCCACCAGACACTGCGTGGCGAGCACGTGCTCAACCTCGGAAGTACCGATACCGTGGGCCAATGCACCAAATGCACCGTGGGTCGAGGTGTGCGAGTCGCCGCAGACCACGGTCATGCCCGGCAAGGTCGCGCCCTGCTCCGGGCCAATCACGTGAACGATGCCCTGGCGGATGTCGTTCATCTTGAATTCAGTAATGCCGTACTCGTCACAGTTGTCGTCGAGGGTTTGCACCTGCAGACGGGAAACCTGGTCAGCAATCGCTTCGATCCCGCCCTTGCGCTCTGGCGTAGTCGGTACGTTGTGGTCTGGGGTCGCGATGTTGGCATCGATGCGCCAAGGCTTGCGCCCGGCCAGACGCAGCCCTTCAAAGGCTTGCGGTGACGTCACTTCGTGAATGATATGACGGTCGATGTAGATCAGCGCCGAACCATCGTCGCGCTGCTTGACCAAATGCGAATCCCAGAGCTTGTCGTAGAGCGTTT
>JAZKIA010000036.1:0-2183 GCA_040385125.1 Pseudomonadota bacterium | reverse complement strand
CCTGTGACCGCTCGGTTCGTAGCCGAGTACTCTATCCAGCTGAGCTACGAGTGCATTTGAAGCTGCGTATTATAGACCGTTAAATCTCTCTGCCAAGTACTTTTTTCAATAAATTCAACAACTTACTGAAATGGCTAGATTTGAACGTGCTAAACAAATAATGGCGGAGAAGGGGGGATTCGAACCCCCGACACCCTTTTGAGATGTACTCCCTTAGCAGGGGAGCGCCTTCGGCCACTCGGCCACCTCTCCGCAACACGGGGCGTATAATAACCAGCCTTTTCCCCGTATGCAACTAAAAACTTAAATAAAATTAAAGACTTGGTTCTTCGTCCTTTTCCTTCTTGATCCGCAGGTAGATTTCCTCACGGTGTACAGCCACTTCCTTGGGGGCATTCACGCCAATACGCACTTGGTTTCCTTTGACGCCGAGCACGGTCACAGTAATCTCACCATCACCTATGATCAGGCTTTCCGCGCACCGACGAGTCAAAATCAGCATACGTTTCTCCTCACGCTTTTCATTTCAGGGACAACAGTCTGCAAAAAAAAAGAGCCTCGGCCTACTCGCTTAATAGCTATAGCAGCCCGCGCTCCTGAGTATTGACCAACATGACGAAATGAGAGGTCTTCGTTCACGCGCATCAAAAAACAAAGGGCGCGGATCAACCGCGCCCTTCGGGCAACGCTTTACTCACCCTGTCGGGTAGGTGCGTCCAATTCAAAAGCGGTGTGCAGGGAACGCACAGCCAGCTCCAGGTACTTCTCTTCGATGACCACAGAGACTTTAATCTCCGAGGTCGAGATCATCAGGATGTTGATGTTCTCTTTGGCCAGCGATTCAAACATGCGGCTGGCAACGCCTGCGTGAGAACGCATGCCCACACCCACAATCGACACCTTGGCAATGTTGGTATCGCCCACGACTTCACGCGCACCGATTTCACGCGAGGTGTTTTCCAGGATCTGCAGGGCAGCCTGGTAGTCATTGCGATGCACGGTGAAGGTGAAGTCGGTGGTGTTATCGTGCGCAACGTTCTGCACGATCATGTCGACTTCGATGTTGGCCGCGCTGATCGGGCCCAGAATCTTGAACGCCACGCCCGGGGTGTCTGGCACGCCACGGATGGTCAGCTTGGCTTCGTCGCGGTTAAAAGCGATGCCAGAAATGATCGGCTGTTCCATGGATTCCTCTTCATCAATAGTAATGAGGGTGCCTGGACCCTCTTTGAAGCTGTGCAATACGCGCAGCGGGACGTTGTACTTGCCTGCGAACTCGACAGCGCGGATCTGCAACACCTTGGAGCCCAGGCTGGCCATTTCCAGCATTTCTTCAAAGGTGATCTTTTCCAGACGCTGCGCCTGCGCCACAACCCGCGGGTCAGTGGTATAGACGCCATCAACATCGGTGTAGATCTGGCACTCATCAGCCTTCAGGGCTGCCGCCAGCGCCACGCCGGTAGTATCAGAGCCGCCACGGCCCAGGGTGGTGATGTTGCCTTGCTCATCCACACCCTGGAAACCTGCAACCACCACCACACGACCTGCCTTGAGGTCAGCGCGAATCTTCTGATCATCAATCTTCAGGATTCGGGCCTTGGTGTGCGAGCTGTCGGTGAGGATGCGCACCTGACTGCCGGTGTAGGACACCGCCGGCACGCCACGCTTGTTCAGCGCCATCGCCAGCAAGCCGATCGTCACCTGCTCGCCGGTGGACACAATCACATCCAGTTCACGCGGCAACGGCTGATCGCTGATCTGTTTGGCCAGTTCGATCAGGCGATTGGTCTCGCCGCTCATCGCAGACAGGACAATCACCAGATCATTGCCGGCTTCGCGAAACTTCTTAACCTTTTCGGCGACCTGCTCGATTCTCTCGACAGTGCCGACCGAGGTGCCTCCAAACTTCTGTACGATCAAAGCCATTTCAAAGCAGCCTCAGCCCATAAAGGGCGCCCATTTATCATTCAAACGACGCGCCGCCACTAGACGACGACGCGTACTGGACCTCAGATACCTTGCTCGACAAATGGCACAGTCAGGGCCAGCGCGGCGTCCAGGGCTGCGGCATCAACACCACCGCCTTGCGCCATGTCTGGACGACCACCGCCCTTCCCGCCCACTGCCGCAGCGGCTTGCTTCATCAAATCACCGGCTTTGAGTTGGCCAGTCAGGTCTTTGGT
>JAZKIA010000035.1:0-35319 GCA_040385125.1 Pseudomonadota bacterium | reverse complement strand
AACCGTTGACCTCTTGCATGCCATGCAAGCGCTCTCCCAGCTGAGCTATAGCCCCAAACAGTCAGTGTTGCATGTTGCTGTGTGGACGGGGCGCATATTAAGACTGGATCGATAGGCTGTCAAACTTATTTTCAAAGTTTTTTAAAAGAAATTGCCGTGAGAACAACCACTTACCCTACAAACCCCGTAAACACGGCTCCAGACACACCTCGAATTACATGTGGGAGCGAGCCTGCTCGCAATAGATACGACGCGCAGTGACGACAAAACGCGTTAATCCCCTCGCGAGCAGACTCGTTCCCACACCCTTTAAATCAGCCAATCGCGCTGAACAGCTTTTCCCACTCTTTGTTTTCTTTCTTCGACACGCCGCCCAGCAGGTCCAGCGCCTGGCGCAGACGGAAGCGAGTCAGGTCCGGGCCCAGAATTTCCATCGCATCCAGCACCGACACCGAGCTGGCTTGCCCTGTGATCGAAGCAAACATCAGCGGCATGGCATCACGCAGCTTCAGTTCAAGCGACTCAACCACGGCCTGAATAGAGGCGGTAATCGAATCCTTTTCCCACTGACGCAGGCTTTCGAGCTTCCACAGAATCAACTGCATCAACTGACGCACTTGATCATTGGACAGCTTCTTGTGCTCAAACAGCTTGGCATCCAGTTGCAAGCCACCGGCAAAGAAGAACCCGGCCAAAGGCGCGACCTGGCTGAAGGTTTCAACCCGCCCCTGAACCAGCGGCGCGATCTTCATCATGTACTCAGGGTTCAACGCCCATTTCTGCATACGGCTGGCGAACTCTTCCAGCGGCAAATCACGCAACCACTGGCCGTTGAGCCAAGACAGTTTTTCAACGTCAAAGATTGGCCCGCCCAGCGAAACGCGGGACAAGTCAAAGTTATCGACCATTTCCTGCAGCGAGAACTTCTCGCGCTCGTCCGGCATCGACCAGCCCATGCGACCCAGGTAGTTAAGCATCGCTTCAGGCATAAAGCCCATGCGCTCGTAGAACGTTACCGAGGTCGGGTTCTTGCGCTTGGACAACTTGCTCTTGTCCGGGTTACGCAGCAACGGCATGTAGCACAGCTGCGGCTTTTCCCAGCCAAAGTATTCGTACAGCAGGATCAGTTTCGGCGCCGATGGAAGCCACTCTTCGCCGCGCAGGACGTGGGTGATGCCCATAAGATGGTCGTCGACCACGTTGGCCAGGAAGTATGTCGGCAAGCCGTCAGTCTTCATCAGCACTTGCATGTCCATGCGATCCCAAGGGATCTCGACCTCGCCGCGCAGCATGTCAGGCACCACGCACACGCCTTCGCTCGGCACTTTCATGCGAATCACATGAGGTTCGCCTGCGGCCAAGCGGCTGGCCACTTCTTCTTTCGACAACAGCAACGCACGGCCGTCATAGCGCGGGGTTTCGCCCTTGGCCATTTGCTCGGCGCGCATCTGGTCCAGCTCTTCGCTGGTGCAGAAGCATGGGAAAGCATGGCCCATCTCGACCAGTTGCTGGGTGTACTTCTGGTAGATCTCGCTACGTTCGCTTTGACGGTACGGACCGTGTGGGCCGCCTACGTCCGGGCCTTCGCTCCAGGTAATACCCAACCAGCGCAGAGCGTCGTAGATCTGTTCTTCAGACTCGCGCGTTGAGCGCAACTGGTCAGTGTCTTCGATCCGCAGGATGAACTCGCCGCCATGCTGCTTGGCAAAGCAGTAGTTGAACAAAGCGATGTAGGCGGTGCCGACGTGGGGGTCGCCGGTAGGCGATGGCGCGATGCGCGTGCGAACGGTGGTCATGGGCGGTCTCGAAGTGAAGATAAAACAAAGGGCGAATGGTAACAGGCCGACCCTGCTTGGCTCCAGCGCAGGACTGACCGGCGAGACCATATCCCCTGCTGCATGGCTGAAAAAAGCTTGAATAGAGCGCTTGCATCGAATCGACACTGGTGCAGTTACCCGCCCAAGCCCAAGTAGAAATATTAACTTACATTTACACCTTCGGGTTTTTCTCCCCTCATCCGTCCTACATGGACAAGCAATCGCTTCTCAGTAGCGATTAGACCTCCGCTCAGCCGTGAGTTTGCCGTTCCCCATGTCCAAAAAGTCCCGTTCGAAGCTCTGGTTTCTGGTTCACAGCTGGCTAACTCTGCCTATCTGGTTCTTTGTGCTGATTGTCTGTGTCACCGGCACACTGGCGGTGGTCAGTCAGGAAATTGTGTGGTTGGCCACACCTGAAGCCCGTGCTACCCAGCCATCGGATGATGCTCCGCTGCTAACGTATGAGCAGGTGCTGACAGCCATTCACGCCGCCGAACCCAAACTGGCCGTCCAGTCGATCAGCCGCCCCGACGAGTCGCATTTTGCGCTGGTGGCTGATGTGGTGTACCCGGACGGACGCTCGCCGTCGCTGTACATCAACCCGTACACCGGGGCGATTCAGGGCCAGAGCCCGAACTTTGACTTCAAGGCCTTTACCCGCGCTCTGCACGGCTGGTGGCTGGTGCCATTCACCAATGGCTACAGTTGGGGTTGGTACCTTGTGTCGTTTCTCGGCCTGCCTTTGCTGGCATCGCTGGTAACCGGACTGGTGGTGTACAAGAAATTCTGGAAAGGCTTTTTCAAACCCACTCTGCGTTTTAAACACGGCGCGCGAATTTTCTGGGGCGACTTCCATCGCCTGTGCGGTATTTGGTCGATTTGGTTTATTGCGGTGATTTCCATCACCGGCCTGTGGTTTCTGATTCAGGCCTTTATGTTTGATAACCAGATTTCAATTTCCACGGCAGGCAATCCACCGGTGGTGGCGCGCCAGGATGTGCCAATCATGCCGGATGGCAATCCCGCGCCACAGATCAGCCTGGATCAGGCGGTAAAGATTGCAGCCGAAAATATCCCCGGCCTGGAAGCCAGTTTTGTCAGTCTGCCAAGCAATGCCTACGGGCATATCGAAATTGGTGGCCCGGGCTGGTATCCGCTGCTGTTCCAGACCGCCGACATCAACCCGTACAACGGTGCCATTGAAGGCTCGCGGATGATTGCCGACCGCTCCGGACTGGAGTTGGTCACCGAGTCGATGCGCCCGCTGCACACCGGTGATTTTGGCGGGTTGTGGGTCAAGTTGATCTGGTTCTTCTTCGGCCTGATCCTCAGCATGATGATCCTCAGCGGCCTGCTGATCTGGACCAAGCGCACCGCGCTGGCCACTGCCCATGCGCTGAAACGCAGTCACAAACTCGAGCCCCCGGCAGTTGCAACCGCTAGCCGTGAACACACCTCAGAGGTCAACGTATGAGCAAGGCAGTGGCGGCACAACCCGCATCAAACCTGGGCCGGCTGTGGCGCAAGTGGCGCTTTCACATAAATATTTTGCTGCTGCTGGTACCGCTGGGCTTTATGCCCAAGTACTTTGCCGACGCTTCACTTTTTCGCGGTGAAAGTGGCTTGGGTGAGCGTGACATCGGCACTGTGCAGGTCGGCCCCTGGAGCCTGCAACTGGCCGAAATGCGCAACGAAGCCCCCCGCCCGGACGGCCCTGCCGGCTTTATGAAAAGCTTTAACGCGGCGCTGTGCGACACCTGCAGTGAGCAGGTCAAAGCCGCTTACTTGCGTATAGGCAAACCGCGAAGCCTACGGGCCGCCGGGGTGATTTTTTTCGGTACGCCGTACCGTATGGGCGCCACCTTGCCGATCCCGGAGCGCACCAAGGCCGACGCTGAGTTGTGGATCACCCTCGAAGGCTGGGACGGCTCCATGCATCAAGCATCCATCCCCCTGAGTCAGGCATCACCGGCCACTGTCGCCTGGCTCGCACAACGAGGAGGCAAACAATGAATTCACGCCGATTCAAACACCCTGCACACCTGGCGCTGGCAACCGGGCTTATCGCGATGATCGGTCTGAGCGGCCAGGCACTGGCCCACAACCCAATGTGCGAGTGCAAAACCATCGAGGGCGAACAAATACGCTGCATTGGCGGGTTTTCCGATGGCAGCGGCGCGCCCGGAGTCACGCTGGATGTGATCGGCTACGACGAGACCATTCTGGTACCGGGCAAGCTGGGGGCTGACTCCACCCTGACCTTCAAGCGCCCGGACGGCGAGTTTTACGTGCTGTTTGACGCAGGCCCGGGGCACATCGTCGAAATCGACCAAGCCGACATCGAGGCCCCATGAATACTCACGTCGTGCGCCCGGCCGGTGCCGGGCATGAAACCCTGTATGTGCTGTTGTTGTGCCTGCTGATTCTCACCGTCGCTGGCACGGTAGTCGCCTGGCGCCATGAAGTTCAGGAAGTAACATCGGTGGCCGCCCATCAACTGGATGCCCGGCGTGACCTGAACGCTGCCGAGCAAGGCATTTATGCCGATCTGCGGGTCACCCTGGACGAGATCCAGCTGCTGCGCGAAGAGTCGGCAACCCTGCCCCCGCCCGCCCAATTGGCCGAAGAAGGCTTTGCACCCTTTGCCAGCGATGCCAGCTCCATCAGCCGTGGCAGCCATGCCTGGCAGTTGCTGGAGGACAAGGCGTACTTGGGCAGCAGCCCCGACCCCAAGGTGGCGGGCTCATTTTTGCTACGCATCAGCGCAGAGCCCGACGTGTGGCTTAACCACAGCAGCAATGTCAGCGCCCCCACCGACTTCAGTGATGCCGCCCTCAACCAAAGTGGCTGGCAGCAAGTGATCGCGCAATTCGATGCCGGGGTCACTCGCCAGCATCGGCACTGAATCCATCGTTTGACCTGAGAGAAGACTGCTCGCCATGTCCATTTCATCTGTTCTGCGCCGTCGCACCTTGCTGCTGACCGGCCTGCTCACCTTCTGCCTCGCACCTTTGGCCTCGGCTGATACGCCGGCACCGCTGGCCAAACCGCTACGCATCGGTATCACCCTGCACCCGTATTACAGCTACGTGAAAAACATTGTCGGCGACCAGGCTGAAGTGGTGGCGCTGATTCCGGCCGGCTTCAACCCCCATGCCTATGAGCCGCGCGCAGAAGACATCAAACGCATCGGTACGCTGGATGTGATCGTGCTCAATGGTGTTGGTCACGACGACTTTGCCGACCGCATGATCGAGGCCAGCGAGCGCCCGGGTATTGCAGTGATCGAAGCCAATCAGAACGTGCCGCTGCTGGCCGCTACCGGCAATGCCGCACGTGGCGCGGGCAAGGTAGTCAACCCGCACACCTTCCTCTCGATCAGCGCTTCGATTGCGCAGGTCAACAACATCGCCCGCGAACTGGGCAAGCTCGACCCGGCTAACGCCAAAACCTACACCACCAACGCCCGCGCTTACGGCAAACGCCTGCGCCAGATGCGCGCCAATGCCTTGGCCAAGCTGACCCAGGCACCGAACGCCGACTTGCGCGTGGCCACGGTACATGCGGCCTACGACTATCTGCTGCGTGAATTTGGCCTCGAAGTGACAGCCGTGGTTGAGCCCGCTCACGGCATTGAACCCAGCCCCAGCCAGCTGAAAAAAACCATCGACCAACTGCGCGAGCTGGACGTGAAAGTGATCTTCTCGGAGATGGACTTCCCCTCGTCTTATGTCGACACCATCCAGCGTGAATCCGGGGTCAAGCTGTACCCTCTGTCGCACATATCCTATGGCGACTACAGCGCTGAAAAGTACGAAAACGAAATGACCGGCAACCTCAATACCGTGGTCAAGGCGATTCAGGAGGCCGGAGCATGACTGCTGCTGAACACCTTGCTGTGACCGTTGTAGGGCCTGGCGTCGAGTTTGACCAGGTATCGCTGACCCTGGGTCGCACCGCCATTCTCGACCGTGTCAGCTTCAGTGTTCGCCCCGGCAGTGTGCATGCGCTGGTTGGGCCGAATGGCGGAGGCAAAAGCTCGTTGATCAAAACCCTGCTCGGGCAAATGCCGCATCAGGGCCGCCTGTGTCTGAACTGGCCCGCCGAGCCGGGCCTGATCGGCTACGTACCGCAAGCGCTGGAGTTCGACCGTGGCCTGCCGATGACCGTCGACGACTTTATGGCCGCCATGTGTCAGCGCCGTCCGGCCTTTATGGGTTTGTCACGCAAGGTCGCTCCGGCCATTGGTGAAGCACTGGAACGGGTGGGCATGCAGGACAAACGCAAGCGACGCATGGGCGCATTGTCCGGTGGCGAACGCCAGCGCGTGTTATTGGCTCAAGGGCTGATTCCGGCCCCGCAATTGCTGGTGCTGGACGAGCCAATGTCAGCCTTGGATGAGGCCGGGGCACAGGTGTTTGAACGCCTGCTGACGGACTGGCGCCAGGCCGGGGTCACGGTGGTGTGGATCGAGCACGATCTGGCTGCGGTCAAGCGACTGGCCGAGCGCGTCACCGGACTTAACCGCCAGGTGCTGTTCGACGGCCCGCCGGAGCAGACCCTCAGCCCCGAACGGTTATTGAGCCTGTTTTCAACCCATCCCAAGGCCAACGGGAGCGACCGCACATGAACTATGAAGCGTTTCGCCTGATGGTTCAGGGCTGGGCCACCGCCGGGTATTTACCCGAGGTGCTGGCCTACGGTTTTGTGGTCAACGCCCTGCTCGCCGGCTTGTTGATCGGCCCGGTGCTGGGCGGTTTGGGCACGTTGGTGGTGGTCAAGCGTTTGGCATTTTTCTCCGAGGCGGTCGGGCATGCAGCACTGACCGGCGTCGCCATTGGCATTTTGCTTGGTGAACCCTACACCGGGCCTTACGGCAGTTTGTTCGGCTATTGCCTGCTGTTCGGGATTTCGCTCAATTACCTGCGCAACCGCACCGGCCTGGCACCGGACACGCTGATCGGGGTGTTTCTGTCGGTATCGCTGGCGCTCGGCGCCAGCCTGCTGCTGATTCTGGCGGGCAAAATCAACGTTCACATTCTTGAAAACGTGCTGTTTGGTTCGGTGCTGACCGTCAATGGTAACGACCTGCTGGTACTGGCGATTGTGGGGGCACTGGTGCTCGGCCTCAGCCTGCCGTTGTACAACCGCATCATGCTGGCCAGCTTCAACCCGCAACTGGCCGCCGTGCGCGGGGTAGCGGTTAAGTCTCTGGACTATCTGTTTGTGATTCTGGTGACCCTGATCACCGTGGCGGCCGTCAAGGTGATCGGCGCGATTCTGGTAGGCGCCCTGCTGGTAATTCCTGCGGCGGCTGCGCGCTTGCTCAGCCAGTCATTGAAGGGGTTTTTCTGGATCTCGGTATTGATCGCCACGATCAGCACCTTGTGCGGCATCCTGCTGCCCATTGTCTTCGACCTGCCGATTCCGTCCGGTGCCGCGATCATTCTGGTTGCCGGTATCGCCTTTGCCCTCGCCGCCATTGCCCGGGGCGTGGTGCCCAGCCTGAAAGGGAATATTGGATAAATGTTCACTCTGCGCGCACTCACCCAACAGCTTACATTGGCGCTGGCCATCAGCGGCCTGCTCTGCACGTCACTGCAAGCTGCCAGCACAACAACGCCACCGGTGCGGGTTCTCGCCAGCCTGCCGATCACTTACGGGCTGAGCGAATTACTGCTCAAAGACAGCGGCGTCAACCTGGAGCGTGCGGCAGCGGCCAACCTGCCGGGCAGCCGCCAAAGCGCCTATTTCAGCGGTCGCGGCGCCCCGGCATTGCATAAAATGGCGCAAAACGCCGATGCCGTGGTGGGGCTGCGCTCGCTGTGGAACGACGACCCGCTGTACCCGATGGCGCGACGCAGCAACATTCGGATCGTTGAAATTGATGCCGCCCGCCCGGTGGACGGCAGCCTGCCGGGCATCGCTGTTCAACCGGGCACCAGCCGCGACGGACTGAACAGCCAACCGTGGCTGGCCAGCAACAATATGGGGCGCATGGCTGACGTGATCGCCGCAGACCTGATACGGCTGGCGCCAGCGGCCAAACCGCAGATCGAAGCCAATCTGGCAAGCCTCAAACAGCGCCTGCTCAAACTCAGCGCCAACAGCGAGGCCAAGCTGGCCGAAGTCAATAACCTGAGCGTGGTCAGCCTGTCGGATCGACTGGATTATTTGATTGCGGGGTTGAATCTGGAACGGATGACCGTGGAACATCCGGCCGAGCAGACATGGACGCCAGAAACGCTCAAAGCCCTGACTCAAACCCTTAAAAACAACGATATTGCTCTGGTACTGGACCACCGCCAGCCTTCTGCCGAGTTGCAGGCAGCAGTGGCTGAGGGTGCCAGCACGTTGTTAGTGGTCAGTGCCGAGGGCGACGACCCGGTAACCGAACTGCAGCACACCGTGGATGCAATTGTGGCAGGGCTGCCCAAGGGGTGAGCAACCCTGGGACGCCGCGCGGTCGCGCAGCAAACTGGGGACTGGGCGTAAGAGTTGCTGAGGAACGACGGCTGCGATCTGTTGATCTTTCGTGCAGGCACAACCGGAAAGCGGCGTACATTATTTCGGAAATATCCCACATCCATCAGTTGATCTTCGCGCCAGGGTCAATGCCCGTGCCACATCAGGGCATCCCAAGGAAGAGCAACCATGACTAAAAAGGCAGTTATCGTTTTCAGCGGCGGGCAAGACTCCACAACCTGCTTGATCCATGCGTTGACGCTCTACGATGAAGTCCACTGTATTACCTTTGACTATGGTCAGCGCCACCGCGCAGAAATTGAAGTGGCTCAACAACTCTCGAAAACGCTGGGGGTCACGGTCCATAAAGTGCTGGACACCTCATTGCTGAATGAGCTGGCGATCAGCAGTTTGACTCGCGATAACATTCCAGTGCCTGGCAAAAATAATTGCACAAACAGCCTGCCCAACACGTTCGTGCCCGGCAGGAATATTCTGTTTTTAACCTTGGCCTCTATTTATGCCTATCAAGTGCAGGCCGAAGCAGTCATTACGGGTGTTGGTGAAACAGATTTTTCTGGCTACCCCGATTGCCGGGATAACTTTGTCAAAGCATTGAACCACGCCATCGAACTGGGCATGGACTATACGCTGCGGATAGAAACCCCATTGATGGCGTTGAACAAGGCAGAAACCTGGGCCTTGGCCGAGTATCACGGAAAGCTTGAGTTAATACGAGACCACACACTGACTTGCTACAACGGTATAAAAGGGAGTGGGTGCGGCGACTGTGACGCCTGCAATCTTCGGGCAAAAGGATTAAATGAGTTCCTTGAGAACAGACCCGCAATTTTGAACAGCCTCACCACCCAGCTGAAATTAAAATAGCCCATCCTCCAAGGGTGGTGGGAGCTGGCTTGCCTGCGAAGGTCGCTACCGATAACGCGTGTGCTTACTGGGTAAACACAGCGGCTTTTAAGCCATCGCGCGCAAGCTCGCTCCTTGGGTTTTGAACAATGGATGTTTCAAACAGTTTTCAGCGGCATCCGCAATTCAACTCTCAACCCATCAGGCTGGCTGTCGAAGGTCAGCTCACAACCGCAACGTTCAACAATCGCCTGGACAATTGCCAGGCCCAAGCCACAGCCGTTGCTTTGGCTATTGCGCCAGAAGCGCTGGGTCATGTGTTGCAGGGTCTCGGGCGAAATGCCGGGGCCGTGATCACGGACTACATACCGCACGTTGGGGCCTTCGATCTGTACGTGCAACTCCACCTGAGTGCCGTGCGGCGTATGCCGCAGGGCGTTGTCGAGCAAGTTGCGCAAGGCGGCGATGGCCAATACCGAAGGCACTTCCAGCGCTACGCCCGGCAAATTGTCCGCCAGGTGCAGGGCAATCTGCTCATCGTCGCCACTGACCGCATCGTGGATCGCCAATCGCGCCACATGTTCGGCCGAACAGTGGCTGCCATCGTCGAACGACAAGCTGCCTTCAACCCGCGCCAGCAGCAGCAATTGCTCAAGGGTACGGTGCAACCGGTCGGCACCGGCCTCGGCATGAGCCAACGATTGCTCACGGGCCGCGCCGTCAGTCATGCGCGCCACTTGCAGGTGGGTTTTAATCGCCGTCAGTGGGCTGCGCAGTTCGTGGGCCGCGTCACCGGTCAAGCGACGCTCGCGCTCGATCGCTTTGGCTATGCGCGCAAACAGTTGGTTCTGTGAGTCGAGCAACGGCTGCAATTCACTGGGTAATGGACTGATTTGCAACGGCTGCAATGAATCGGCATCGCGTCGTGCCAGCGCATCACGCATGCGGTTGAGCGGTGCCAACCCTTGACCGATCCCCAGCCACAACAGCAGCAAACAGCCCACCAGCGCCATGCCCACAGGCACCGAGGCCGCCAGCAGCACCGACAGGTTCAACGCCTCACGCTCGACCTGACGATCTGCCGTGGTGATGCGAATATCGCCACGATCCAGGGTAAAAGTACGCCAAGCGACACCGTCGATGACCTGATCATGAAAGCCAGTCGATTCGGACTGCATCGGCTGGTCGGGATTGTTGTGGCTGCGGGCCAGAATTTCGCCACGCAACGAACTGACCTGACACGCCATACCGCCGGGGATAGTCAGTTGTTCGGCGCTGTAATGCGTTGCTTCGCCTTTGACCGGCAACTCCGGCAACTGCTCCAGCAGACCACCGACCATGCGTGCCGAGGCCACCAGACGCTGGTCCAGAGAGAACATCATTTGTTGACGCAGGTCGCTGAGCATCCAGGCCGCCGCCAATGCCCAGATCAACACAAAAGCCGCGCCAATGGTCAGGCTCAAACGCAGGCGCAAGCTCATCATGCGCTGGGCTCTGCGCCATCGGCAGGACCGAGGCGGTAACCCAGGCCGCGCACGGTTTCAACGATGCCGTTGCCCAGTTTGCGCCGCAGGTGATGGATGTGAACGTTCAGGGCATTGCTCTCCAGTTCGTCGCCAAAGCCGTAGATACTGTCTTTGAGCTGCTCGCTGGACAACACCCGGCCACGGTTGTGCAACAAGGCTTGCAGCAGCGCCTGTTCGCGGCGGGACAGGTCCACCGGCTGACCCGCCAGCAAGGTCACGCGACTGCTGGGGTCGTAGCTCAAGCGACCATGCTCGATCAGATTAACGCTGCGCCCCGCTACCCTGCGCAACAAAGTGTGCAGACGCGCCGCCAGCTCGCGTAAATCGAACGGCTTGAGCAGGTAATCGTCAGCCCCGGCTTGCAAGCCATCGACGCGGTCGGTCACTGAATCGCGCGCCGTGAGCACCAGCACCGGCAGCTCCAGCCCTTGCTGACGCAATTGCTGTAACAGCTTGAGGCCATCTTCGTCAGGCAAGCCCAGGTCCAGCACCATGACGTCGAACTCGGCCGCCTTCAACATGGCTCGCGCTGCGCCAGCGCTGGCAACGTGCTCAACGGTCAGGCCCTGAGCTGTCAGCCCGGCCTTGATGCCGCTAGCGATCAGTTCGTCATCTTCACAAACCAGTACATGCATGCTGATACTCGCCTAGGTAAATGTGCCGATTTAAAGGCGCGGGGATTAAGGACGGATTATGCTCCCTACCTGCCAAGATTAGGCCAAATTGGTATACATCGGTTAATGATCGGTTAATCGCGGGGCGGCACTGTAACGCCAACTTGTACTTGCTCAAGGCTTTATTTATGCGTTTATTTTTAACTTTTATCCTGGTGTTGTTTGCCGGTCTGGCCCAAGCCCAGACCTCGGGCGATCCTTTTGCCCAAACTGATTTCCTGCCGGCCAACAAGGCTTTTGTGTTCAGTAGCGAGGCGCTACCTTCAGGCGAAACCCGCCTGCAGTGGAAAATCGCCGATCAATATTACATGTACCAAAAGCGCTTCAAGTTCGATGGGCTGGACGACGCCCACAAGCCGGCGCTCCCTCAGGGTCTTGAGCACAGCGATGAATTCTTTGGCGCCACTCAGGTATACCGTGACAGCCTTGAACTGCTGATCCCGGCAAGCGCCAGCGGTCAAGTCAAAGTCAGTTGGCAAGGCTGTGCAGATGCCGGCTTGTGTTATCCACCGCAAAGCCAGACCGTTGATCTGGGCGGCACCCAGCCGATCGCAGAGCAAGGCCAGGCACAAGACCAGTCACTGGCGGCCAGCTTGCAGCAAAGCTCGCTGGGCTGGAGTTTGTTGTTGTTCTTCGGCCTCGGCCTGCTGCTCGCCTTTACCCCTTGCTCGCTGCCAATGCTGCCGATTTTGGCGGGCCTCGTCGTGGGCAGTGGCGCCAGCGCCGGGCGCGGTTTTGCCGTGGCCGGCAGCTATGTGATCAGCATGGCGCTGGTCTACGCCGGGCTGGGCGTGTTGGCGGCATTGCTGGGCGCCAACCTGCAAGCGCTGCTGCAACAACCCTGGATTCTGGGCAGCTTTGCCGCGCTGTTTGTGCTGCTGGCGCTGCCGATGTTTGGCTTCTTTGAACTGCAATTGCCATCAGCCCTGCGTGATCGACTCGAAGCCGCCGGCCGCGGCCGCAAAGGTGGCAGTTTGCTGGGCGCGGGTATTCTAGGGGCCTTGTCCGGTTTGCTGGTGGGCCCGTGCATGACTGCCCCGCTGGCCGGCGCGCTACTGTTTATCGCGCAGAGCGGTAATGCGCTGCAAGGTGGCTTGGTGCTGTTTGTAATGGGCCTGGGGATCGGCATGCCGCTGTTGCTGCTGGTCACCGTAGGCAGCCGCTTCCTGCCTAAGCCGGGTGCCTGGATGGACCTGATGAAGGGCCTGTTTGGCTTTCTGTTCCTCGGCACAGCCTTGGTACTGCTGCGCCCGGTGATGGAAGAGTCGTTGTGGGTCGGCCTGTGGGGCGTACTGTTGCTGGTGCTCGCCACGAGCCTGTGGCTACAGGCGCAGCAGTTCCTGCGAGCCAAATCGCTCTTTACTCCGCTGAGCCTGTTGGCTGGTATCTGGGGCAGCCTGTTGTTGCTCGGTGCCGCCGGTGGCAGCAGCGAGCTGTGGCAACCGCTGCAGGTGTACACCGCCAAAACTGTGGCGGGCAGCACGGTTGGCACCACCACGGCCCATGACGCCTTTATCACAATCAAAGACCCGGCCAGCCTTAAGCGCGAACTCGAAAGCGCCAAGGCACAGGGCCAATGGGTGCTACTCGACTACTACGCTGACTGGTGCGTATCGTGCAAGGTCATGGAGAAAAAGGTATTTGCCAAGCCGCAGGTGATGGAAGCCCTGCAAGGCGTGCGCTTGTTGCGCCTTGACGTGACCGCTGACAGTGACGCCAGCCGCGAGCTGCTCAGCCGCTATCAAGTACCTGGCCCACCCAGCTTTATCTGGATCGGCCCTAACGGCATCGAGCGTCGCGCCCAGCGGATCACCGGCGAAGTCAATGCCGAGGCATTTTTGAACAACTGGAATACCACACGGGAACTTCTCTAGATGCTGACCCTGACCATCGGTTCGTTTGCCCTGGCTATCAACCATTTGCTGCTGATCCTGGCCCTCGTCATCGCGACGCTGGTGGGGTGGCGCGTGGCCAAGCGCGGTGGCGAAAACCCAGAGTCGGTGCTGTTCATCCTGTTTTTGCTGGGCTTGCTCGCCGCCCGTATTTGCTTTGTCGTGACCTACTGGCACGTAATTCAAAAAGACCCGCTGAAAATGCTCGACCTGCGTGACGGCGGCTTTATGGTGTGGCCGGGGCTGGTGGTGGTGATCGGTGGCGCCCTGCTCTGGGGCTGGCGCCGACCGGGGCTGCGGCGCCCGCTGGGTTGGGGGCTGGGCAGCGGCCTGGCGTTCTGGCTGCTGGCGACCTTTTCATCGAACATTTATGAACAAGGCACCCGCCTGCCAGAAATCGAGTTGCGCAACGCCCGCGGCGAGTCGGTGCAATTGAGCAGTTATCAGGGCGGCCCCCTGGTGATTAATCTGTGGGCCACTTGGTGCCCTCCATGCCGGCGTGAAATGCCAGTGATGCAAAACGCACAGAATCAACATCAGGACGTGACGTTCCTATTCGTCAATCAAGGCGAAAGCATGCAAAGCGTCAGTACCTTCCTTGAAACCCAGGGGCTGAACCTGAGCAACGTGCTGTTCGACAGCGGCGGCCAAGTAGGACAAAAAGTCGGCTCAATGGCCCTGCCAACTACACTGTTCTATAACGCTGAAGGTCGTTTGCTGAACAGTCACCTGGGTGAGTTGTCAGAAGCCAGTCTGGCCCGAAATCTGGAAGTTTTTGATCAACGTAAATCAATGCCGGCCCATCAGGCCGTCCCCGCAAGGAATCCGCAATGAATTTTAACCGCAAGCTGCTGACCCTGAGCATGACCACCCTGCTCGGCGCGGCCCTGTTGCAATCGCCTGTTTTGCAGGCTGCAGAAGAACTGCCCGCCGCGATCAAGAAAATCGAGGCCAAAGGCGCAAAAATCATCGGCAGTTTCGATGCCCCTAGCGGCATGCGTGGCTATGCGGCGCAGTATCAAAACCGCGGTATGGCCCTGTACTTGACCCCGGACGGCAAAAACGTACTGGTGGGCAACCTGTATGACGCCGACGGCACCGACCTGAGCCAAGCGCCTCTACAAAAGCTGGTGTACGAGCCAATGGCCAAACAGGTCTGGGGCAATTTGGAAAAGAGCAGCTGGATCGCCGATGGCAAAAAAGATGCGCCGCGCATCGTGTATCTGTTCAGCGACCCGAACTGCCCATACTGCAACATGTTCTGGGAGCAGGCACGGCCTTGGGTAGATGCCGGCAAAGTGCAATTGCGCCACATTATGGTCGGTATCATCCGCGAAGACAGCCCGAACAAATCCGCCGCCCTGCTGGCCGCCAAAAACCCGCAGCAAGCTCTGCACGAGCATGAAAAAGCCGGCAAAGGCAGCAAACTCAAGCCAATGGACAAAATCACGCCTGATGTTCAAGCCAAGCTGGACGCCAATATGCAGTTAATGACCGACCTCGACGTGGCCGCCACCCCGGCGATTTTCTACCTCGACGAGAAAGGCAACCTGCAACAGCAACAGGGCGCGCCGTCGCCAGACAAACTGGCGATAATCATGGGCTCGAAGTAAACCTGCACACGCCCCTGGAGTGAGCTTGCCGCATCACGAGGCAAGCATCACACAGGGGCATCAAACGGCTTGATTAAGCCCTTCCGCAATTGACAATAATTATCATTCAGCATAGTTTGTTACCCGCTGTGTAGGCAGCTTCCCACGCATAAGCCCTCACTCATACATTTGCAGCAGGTGATATCCATGACGGAACAAGCGTCCACAAGCAGGTGCGACTCACCCTTACTTCAAGCCTTTGTTGATAATCGGCTGATCCTGGTCAAAATTGCAGCACGGATCACCGGCTGTCGATCCAGGGCTGAAGACGTGGTACAGGACGCTTTCTTCCGCTTGCAGTCAGCGCCGCAAATCACTTCGTCTTTCAAGGCTCAACTGAGCTACCTGTTCCAGATCGTCCGCAACCTGGCCATCGATCATTACCGCAAACAGGCGCTGGAGCAGAAATATGCCGGCCCGGAAGAGGAAGGCTTGAACGTGGTCATACACGGCGTGTCTCCAGAAATCTCGCACATCAATTTTTCGACCCTGGAAACCATCGAAGTGGCGCTAACCGAGCTGCCAAGCCGCACGCGTTATGCGTTTGAGATGTATCGCTTGCACGGCGTACAGCAAAAGGACATTGCCAAAGAGTTAGGCGTATCACCAACGCTGGTGAACTTCATGATTCGTGATGCGCTGATTCATTGCCGCAAGGTGTCGGGGACGCACCCGGATACGTTTGCACGCAGTAATCGGTAAGCGAGGTCAGGCCCCTAGGGTACGACTGCGTCCAATGTGGGCCCAGCAGGGCTGACGGCAATTTTGTAAGGATCAAAAATCGCACTTAACTGACCGTTGTCGCGCAGACTTTGCAGCATCTGCGCAAATTGCTGACTCTGGATCGGCCCTTGTGGCCGCAACAGCGCGTAGTGGTGATAAATCTGGTCGGCACGCTCGGACACCAGCATCAGAGGCTTGATCTGCGAGTTGCCGCGAAGCAGGTCAATCAGGTTGGAGCGGGTAATCAGAGCGATGTCTACCCGACCGCGTAAAACCATCTGCATATTGCTTTCGTGGGAATAGGTCAGGGTCGCGTTGAACGTATCAATCAGATACTTGGGCGAAGGATTAAATCCGGCAAAGGCATAGTGATAGCCGCTAAACAACGCCAGTCGTTTACTGCCCAGGTCATCGAAGTAGGTTTGCTGACGGCCCGGCTGTTGTTTCGCAATAAACACCTCGGCGTCCTCAAGCCCCATATCGACTGGACTGTAAGAAATCCCCTGCCAGCCCCAGGCCGGGTTTTCAAACATCACCACGTCCACCCGCCCCTGATCAAAGTCACGGAAGCGTCGCGCGATGGACGTGGGCACCAGCACAAAGCGGTAATCACTTTGCAATTGATTGAGTGCCACGAGCAATTGCGGGAGCAAACCGGTATCAGCACCACGTTCAGGACGCACGATATACGGCGGAAAGTGTGCAGCCCCCACGCGGACCTCCTGGGCAGCCCAGACGGGCGTTAGCAAGGTCGCGCCAAAAGCCAGCAACATGCAATGGGCCATCCGTATTGGCAAATACTTCAAAACCGTACACCTCTAACATCGCCCATGGACTGGAGCTTAAATCAACACACGACCCGAGATCGAGTGCGCACACAAATAAAACGTATATAAGGAGGCGTTAACAGATCCTATGCGGATTCAAACGCTTTAGCTACGCTGCACACCTAACACCGATGCTGTTTAAAGGAAGCTGCACATGCCTCACTGGCTGGTAATTGACTTGGAAGCCACCACCGATGATGGCGGCTGGCCACTGGCTGAAATGGAGGTAATTGAAATCGGCGCCAGCGTGGTGACTCGCGCAGGTCGGGAGGTAGACCATTTTCAACGCTTTATACGGCCACAACGCCGCCCGTTGCTGACCCCCTTTTGCCGTCAGCTCACCCGTATCACCCAAGCCAATATTGATACCGCAGTACCGATGGAACAGGTGTGGGGGCAATTCGAGCGCTGGCTGGGCCAGCATCTGCCACAACTTGAAGGCTGGGCCAGTTGGGGTGACTACGATCGCAAACAGCTGGAACAGGAATGGCAGCAGAAAAAACTGACCAGTGCACTGTTGCGGTTACCACACATGAACCTCAAGCAACAATTTGCCCAGGCCCGTCAGCTAAAGCGTCCGCTGGGGCTTAACAGCGCACTGCAACTGGCCGGCATGCAGTTCAACGGGCAGCAACACCGCGCCCTGGAAGATGCCCGAAACACCGCCCGCCTGTTGCCGCTGACGCTCAAGGTTTGACGGCCATAAAAGGGCGTGACGGGATAAAACGGCTTCTGCATACTGGCCAGCCTTTTTAGCCCATTCCGAGGAATCGCCATGTTTAAAGTCAACGAATACTTCGACGGTACCGTCAAGTCGATTGCCTTCGCACAAGCCGAAGGTCAAGCCACTATTGGCGTCATGGCTGTGGGTGAATACGAATTTGGCACAGCTCAGCGTGAAATCATGCACGTGGTGTCGGGCGAACTGAACGTCAAACTGCCAGACAGCACCGAGTGGCAAACCTTCACCACCGGTAGCCTGTTCAACGTACCGGCCAACAGCAAGTTCCAGCTCAAGGTCATCGTTGAAACTGCTTACCTGTGTGAATACCGCTAATCTGCACCCCCTGTAACCGCTGTCGAGCGTAGCAAAGCTGCGCAGCTTCGTACCTCGACGGCGGCTACAAAGACCACCTCCTGCGCGTTATCCCGCATCACCCCCCATCTCCACATTGAACTGCAACGCTGCCAGTCGCGCATACAGCGGGTTACTGGCGATCAACTGTGCGTGGGTGCCTATCGCCACCAGCTTGCCCTGATCCATCACCGCAATCCGGTCAGCATTTTGCACGGTGGCCAGACGGTGAGCGATAACCAGCGTCGTACGGCCTTGCATCAGGCTGGGCAGCGCTTGCTGGATCAGGTATTCACTTTGGGCATCAAGAGCGCTGGTGGCTTCATCCAGCAGCAAAATCGGCGCATCGACCAACAAGGCCCGGGCAATGGCCAAACGCTGACGCTGACCGCCCGACAGCCCAAGCCCGCCATCCCCCAAGTGAGTCTTATAACCCTCAGGCATCTGCAGAATGAAATCGTGGGCGTGGGCAATCCGCGCTGCCGCTTCGACTTGTGCATCACTGGCCTGTGCATTGCCGTACCGGATATTGTCTTCGACCGAGCCAAAAAACAGCGCTGGGGTTTGTGACACCAGGGCAAAACAACGGCGCAAGTCTTGCGGATCGAGTTGGGTAATCGGCAGCCCTTCGAGCAGGATCTGACCTTGCTGCGGATCGTAAAAACGCAGTAACAGGTCAAACAACGTCGACTTGCCCGCCCCCGACGGCCCGACCAATGCGAGGGTTTCACCCGCTTTGATCGACAGATTCAACCCTTCAATCGCATAGCTTTCTGGACGCGACGGGTAAGAAAAACACAAATTCTCAAGCTGTACGTTGCCTTCTACCCGTTCAGGCAAGGCTTGCAACCCTGTACTCGGCGGCTCAATCAGGCTCTTTGACTGCAACAGTTCGGCAATTCGCTCAGCCGCGCCCGCGGCTTGTTGCAATTCACCAATCACCTCGCTCAAGGTGCCAAACGCGCTCCCCACTACAAGGCTGTAAAACACAAACGCTGCCAGCTCGCCGCCAGTAATGCGCCCGGCGATCACGTCCATGCCGCCCACCCACAACATGACCCCTACCGCCCCCAGCACCAGCGAGATCACCAGGGTGATCAACCACGCACGCTGCAAAATGCGCTTGCGCGCCGTGGCGAAGGCGCCTTCAACGGTTTGCGCAAAGCGCTGCTGGTCCTGCTGCTGATGGTTGTAAGCCTGAACCGTCTTGATCTGGCCCAAGGCTTCGGCAACATAACTGCCTACATCGGCAATCCGGTCCTGGCTCTGACGCGACAGGCTGCGCACGCGTCGGCCGAAAATCAGGATCGGCGCCAGCACCAGTGGCAACGCAACCACCACAATACTGGTGAGTTTGGGGTTGGTAACGAACAGCAGCACAATGCCGCCCATTACCATCAGGCTGTTGCGTAAGAACAAGGACAGCGAAGAGCCAATCACCGATTGCAGCAATGTGGTGTCGGTGGTCAGGCGGGACTGGATTTCCGAACTGCGGTTGTTCTCATAGAAACCCGGATGCAACCCAATCAAGTGGTTAAACACCTGACGCCGAATATCCGCGACCACCCGCTCGCCAATCCAGGACACCAGGTAAAAGCGCACGAACGTACCCACTGCCAAACCCAGTACCAGCAACAAAAAGAAGCCGATTGACTGATTAAGCAGGTGCGGGGATTGGGTCATGAAACCCTTGTCGACCAGCAGCCGAATACCCTGCCCCATCGACAAGGTGATGCCCGCCGTAACGATCAAGGCCAGCAAGGCGCCAAAAGCCTGCCAGCGATACGGAGCAACAAAATGAGTGGCCAGACGAATGGCGCGACGATGGCGTGCTGAAAGCATGGGCAGTATCCGGATCGAAGATAAACGTGAAAAACCTTACACAGACTACAACCAAGCTCTGCTCGGTCCAGTAAACATTTCTCACTCGTTTTGAATATGACCCAGGACAACAAACCCTAGGCGTTAATGTTCTAACGTGAGGGTGGAAGTTTCAAAATATTTCTGTTGGACTGAAGA
Source organism: Pseudomonadota bacterium (assembly GCA_040385125.1). GTDB lineage: Bacteria > Pseudomonadota > Gammaproteobacteria > Pseudomonadales > Pseudomonadaceae > Aquipseudomonas. Next base: position 15,782 of record JAZKIA010000035.1, on the reverse strand, counting down.
AGATGCCAAGTTGTGTCACCGCTTGGTCATTAAACGGATCTACAGTAGCGATACACCCTGATGAGGAGACAGGCCATGGATTTGCAAAACAACGCTCAAGCAGTACCGGTTATTCGTACCCAGCCACAGCAGTCATTGGGGTGCGCGATCATCGATGAAAAGGGCCAGGAAGTGTTGATCACCGAAGAGATGATTCAAGACGCCTGCCACGAACTGGAACAGCGACTGGTCAAGCCTGAGCGCAAAGACTGAGCCTCCCCCGCCTTATGCGTCCTTGAAACCATCGCGAGCAAGCTCGCTCCTACAGAAATTTTGAACACCTCCCCTGTAGGAGTCGAGCTTGCTCGCGATCGGATCGCTACGGTAATTCAGAAATACCGAGCCGCCGGCATCGCGAACACGCTCGCTCCTGCGGCTCTCACCCTTAACTGACTGACACCGCACCCAGCGCCTTGACCAGTTGCTTCAAAGCCACTGACTCGCCTTCGATATGCACCGCCAAGCCTTCTATCTCGCGGCGCTCCGGGTAGTGTTTGCGCAAGGCATCGAACGCCAGCTTCTGCTCCTCGACACTCCCAATCAGGCTGCGACGAAAGTTGGCATCGTCACGACGCGGGTCGTAGACGCCGCGACAAATCATAGCCAGAGCCCAGGCCGGATCGCTGTTGGCGCTCAATTGAACCTTGGCCAGCCAAGGCGCTGGCAACAAATCGGCGAGCTGAACCTGTGGCTCCTGACCGAGAAAATCACACAGCGCCTGATAAATCTGCGCCGTGCCCCGTTGCTTGCCATCCAGGCTGTAGCCGGCAATATGCGGGGTTGCCAGTACACACAAGTCAGCCAATTCGACGTCTACTTGCGGCTCGCCCTCCCACACATCCAGTACCGCTTGCAGGTCATCGCGCTGGGTCAGCACCTCACGCAACGCGGCATTATCCACAACCGGACCGCGACTGGCGTTGATCAGCCAAGTGCCCGGTTTAAGCTGGTTTAAACGTTGTTTATCGAGCAAATGCCAGGTCGGGAAACTGCCGCTTTTGTTCAATGGGGTGTGCAGGCTGAGCACATCGCACTGCTCAATGATCTGTTCGAGACTGACGTAATCACCGCCCTCGACCGCCTGACGCAGCGGATCGCAGACCAGCACCTTCAGGCCCAGACCACGCAGAACCGTGACCAGCCGCCCGCCCACTTCCCCGGCACCGATAACACCATACGTACGGTGCGTCAGCTCAACGCCTTCAATTTCAGCCAGCGTCAGCAAACTGCCCAGCACATAATCCACCACACCGCGGGCATTGCAGCCCGGAGCGCTGGACCACTGAATACCCGCTTGCTGAAAGTAATCGAGGGCCAAGTGATCGGTGCCAATAGTGCACGTCCCGACAAACCGCACCGCGCTGCCTTCCAGCAACTCGCGGTCGACCTTAGTCACCGAGCGCACCAGCAACACATCCGCATCGTGAACGTCTGCACGGGTGATCTGGCGCCCCGGCAAGCGGCGTATTTCACCGAAGCCAGCAAAGAACGCTTCGATCAGCGGAATATTTTCGTCAGCAACAATCAACATGGCAGGGCTCCTTTGGCGGAGTGGCAGTGTAGGCGTTGTTGAGATCAATGGGCCAGCGGGGAGTGCCAGAGATGGCTGATCACGCTTACAAACGCGCTACATTTACACGCTCTCTGCCCCTTTGCTCAGGCGTACAATCCTCGGCTTTGCGCGTTAAACACTGTGGATGCACGCTTGTGAACTCTGTCACTGATAACACCCCTTCTGCTCCTATCAGCCGTCCGGCACGGGTGCGCACTGAAGTGCGTGCGCTGTTGGCGCTGGCGTTTCCGATCATCATTTCGCAAGTCGCGACCACGGCGATGGGGTTTGTCGATGCGGTGATGGCCGGACGTGTCGGGCCGCGTGATCTGGCCGCGGTGGCGCTGGGCAATTCGATCTGGGTACCGGTGTTTTTGCTGATGTCGGGCATTCTGCTCGCCACGACGCCCAAGGTGGCACAGCGCTTTGGCGCGGATGCTCACCGCGAAATCGGCCCGATTGTGCGCCAGGCACTGTGGTTAGCATTGATCACGGGGGTGTGCGCCTCGGTCATGCTGATCGGCGCCGAGCCACTGTTGCACGTGATGAAGGTCGATCCTGAGTTGATTGAGCCCAGCATGGGCTATTTGTACGGGATCGCCAGCGGTATGCCGGCAGTCGCGGTTTACTGCGTGTTGCGCTGCTTCAGCGACGGCCTGGGCAAGACCCGCCCGAGCATGGTGCTGGGTCTGTGTGCGCTGGCACTCAATATACCGCTCAACTATGTGTTTATTTATGGCCACTTCGGTGTCCCGGCCATGGGCGGTGTGGGCTGCGGCTGGGCCACGGCGATTGTGATGTGGTTTATGGCGCTGGGCATGGTGGCCTGGACCTATCGCGGGGCGATTTACCAGTCGAGCAAGGTTTATAGCCGATTTGAGTGGCCAAACTGGCCGATTCTCAAGCGTTTGCTCAGCGTTGGCGTGCCGATCGGGGTCTCGGTGTTTGCCGAGTCGAGCATCTTTGCGGTAATTGCGCTGCTGATCGGCAGCTTGGGCGCGACGGTGGTCGCAGGCCATCAGGTCGCCCTGAATTTCAGTTCGCTGGTGTTCATGATTCCGTATTCACTGGGCATGGCGATTACCGTGCGCGTGGGTCAGGCGCTGGGGCGTCAACAACCGCGCGAGGCGCGCTTTATTGCAGGGGTTGGCATGGGTACTGCGCTGGTTTGGGCGGGTATTGCTGCAAGTTTGATTCTGTTGCTGCGCGGGCCGATTGCAAGCATCTATACCGCTGACCCAAGAGTGCTCGAAGTGGCGAGCATGCTGCTGGTGTTCGCGGCGCTGTATCAGTTTTCAGATGTGATTCAGGTGACTGCAGCAGGCGCACTTCGCGGCTATCAGGACACCCGGGTGACGATGGTGCTGACACTGTTTGCGTATTGGGGGATTGGCTTGCCGGTGGGCTACGCACTGGGCCTGACCGATTGGCTGGGTGAAGCCAGCGGGCCAAGCGGCCTGTGGCAAGGACTCATTGCAGGCTTGACCTGCGCCGCGCTGATGCTGACCCTGCGCTTGCTGCGCAGTGCCAAAAAGCAGATTCGCGCAGAACGCCGATAATGTGTAGCCGCTGCCGCAGGCTGCGATAAGGGCCGAAGGACCTTCGCTTTCAAAAAAAGCCAGGGTCGCTACGCAACCCATCGCAGCCTGCGGCAGCGGCTACAGGAATCGCGGCGTATCAATCCAGCTTTTTGCGAATCCAGTACAGGTACTTTCCCGCCTCTTCCTGCTGAGCCACCAGTTCATGGTCCAAAAACACGCAGAACTTGGGAATGTCGCGGCGCGTCGACGGGTCGGTAGCGATAACTTTCAGCAAGCCGCCCGGTGTCAGGTCACGTATGTGCTGGTGCAACATCATCACCGGCTCAGGGCAGTTCAAGCCGCTGGCGTCGAGCACGCCATCGACCGGCATATCGGTGTTAAACAAACTCATCAGTTACTCCTGAATCAGCGAGATTTAGGTTTTTTCACGTCCAGTCGACGCAAATGGCAGGTCACTTCTTCACGGTCGTGGTACAGCTGCTTGCAACCGATCTCGACCTGGATGCCACGTGCCTTGAAGCCGTCAGCAATGCGGTCAAGCAAGCGACGCACTTCGGCGTAGCGCTGTTTCATCGGCAATTTCAAGTTAACCACCGCCTCCCGGCAATGGCCTTCACCGATCCATTCTTCCAGCATTGCAGCGTTACGCGCTGGCTTTTCAACGATGTCGCAAACCATCCAGTCCACTGGCTGCTTGGGCTTGAAGGTAAAGCCATCGGCCATCAAGTGCTGTACCAACCCCGTGTCCATCAGACTTTCAGCCATTGGGCCGTTGTCGATGGCGGTTACGATCATGCCGCGATTGACCAACTGCCAAGTCCAACCACCCGGCGCTGCGCCCAGGTCTACGCCGGTCATGTCGCTGTGCAGACGCTCGTCCCACTGATCACGGGGGATAAAGTGATGCCAGGCCTCTTCCAGTTTCAGCGTTGAGCGGCTCGGCGCCTCACGCGGAAACTTCAGGCGCGGGATACCCATTGGCCACATCGCGCAGTTGTCGGACTCTGCCAGGCCGAGAAACACTTCACGGCCACTTTTAATGGTCAGCAGCAGACGCGGTTTGTGGGTGTCCGCTTCAACCAGCTTGCCGGCCTTGATCAGCGCCTTGCGCAGGTGGCCATCGAACTTTTTGCAGAAGTTGGACAGCTCTTTGCCGTCGTTGGTGTCGACCACTTCCAGCCACAGGCTGCCACACACCGGAAAGTCCGCCATGCGCTCGAGGATCACGCTGATGCGGTCGGTTTCTGGCAGATCGACAAAACCACCTCGCGCCCATTGGCGCGGGAAAATCAGCTCGGCAAAGCGCAAACCGCGCATCAAGCGCTCGGCGCCACCTTCTTCGGTGCATACAAATTCGGCGCAAGCGCTGCTCGGCTTGGCTTTGGCATAGCCAGACACGTTGAGGCGTGCGGCATGCTCGGCGATTTCCGAGCAGACTTCGCCTTCAAAACCTGGTCGGCAGTGCATAAAAACGGTGTTCATTGAGTTACTCCTGGGCAGTTGGCGAGAATTTGCCCGCTGCGCACCCTTGCTTTGGCACAAGGACTGTCACGAAAAGGTCGGCATGATAGCCGAGTTCGGAACCTTGGACGCGACCGCAGAGTCCAGTTATTAGCCAGATTGATCATTCAGGGCTAGGTTAGTAGCTCTGCTCGTCTCACAGGATCCGCAAAAGGAGTCACTTCATGTCCTCCCTTGATAGCCTGAACACCCTTGCCACACTAAAAGTCGACAATAAGACTTACCACTATTTCAGCCTGCCCTTGGCTGCCAAATCACTCGGTGATTTAAGCCAACTGCCCATGTCGCTCAAGGTGCTGCTGGAAAACCTGCTGCGCTGGGAGGACGGCAAGACCGTCACCGGGCCCGACCTCAAGGCTCTGGCCGCATGGCTCAAGGAGCGACGCTCCGACCGGGAAATTCAGTACCGCCCGGCCCGGGTGTTGATGCAAGACTTCACCGGGGTGCCGGCCGTGGTCGATCTGGCGGCTATGCGTGCGGCGATGGCCAAGGCCGGGGGCGACCCGCAACGAATCAATCCGTTGTCGCCGGTTGACTTGGTCATCGACCATTCAGTGATGGTCGACACGTTCGCCAGCCCCAGTGCTTTCGAGCAAAACGTCGACATTGAGATGGAACGCAACGGTGAGCGCTATGCCTTTTTGCGCTGGGGCCAAAGTGCCTTTGACAACTTTAGCGTGGTACCACCCGGCACCGGGATTTGCCATCAGGTAAACCTGGAGTACCTGGGCCGCACGGTCTGGACCAAAGACGAAGACGGCCGTACCTACGCCTTCCCCGACACGCTTGTCGGTACCGACTCCCACACCACCATGATTAATGGCCTCGGCGTTCTGGGCTGGGGCGTAGGCGGTATTGAAGCCGAAGCGGCGATGCTCGGCCAGCCGGTGTCGATGCTGATCCCGGAAGTGGTGGGGTTCAAGCTCAGCGGCAAGCTTAAAGAAGGCATCACCGCTACGGATCTGGTGCTGACGGTCACGCAAATGCTGCGCAGCAAGGGCGTTGTCGGCAAGTTCGTCGAGTTTTACGGCGATGGCCTGGCGGACTTGCCGCTGGCTGACCGTGCCACCATCGCCAATATGGCACCGGAGTACGGCGCGACCTGCGGGTTTTTCCCGGTGGATGACATCACGCTGGACTACTTGCGCTTGTCCGGGCGCCCTGAGGCCACCGTAAAACTGGTCGAGGCGTACTGCAAAGTTCAAGGTCTGTGGCGGATAGCCGGGCAAGAGCCGATCTTTACCGACGCTCTGACCCTCGACATGGGCAGCGTCGAAGCCAGCCTGGCCGGGCCAAAACGCCCGCAAGACCGGGTATCACTGCCCAATGTCGGGCAAGCTTTCAGCGACTTTCTCAGCTTGCAATTCAAGCCAACCAACAAAGAGGAAGGCCGACTTGAGAGTGAAGGCGGTGGTGGCGTAGCCGTGGGCAATGCGGACTTGGTCGGCGAAGCCGACTACAGCTCTGAAGGTCACACCTATCGCCTGAAAAACGGGGCGGTGGTGATTGCAGCCATTACCTCATGTACCAACACTTCGAATCCAAGCGTGATGATGGCCGCCGGGCTGGTGGCGAAAAAAGCCGTTGAAAAAGGCCTCAAAAGCCAACCTTGGGTCAAAACCTCCCTGGCACCTGGCTCCAAGGTGGTGACCGAATACTACAAGGCTGCGGGGCTGATGCCGTACCTTGAGCAACTGGGTTTTGCCTTGGTCGGCTATGGCTGCACCACCTGCATTGGCAACTCCGGGCCGCTGCCCGAGCCGATTGAAAAAGCCATCACCCAATCAGACCTGACCGTGGCCTCGGTGTTGTCGGGCAACCGCAACTTTGAAGGCCGCGTACATCCGCTGGTGAAAACCAACTGGCTGGCCTCGCCGCCACTGGTGGTGGCCTACGCCTTGGCCGGCTCAGTACGCATTGATATCAGCCGTGAACCGTTGGGCGTGGGCAAAGACGGAAAACCGGTTTACTTGCGCGATATCTGGCCGAGCCAACAGGAAATCGCCGACGCCGTGGCGCACGTCACCACCCGCATGTTCCACAAGGAATATGCCGAAGTGTTTGCCGGTGACGAACAGTGGCAGGCCATCGAGGTACCGCAAGCCGCAACTTACGTCTGGCAAGCCGATTCGACCTACATCCAGCACCCTCCGTTCTTCGATGAAATTGCCGGCCCCTTGCCGGTGATTACTGACGTAAAGGGCGCTCGGGTACTGGCACTGCTGGGCGACTCGGTCACCACAGACCACATCTCCCCGGCGGGCAATATCAAGGCCGACAGCCCCGCCGGGCGCTATCTGCGCGAGAAAGGCGTTGAGCCCCGGGACTTCAACTCCTATGGCTCACGGCGCGGCAACCACGAAGTGATGATGCGCGGCACCTTCGCCAATATCCGGATTCGCAACGAGATGCTCGGCGGTGAAGAAGGCGGCAATACGCTCTACATCCCGACGGGCGAGAAGCTGCCCATCTACGATGCGGCGATGCGCTATCAGGCGACAGGAACGCCGCTGGTGGTGATTGCCGGTCAGGAGTACGGCACTGGTTCAAGCCGGGACTGGGCGGCCAAAGGCACCAACTTGCTGGGCGTCAAAGCAGTGATTGCCGAGAGTTTTGAGCGAATCCACCGCTCCAACCTCGTCGGCATGGGCGTACTGCCGTTGCAGTTCAAGCTCGATCAAAACCGCAAGAGCCTGAACCTCACGGGCCAAGAGACCCTGGACATCCTTGGCCTGACCGACGCCGATCTGCAACCACGGATGAACCTGACACTGGTCATCACTCGCGAAGATGGCCAACAGGAAAAGGTCGACGTTCTGTGTCGGATTGATACCTTGAACGAGGTTGAATACTTCAAGGCGGGGGGCATTTTGCACTACGTGCTGCGGCAGTTGATTGCGTCTTGAGTACGCTAAAAAATCTGTAGAAATTTGTCTAAACCGAAGCGGCCAGGCTGTCAGACAACACCCGGCCGCTGAAATTTAAATTAAACAAATCCCCCTGCATGCCGACAGCCTGTCAAAGTCCTACGGATAGATATGACATGCGTAATAACCAGCCTATCACTCAACGCGAACGTACATTTCCCGCTCAGCAACGGTTGATCTCCACCACCGACACCAAAGGCATGATCAGCTACTGCAACGATGATTTTGTCGAGATCAGCGGGTTTTTGCGTGAAGAGCTGATACGCGCGCCGCACAACCTTGTGCGCCATCCCGATGTACCCACAGCCGTGTTTGAGCACATGTGGAACACCCTGAAGAAGGGGTTGCCGTGGATGGGAATTATCAAAAACCGCTGCAAAAACGGTGATCATTACTGGGTGAATGCCTACGTGACCCCGGTGTTCGAGAATGAACGTGTGGTGGGCTACGAGTCGGTACGGGTCAAACCGACCGCGGAACAAATCCGCCGGGCTGAAGCCCTGTATTCGCGCCTCAATCGCGGCAAGTCGGCGGTGCCACAACGCGACAATTGGCTGCCGGTGCTGCAGGACTGGCTGCCGTTTATTCTGGTCAGCCAACTGAGCTTCATGATTGGCGCTCTCTTCAACTCCAGCTGGGGCTTTGCCTTGGCCGCCGCGCTGTCGATTCCACTGGGACTGCTTGGCCTGAGCTGGCAACAACGCGGGATCAAGCGTTTGCTGCGCCTGGCCGAACAAACCACGTCTGACCCGCTGATCGCCCAGATGTACACCGACAGCCGCGGTCCGCAAGCACGTCTGGAAATGTCGATCCTGAGCCAGGAAGCGCGCCTGAAAACCTGCCTGACGCGCCTGCAAGACACCGCCGAGCACCTGAGCGATCAAGCCCGTCAATCGGACATCCTGGCGCACAAGAGCTCCACCGGCCTGGAACGTCAGCGCTTGGAAACCGAGCAAGTGGCGACTGCGGTCAATCAAATGGCAGCGACCACTCAAGAAGTCGCCAGCCATGTGCAACGCACCGCTGACGCCACTCAAGAAGCCAACCGCCTGACCAGCCGTGGACGTGATATTGCCGGTGAAACCCGTGAAGCGATTGAGCGCCTGTCGACCGTGGTCGGTGAAACTGGGGCGACAGTGACGCAACTGGCCAAAGACAGCGATGAGATTGGCGGCGTGGTGGATGTGATCAAAGGTATTGCCGACCAAACCAACTTGCTGGCCTTGAACGCCGCCATTGAGGCCGCTCGGGCGGGTGAGATGGGCCGTGGCTTCGCTGTGGTGGCTGACGAAGTGCGCCAACTGGCACAGCGTACCAGCCTGTCGACCGGGCAGATTCACAGCCTGATTGCCAAGCTGCAACAGACCGCCGCCACGGCGGTACAGACCATGAATGCCGGGCACCGCCAGGCCGAAGAAGGCGTGGCACGGGTGCTGGAAGCGGATCAGGCACTGGTGGGTATCAGCGAGGCGGTGGCCAACATCACCGACATGACCACCCAAATCGCGGCGGCGACCGAGGAGCAAAGTGCAGTGGCTGAAGAAATCAGCCGCAACATCAGCACCATCGCCGACCTGGCCGACCAAACCTCGGAACAGGCTCAGCATTCGGCGCGATTAAGCGAAGAACTGACCCAGACCGTAAATACCCAGTACTCGCTGGTGGAACGGTTTAACCGCTGATTAGACTGTAGGCGCGAGTTCGATGCATCGCGAGCAAGCTCGCTCCTACAGAGGATCTGCGGCACTCACCCATCTGTAGGAGTCGAGCTTGCTCGCGATGGCATCACCGTGTTTTACAGGGTTTGTGCAAGCCAATGCGCAATCTTGTCCGCCGCCGCATCCAGATGCTGCTCATGAGTAAACCCTGAAGCCTTCAATGGCTTCAGGTCGTGATCCCCCGCCACCAACCACAACAACTCAATACTCGGCGCCAGCGTGTAAGCCTCTACCGCTTCACGGTTGCCCAGAGCGTCGCGCTCGCCCTGCACGATCAGGGTCGGCGTTTGCAATTGGGCCAAATGCGCCACCCTGGGTTTCTCCGGTTTGCCAACCGCATAGAACGGGTAACCCAGGCACACCAGACGATCCGCACCCAATTCATCGGCAACCAGACTGGCCATTCTCCCACCCATGGACTTGCCGCCAATGGCCAATGGCCCAGCGGCATACCGTCGCACCTTGGCATACACCTCCCGCCAGGTTTCGAGCAGTTTTGCCTGTGGATTGGGCGGTCTTTTACCGCCATCAAGACGGCGCTGGGCCATGTACGGAAACTCGAAGCGCAGAACACTAACCCCGCGCGCAGCAAGGCGCTCGGCCATGCCCGTCATCCAGTCACTGTCCATCGGAGCACCCGCGCCATGAGCCAGGATCAAGGTATTCGCCGCTCCTGTAGCCGAGCCGCTACGCGCCGCATTCCATAGCCAGCCCCGGTCCTGCACACACCGCGCCCATTGATCCCCGTCAATACCGGCCTTGCTTGCTACGACCATGCTGCCCCCGCTTTTAGTCTGCTTATAACTCCAGGCGTGAATTTGAACGCGCCTGATCCGTGGATGGGGAACCATGAACACTTCTACAAGTACCGCCTACAACTATAAGGTGGTCCGCCAATTTGCCATTATGACGGTGGTTTGGGGCATCGTCGGTATGGGGCTCGGCGTTTTTCTCGCTGCGCAGTTGGTTTGGCCGGAACTCAACTTCAATTTGCCCTGGACCAGTTTCGGGCGCCTGCGCCCGCTGCACACCAACGCGGTGATCTTCGCCTTCGGTGGCTGCGCCTTGTTCGCCGCCTCGTTCTACTCGGTACAACGCACCTGCCAGGCCACTCTGTTCGCGCCTAAAATCGCTGCGTTCACCTTCTGGGGCTGGCAACTGGTGATCGTACTCGCCGCCATCAGCCTGCCGCTGGGCTTCACCAGTTCCAAGGAATACGCCGAGCTGGAATGGCCGATCGATATTTTGATCACCATCGTCTGGGTCGCTTACGCCATCGTGTTCTTCGGCACGATCATGCAGCGCAAGACCAGACACATTTACGTGGGCAACTGGTTCTTCGGTGCATTTATCGTGACCGTGGCCATTTTGCACATCGTCAATAATCTGGAAATCCCGGTCAGTTTCACCAAGTCGTACTCGCTGTACGGCGGTGCCACTGACGCAATGGTTCAGTGGTGGTACGGGCATAACGCTGTGGGCTTTTTCCTGACCGCTGGCTTTCTGGGGATGATGTACTACTTCGTGCCGAAACAGGCCGAACGCCCGATCTACTCCTATCGCCTGTCCATCGTGCACTTCTGGGCGTTGATCACCCTGTATATCTGGGCCGGTCCTCACCACTTGCACTACACCGCATTGCCGGACTGGGCTCAATCACTGGGCATGGTGATGTCGCTCATTCTGTTGGCCCCCAGCTGGGGCGGGATGATCAACGGCATGATGACCCTCTCGGGCGCCTGGCATAAATTGCGCAGCGATCCGATCCTGCGCTTTTTGGTGGTATCGCTGGCCTTCTACGGCATGTCGACCTTCGAAGGCCCGATGATGGCGATCAAGACCGTCAACGCCCTCTCCCACTACACCGACTGGACCATCGGCCACGTACACGCCGGCGCCCTCGGTTGGGTAGCGATGATCTCCATCGGCGCGCTGTACCACATGATCCCGAAAATCTTCGGTCGCGAGCAGATGTACAGCCTCGGCCTGATCAACGCGCACTTCTGGCTGGCCACCATCGGCACCGTGCTCTACATCGCCTCGATGTGGGTCAACGGCATTGCCCAGGGCCTGATGTGGCGCGCCGTCAACGAAGACGGTACGTTGACTTATTCCTTCGTCGAAACCCTGGTGGCCAGCCATCCGGGCTTTGTCGTGCGACTGGTCGGCGGGGCGATTTTCTTCAGCGGCATGTTGCTGATGGCTTACAACACTTGGCGCACCGTACGTAACGCCGAGCCCGCTGAAGTCGTAGCCGCCGCGCAGATGGCCTGAGGAGTTCGCCATGAAACACGAAGTCGTTGAGAAAAATATCGGTCTGATGCTGTTGCTGATGATTCTGTGCGTGAGCGTCGGCGGTTTGACCCAGATCGTACCGCTGTTCTTTGAGGACGTGACCAACACCCCGGTCGAAGGCATGAAGCCTTACACCGCGCTGCAACTGGAAGGTCGCGACATCTACATCCGCGAAGGCTGCGTGCAGTGTCACTCGCAAATGATCCGTCCGTTCAGGGCCGAAACCGAGCGTTATGGCCACTACTCGGTCGCCGGTGAAAGCGTGTGGGATCACCCGTTTCTGTGGGGTTCCAAGCGCACCGGCCCGGATCTGGCACGGGTCGGCGCACGCTACTCGGATGACTGGCACCGTGCGCACTTGTACAACCCGCGCAACGTCGTACCCGAGTCGAAAATGCCGGCCTACCCGTGGCTGGTAGCGGCCCCGGTAGACAGCAGCCATACCGAGAAAAAACTCGAGGTCATGCGCACCCTGGGCGTGCCATATACCGACGAAGACATCGCCAACGCCAAACAGTCGGTGCAGGGTAAAACCGAAATGGACGCGCTGGTGGCCTACCTGCAAGTGCTCGGCACTGCCATCAAGAGCAAGAGGTGAGTCATGGTTGAGATGAGTAGTGGACTGATTCGCGGCCTGGGTACTGTTGTGGTGGCCGTGGCCTTTATCGGCCTGGCCCTTTGGGTGTTCAGCCCGCGGCGCAAGTCCGAGTTCGAAGACGCGACCTTGCTGCCATTCAAGGACGACCCAGAGGCCATTCAACACGTCGAACAAGAACAAGCGGCCAGGAGTAAAAAAGCATGACCACCTTCTGGAGTCTTTATATCTGCGTCTTGACCATTGGCACGCTGATCGGCCTGACCTGGTTGTTGGTCAGTACGCGCAAGGGTGAAACCAAAAGCGAGACTGTCGAGACCATGGGACACAGCTTCGATGGCATCGAAGAATACGACAACCCGCTGCCGCAATGGTGGTTTGTATTGTTCGTCGCCACCCTGGTATTTGCTGTTGGCTATTTGATCCTCTATCCGGGCCTGGGCAACTGGAAAGGCCTGCTGCCCGGCTACGAAGATGGCTGGACCGGGGTGAACGAATGGCAAAAGGAAATGGACAAGGCAGATGCCAGGTTCGGGCCGATTTTTGCCAAATATGCAGCCATGCCCGTGGAACAAGTCGCGCAAGATCCGGCAGCCCTGAAAATGGGTGGCCGCCTGTTCGCGTCCAACTGCTCGGTGTGCCACGGCTCGGATGCCAAAGGTGCCTTTGGCTTCCCGAACCTGGCCGACAACAACTGGCGCTGGGGTGGCGATGCCAACACCATCAAGGCCACCATCATGACCGGGCGCATGGCGGCGATGCCGGCCTGGGGCGAAGTGCTGGGTGAAGACGGGGTCAAAAACGTCTCGGCCTATGTGCGTCACAACCTGGCAGGCTTGCCGCTGCCACAAGGCGCAAGCGTCGATCTGGATACAGGCAAGCAAGCCTTCGAAACCACCTGCTCAGCCTGCCACGGTGCCAACGGCAAAGGCATGGCGCTGATGGGCGCACCGGATCTGACCCAACCTGCGGGGTTTATCTACGGCACCAGCCTGGCACAATTGCAGCAAACCATTCGCCACGGCCGTCAGGGCCATATGCCAGCGCAAAGTGAACTACTGGGTAACGACAAGGTGCAGTTACTGGCCGCGTACGTATTCAGCTTGTCGCACGGCAATCAAGAGGAAAAGAAAGCCGAATAAAGCGGTGCCGTGGGAACGAGCCTGCTCGCGAAGGTCGTTGCAATGCCGTGAGCGATAATCGCGATGCGCTTGAGAGCTTCGCGAGCAGGCTGGGCCCCACAGCTAGAGGTCACTGACCTTAAGCGAACTACATGGCGAGTAATTACCAAATGTTTCCTGCCGCATCACTTTGGTGCGGCACTCCCCTCCTCAAGCCGCGACCAAGTGTCGCACCTCTTTTTAGTCCGTCGTTGCTCTCCAGCCATTCAGGACTAAGCTCTTAACTTGCGTGACCCGGGATCCCCCCGTTCTCACGTCAAGTAAAAATAATCAGTAAGTTGAGGGGTACGGTTACGGGCCAGACTAGTGGGTTTGCACAGGCTGTCGTCCATTGCGATCTTCGCCATGATGGCGCCAGGCCTTACCCCCATCAGCCATTACCCGCTTAGTCCCTTTCGAGCTTGCCCTCCATGCTGTATTTGCCCGAGGTGACTTTGACCTTACTCCACGCATGGAAAGGCCGCAGAATAAGCCTTGGAAAGCATTGACCGGGGTCATGCTTCGTTGCAATACCCCTACGCTTTATACATACTTGCGACCGATTTTTATCCTAATAAAACACCTAAACCGTGGAACCTTAGAATGAGCACAGCAATCAGTCCGACTGCTTATAACTATAAGGTAGTCCGCCAGTTCGCCATCATGACGGTGGTCTGGGGGATCCTTGGCATGGGGCTCGGGGTTTTCATCGCGTCACAGCTTGTGTGGCCTGAATTGAACCTTGGCCTTGAGTGGACGACCTTTGGCCGTCTGCGTCCCTTGCACACCAACCTGGTGATTTTTGCCTTTGGTGGCTGTGCATTGTTCGCCACCTCTTATTACGTCGTGCAGCGCACCTGCCAAACGCGACTGATCTCCGACACTCTGGCCTCGTTTACCTTTTGGGGTTGGCAGGCGGTGATTGTCGGCGCGATCATCACGTTGCCGCTGGGTTACACCACGACCAAAGAATACGCAGAGCTGGAATGGCCTTTAGCTATCCTGCTGGCCATCGTCTGGGTGGTCTACGGCATTGTGTTCTTCGGGACCATTACCAAGCGCAAAACCAAGCACATCTATGTGGGCAACTGGTTCTACGGTGCATTCATTGTTGTGACGGCCATGCTGCACATCGTCAACCACGCATCCCTGCCGGTGAGCTTCTTCAAGTCATACTCGGCTTACGCCGGTGCGACGGATGCCATGATCCAGTGGTGGTACGGCCATAACGCGGTAGGTTTCTTCCTGACGACTGGCTTCCTGGGCATGATGTACTACTTCGTGCCGAAGCAAGCCGAGCGTCCGATCTACTCGTATCGCCTGTCCATCGTGCATTTCTGGGCACTGATCACCCTGTACATCTGGGCCGGCCCCCACCACTTGCACTACACCGCACTGCCGGACTGGGCTCAGTCCCTGGGCATGGCGATGTCGATCATCCTGCTGGCACCCAGCTGGGGCGGCATGATCAACGGCATGATGACCCTCTCGGGCGCCTGGCATAAGCTGCGCACCGACCCGATCCTGCGCTTCCTCGTGGTGTCCCTGGCGTTCTACGGCATGTCGACCTTCGAAGGCCCGATGATGGCCATCAAGACCGTCAACTCGCTGTCGCACTACACCGACTGGACCATCGGCCACGTACACGCCGGCGCCCTGGGCTGGGTAGCCATGATCTCGATCGGCGCGCTCTACCACATGATTCCGCGTCTTTACGGTCAAAAGCAGATGTACAGCATCAGCCTGATCAACATCCACTTCTGGCTGGCGACGATCGGCACCGTGCTTTACATCGCCTCGATGTGGGTCAACGGCATCACCCAGGGTCTGATGTGGCGTGCAATCAACGATGACGGCACCCTCACCTACTCGTTCGTAGAAGCGCTGCAAGCCAGCCATCCTGGCTTTATCGTTCGCGCCATCGGCGGTGCTTTCTTCGCCAGCGGCATGTTCTTCATGGCCTATAACGTGTTCCGCACCGTCCGCGCCTCGAACCCGGTAGAAGCTGAAGCGGCGACCAAGATCGCTGTAGTTGGAGCCCACTGATGAAGCACGAAACAGTCGAGAAGAATATTGGCCTGATGGCCTTCTTCATGGTCATCGCCGTCAGCATTGGTGGCTTGACCCAAATCGTTCCGCTGTTCTTCCAGGACGTGACCAACACGCCAGTCGAGGGCATGAAACCGCGCCCCGCCCTGGAACTGGAAGGCCGTGACATCTACATCGCCAACGGCTGTGTGCAATGTCACTCGCAAATGATCCGTCCGTTCCGGGCCGAAACCGAACGCTACGGCCACTACTCGGTCGCTGGTGAAAGCGTTTGGGATCACCCGTTCCTGTGGGGCTCCAAGCGTACCGGCCCGGACCTGGCACGGGTCGGCGGTCGTTACTCCGATGACTGGCAGCGTGCGCACTTGTACAACCCGCGCAACGT
>JAZKIA010000034.1:0-23583 GCA_040385125.1 Pseudomonadota bacterium | reverse complement strand
TGAAACTGGCGCGTGCTCACGCAGGCAAGCTGGAAAACATCTTCGAGAACATGGGTCAGGAAGAGAAGAAGACGCTTAACATCGTCCTCAAATCTGATGTCCGTGGTTCGTTGGAAGCTCTGCAGGGCGCTCTGAGCGGCCTGGGTAACGACGAAGTGCAAGTGCGCGTAGTGGGCGGCGGTGTCGGTGGTATCACCGAGAGCGACGCTAACCTGGCACTGGCTTCCAACGCTGTACTGTTCGGCTTCAACGTGCGTGCTGATGCTGGCGCTCGCAAGATTGTCGAGCAAGAAGGCCTGGACATGCGTTACTACAACGTCATCTACGACATCATCGAAGACGTCAAGAAAGCCCTTACCGGCATGCTTGGCAGTGACGTTCGGGAGAATATCCTGGGTATCGCTGAAGTCCGTGACGTGTTCCGCTCGCCTAAGTTCGGCGCGGTTGCAGGTTGTATGGTGCTGGAAGGTGTTGTTCACCGTAACCGTCCAATCCGCGTACTGCGTGAAGACATCGTTATCTACGAAGGCGAGCTGGAATCCCTGCGTCGCTTTAAAGATGACATGTCCGAAGTGCGTGCCGGCATGGAATGCGGTATCGGCGTCAAGAGCTACAACGACGTTAAAGTCGGTGACAAGATCGAAGTGTTCGAGAAGGTCCAGGTTGCTCGCAGCCTCTAAATCGCGAGCCTCAAGAGCGAGGACGGGCTACGGCATGCAAATGCTCAGCGCCCGGCCTGGACTCTAAACGCAACGCCCGGTCCGACTTCTGTCGGGCCGGGCGTTTGCCGCTTTCAGACCGCATGGGTTTCCCATGGGTGAGTAACAGGTAACAAGACATGGCAAAAGAATATAGCCGTACCCAACGAATTGGCGATCAGATGCAGCGCGAGCTGGCACAGCTGATCCGTCGTGAAGTCAAAGACCCTCGTGTGGGTCTGGTCACCATTACTGCTGTTGAAGTCAGCCGTGACGTCGGTCACGCCAAAATCTTCATCACCGTGATGGGGCAGGACAACGCTGAAGACATCGCTCAGACCGTTAAGGTGCTGAACTCGGCCGCGGGCTTCCTGCGCATGCAACTGGCACGCGAAATGAAGCTGCGCAGTGTTCCTCAGTTGCACTTCCACTACGACGAAAGTGTCGTACGTGGTGCTCATCTGTCTGCTTTGATCGAGCGTGCAGTGGCTGAAGACAATCAGCACCCTGAAGCCACTGTTCCTGAAGACACCAAGGAGTAACCGGTGGCTCAGGTCAAGCGTATCCGCCGTAACGTCAGCGGCATCATTCTGCTCGACAAACCGCTTGGATTTACTTCCAACGCGGCTTTGCAGAAAGTTCGCTGGCTGCTCAATGCCGAGAAGGCAGGGCACACCGGTAGCCTCGATCCATTGGCCAGTGGCGTGTTGCCGCTGTGCTTTGGCGAAGCCACCAAGTTTTCGCAATACCTGCTCGATTCCGACAAGGGTTATGAAACCCTGATGCAATTGGGCAAAACCACCACCACGGCCGATGCTGAAGGTGATGTTTTGCTCACGCGTCCAGTGACCGTTGGTCGCGCCGATATCGAAGCTGTTTTACCCAAATTTCGTGGGCAAATCAGTCAGATACCGCCGATGTACTCGGCGCTCAAGCGTGATGGTCAGCCGCTTTACAAGCTGGCCCGTGCAGGCGAAGTGGTGGAGCGTGAACCGCGTTCTGTTACTATTACCCGCCTCGAATTACTGGCCAGCGAAGGCGACACTGCGCGCTTGTCCGTTGACTGCACCAAAGGCACCTATATCCGTACCCTCGTGGAAGATATTGGTGAGCAATTGGGGTGTGGTGCATACGTTGCAGAGCTGCGCCGTACGCACGCCGGACCTTTCAGCCTGGCCCAAACGGTGACGCTGGAAGAGTTGGAGGCCGTACATGCCGAAGGCGGCAACGAAGCGGTTGATCGCTTCCTGATGCCATCGGACAGCGGTTTGCTCGACTGGCCGTTGCTGCACTTCTCGGAAGCCAGCGCTTTCTATTGGCTCAATGGCCAACCAGTACGCGCTCCGGATGCACCGAAGTTCGGTATGGTGCGGGTACAAGATCACAACGGTCGCTTTATCGGTATCGGTGAAGTGAGCGAAGACGGGCGCATCGCGCCGCGTCGACTGATTCGGTCAGAATGACCGGAGCAGGCCGGATCGGGATGTAACTGTCCGGGTCCGTACTGGAACGAGGGTGGCTGTTATTAGGCACGGTCACATCTCATTTTTTAATACGAGGATTTGTCCTCGGCCTATTGGATCTGTCTTGCTCGCAAGCAGCTCCCTAATGAAAGGAAATGCCTCATGGCACTGACAATCGAACACAAAGCAGAAATCGTAGCTGACTACCAGCAAGCTCCAGGTGATACAGGTTCTCCAGAAGTGCAGGTTGCACTGCTGACCTTTAACATCAACACGCTGCAAGGTCACTTCAAAGCAAACAGCAAAGATCACCACTCCCGTCGTGGTCTGATCCGCATGGTAAACCAGCGTCGCAAGCTGCTGGACTACCTCAAAGGCAAAAACGTTGAGCGTTACAAAACGCTGATCGCTCGCCTGGGTCTGCGTCGCTAATAGCGATGTTGCTAGAGGCTGGTTGTCTGTCATGCGTTTGCGGGTTTCCCGCAAGCGTACGGCAGGCTTCCAGCCTCAAGTTTTATCTGGAGCAACCGGATTCTTACGAAAGCTTGCCGTACAGGCTGTTTTCATAAGCATCTTGAGTCGGGGCTATACCCGACCCAGCCTACGTATTTCGCAAGAAACCCGTTTCCCAAGAGCCACAAAGAGAAGGTAGGACACCGTGAACCCGGTTATCAAAAAATTCCAGTTCGGTCAGTCGACCGTCACCCTCGAGACTGGCCGTATCGCCCGTCAGGCCTCCGGCGCAGTATTGGTCACCGTTGACGACGACGTCAGCGTGTTGGTGACTGTTGTCGGCTCCAAGCAAGCTGATCCAGGCAAGGGCTTCTTCCCTCTGTCTGTTCACTACCAAGAAAAAACCTACGCCGCGGGTAAAATCCCAGGTGGTTTCTTCAAGCGCGAAGGTCGCCCTTCCGAGAAAGAAACCCTGACCTCGCGTCTGATCGACCGTCCGATCCGTCCACTGTTCCCGGAAGGCTTCATGAACGAAGTGCAGGTTGTCTGCACCGTTCTGTCCACCAGCAAGAAAACCGATCCGGACGTCGCTGCGATGATCGGTACCTCGGCTGCGCTGGCAATCTCCGGCATTCCTTTCGATGGTCCGATCGGCGCGGCTCGCGTTGCTTACCACGAAAGCACTGGCTACCTGCTGAACCCGACTTACGAGCAACTGGCCGCCTCCAGCCTGGACATGGTTGTTGCCGGTACGTCGGAAGCCGTATTGATGGTTGAATCGGAAGCCAAAGAGCTGACCGAAGACCAAATGCTGGGCGCTGTACTGTTCGCCCACGACGAATTCCAGGTTGTTATCCAGGCTGTTAAAGAGCTGGCTGCCGAAGCTGCAAAACCAACGTGGAACTGGGCTCCACAGCCAGAAGCTACCGCACTGCTGGGCGCTATCCGTGCCGAGTTCGGTGAAGCGATCTCCCAGGCTTACGCCATCACCGTCAAGGCCGACCGTTACGCTCGTCTGGGCGAGCTGAAAGACCAAGTGGTTGCCAAGCTGTCAGGTGAAGAAGGTCAGCCGACTTCTGCTGAAGTCAAAGCTGCCTTTGGCGAAATCGAATACCGTACCGTTCGTGAAAACATCGTTAACGGCAAGCCGCGTATCGATGGTCGTGACACCAAGACTGTTCGCCCTTTGAACATCGAAGTTGGCGTTCTGCCAAAGACCCACGGTTCGGCTTTGTTCACCCGTGGCGAAACTCAGGCTCTGGTCGTTGCAACACTGGGTACTGCCCGTGATGCACAGCTGCTGGACACCCTGGAAGGCGAGAAAAAAGACCCGTTCATGCTGCACTACAACTTCCCTCCGTTCTCGGTGGGCGAGTGTGGTCGCATGGGTGGCGCTGGTCGTCGCGAAATCGGTCACGGCCGTCTGGCCCGTCGTTCGATTTCCGCCATGTTGCCTGCTGCTGACGTGTTCCCGTACACCATCCGTGTTGTGTCGGAAATCACTGAGTCCAACGGTTCCAGCTCCATGGCTTCCGTTTGCGGTGCTTCCCTGGCCCTGATGGACGCCGGTGTTCCGATGAAGGCACCGGTTGCCGGTATCGCCATGGGTCTGGTTAAAGAAGGCGAGAAGTTCGCCATCCTGACCGACATCCTGGGTGACGAAGACCACCTGGGCGACATGGACTTCAAAGTAGCCGGTACCGCCAAAGGTGTTACCGCGCTGCAGATGGACATCAAGATCAAAGGCATCACCGAAGAAATCATGGAGATCGCTCTGGGCCAAGCCCTGGAAGCGCGCCTGAACATCCTCGGCCAGATGAACCAGATCATTGGTCAGTCCCGTACCGAACTGTCGGAAAATGCTCCGACCATGATCGCGATGAAAATCGACACCGACAAAATCCGTGATGTTATCGGTAAAGGCGGCGCGACCATCCGTGCAATCTGCGAAGAAACCAAGGCTTCGATCGATATCGAAGACGACGGTTCGATCAAGATCTTCGGCGAAACCAAAGAAGCAGCAGAAGCAGCGCGTCAGCGCGTTCTGGGCATCACCGCTGAAGCCGAGATCGGCAAGATCTACGTGGGCAAGGTTGAGCGTATCGTCGACTTCGGCGCATTCGTAAACATCCTGCCAGGCAAAGACGGCCTGGTTCACATCTCCATGCTGAGCGATGCTCGTGTTGAGAAAGTGACTGACATTCTGAAAGAAGGTCAGGAAGTGGAAGTGCTGGTACTGGACGTGGACAACCGCGGCCGTATCAAGCTCTCCATCAAGGATGTAGCTGCAGCCAAGGCATCGGAAGCTTAATAGCCCCCGATACCTGCATTGAAAAAAGGATCCTTCGGGATCCTTTTTTTATGCCTGGAAGAAAGCTATTCGTTTTAGGGCGTAAGACCAGCGCTCAAAAACCGCAACTTGCACGCAGGTTTGAGGGGTGTTCATGCAATCTGCACGATCCATAGAAAATGTATTTTATGTAATGTGTTGATTTATAAGGATTTATTTGTTTTTTTGAGGTTGGCACAGGCCCTGCAACAGTACAGATAACCCTGCTGCCATGAGACGGCGCAGACTTTAAAGAAGACAGGAGTTACTCGTATGAAGAAGTTCGCTATCGCTGCCGCAACTGCCACCGCTCTGACCCTGACCATGGCCAACGCTGCATTTGCTGCCCAAGCAACGACTCAAGCACCTATGATCGTGGCTGCTGGCGAAGTAACCAAAGCCAAAGAAGCCACTTCTGATACTTGGATCACAACCAAAGTCAAAGCTGACCTGATGACCGAAAAAGGCATTCCGGGCAGTGACATTAAAGTTGAAACCAATAAAGGCGTTGTTTCCCTTTCGTCCACTGTTGCGATAACTGACGCTCAGAAAGCAATGGCGGTCGCAATCGTCAAGAAAATTGAAGGTGTTCAAGCTGTATCGGCCGATGGCCTGAAAGCCGAGTAACACCCCCTTTCTCGTAGAACCGGGGGAAAGCAGGAGCAGGTGATTCAAGCGGTACGCCTGCTGGCTTTCAAAATAGGTTCATGCGACGGTCACACGGATGTGGCCATTACAGCCCTCGGCGTTCTGCGTCGGGGGCTGTTCTATATCTGCGGCTATTCACTGTCCAGATGCAGCGGCGAGATCACTCGGCCATCACTTTCGGCGGTGCCCAGTGTGGCATCGATAAAGTACACGCGGTCATCCGCCAACTGCCCCTTGTCTACCAGAAAGTCCTTGATGCTGCTCGCGCGGTCCTGTCCCAGCTGACGCAGCAGAACCTCGCTTTTGCCCCAAAAATCGATCAAGGCGTCACTCATTTTGGTGGCCCGCTCACTGCGACTCAGGTCGGCCCATTCGGCCGGCGGTTGTTGTTTCAGGCGTGTCCGATAAATACCTTCGAGTAACGGGCCTTTCTCATCATCAGGGACTTTGAGCAATGATGCCTGTGCGGGCACTTTTTCGCCTCGGCGCTGGAGAATCTTGTAATAGTTGTACTGGTACTCGCGTTCAAGGCGATCCTGAGCAATCAATGGCCCGTCACTGCTTTGCGCGGCAGTACCTTCAATCTCCAGGCGCAAGGCAGGACGCTCTTTGAGTGCGCTGCTCAGAGTGATCAGTGCTTTTTGGGCGTCAGGGCTCAGCTCGCTTGAACCGGGCGCGAACGACACCGTACCCAGGTCTTCAGCGCCACCGCCGTTGATCAGCCCACCAATGAACTTGAAGGGCGCCTGAGCGGCACGCACCACCAGATTGCGCAGGGTTTGCCAAACAATAGGCATCACACTGAACTGCGGGTTGTTCAAATCACCGGTCACCGGCAGTTCGATGGAAATTTTGCCGTCGCTGTCCTTGAGCAAGGCAATGGCCAGTTTTAGCGGCAAGCTCACCGCATCCGGGCTGTCGACTTTCTCACCGAGTTGCAATTGCTCGATCACGACCTTGTTTTCGGCCTTGAGCTGGCCCTTGGTAATCAAGTAATGCAGATCGAGGTTCAGGCGCCCCTTGCGAATGCGGTACCCGGCAAACTTGCCGGAGTAGGGGGTCAACGTTGTCAGCTCGACACGCTTGAAGCTGGTAGCGATGTCGAGGCTGGCCATTGGATCAAAGGGGTTGACGCTGCCTTTGATCGTGACGGGGGCGTAACGGTCGACCTTGCCTGCGATATTCACCGAGGCCGGTTTGGCCTGACGACTGTCAATGGTGCCGATCTGGCCGTTGAGTTGCTGAATAGCGGTGGCGAAGTTGGGTGTCAGGCTGAAGTCGGCAAAGTTGGCCGAACCGTTATTGATCACAATACCGCCCACATGGATACCCAGCGGCTTGTCCTTGCTTGCTACAGGTTTGGCCGGGCTCTTGGCTCCGCTGTCGGCGGGTTGCGGTATCAGCAGATCGTCCACGTTGGTGGTGCGATCATCATTGATCATAAAGCGCACGTAAGGCTGTGTGAGGTTGACTCTGGTAACCGACAGGCTGTCGCCGTGTTGATATTTCAGGTTCTCCAAGACCAGTCGTTGCCACTTGAGGAAGTCGCGATTCTTCAGTGTGTCCAGCGTGTGCAGTTGATCGACCTGGGCTTGACCGTCCACGGTAAAAGCCAGTGGGTTGGTGCTTTTCAGATCGACTGCCAAATCACTGCCGAGCATACCGCTGCGCAGCTCAAGGCGAATAAACGGGTCGATATACGCTTGGGCTACACGCAGGTCGATGTCTTTGGTCGTGACCTTGAGTCGGGCACTGACCGGGCTCAGGTTGACGTCGCCACTGGCGGTCAGCCGGCCTTGTTTACCGACCCCCGTATCGAGTTTCAGTGTGAAGGGCGATTGATTCAGGCTGTCGAAATTTTTCAGGTCCAGGCTCAGTGGGCCAATATCCAGAGCCACCGGTGTTTTGGGCTCCTTATCGGCGAGATGAACTCGGTAGTCCCGCAGCTCAACATCTTTGAGTAGCACTTGCCACGGTTTGTCGGGAGCGACGGGGCCAGCCTTAGGGGCTTCAACTGTTACAGGGTCAGTCGCTTTTGGAGCGGCTTTGGCAGGTTGGCTGGCAAACAGCTTTTGCCAGTCCAGTTGGCCATCTTTCTCGCGGGCAGCCCAGGTTTCGAGGTTCTTGCTCCGAATTTTTCCAACGACGACTGTTTGTTTGGCCAGGTCTACGGTGGTATCGCTGACATCCAGTCGCTCAAGACGAGCCAGGGGGCGGCCGTCAGGCGCATTGATCTTGAAGGGGGCGATGCTGGCCGAAGCGTTGCTCAGAACCATTTCGGTCTTTGTGGCCAAATTCAGCTTGTAGTCAGTACTGAAGTTCAGGATACCGTCTTCAAGTACCAGCGGCAGCGCATCACGGACATAAGGCCACCAGGCTTTCATCTTGCCATCGGTGACTTTGAGTTTGCCCTCGGAGGCAATCGGCACCAGGCTCAGTGTGCCGCTCCAGTCGATACGCCCGCCCGCGGGGCCTGCAGCGACCAGGGTCATGTCGGCGCTGTCATCCGGCAAGGTACTGAGGTTTTTCAGCTCAAGGTTCATTGAGTCGTACAAAAACTCGATGGGCTCGCTGGGGCGCATATCGGTGAAGTGCAGATAACCGTCAGCGAGCTTGATGCTATCAACCCGCACCGGGAAAGGCTGACTGTCGGGATTGTTGGGGGTGGGCTCGCTAGCAGGCAATTTGAATAGCTGCGTCAGATTGAGCGTGCCGTCCTTGTGGAATAACAGCTCGGTCTTGGGCTTGTCCAGTTGCACGACTGCGAGGTGCAAGGCTTTGGTCCACAAGCTGTCCAGCTGAAGATTGGCGTACAACCGTTCAAAACCGGTTTGCTCCTTGCCCGGTTCACCGACTCGAAAGCCCCACAGGGTCAGCTCCAGGCTGAACGGATTGAACTCCAGTCGGTCGAGTTTGGCGGGTACGGTGGCGTAGTTGGCCAGTTGCTGGTTGATCACGCGCAAGCCAATGCCGGGCACAATCAGGAAGCCCAGCAAACTATAGAGAGCGATAGCAATCAGTACGGCGCCAATGGCGCGAATCAATCCTTTGAGCATATGAGGCGTCGTCTATTGCAGTCGGAAGAGCCTTTGAGTATGGCACGCGTTTCTGGTTCCGAGACGAACGCCTTATTTTAGAACTGAAGAATCAGAGTTTTCAGCGGCGGTTGTTGATCCATGGACGGAAAGTCGCTGGCCGGGTTCAATACCTGCCAATCGCGAACCGGACGCCCGGCCTTTTCAGCGCAGCGTAAAACCTGTTCACGCCAGTCGTCCATGCTGACTTTCGCCAGATTGTTACAGCAAATCAGCACGCCATCCGGCGCGGTGGCCAGTACCGCAGGCTTGAGCAGGCTCTGGTAGTCACGCAACAGGTCAACGGTGCCGAACGCGCTCTTGGCCCACGCAGGCGGGTCCAGCAGAACTAGATCATATTCACGCTGATCAAGACGCGGGTAAGCGGGCAACTTGTGGCGACGTTGAATGATCGGTAGGCCGGCCAGTTGGCGGATCCCGGCAAAATAGTCGGACTGCACGAACTTCATCTTCTTCAACTCAGGATTCAGCAGGCCATTTTCACGGCCTACCGCCAGGTTGCCTTCGGCAAAGTCCAGATTGCAGACTTCACTTGCGCCGCCCGCCGCAGCACTCAGACCGACGCCGCAGGTGTAGGCGAAGAGGTTGAGTACGCTTTTACCGGCGCTGTGCTGTTTGACCCAACCGCGCGCGTTGCGCAGGTCAAGAAACAGCAGCGGGTCCTGACCGGCATGGCGCCCACGTACACGGTAGTTAAGGCCCCACTCGTGACCGATCATGTCTTCAAGTGCAGCCTCTTCGGCGCGATACACCGCATCATCGCGGTCAATGCGTGAGTTGCCTTGGGAGCGATCGTTGTAGACCAGCAGCAGGTCGAGACCGAGCTGACGGTTGATCGCCTCATGTAGTTGTAATAAATCATCGCGCTCAAGGCGCTGGTGGAAGCTTTGCACTAGAAGTTGCGGGCCGTAACGGTCGATGGTCAGGCCACCAGCGCCTTCCTGGCTGCCGTGGAACAAGCGGTAACAGTCAGTGCCCTGAGCATGCAGCTCGGCCAGCAAATCCTGACGGTTATCGAGGGCGGCGCGCAGCGCCTGATTCAAGGAAGACATGCGATGCGCCTTGGGGATAGATAAGGCGCGGCAGTTTAGCAGAAGCGGGAGCAGGGAGGTCTTGAACCTGTGGGCGCGGGCACAAGGTCTGTTGGAGCAATGTTGTGGTGCCTCTGTGGGAGCGAGCCTGCTCGCGAAGATCGTGAGTGATACCGCGTATTAGCCCGATAACCGCAATGCTCTTGAGCGCTTCGTGAGCAGGCTCGCTCCCACAACATGGATCTTAAGTGAGCTTCAGCCAAGTCCCATCCGACGGCGCGCCCGCTGCACTGAACCATTGCGCACAGCCCAACGCAGGATCGGTGCGGTGCTGTTAACCCCAGCGCGCACCAGCTTGCGCGTCAGCGGTCGTTGATAAAGCCCTAACTGATCACTGGCCCAGTCCGGCAGCACATCAATCCCGGCCTGCATCATCAACGCGCCAAACGGCTTGGCCAGCACACTGGGGGATGGAGCATTAAGCAGTAATCGAATCACTTCGTGACTGCGTTCATCGCACAGCAGTTGAGGGCGAATACCCTCAAGATAGTCAGCAATTTGCTGGCGCGAGCGCGGTACGTTTGTGGCGCCTAAACGCTCAGCCACCTGGGCGATTTCGTCGTAGTATCTGTCTTGGTCTTCCAGCGACAACTCTGGATTGCGATAGCGCAAATGAGCGGCAAGAAAGTTGCTGACCTCCGCCACATGCACCCAAGTCAGCAGTTCAGGATCGCTGGCGGCGTAGGGTCGGCCATCGGGTCCGGTGCCTGTTACTTGCAGGTGAATAGTGCGTACTTTTTCGATCAGCCAGTTGGCGTCCGGGGTGGCGCCAAAGGTGGTGCCAGAAATGAACTGTCCGGTGCGGCGCAGCCGGCCCAGCATGTCCTGACGGAAATTGGAGTGATCCCACACCCCGGCCAAGGCCAATGGGTGCAAGGCTTGCAGCATCAAGGCACTGATGCCGCCAATCAGCATGCTGGTGAAGTCACCGTGAACCTGCCAACTGATGGAGTTCGGGCCAAACAGGCCGGGGTCGCCTTTGGGTTTTTCGAGGTCGAGTTGGCCGAGTGAAAGCCCGGTCAGGCTCATGATTTGGCGTTCGATAGGGCGGCGGATAAATTCCATGGAGTCTCGGTTATGCCAGCCAGTCGGGGAGACTGGCTGGCTATCAATCAACCGCGATGACGACCGCGGAAGTAGTTGATCAGGCCTTGGGTCGATGCATCATCGGCAGGCTCTTCGAGGCTGCCGGTCAGGCGATTGTAAACACCCTTGCCCAGTTCCTTGCCCAGCTCCACACCCCATTGGTCGAAGGCGTTGATGCCCCAGATCACGCTTTGCACAAACACTTTGTGTTCGTACAGCGCAACCAGCGCACCCAGACGGCGCGGGCTGATGCGCTCGACCACCAGGGTGTTGCTCGGACGGTTGCCCGGGATCACCTTGTGCGGTGCGAGTTTTTGCACCTCTTCTTCAGACATGCCTTTGTCACGCAATTCGGCTTCTGCTTCTTCGCGGGTTTTACCCAGCATCAATGCCTGGCTTTGCGACAAGCAGTTGGCATAAAGCCACTGATGGTGGTCGGCCACCGGGTTGAAGCTGACGATCGGCACGATAAAGTCGGCCGGGATCATCTGCGTGCCCTGGTGCAGCAACTGGTGGTAGGCGTGCTGCCCGTTGCAGCCTACGCCGCCCCAGATCACCGGACCTGTGTCGGTGGACACCGGGGTGCCGTCCTGTCGCACGCTCTTGCCGTTGGACTCCATGTCCAACTGTTGCAAGTGCTTGGTGATGTTGCGCAGGTAGTGGTCGTACGGCAGGATCGCGTGGCTTTGTGCGCCCCAGAAGTTGCCATACCAAACACCGAGCGCGGCCATCAGTACTGGCATGTTTTGCTCGAACGGTGCGTTCTGGAAGTGCTGGTCCATGCTGTAGGCACCGGACAGCAGCTCTTTGAAGTTGGACATGCCGATGGCCAGGGCAATCGGCAAACCAATGGCGGACCACAGCGAATAACGACCGCCGACCCAGTCCCACATCGGGAAGATGTTTTCTTCACGAATACCGAATGCTACAGCGGCCGCGTTGTTGCTCGACACAGCGATGAAGTGGCGATGCAATTCGGCTTCCGAGCCGCCTTGTGCCAGGTACCAGGCGCGGGAGGCTTGGGCGTTCTTCAGGGTTTCGAGGGTATTGAAGGATTTGGACGAAACGATGAACAGCGTGGTTTCGGCGCGAATCTTGTGGGACAGCTCATGGAATTCACTGCCATCGATGTTCGCCAGGTAATGGCAGCGAACACCTTTCTGCGCGTAGGACAGCAGCGCTTCAGACACCAGCTCAGGGCCGAGGAACGAGCCGCCGATGCCGATGTTGACGATATCAGTGATTGGTTTCTCGGTGTAACCGCGCCACAGGCCATCGTGAATCCGCCCGACCAGCTCGGTCATCTGGTTCAGGACTTTATGCACCTCGGGCATGATGTTCACACCGCTCACCGACAGCTTGTCGGCCACAGGGCGGCGCAGCGCGGTGTGCAAGGCGGGGCGGCCTTCGGAGGCGTTAACGATTTCGCCCGAGAACAACGAATGGATCGCGCCTTTGAGGTCGACCTCATTGGCCAGATTAACCAGCAGTTCGCGGGTCTCGTTGTTGATCAGGTTTTTTGAGTAGTCCAGAAACAGCCCGCAACTGCTGAGGGTGAATTCCTCGAAGCGTTTTGGGTTGCTGTTAAACGCATCGCGCATGCTGAAGTTTTGCATGTCGGCGCGGTGGAGTTTCAACGCTTGCCAAGCGGGCAGAGCGGTAACGTCGTGAGGAGTGCGGTAGTACGCCATCGCTGCGAATATCCTTTTTGCTTGAACTGCCTTTTGGACACTGAAATCACCGAAACCTCCGTTTTAATGTCGGGGGTATCGGTCAGACTGTTTCTGCACGTCAGTCAGAAGCAGGGCGATTACAGTAAACCTCGCGCCGGCTTCTGTCTCGCTTTTGTCTGACAAGAACGCCGGACTTTAGTCACGGCTATGTGACGCAGGCTGAAACGTTTCAGTGTTTTATGATTTTATCCGCTGCTTAGTGGTGTCGATGGTGTCAGAGCACGCTGTCGAGATTTACATGCACGTTATCAATCAAGCGTGTGGCGCCAAGAAAAGCGGCAACCAGAATCACCAGGTCACGGTCCGTGGTCGACGCAGGGAGCAATGTCCGCGCGTGGCGCACTTCCAGATAGTCGGTGCGAAAACCTGCAGCTTCGATACTCGCCAGATGTTGGCTCACCAACTGTGGGTAATCGCGCTCACCGCTTTCAATGGTGCGGGCCATCTCGCTCAGGTGGCGATACAGGACGGGAGCTACGGCGCGTTGCTCTTCGTTCAAATAGCTATTGCGCGAAGACAAGGCCAAGCCATCTTCGGACCGCACGGTTGGTTCGCCAATAATCTGAATCGGCATGTTCAGGTCGTGCACCATGGCGCGAATAACGGCCAGCTGCTGGTAGTCCTTTTGCCCAAAAATGGCCAGATTGGGCTGAACCATATTGAACAGTTTACTGACGACGGTGGTTACGCCATCGAAATGCCCTGGTCGACGGCTGCCGCACAACTCATTGCTCAACTGGGCCGCGTTGACCCGGGTCAGGCCGGTCATGCCGTGGGGGTACATTTCTTCCACTGTTGGGGCGAACAGCAAATGGCAGCCTGCTTGCAGGAGTTTTTCCTGGTCAGCCGCGAGTGTGCGCGGGTAAGTGTCGAGATCTTCGTTAGCGCCAAATTG
Organism: Pseudomonadota bacterium; assembly: GCA_040385125.1. Taxonomy (GTDB): domain Bacteria; phylum Pseudomonadota; class Gammaproteobacteria; order Pseudomonadales; family Pseudomonadaceae; genus Aquipseudomonas. The sequence goes on along the minus strand of JAZKIA010000034.1, from coordinate 10,092 downwards.
CAGCGGGTTGACGAAGATGCTCGCAACCACGAAGTCGGCCTGTTGAGCGGCGGTGGTGACCAATGCTGCGTGACCGCTGTGCAGGTTGCCCATTGTCGGCACCAGAGCGATCTGTTTGCCTTCGTTGCGCGCGCGGGCGACAGCAGCGCGTAACTCGCGAACGGTTTTAACTGTGTTCATGCAGAGAATCCGTGTTCAGTACCAGGAAAGCTGACCGCTTTGACTTCAGCCACGTAGGCGCTGATAGCCGATTGAATGTCGGGTTGTCCCGCCATGAAGTTCTTCACGAACTTGGGCATGCGCCCGGTGAGCGACAGGCCGAGCATGTCGTGCAACACCAGAACCTGGCCGTCCGTGTCGCTACCGGCACCAATACCGATGACGGGGATTTTCACTGCGAGGGTGATTTCCTTCGCCAGCTCGCTCGGAACGCATTCAAGCAGCAACATGGCTGCGCCTGCTTGTTCCAGAGCTATGGCGTCGGCACGCATCTGGCGGGCCTGGTTTTCGTTACGGCCCTGGACTTTATAGCCGCCCAGTACGTTCACGGTTTGTGGTGTCAGGCCCATGTGCGCACACACGGGGATGCCGCGCTCGGTCAGCACGCGGATCGACTCTGCGAGCCAGACGGCGCCTTCGACCTTGACCATGTGTGCGCCCGCTTTCATCAGTTGGGCGCTATTGTTCAAGGTTTGCTCGAGGGTCGCGTTCGCCATGAAAGGCAGGTCCGCAATAATCATCGCGTCCTGATTACCACGTTTGACGCACGCCACGTGATACGCCATCTCGGTGTTGGTGACGGGCAGTGTGCTGTCATGCCCTTGCAAGACCATGCCCAAGGAGTCGCCCACCAGTAACACTTCGACACCGGCCTGATTGCAGACGTGGGCGAAGGTGGCGTCGTAGCACGTCAGCATGGTGATTTTTTCACCCTTTTGCTTAAGGCTTTGCAGGGTGGTCAGGGTGATAGCTGGCATGAAAAGGATCCTCGTCAGGCAGTGTGATAACCACTGCGAGCAACACGTGTGATTCATCGTTATGAACAGGTGAACACCTTATAGAGGGTGCTTGAAACGCCTGCTTTTCGCATTGCGCCGTCCTGAGGACGGCAGCGGGATGCCTATAGTCGTGACGAGGACTCTGGAAGTCAATTCCGTGTGTTGCTGCATAGATGCTAGCGCGGCAATTGATTCGATTCAGCTTAGGCGGGCAGACGCTCAAGGCCGACAAACGGGCAGTCTGCCAAGAGCTGCTCAAGGCTGCGGCCATCGGCAAGCTCGAGCGTGGCAGGGGCCAGTTCGGCCAACGGGTAGAGCACGAAAGGACGGGCCTGCATGTGGTAATGAGGGACTTTCAGACGAGGTTCGTCGATCAGTCGATCACCAAACAGCAGGATGTCCAGATCCAGTGTGCGTGGGCCCCAGCGCTCGTGCCGTTCACGGCCTTGGTCAATCTCAATGGCTTGCAGCGCATCGAGCAGTTCCAGAGGTGCCAACGTACTGTCGATGGCGGCCACAGCATTGGTATAGCGCGGTTGGCCGGGCAGCAGCGAGTCGCTTTGGTAGAACGCTGAAACCCCGACGAGTCGGGAGTCGGGCAATTGCGCCAGCGCCTGGACCGCGCTGCGCAATTGATCGGCCGGGTCGGCCAGGTTGCTGCCCATCCCGATGTAGATACGTTCCATCGCTTATTCGTCCGCGGCGGCGCTACGTTTGCGTTTGCTACCGCTGGTGCGACGACGTTTGCGCGGGGCTGGCCCAGTACCGTCATCTTTGGCGTTGCTCAGGTCGCGAATCATGTCGCGGCGGCCGCTGTCATTGGCGTCCTGATAGTCCGTCCACCATTCGCCCAAACCATTGGTTTGCTCGCCTGCACTCTCGCGCAGCAACAAGAAGTCATAGCCTGCACGGAAGCGCGGATTGTCGAGCAGCATGTCGGCACGTTTGCCACTGCGGCGGGGCAGGCGTTCCTGCATGTCCCAGATCTCGCGAATCGGCATGGTGAAACGCTTGGGAATAGCAATGCGCTGGCACTGTTCGGCGATCAGCTCGTGCGCGGCTTCTTGCATGGCAGGGATCGCGGGCATGCCACGGTCCTGCAAGTGCATCACGCGAGCTGGCAGAGCAGGCCACAGCAACGCTGCAAACAGGAACGCTGGCGTGACCGGCTTACCCTGCTTGATCCGCAGATCAGTGTTGCGCAAGGCTTCGCTGATCAGAGTGTGGGTGTACGTCGGGTTGTGTTCCAGTGCTTCGGCGCTGGCCGGGAACAAAGGATCGAACAACTCGAGGTCAACCAGCATTTCAAAGGTGTCTGAAGCGTTACCCGAGAGGAACAGTTTGAGGACTTCTTCGAACAGGCGTGCAGACGGAATCTCGCGCAGCATCGGTGCCAACTCGCGAATCGGCGCTGCGGTGTGTTTTTCGATACCAAAGTTGAGCTTGGCGGCAAAACGCACGGCTCTCAGCATACGCACCGGGTCTTCCTGGTAGCGCTGTTGCGGATCGCCAATCAGGCGTAGCAGGCGATTGCGAATATCGTGTACGCCATTGGCGTAATCGAGGATGCGCTCGCTGACCGGGTCGTAGTAAAGGGCATTGATCGTGAAGTCACGACGCTGAGCGTCTTCTTCAAGAGTGCCGTAAACGTTGTCACGCAAAATGCGTCCGCTTTCGTTACGTGAGGATTGGTTGCTGTCTTCCTCTTCGTCGTCTTGCGGGTGGTTGGCGCGGAAGGTCGCTACCTCAATGATCTCGCGACCAAAATGGATATGAACCAACTTGAAACGCCGACCGATAATGCGCGCGTTGCGAAACTCGGCACGTACCTGCTCTGGCGTTGCGCTGGTGGCGACGTCAAAGTCTTTGGGCGTGATATTGAGCAGCATGTCGCGTACGCAACCGCCGACCAGATACGCCTGGTAACCGGCATTCTGCAGGCGCTCGACGATATTGACCGCGTAGCGGCTGAACTGAGCACGTTGCAGCGAGTGTTGGCTGCTGTTGAGCACTTCAGGGGTGCTGCGCAGTTGTTGCGTACGACGCTTGGGAGAACGGAGTGACTGGAACAGCTTCTTCAGCATGGGATGCACTGTTTGAAGGAATGTTCGGCCAAAACGAAGAATGACCGCATGATGGTCGGGGATTCTAGCATTTAGTCAGGGGATGGTGTAGGACGCTGAGCCGGTCTGATGGCCGAAGCGCCAAGCTGCAAGTGAAAACAGCTGTAAGAGGGGCGAGTTAGACAGGTTTCTGGATTTGCTGAAATGCAGAAACTACAAGGGGAGCCGAAGCTCCCCCAGAAGTAGTTGCGTGCTCTATTTTTATTATTGATTGCGGGCTTTTTGTTTTTGTTAATCGCCCTGGTTACAGAGGTTTTGCCTGTGTAACCCTCCCAATCGGGAGATAAGAGCAAACGGATTGCTTTGGTCGCTGTGTTGATGTGATCAATGATCCAACTAGTTCAGGCTCTGCTTTAAGTGCAGTTTTTGTTGTTCTCTGCCTAGTCGTGGGGCTAGCCCCAATACAACGCCTCTCCAAAACAATCAGTTAGCTGCGCCTCCGCCGTGTTGTTCTTGTTATGCGTGAGCCGATACGTCTTATTTTTATTGTGTGCTGCTGTGATTCTTATTGTTCTTGTACGGATACATATAGCAGGGGTCGTGCCAACTTTTGCGTGGCCCAGCAAAATAAGGGGTTTTTAGGGTTTTCTATTTTTTCAGGGCAAAAAAAAGCCGGATCTTCGTTACCGTAAGACCCGGCTTTTGTTACGTAAACTGACAGAGGTAACAGTTTTTTCACATTTGAGTGTGTTACCTGAGGCGTTACCTGTACTCAGTTTTCGCTGACGACCCCGGTTTTTCTGCGTGGAATTCCCAGGCGCTGGCGTCGTTCCCACAGGCATTTACGGCTGACCCCGAGTTTGCGGGCCAGTTCGGTCTCGGTCATGTGGTCTTGATGCTCGAGTACGAAGTGCTGGAAGTAGTCCTCCAGTGACAGGTCTTCGGTAGGATCAAGGCTGGTGTTACCGCTGCTAATGCTCTGTTGCGGGGCCAGGCCGATGAAGTCATCGTCTTGCAGATCGCTCAGCTCAATATCGATACCCAGCAACTCGGCTGAGATTTCCGGGTTTTCACACAGGATCACGGCACGTTCTACTGCGTTTTCCAGTTCGCGAACGTTACCTGGCCACGAATAATGGCTAATAGCGCGTTCGGCATCTGGGGCGAACTTCAAGTCGGTACGACCGACGCGGGCACTTTGGCGGGCGAGGAAGGCATGGGCGATCTCGTTAACGTCGGCCCCACGCTCACGCAATGCCGGTAACTTGAGGGCGATCACGTGCAGGCGGTAGTACAAGTCTTCGCGGAACTGGCCAATCTTGGCCAGGCTCTTGAGGTCGCGGTGGGTCGCCGCGATCAGGCGTACATCCACCTTTTGTGATTGCACTGAGCCTACGCGGCGAATCTCGCCTTCTTGCAGCACCCGTAGCAGGCGCGCCTGGGCCTCAAGTGGCAGCTCGCCAATTTCATCGAGGAACAACGTCCCGCCATCGGCGGCTTCAACCAGACCGGCACGGCCTGCGCTGGCGCCGGTAAATGCGCCTTTTTCGTGGCCGAACAGTTCGGACTCGATCAATGACTCGGGGATCGCAGCGCAGTTCACCGAAATCATCGGTGCCTTGGCGCGTTTTGACAGGTTGTGCAGGGCGCGGGCGACCAACTCTTTACCGGTCCCTGATTCACCCTGAATCAGGACATTGGAGTCAGTGGGTGCGACTTTGCGGATCTTGCTGTACATGTCCAGCATTGGCGGACATGAGCCGATGATGCCAATTTCGGCATTGCTGTTATCCACAGCTGGTTTATCGGCGGCGCCCGTTTTTACGGCGCGTTCGACAGGCGTGCTTTGTACATTTTGACGATCGCGCAAAATGCGTGCGACGGCTTGCAGCATCTCGTCGTGATCAAAGGGTTTGGCGATGTAGTCCACGGCCCCCATTTTCATCGAGTCAACGGCTGAGCGCAGGCTTGCATAGCTGGTCATGATCAGCACCGGCTTGCCTTGGCCAAGCTTGATCAGCTCGGTGCCTGGAGCGCCTGGCAGGCGCAGGTCGCTGACAATCAAGTCGAACGAGGGAATGCTGAAACGCTCTTGTGCCTCCTGCACCGAGCCGGCTTCGCTGACCTGGTACTGATTACGCTCCAGTAGGCGGCGCAACGCGGAGCGGATGATGGTTTCATCTTCGACGATCAAAATATGCGGCATTGATTCGGTTCTCTCGACGGTCTCAGTTCACAGCGGACGTCGCTTCGACATGACGCGGTAGTGTCACCCGGATACGGGTTCCGCGTTGGCTTTGAATGTCAGCCGGGCTGTCGATGGTGATTTGTCCATAATGCTCTTCAACGATGGAATAGACCAGTGCAAGGCCCAGGCCGGTGCCTTCGCCAGGGTCCTTGGTGGTGAAAAAAGGTTCGAACAATCGGTCCATGATGTTCTTCGGAATGCCAGTGCCTTCGTCCTCCACAATCAGGTCGACGGTGTGCTCGCTTACTTCGCTTTTGACCCTGACTGCGCTACCGGCAGGCGAGGCGTCGCGGGCGTTTGAAAGCAGGTTGATCAGTACCTGTGCCAGACGTTGCGGGTCGCCATCGACCCAGTGGTCGGGATCGCACAGGTTATAAAACTGCACTTCAAAGTTGCGTCGGTTCAAGGCCAGCAGACCAATGGCGTCCTGAGCCACTTCGGCCAGACAGACGGGTTCGTCATTGTGCTGATGACTGCCCGCATGAGCAAAGCTCATCAAGGACTGCACGATGCGCGAGATGCGTTTGGTCTGCTCAAGAATTTGGCTGCTGATTTCGGTCAGCTCGCTGTCGTCTTCCCGCTCTTCGCGCAGGTTTTGCGCCAGGCAGGCAATACCCGTGACCGGGTTGCCGATTTCGTGGGCAACCCCTGCTGCCAAACGCCCGATGCTTGCCAGACGCTCGGAATGCACCAGTTTGTCTTCGAGCATTTGCGTTTCTGTCAGGTCTTCAACCAGTAACACCAGACCGCTGTTACCGGGTGCCAGCGGCTCATCAATGGCTGCCTTGTGCAGGTTCAGCCAGCGGGTCTGGCCGTCGAGGGCCAAATGCTGTTTGTGCAAGTGTTCGTCGGGCAGGTCGATAAACCCCTGCAGCAGCTGGCGCCACGGATCGCCCAAGGTGCTCAGGCGCGAGCCCACTACGCGTTGGGCCGGGATGCCGGTCAATTCTTCCATGGCTTTATTCCACATCAGAATCTCTTGGTCCTTGGCCAGCGAGCAAACACCCATTGGCAGTTCTTGCAGGGTTTGACGGTGGTAACGGCGTAATGCGTCGAGCTCGGCTGCCAGACCGGTGAGGCGCGAGTGGTAGTCCTCTAGTCGGCTTTCGATGAAGTGAATGTCCTCGGTGACGTAGTTTTCGCCGCCGGACTTATAAGGCAAGAAGGTTTCAACCATGTCTTGAGCAACGCTGGGCCCCATCAAGCCCGAAAGGTTGGCTTCAATCCGGTCGCGCAGACGGCGCAAGGCATAAGGGCGGCGTTCGTCAAAGGGCAAGTACAAGTCGCGCAAGGCTTGCTCGACTTCTTTTTGTGCCGCCTTGGCTCCCAATGGTTTAGCCAGTTGGGTGGCAAATTCTTGCGGTGATGCAGCGTGCAATTCACGCCGTTGCGGGCGGCGTACGTTATCGACGGCGCAGGCTTCGGCAGCACTGGTTTCTTCAGGGCTGGCATTGGTGAACAGTGAGATCAGGGTGAACATCAGGACGTTGGCCGCCAGCGAGGCGATGGCCGCCATGTGCCAACTGGTGTCGTCCAGTACGTAGATCATGTTCAACCACGGGATATAGAACCCCTGGAAGTTGCCAACCAGTGGGAGCAGCATGCTGATCATCCACACGCTGATCCCCGCCAATAGCCCGGCAATGAAGCCGCGCCGGTTGGCTGTCGGCCAGTACAGTACCGAGAGAACCCCCGGCAAAAACTGGAGCGTGGCGACAAAGGCGACGATGCCCAGATTGGCCAGATCCTGCTCGGCCCCCAGCAGCAGGTAAAAACCATAGCCGGCCATGATGATCGCCACGATCAGCGCGCGGCGTGTCCACTTCAGCCAGCGGTAGATATTGCCTTCGGCAGGTGGCTGATAAAGCGGCAGCACCAGGTGATTCAGGGCCATGCCCGACAGCGCCAGGGTGGTGACGATAATCAAACCGCTGGAGGCGGAAAGGCCGCCGATATAAGCCAGCAACGCCAGGGATTTGCTGTTGGCCGCAATGCCCACACCGAGGGTGAAGTACTCGGGGTTGGTGGTGGCGCCAAGTTTGAGTCCCGCCCACAGGATTAACGGTACAGCCAGGCTCATCAGCAGCAGGAACAGGGGCAGGCCCCAGCTGGCGCTGACCAGTGCCCGAGGGTTGAGGTTTTCGGTGAAGGTCATGTGATACATGTGGGGCATCACAATGGCCGAGGCAAAAAACACCAGTAACAGGGTGCGCCATGGGCCTTCTTGCAGCGGTGTGTGCAAGGCGGCAAGGGCCGTTTGGTTTTGCAGCAGCCACACTTCCAATTGCTGCGGGCCATCGAAAACGCCGTACAGCGCGTAGAGGCCGACCCCGCCAATGGCGATCAGCTTGATCACTGACTCAAAGGCAATGGCGAATACCAGTCCTTCATGTTTCTCACGGGTTGCGATGTGACGCGAACCGAAGAAAATCGTGAACAAGGTGATCAGCGCGCAGAAGCTCAAGGCGACGCGATGTTGTACCGGTTCGCGGGTCAGGATGCTGATGGAGTCTGCCACGGCCTGGATTTGCAACGCCAGCAGCGGTAACACGCCAATCAGCATGAAAATCGTGGTCAGCGCACCGGCCCAAGTACTGCGGAAGCGGAAGGCGAACAGGTCGGCGAGGGATGAGAGTTGGTAGGTGCGGGTGATTTTTAAAATCGGGTAAAGCAGCACCGGAGCCAACAGGAACGCCCCTGAAACCCCGAGGTAACTGGACAGGAATCCATAGCCGTACTCATAAGCGAGGCCGACAGTGCCGTAAAACGCCCAAGCGCTGGCGTACACGCCCAAAGACAGGGTGTAGGTCAGCGGGTGGCGAATAATTGCACGCGGGATCATGCCGCGCTCACTGATCCAGGCTACGCCAAACAGCACCGTCAGGTAGGCGGCGCTGATGAGGATCATCTGGGTCAGGCTAAAGCTCATCGGCATCTTTTTGGCTCTGCAGAATAAAGGTCACAACGATCAGAATTAGCCAGAGCAGATAGGGCCTGTACCAGGCGCCTGTCGCGTCAATCCACCAATCCATGATGGCAGGGGAAAACAGGTAGATCCCGACAACCAGCAACAGGACCAATCGATAGATATACATCCCGCCCTCACTTTTACAGGCCGCATGCCCAAAAACGTGCGGCGATGGTAACGGATGGCTGGCAACCTGCAAGGGCTGTCAGCGTAATTGCGCCTCGGCGAGTGTGCGCGCACGCGGGATTAGACTCGCGTCCCAGCGCGCGATGGCCCAATCGAGGACTTCACGCGGGGTGGCATCGTTCAGACCGTCATCGGTGTTCTGCCCCAAGGTACGCAAGGCGCGAAGCAGCAGCGGTGTGGCCTGGTCGGGTGTCAGAGGCGGTGAGCGGTAAGACTTGCCGAGCTTGTGGCCATCAGGCTGTACGATCAGTGGCACATGCAGGTAGCGCGGTTGTGACAGCCCGAGTAACTCTTGCAGATAGAGCTGGCGCGGTGTGGAGTCCAGCAAGTCGGCGCCGCGCACGATGTCCGTCACGCCCTGCCAGGCATCATCAAGCACCACGGCCAATTGGTAAGCATAGAGCCCGTCGCGACGGCGAATAACGAAATCCCCCGCCTCGCGCCCCAAATGCTGGCGAAACTCGCCCTGCACCCGGTCCTCAAAGGCATATCCCAGCTCGGGGACGCGTACGCGGATCGCAGCATTCTCCATTGAGTGACCAGCATTGCGGCACAGCCCTGGATAAATACCGTTGTAACCCTCCAGTTGCTTGCGCGAGCAGGTGCAGGCGTAGGCCAAGCCTTGGCTGAACAGCCGATCCAGAACGTGGGCGTAAGCGTCATGGCGCTCGCTTTGACGGAGCAGTTCGCCATCCCATTCAAAGCCATAGCGTTCCAGGGCGTCGAGGATCGCGGTTTGGGCGCCGGGCATTTCGCGCGGAGGATCGAGGTCTTCCATGCGCAGCAGCCAGCGCCCGCCAACAGCACGGGCGTCGAGGTAAGAGGCGAGGGCGGCGACCAGCGAGCCAAAGTGCAAGTGGCCACTGGGCGTCGGGGCGAAGCGTCCGATGTAAGGCTGGGGGGGAATCATGGGGCACCTCCTGTAGGAGTCGAGCTTGCTCGCGATTGCACCGCGAACAAACGACACGCCGCGTCGCTTGCATCGCGAGTAAGCTCAGCTCCTACAGGGTATGAGGCGTGCCGCAAACAAATTTCAGAAACAAAAATGGGGCGTTCGCACGCCCCATTTGGTCAAGCCAGCGATTACTTGCCGACTTGTTTTTCCTTGATTTCAGCCAAGGTTTTGCAGTCTACGCACATGTCCGCGGTAGGGCGGGCCTCAAGTCGACGAATGCCGATTTCAACGCCGCAGGATTCGCACCAGCCGTATTCTTCGTCTTCAATCAGTTGCAGCGTCTTGTCGATTTTCTTGATCAGCTTGCGCTCGCGATCGCGGGCACGCAGTTCCAGGCTGAACTCTTCTTCCTGGCTGGCGCGGTCGGCTGGATCAGGGAAGTTGGCTGCTTCGTCTTTCATGTGATCAACGGTGCGGTCGACTTCGTGCATCAACTCCTGTTTCCACTTGTTCAGAATCTTGGTGAAGTGTTTGCGCATGGGTTCACCCATGTACTCTTCACCTTTCTTTTCAACGTAGGGCTCGAAGCCGCTAAGCGATTGAGTATTCTGTTGCTTTGCTTGTGTGGGCATGAAATGGACCGCCTCTCATTCTTCTAATCCATTGCGCAGGATTGCAACATCACCGACACCTGCCGGCCCTGCGGCTGCAAGCGGGCGAACTTACCAGATCAA
>JAZKIA010000033.1:0-29558 GCA_040385125.1 Pseudomonadota bacterium | reverse complement strand
ACCACTCAAAAATCTGTGGGAGTCTGGCTTGCCAGCGATGCAGGCGACGCGGTGTGCCAGTTCAATCGCGGTGATGCCATCGCTGGCAAGCCAGGCTCCCACACAGTCCCAGTTTGCTGCGCGACAGCGCGACGGCGTAGACGGGTATCGCTGGCAAGCCAGACTCCGATCAAACATAAAACAACCCATTGTTTTGGCTGTAAAAAAACCATTCAGTCTTGGCCAGCTCTGGCGGCAAGGCGAGAACTTCTCTGACGGACCACTCAAAAATCTGTGGGAGTCTGGCTTGCCAGCGATGCAGGCGACGCGGTGTACCAGTTCAATCGCGGTGATGCCATCGCTGGCAAGCCAGGCTCCCACACAGTCCCAGTTTGCTGCGCGACAGCGCGACGGCGTAGACGGGTATCGCTGGCAAGCCAGACTCCGATCAAACATAAAACAACCCATTGTTTTGGCTGTAAAAAAACCATTCAGTCTTGGCCAGCTCTGGCGGCAAGGCGAGAACTTCTCTGACGGACCACTCAAAAATCTGTGGGAGTCTGGCTTGCCAGCGATGCCAGCGATGCCAGCGACGCGGTGTATCTGTTTAAGCGCGGGCTGGCAGGAGATGCGGGATGGGCGGCAAGCAAAAAAAACGCCCCGAACTCAGTCGGGGCGTCACTTGCACGGCATTGCGTTGATTTTTTAACAGCTAGGCAATGACCATGGTTTCACGGATTGGTGTGCAATCAGTGGAACTGTTCTTCTTCAGTCGAGCCGGTCAGGGCGGTTACCGAAGACGAGCCACCTTGAATTACGGTGGTCATGTCGTCGAAGTAACCAGTGCCCACTTCCTGCTGGTGCGCCACAAAGGTGTAGCCTTTGGAGGCGTCAGCGAATTCCTGCTCTTGTAGCTTCACGTAGGCGGTCATGTCGTTGCGGGCGTAGTCGTGCGCCAGGTTGAACATGCTGTGCCACATGTTGTGAATGCCGGCCAGGGTGATGAACTGGTGCTTGTAGCCCATGGCGGACAGTTCGCGCTGGAACTTGGCGATGGTCGCGTCGTCCAGGTTCTTCTTCCAGTTGAAAGAAGGCGAGCAGTTGTACGACAGCAGTTGGTCCGGGTATTCCTTTTTGATTGCTTCAGCAAAGCGACGCGCTTCGTCCAGATCCGGCTTGGCGGTTTCGCACCAGATCAGGTCGGCATACGGTGCGTAAGCCAAGCCGCGAGCGATCGCTTGATCCAGGCCGGCACGTACTTTGTAGAAGCCTTCCTTGGTGCGTTCGCCGGTTACGAACGGCTGGTCGTACGGGTCGCAATCGGAGGTCAGCAGGTCTGCCGCATTGGCATCGGTGCGGGCCAGGATAATGGTTGGGGTGCCAGCCACGTCAGCTGCCAAACGCGCAGCGGTCAGCTTTTGTACGGCTTCTTGGGTTGGTACCAGTACCTTGCCGCCCATGTGGCCGCATTTTTTAACCGAGGCCAGCTGATCTTCGAAGTGAACGCCGGCGGCGCCTGCTTCAATCATGCTTTTCATCAGTTCGTAAGCGTTCAGAACGCCGCCGAAACCGGCTTCGGCGTCAGCCACGATTGGCGCGAAGTAGTCGATGTAGCCTTCGTCGCCCGGGCCTTTACCGGCTTTCCACTGGATCTGGTCGGCACGACGGAACGAGTTGTTGATGCGCTTGACCACGGTTGGAACCGAGTCCACCGGGTACAGCGACTGATCGGGGTACATGGATTCGGCAGAGTTGTTGTCTGCCGCCACTTGCCAACCCGACAGGTAGATAGCCTGGATCCCGGCTTTAACCTGTTGTACTGCTTGGCCCCCGGTCAGGGCGCCCATGCAGTTGACGAAATCTTTCTCAGGACGGAAGGACGGGTGTGCGCCCTGTGTCACCAGTTTCCACAGCTTGTCAGCGCCCATTTTTGCAAAGGTGTGCTCGGGTTGAACCGAGCCGCGCAGGCGGACCACGTCAGCAGCGGAATAATCGCGAGTCACGCCTTTCCAGCGTGGATTTTCGGCCCAGTCTTTTTCAAGGGCTGCAATTTGCTGTTCGCGTGTCAGTGCCATGGAGATAAACCTCGTCGCATAGGTCTGGGTTGAAAAAATCTGCTCCACCAGGCACACAACAATGTTGTTCGTGTAAGTGCGTGAATGGCTTCTCGCCTACGATTAGAGGGCCTTTTCAGGGCCTCTGATCGGCGGGAGCGGGGCCATCATGCCTCTGCTTTTTTGAGGCGTCAAACGTTTTGTAGTGCTTTTTTTAAACCACTACATATTTAGTCTAATACGACTTGTCAGTCAGTTTTGGGCCTTCTAGTCTAGTGCGTCGACTTTGACCCGCAATGTCAGGTCATCCCGGCTTTGAGTAGAGTACGTAAGGGTTGAGCCCTGTTGGTCAGCCTGGTTTTGACTGCTGGTGCTGGCCACGGTAATCCATTGGCCAAGGGGGCCGCTGACTTGTGTGTCGGTATTTTGTACGTCCACTACATCGGGACGTTCCTGGCTCATTCGGTCACGGTTAGTACTGATGGCGAGATGAACGGTGTTGTCCGTGACGTTGGCAGTGACATAGAACCCCTGGGTGACGTTGCGGTAGTCCGTTTGTGCCATTACGCGACCATAGGCGTCTGTCCGGATGCTGGTGAGCGGGACGCTTTGGCCGGTCTGAATCAGTGCTGGCACGCCTTCGGTGGCTTGAATTTGCTGAGTGCCGCCGCCGTCGCGGCTGGCGGTGCTGATCACGCGGGTATTGGGGTTGGTGTTGGGCGGGTTGGTGCTGGTATCAACGGTGATCAGTAAGCGCCTGGCGGGCGGGTTCTGAGTGTCGGCGATGGCGCTGAGGCTTGTGATCAACATCAAGCTGGCGATGAGGGGGCGTAGGGTCATATCCGTGATCTCCGCAATACTTGAAAAGTTATGGCGAGAGTGTGCCAGATAGCAAAACGCCCTGCGATCCGTAGAGGATGGCAGGGCGTTAAAGCTTTACTGCGGCATAAATCTTATCGCGAGCAAGCTCGCTCCTACAGAAAATCTGAGCGATGGGAGCGACGCTGCTCTGGGTCAGCCCGCGCGCACCATATCGACGTGAGGAATGCCTGCTTCCAGGAATTCTTCGCTGACGATTTTGAAGCCAAGTCGCTCATAGAACGAGGTGGCATGCACCTGTGCGCTGAGCATCTGCTGTTTGAGGCCGCGCTTTTCAGCTTCGCTGATCGTCGCTTGCATCAAGGCATCGCCAACTTTCAGGCCGCGCCAGTCCTTGAGGACGGATACACGACCGATATGGCCGTCGGGCAAGAGTCGGGCGGTCCCAATCGGAAAGTCGCCTTCATAGGCCAGAAAATGCACGGCATCTGCATCATCTGCATCCCACTCCAGTTCAGGCGGGACAGATTGTTCGGCAATAAACACCGCCTCACGAATGCGTCGAAGTTCGGCGTTGTCCTTTTGCCAGTCGGCGACACGTACGTGAATGCTATTCATCAGCGAACCCCAGGCTTCCTTGTTTAACCAGCTCACAGAGCAGGTTGCGTCCATCTTCATCGGCCAACCATGAGCCGAGGTTGTCACTGTGCAGTGCGTCGGCGGCACAAATCATTTTCAGCAGCTCGCGCAGCTTGCCCGGCAGCAGGCGGCTTTGACCGCTGGCGAACAGCAGCAGGTCTTCATCGACTTCGGACCAGGCCAGGCGGGCGCTTGGGTTGCGGATCAGGACGGCGCCCTGTTCCAGGCTTCCCAGCAGGTCTTCTTCTTCGAGCTCAGGACCAGTCACGAGTTCCGGGTAGCGCGGCTCGGTCATGAATTGACCGAACCAGGTCAGCAGCATGCGCTCGTCGCTCATGTGTTCGGCCAGCAAGCCCTTCAGGCGGTCAAGGGCGTCATGCTGGATCTGGTGAGGGTCGCTGACCGGCTGTGCGTCAGCGTCGGTGTAGCGTTCTTCGTCCGGCAGGTACTGGCTGAGGAAGTCGGTGAAGTGGGTTAGCACTTCGGCAGCGCTTGGGGCGCGGAAGCCTACCGAGTAGGTCAGGCAGTCATCCACGGCAACGCCGCAGTGAGCCAGGCGCGGCGGCAGGTAGAGCATGTCGCCGGGTTCCAGAGTCCACTCGTCGGTGGCCTGGAAGTCGGCGAGGATGCGTAGGTCAGCGTGCTCCAGCAGCTTGCTCTCGGAGTCGCACATCTGGCCGATCTGCCAGTGACGCTTGCCGTGGCCTTGCAGCAGGAACACGTCGTAGTTGTCGAAGTGTGGACCAACGCTGCCGCCGGGAGCGGCGTAGCTGATCATCACGTCATCGATGCGCCAGCTTGGCAGGAAACGGAAGTTTTCCAGCAGTTCGCCAACTTCGGGTACGAACTGATCAACTGCCTGTACCAGCAGGGTCCACTCGCGCTCCGGCAGTTTGCCGAATTCGTCTTCAGCGAACGGGCCGCGGCGCAATTCCCATGGGCGCTCGCCGTGTTCGATGACCAGACGCGATTCGACTTCTTCTTCAAGCGCCAGACCGGCCAGTTCGTCGGCATCGATTGGGCTTTCGAAGTCAGGAATGGCCTGACGGATCAGCAACGGTTTCTTCTGCCAGTAATCGCGCAGGAATTCGCGTGCAGTGATGCCGCCCAGAAGTTGAAGAGGAATATCAGGATTCATGTGTAACCTATTGAAAAATTGCACTTTGTAATCGGGAATAAAAACGCCCGGCACGGCCGGGCGTTAGTAGGTCGTTACTGCGATCAGATGCGTTTGGCCTGCTCGACAGCGTTACCAATGTAGTTGGCAGGCGTCAGCAATTTCAGCTCGGCTTTCGCCGCTTCCGGCATTTCAAGGCCGTCGATGAAAGTTTGCAAAGCTTGTGGGCTGATGCCCTTGCCGCGGGTCAGCTCTTTGAGCTTCTCGTACGGGTTTTCGATGTTGTAGCGGCGCATCACGGTCTGGATCGGTTCAGCCAAGACTTCCCAGCAAGCGTCCAGGTCAGCAGCGATTTTCTGAGCGTTCAGCTCAAGTTTGCTGATGCCTTTGAGGCTGGCTTCGTACGCGATCACGCTGTGGGCAAAGCCGACGCCCAGGTTGCGCAGTACGGTGGAGTCGGTCAGGTCGCGCTGCCAGCGGGAAATTGGCAACTTGCTGGCCAGGTGCTGGAACAGGGCGTTGGCGATGCCCAGATTGCCTTCGGAGTTTTCGAAGTCGATCGGGTTGACCTTGTGCGGCATCGTCGAGGAGCCGATTTCGCCCGCGATGGTGCGCTGCTTGAAATAGCCCAGGGAGATGTAGCCCCAGATATCGCGATCGAAGTCGATCAGGATGGTGTTGAAGCGCGCGATGGCGTCGAACAGCTCGGCGATGTAGTCGTGCGGCTCGATCTGCGTGGTGTACGGGTTGAAACCCAGGCCCAGCTCGTCTTCGATGAAGGCGCGGGCGTTGGCTTCCCAGTCGATCTGCGGGTAGGCCGACAGGTGGGCGTTGTAGTTGCCCACGGCGCCGTTGATTTTGCCCAGCAGCGGTACAGCTGCAACCTGAGCGATCTGGCGCTCCAGGCGGTACACCACGTTGGCCAGTTCTTTGCCCAGGGTGGTCGGCGAAGCCGGTTGACCGTGGGTGCGCGACAGCATCGGCACGTCGGCGAATCGGATGGCCAGTTCGCGGATGGCGTTGGCGGTCTGGCGCATCAGCGGCAGCATCACGTCATCACGGCCTTCGCGCAGCATCAGGGCGTGGGACAGGTTGTTGATGTCCTCGCTGGTGCAGGCAAAGTGGATGAATTCGCTGACGTTGGCCAGTTCAGGCAGCTTGGCAGCCTGTTCCTTGAGCAGGTACTCAATGGCTTTGACGTCGTGGTTGGTGGTGCGCTCGATCTCTTTGACGCGCTCGGCGTGCTCCAGAGAGAAGTTCTCGGCCAGTTCGTTCAGAACGGCGTTGGCTTCGGCGGAAAAGGCCGGGACTTCAGGGATGGCAGCGTGAGCAGCCAGGCGCTGGAGCCAGCGGACTTCAACCAGTACGCGAGCACGGATCAAGCCGTATTCGCTGAAAATTGGGCGCAGGGCCTGGGTTTTGCCGGCGTAGCGGCCGTCAACAGGGGAAACCGCAGTGAGCGAAGAAAGCTGCATGGGGTGTTCTCGGACAGTCGGGCAACGAAATGGGGCGCGTATCATACATGAAAAAAACGGCCGGTCCGTTGCCAACTGACCGGCGTCATACGCGTATCGACGTTACAAAGTGTGCCTGCTGGCGATTTTAACCGCGCAGCATGGGGTAAAGCTCTTTGAGCAGCTTGCGGCGGTTGAAAACCAGCTGCCAGCGGTGGCCACCCAATTGGCGCCAAAGTCGGGCTGAGCGAATGCCAGCCAGCAGCAGGGCGCGAATTTTTGCGGCGTTGTTCGGTTGTTGCAGGTTGCGCATGTCGCCGTGTACCTGAATGCGCTGGCGCAAGGTGCTCAGGGTGTCCTGGTACAGCGCGCCGCAAGCGGCAACCACGTTTTCGTGTGCCGGGCCGAAGTGTTCGACCTGCGACTGGATCTGCGGCAAGCGTTTGCCGATCAGCTCCAGCATGTCATTACGTTTGGCCAACTGACGCTCAAGACCAAGCATCGACAGCGCATAGCGCAAGGGCTCGCGCTGCAAGGTGTTGGGATCGCGCTCCAGGGCGCCGATCAGGGCGCGGTAGCCCTCGCGCAGGGTGATGTCGTCACCGCCGTAGACTTCCAGCGTGTCCTTGGGGTCGCGAATCAACAGGCTGCCGAGCATACAGCTCAGATCAGCTTCGCTGACCTGGCCGGTCTTGGCGATCTTGTCGACCAGTACGGCGGCGAGAAACACGCCACCCAGGGCTACCAGTTGCTCCTGAGTAGGGTTCATGCGCGGTGGCCCTTGCTGGTCCAGGGCTCTGCAACTTCGATCACGCCGCCGCCGAGGCAGATTTCGCCATCGTAAAACACCACGGACTGACCGGGAGTGACGGCGCGCTGTGGGTCATCGAAGGTGGCGCGGTAGCCATTGGTGGTCTTTTCCAGGGTGCAGGGCTGGTCGCCCTGGCGATAGCGAACCTTGGCGGTCAGGCGCAGCGGGGTGCTCAGGTCGATCGGGTTGACCCAATAGATCTCGGAAGCGAGCAGGGCGCGGGAGAACAGCCACGGGTGGTCATTGCCCTGGCCAACGATCAGTTCGTTGTGCTCAAGGTCTTTGACCAGCACGTACCAGGGCTCGTCACTGGCGTCTTTCAGGCCGCCAATGCCCAGGCCCTGGCGCTGGCCGATAGTGTGGTACATCAGGCCGTGGTGGCGACCGATAACCTCGCCTTCGGTGGTTTTGATCTCGCCCGGTTGTGCAGGCAGGTATTGCTTGAGGAAGTCGCTGAAGCGACGCTCGCCAATAAAGCAGATACCGGTGGAGTCTTTTTTCTTGGCAGTGGCCAGATCGTGCTTTTCAGCAATTTTGCGCACTTCGGGTTTTTCCAGCTCGCCGACCGGGAACAGGGTCTTGGCGATTTGCTCGCCACCGACTGCGTGCAGGAAGTAGCTTTGATCCTTGTTCGGATCAAGGCCCTTGAGCAGTTCGGTACGGCCATCAATGTCGCGACGACGCACGTAGTGGCCGGTGGCGATCAGGTCGGCACCCAGCATCACGGCGTAGTCGAGGAACGCCTTGAACTTGATTTCGCGGTTGCAAAGGATGTCCGGGTTCGGTGTGCGTCCGGCCTTGTATTCGGCCAGGAAGTGCTCGAATACGTTGTCCCAGTACTCTGCGGCAAAGTTGGCGGTGTGCAGCTTGATGCCAATTTTGTCGCACACGGCCTGGGCGTCGGCCAGGTCATCCATGGCGGTGCAGTAATCCGTTCCGTCGTCTTCCTCCCAGTTCTTCATGAACAGGCCTTCCACCTGGTAGCCCTGCTCCATGAGCAGAACGGCGGAAACGGAAGAATCAACACCACCGGACATGCCGACGATGACGCGCTGTTTTTCGGGGGCGACTAAGGCTGGATCACGCATAAGGTTTCAATGAGTGTCTTGAAAAAGGACGCGATTCTAGCAGGCCCGAGCGCTCAAGGCTAAACCGAAGGGCGGATTAACGTGAGGTCGAACAGTTTGCCGCTCAGATAATCGTCGATGCATTGCAGGCTCAGCTCGCTGCGCCAGCGATTGCGTTGCGCTATCAGCTCGTCACGGGTCAGCCACAGCGGGCCGATGATGCCAGTGTCCAGTTGATAGTCGGGGTGGTGTTTGAGGGCCTTGCCGGCAAAGCACACGCGCTGGTAGGTCACGCCATTGCT
Organism: Pseudomonadota bacterium; assembly: GCA_040385125.1. Taxonomy (GTDB): domain Bacteria; phylum Pseudomonadota; class Gammaproteobacteria; order Pseudomonadales; family Pseudomonadaceae; genus Aquipseudomonas. Next base: position 21,316 of record JAZKIA010000033.1, on the reverse strand, counting down.
GGGAGCGGTGTAGAGATAAATACCGATAACGCCGGTCAGTTCGACGTCGTAGCCGGTTTCTTCGAGAGTTTCGCGGATGGCGGCGTCGATCAGGCTTTCGTTCGGGTCCAGATGGCCAGCGGGCTGATTGAGCACGGCGCGGTCGCCCTTTAGCTCTTCAACCATCAGAAAACGGCCGTTGTCTTCGACGACAGTGGCTACGGTGATGTGGGGTTTCCATTCCATGTGTAAGCCTCAAGAGAGTTTGCTGTAGGAGCTGCTGAGGAACGAAAGCTGCGATCTTTTGATCTTGCGAGCAGGCAACGCGTTGCCTGGAAAGAGGTCAACATCAAAAGATCGCAGCCTTCGGCAGCTCCTACAAGTGTTGTATTTGTCTATTAAACACAAACCCCGGCGTCGTGGGCCGGGGTCTGTGTTGTTGCTTGTTGCTTGTTGCTTGTTGCTCTGTTGCTTTTACACCAGTGAGGCGATGATCGCGTTCAGCGTGGCGCTAGGGCGCATTACTGTGCTCACCTTGTCAGCATCAGCGTGGTAGTAACCACCGATGTCGACTGGCTTGCCCTGCACGGCGTTGAGTTCGGCAACGATTTTTGCCTCGTTCTCGGCCATGGCTTTTGCTACTGGAGCAAATTGGGCTTGCAGCTCTTTGTCTTCAGTCTGGGCGGCCAGGGCTTGTGCCCAGTACAGCGCCAGGTAGAAGTGGCTACCGCGGTTGTCGATGTTGCCGACTTTGCGCGATGGCGATTTGTTGTTGTCGAGGAACTGGCCAGTGGCCTGGTCCAGGGTCTTGGCCAGCACCAGCGCTTTCTGGTTGTTGGTGGTCGTGCCCAGGTGCTCCAGGGAGGCGGCCAGTGCCAGGAACTCACCCAGCGAGTCCCAGCGCAGGAAGTTTTCTTCCAGCAGTTGTTGCACGTGCTTCGGTGCCGAACCGCCTGCGCCGGTTTCAAACAGACCGCCGCCATTCATCAGCGGAACGATCGACAGCATCTTGGCGCTGGTGCCCAGTTCCATGATCGGGAACAGGTCGGTCAGGTAGTCGCGCAGTACGTTGCCGGTTACCGAAATGGTGTCCAGGCCCGCACGGGTGCGTTCCAGAGTGAACTTCATCGCGTCAACAGGAGCCATGATGCGAATGTCCAGACCGCTGGTGTCGTGATCCTTCAGGTAGGCCTGAACTTTCTCGATCATTACCGAGTCGTGGCTACGCTTTGGGTCCAGCCAGAACACTGCCGGGGTGTTGCTGGCGCGGGCGCGGTTAACGGCCAGTTTGACCCAGTCACGGATCGGCGCGTCTTTGGCCTGGCACATGCGCCAGATATCGCCTTCTTCGACTTTCTGTTCCATCAGCACGTTGCCGTTGCTGTCAGTCACCCGCACAACGCCCAGGGTCTTGATCTGGAAGGTCTTGTCGTGGGAGCCGTACTCTTCAGCTTTTTGCGCCATCAGGCCAACGTTTGGCACGCTGCCCATAGTGGTTGGATCGAAGGCGCCGTGCTTCTGGCAGTCTTCGATGGTCGCCTGGTAGATAGTGGCGTAGCAGCGATCCGGGATCACGGCCTTGGTGTCTTGCAGCTGGCCTTCGGTGTTCCACATTTTGCCGGAATCACGAATCATGGCTGGCATCGAGGCGTCGACGATGACGTCGCTTGGCACGTGCAGGTTGGTGATGCCTTTGTCCGAGTTCACCATCGCCAGCGCTGGGCGGTTGGCGTATACGGCTTCGATGTCGGCTTCAATTTCAGCTTGCTTCTCGGCTGGCAGCGCCTTGATGCGAGCGTACAGATCGCCGATACCGTTGTTCAGGTTGAAACCGATTTCTTTCAGGACGTCAGCGTGTTTTTCCAGCGCATCCTTGTAGAACTCAGCCACGATCTGACCAAACATGATCGGGTCGGAGACCTTCATCATGGTGGCTTTCAAGTGAACCGAGAACAGCACGCCTTGTTTTTTGGCGTCTTCGATTTCAGCCGCTACGAACTGGCGCAGGGCTTTTTTGCTCATCACGGAGCAATCGATGATTTCGCCGGCTTGTACGGTGGTTTTTTCTTTCAGGACGGTGGTGGTGCCGTCTTGAGCGATCAATTCGATTTTAACGCTGCCCGGGGCTTCGATCAGGGCGGCTTTTTCGCTGCCGTAGAAATCGCCTTCGCTCATGTGAGCGACGTGGGACTTGGAGTCGTTGGTCCAGGCGCCCATTTTATGCGGGTGTTTGCGCGCGTAGTTCTTGACCGACAGCGGTGCGCGGCGGTCAGAGTTGCCTTCGCGCAGTACCGGGTTTACGGCGCTGCCCATGACTTTGCTGTAACGCGCTTTGACTTCTTTGTCAGCGTCAGTGGTCACGGTTTCCGGGTAGTCCGGGATATCAAAGCCCTGCGCTTGCAGTTCTTTGACCGCGGCCTGCAATTGCGGAACCGAGGCGCTGATGTTAGGCAGCTTGATGATGTTGGCTTCAGGTGTAACGGCCAGAGCGCCCAGTTCGGCGAGGTGGTCTGCTACAGCCTTGGCACCCAATTGCTCGGGGAAGCTGGCGAGGATACGGCCTGCCAGAGAGATGTCACGCGTCTCAACGGCGATATCAGCGCTTGCAGTGAAGGCTTCGATAATAGGCAGCAGTGAGTAGGTGGCGAGCGCCGGAGCTTCGTCGGTGAAGGTATAAATGATCTTCGAACGGTTGGGCATTTCGGATTAACTCTCTTCTTTGCTGAGCGTGCTCAGATTCTCGAGATGCGCAGGGTAGGCGCTTTCGTTCACAGTGAACAATGAGCCGAAAGTCGAGGTTCTTCGCGGTGATGTGAATGCATCAGTAGAGCGTCAAGCGGTCGAGCCGGGGTAACGGCTCAGCCTTTCTAGGCCTGAAAGACTCATTCCAGTGGGTGTTTCTGGGTGACTCCATGGTCACCGGCGCAGCAGTATACATAGGTCACTAATGTTCCGGCGAGGGGGGCGGCCTATCACGAATCATCCATTGGTCTAAGGCCCTGCGTCAAAATGCCCTCGCTTTTGGCGTTTAACCCCGTGTTTTCGGGCTTTCAGGGGGGTGTAACGGGGGTGTAACGGTGTGTGTGGAACATTCGGTTTGCGGGTCGATTTAACTGAGGTACGCTCGGGGTCGGCATGATGTTCCACTCATAAATGGAGTTCAGCATGGGATACAACAAGATCAAGGTTCCAGCCGCAGGTGAGAAAATCACCGTCAACGAAGACCACTCCCTCAATGTGCCTGACAACCCGATCATTCCTTATATTGAAGGGGATGGTATTGGTGTCGACATCAGTCCGGTAATGATCAAAGTCGTCGATGCGGCCGTGAACAAGGCCTACGGCGCCACGCGCAAAATCTCCTGGATGGAAGTGTATGCGGGTGAAAAGGCCACCCAGGTCTATGACCAGGATACGTGGCTGCCGCAGGAAACCCTGGACGCGGTAAAGGATTACGTGGTCTCGATCAAAGGTCCACTGACGACCCCGGTCGGTGGTGGTATCCGCTCTCTGAACGTTGCGCTGCGTCAACAGCTTGATCTGTATGTGTGTCTGCGCCCGGTGCGCTGGTTTGAAGGCGTGCCCAGCCCGGTCAAAAAGCCTGGCGACGTCGACATGACGATCTTTCGCGAGAACTCCGAAGACATTTACGCGGGCATTGAGTGGAAAGCCGGTTCGCCAGAAGCGATCAAGGTCATCAAGTTTCTGAAAGAAGAAATGGGTGTAACCAAAATTCGTTTTGATCAGGATTGCGGGATTGGCGTCAAGCCGGTGTCCAAAGAGGGGACCCAACGGCTGGCGCGCAAGGCGTTGCAGTACGTGGTCGATAACGACCGTGAGTCGCTGACCATCGTCCATAAAGGCAACATCATGAAGTTCACCGAGGGTGCCTTCAAGGAGTGGGCCTATGAGGTGGCGGCCGAAGAGTTCGGCGCAACCCTGCTCGATGGCGGCCCGTGGATGCAGTTCAAGAACCCTAAAACCGGGCGTAACGTGATCGTCAAAGATGCCATCGCCGATGCCATGCTCCAGCAAATCCTGTTGCGTCCGGCTGAATATGACGTGATTGCGACCCTTAATCTCAATGGTGACTATCTGTCCGATGCCCTGGCGGCTGAGGTCGGCGGTATCGGTATTGCGCCGGGGGCCAACCTGTCGGACACCATTGCCATGTTTGAGGCGACCCACGGCACTGCGCCCAAGTACGCTGGCAAGGATCAGGTCAATCCGGGGTCATTGATCCTGTCCGCTGAAATGATGCTGCGGCACATGGGCTGGACCGAAGCGGCGGACTTGATCATCAAGGGCACCAATGGCGCGATTTCGGCCAAAACAGTGACCTATGACTTCGAGCGACTGATGGAGGGTGCCACGCTGGTCTCGTCATCCGGTTTTGGTGATGCGCTGATCGCTCACATGTAAACGGGCAATAAAAAGGCCGATTCACTCATTGAGTCGGCCTTTTTGCGTCTGACGGGTAGCTGTGCGTCAGGCCGAGAGGGTTTGAACCTCCGGCGCCGCCGTCAGCAGGGACGGGCTGGCCTTGGCGTCATTGATATTCACCGCGTGCAGCCCCTTGGGCCCCTGGATGATATCGAAGCTCACCGGTTGGCCCGCTTTCAGTGTTTTATAGCCATCCATTTGGATAGCCGAAAAATGGGCAAAAAAGTCGATTGGATGTCCATCGTCATTGATGCCTTCCTTGGCCTGCGTATTGATAAAGCCGAAGCCTTTGGCGTTGTTAAACCACTTGACCTTGCCTTGCATACTCACATCCCTCTGCTGCAAACGACTCCATCACTGGAGTATCATCCAGTTCACTCGCACATTGACCGTTAAAAGGGTTGACTGTGCGGACCTTTATTCCCCACTGTGGGTACTAATGGTTGTAACACCGTTTTACTGATAGTCAAGGTCACGCGGTGGCGCTGTTGAAATTTGACACGTTTGCCTCCATCACTGTATTCGCTCAACGACGAACCTTTCTTTCCATGCATGCAATTAGCCAGACTCGACTAACATTCAATCAGGATCAGCCCGATTTTGATGGCGAAGACTCCGCGGGCTTGGCTGTGCAAGAGGCTAAGCCTGCGCTTCAGGCCCCACCGATGTACAAGGTGGTTTTGTTTAATGATGACTACACACCCATGGACTTTGTTGTCGAAATCCTTGAGGTGTTTTTTAACTTGAATCGCGAATTGGCGACCAAGGTTATGCTGGCCGTCCATACAGAAGGACGGGCCGTATGCGGTATTTTTACCCGCGACATTGCCGAGACCAAGGCAGCGCAGGTAAACCAGTACGCACGCGAAAGCCAGCATCCGCTACTCTGTGAAATCGAGAAGGACGGTTAACGCCGACCACTTGGGTATGAGGTGAAGCCATGTTAAATCGCGAGCTCGAAGTCACTCTCAATCTTGCCTTCAAGGAAGCCCGCTCCAAACGTCATGAGTTTATGACGGTTGAGCACCTCCTTCTTGCGCTTTTGGATAATGAGGCGGCCGCAACCGTTCTACGCGCCTGTGGCGCAAACCTCGACAAACTCAAGCATGACCTGCAAGAGTTTATTGATTCCACAACCCCCCTGATTCCTGCGCACGACGAAGACCGCGAAACTCAGCCAACCCTGGGTTTTCAGCGAGTCTTGCAGCGTGCCGTATTCCACGTGCAAAGTTCCGGCAAGCGTGAAGTCACTGGCGCTAATGTCCTGGTTGCGATTTTCAGCGAGCAGGAAAGCCAGGCGGTGTTCCTGCTCAAGCAGCAGAGCGTGGCGCGCATTGATGTGGTCAACTTTATTGCCCACGGCATTTCCAAAGTGCCTGGGCATGGCGACCACTCGGATGGTGATCATGAAATGCAGGATGAAGAGGGTGGCGAATCGTCGTCCTCAAGCAATCCGCTGGATGCCTATGCCAGTAACCTGAACGAGTTGGCCCGTCAGGGGCGTATCGATCCGCTGGTAGGGCGCGAAATGGAAGTTGAGCGTGTTGCTCAAATCCTGGCGCGCCGGCGCAAGAACAATCCCCTGCTGGTCGGTGAGGCGGGCGTGGGTAAAACCGCGATTGCTGAAGGTCTGGCCAAGCGCATTGTTGATAATCAAGTGCCGGACTTGCTGGCTAACAGCATCGTCTACTCCCTTGATCTCGGTGCGTTGCTGGCGGGTACCAAATACCGTGGCGATTTCGAAAAGCGCTTCAAGGCGTTACTCGGCGAGCTGAAAAAGCGTCCGCAGGCGATTTTGTTTATCGATGAGATCCACACCATCATCGGTGCCGGTGCTGCATCGGGCGGCGTGATGGATGCTTCCAACTTGCTCAAGCCGTTGCTGTCGTCGGGTGATATCCGTTGCATCGGTTCGACCACGTTCCAGGAGTTTCGCGGCATTTTCGAAAAAGATCGTGCCCTGGCGCGACGTTTCCAGAAAGTAGACGTGTCCGAGCCTTCGGTTGAAGACACCATCGGTATTCTTCGGGGTCTCAAAGGGCGTTTTGAACAGCATCACGGCATCGAGTACAGCGATGAAGCGCTGCGTGCAGCGGCTGAGCTGGCCTCACGCTACATCAATGACCGGCACATGCCGGACAAAGCCATTGATGTGATCGACGAAGCAGGTGCCTACCAGCGTCTGCAGCCGGTCGAGAAGCGGGTCAAGCGTATCGAAGTGGCGCAGGTCGAAGACATCGTGGCGAAAATCGCGCGAATTCCTCCAAAGCATGTTTCCAGCTCAGACAAAGAGCTGCTGCGTAATCTGGAGCGTGATTTGCGTCTGACCGTATTCGGTCAGGATGCCGCGATTGATTCATTGTCGACCGCGATCAAACTGTCACGTGCCGGGCTCAAGTCGCCTGACAAGCCAGTTGGTTCGTTCCTGTTTGCTGGGCCTACCGGTGTCGGTAAAACCGAGGCGGCACGCCAGTTGGCCAAGGCGCTGGGGATCGAGCTGGTGCGTTTCGACATGTCCGAGTACATGGAGCGTCACACCGTATCGCGTCTGATCGGTGCGCCTCCAGGTTACGTGGGCTTCGATCAGGGCGGTTTGCTGACAGAGGCCATCACCAAGCAACCACATTGCGTATTGTTGCTGGATGAGATCGAGAAGGCGCATCCCGAGGTGTTTAACCTGCTGTTGCAGGTCATGGACCACGGCACCCTGACCGATAACAACGGGCGCAAGGCGGATTTCCGCAACGTGATCGTCATCATGACTACCAACGCAGGTGCTGAGACAGCTGCGCGGGCTTCGATGGGCTTTACTCATCAGGATCATGCCTCCGATGCAATGGAAGCGATCAAGAAGAGCTTCACCCCGGAGTTCCGCAACCGTCTGGACACCATTATTCAGTTTGGTCGCCTCAGTCACGAGGTCATCAAGCACGTGGTGGACAAGTTCCTTACCGAGCTGCAAGCGCAATTGGACGACAAGCACGTTCAGTTGATTGTGTCGGATACCGCACGCGGCTGGTTGGCTGCGGGTGGCTACGATGTGCAGATGGGTGCACGGCCAATGGCGCGTCTGATCCAGGACAAGATCAAGCGTCCGCTGGCTGAGGAAATTCTCTTTGGTGAGCTGGCTGATCATGGCGGTGTGGTTCACATCGACTTGAAAGACGGTGAGCTGACCTTTGATTTTGAAACCGCAGTCGAAATGGCTTGATGTGATGCCGTTGTAAAAAAAGCGCCGAAAGGCGCTTTTTTTTGCCTCCCGTGGGAGCGAGCCTGCTCGCGAAGGTATCACCGCGGCCTGCCTGCAAGACCGAGTCCCACGGGTACACAAATCGCAGACAAACAAAAACGCCCGGCAGAGCCGGGCGTTTTGTATTGACTTGATTAACGGGCGCGGTAAGTGATGCGCCCTTTGCTCAAGTCATAGGGCGTCAGCTCGACGCGCACTTTGTCACCGGTAAGAATACGAATGTAGTTCTTGCGCATCTTGCCGGAGATATGCGCGGTTACGACGTGCCCATTTTCCAACTCCACACGAAACATGGTGTTGGGCAGGGTGTCGACGACAGTGCCTTCCATTTCGAAGCTGTCTTCTTTCGACATGCAGTAAAGCCCTCGGTATCCAGTGAATGGCCCGGTGCAACTGCGCCAGGCAAAAGCGGCGTGCATTGTGCCCGAAAAATGGGGGTTAAGCCAAGGGTTCAGTTAAGAGTGCTCCATCTCTGATTAATCAGCAGCTCAATTGGACGGTATTCGGTCTTGTAACTCATCTTTTTGCAGTTCTTGATCCAGTACCCCAGGTACAGCGCATCGAGCCCCAGGCGGCGGGCCTCGGCAATTTGCCAGAGAATCCCGTAGCGCCCCAGACTGCGGCGCTCTTCGTTGGGGTCGTAGAAGGTGTAAACGGCCGACAAGCCATTGGGCAGCACGTCGGTGACGGCTACCGCCAGCAAGCGCCCATCAAGGCGGAACTCGTAGAAAGTCGAGAACGGCAGGTCGCGTACCAAAAATGTCGAAAATTGATCGCGGCTGGGTGGAAACATGTCGCCATCGGCATGTCGCTGTTCGATGTAGCGCTGATAAAGATCGAAGTGTTCTTCGCTAAAACCAGGCTTGACGGCTTGCACCTGCAAGTCGGCATTACGCTTGAAAATACGTTTTTGCTGACGATTGGGCATAAACAGCGCCACAGGGATGCGCGCCGGGGTGCAGGCATCGCACTTCAGGCAATGCGGACGATAGAGATGGTCGCCACTGCGTCGAAAACCCATTTCGGACAAGTCGGCATAGACCTGCACATCCATCGGCTGGCTGGGGTCGAGGAACAGCGTGGTGGCCTGTTCTTCGGGCAGGTAGCTGCAAACGTGAGGTTGAGTGGCATAAAACTTCAAACGCGCCAGCTCGGTCATGATTGGCCCTCGGGAAATCTTTGAATTAAGTGTAAGCCAGCGTGCAAAACTCGCCTATAAAACCCATTGCGCAGTTGTGGGTTGATCCAGATGGTTGTGTAAGAAATCGGCGAACTGTTGCCGTGGGATGGAGCGCGCGCCCAGGCTTTGCAGGTGATCAGTCGGCATTTGGCAGTCAATCAGCACGAAACCCCAGGCCTGAAGTTGTTTGACCAATGTCGCAAAGCCGAATTTTGACGCGTTATCGGCGCGGCTGAACATCGACTCACCGAAAAACAACTGGCCCATCGCCAGGCCATACAGCCCTCCGACCAATTCGCCGTTGTCCCAGACTTCCACCGAGTGGGCGTGGCCGCGCGCATGAAGCTCGATGTAAGCATTTTGCATGTCGTCGGTGATCCAGGTGCCGTCGGCATAGCTACGGGGTGCTGCACACGCTTGAATAACGGCGGCGAAGTCACGGTCAAAGCTCACCTGGTAACGTTGCTGGCGCAACAGCTTGCCCAGGCTGCGCGAGACGTGCAGTTCTGTAGGAAACAGTACCGTGCGCGGGTCGGGCGACCACCAGAGGACGGGCTGGCCTTCGGAAAACCACGGGAAGCAGCCATGGCGATAGGCCTGGATCAGCCGGTCAGGCGATAGGTCGCCCCCTGCTGCCAACAGTCCGTTGGGCTCGCGCATGGCCTTGCTTAAGGGGGGGAATGTCAGCGTGTCGCGTTTTAACCAGGTCAGCATGGCAATCAGTCTTACAGAAGAAGGGGAGGGCGGCTGCAACTCTGTCGCGTCAATGCGGTCTCAGACGCTCTGCCGTTTAAATACAAACTGTGTTTTGACAGTGCTATAAGTCTTTGTCACAAAAGGTAATGCATGCTCAAATTGGCGTCTCTCAGGCCGGTGCCAGACGAATCCGGGCATCCATTGTGTCAGCGTGGCATCGGCGGCTTAAACCCGTACAATGGCCCGCCTGTTTGAGCTGTTCTAAACTGCACTGAATTCACTGCGCTTCATGGCGGGCTGGTCATGAAGCGGCGGGTAATCATACAAGGCCGTGTGCAAGGCTAGTCCAGTTTCATGTCTGAACTTGTCACCTGCTCGAATTGAGCAGTATTTTGCAGTCAATCAATAGTTGGGCGCGCCACAGGCGCAGGAAAAGACGCGTTTTGAAGAAATCCACAGCAGCACCTAAAGCAGTTCCTCTCTGGCGTCAGCAATTGCACTACCGGCTCAAGGAAGGTGCATTGATCGCTATTGGCGCCTTATGCCTGTTCCTGATGATGGCCCTGCTGACCTACGGCAAGGACGATCCCGGCTGGAGTCATAACAGCCGCGTGATTGATGTGCAGAACTTCGGTGGGCCTGCGGGCTCCTACAGCGCTGACATCCTGTTTATGATTCTGGGTTATTTCGCCTACATTTTCCCGTTGCTGCTGGCGGTCAAGGCTTATCAGATTTTCCGTGAGCGGCATCAGCCCTGGCAGTGGAGCGGCTGGCTGTTCTCGTGGCGCTTGGTCGGCCTGCTGTTTCTAGTGCTCTCGGGCGCTGCGCTGGCCCATATCCACTTCCATTCGGCCGCGGGTTTGCCCGCAGGGGCGGGCGGGGCTCTGGGCGAGAGCCTGGGCGACCTGGCGAAAAACGCCCTGAATATTCAAGGCAGCACCCTATTGCTGATTGCCTTGTTCCTGTTCGGCCTGACCGTGTTCACTGACTTGTCATGGTTCAAGGTGATGGACGTGACCGGCAAGATCACCCTCGACCTGTTTGAGCTGATTCAAGGCGCGGCCAATCGCTGGTGGGCGGAGCGCAACGAGCGCAAGCAACTGGTGGCGCAACTGCGTGAAGTCGATAACCGGGTCAATGAGGTAGTCGCGCCAAGCGTCTCAGACAAACGCGAGCAGGCCAAGGCCAAAGAGCGCTTGATCGAGCGCGAACAGGCGCTGGCCAAGCACATGTCCGAGCGTGAGAAACACGTACCAGCGGTGATTGCTCCCGCCCCGATCAAAGCCCCCGAACCGAGCAAGCGCGTACAGAAAGAAAAACAGGCGCCGTTGTTCGTCGATAGCGCGGTCGAAGGCACGTTGCCGCCGATCTCGATTCTTGACCCGGCCGAGAAGAAGCAGCTCAATTACTCCCCTGAATCCCTGGCAGCCGTTGGCCATTTGCTTGAAATCAAGCTCAAGGAATTCGGGGTCGAGGTTACGGTCGATTCGATTCACCCAGGCCCGGTAATTACCCGTTACGAAATTCAGCCGGCAGCCGGGGTCAAGGTCAGCCGTATTGCCAACCTGGCCAAAGACTTGGCCCGATCGCTGGCGGTGACCAGTGTGCGGGTGGTTGAAGTGATTCCTGGTAAAACCACCGTGGGTATCGAAATCCCTAACGAAGACCGCCAGATCGTGCGGTTCTCCGAGGTGCTGTCGACCCCTGAGTTCGATGACGCCAAGTCGCCTGTCACTCTGGCCCTGGGCCATGACATTGGCGGCAAGCCGGTGATTACCGACCTGGCAAAAATGCCGCACTTGCTGGTGGCCGGTACGACCGGTTCCGGTAAGTCGGTGGGTGTGAACGCGATGATCCTGTCGATCCTGTTCAAGTCCGGCCCGGAAGACGCCAAGCTGATCATGATCGACCCGAAAATGCTTGAGCTGTCGATCTACGAAGGTATTCCGCATCTGTTGTGTCCGGTGGTTACGGACATGAAAGACGCCGCCAACGCCCTGCGCTGGAGCGTTGCCGAGATGGAGCGCCGTTACAAGTTGATGGCCAAGATGGGCGTGCGTAACCTCGCCGGCTTCAACCAGAAGATCAAAGATGCAGAGGCTGCCGGTGAACCGCTGACCGACCCGCTGTACAAACGCGAAAGCATTCACGACGAAGCACCGTTGCTGACCAAACTGCCAACCATCGTGGTGGTGGTCGACGAATTTGCCGACATGATGATGATCGTTGGCAAGAAGGTGGAAGAGCTGATCGCCCGTATCGCCCAGAAAGCGCGGGCCGCCGGTATTCACTTGATCCTCGCTACCCAGCGCCCGTCGGTTGACGTGATCACTGGTCTGATCAAGGCTAACATCCCGACTCGGATGGCGTTCCAGGTATCGAGCAAGATTGATTCGCGTACCATCATCGATCAGGGCGGCGCCGAGCAACTGCTGGGTCACGGTGACATGCTCTACATGCCACCTGGCACCAGCCTGCCAATTCGGGTTCACGGCGCATTTGTTTCCGATGACGAAGTACACCGTGTCGTCGAGGCGTGGAAGCTGCGCGGCAGCCCGGACTACAACGAAGATATCCTGGCCGGCGTTGAAGAGCCTGGCAGCGGCTTTGACGGTGGCAGCGGTGAAGGCAGCGACGACGCTGAGACGGATGCGCTGTATGACGAGGCCGTACAATTTGTACTCGAAAGCCGTCGCGCCTCGATCTCTGCGGTGCAGCGTAAATTAAAAATCGGCTATAACCGTGCCGCTCGCATGATCGAGTCCATGGAAATGGCCGGGGTTGTGACCTCGATGAACACCAATGGCTCCCGCGAAGTGCTGGCGCCAGCCCCCATGCGTGACTGACCGACCTGCGGAACATCCGCAGGCGGCTTTCAACTAATCAATGAGGATTTCCATGCGTTTTGTCAGCATGCTTTTGCTACCGGTATTGGCTTTTTCTTCGCTTTCGGCGCATGCCGACGCTGACAGTGTGAAACGTCTTGGCCAATTGCTCGGACAGTCGGACACCATCACTGCGCGTTTCTCGCAACTGACGCTGGATGGCAGCGGCACTCAGTTGCAAGAAACGGCCGGTGAAATGTCGGTAAAACGTCCGGGCCTGTTCTACTGGCACACTGATGCACCTCAAGAACAGACGATGATTTCCGATGGCCAGAAAGTTACGCTCTGGGACCCGGATCTGGAACAGGCGACCATCAAAAAGCTTGATCAGCGTCTGACCCAGACCCCGGCCCTGCTGCTGTCCGGCGACGTATCGAAGATCAGTGAAAGCTTTGACATCACCTCCAAGCAAGCGGGTGACGTGATGGACTTCACATTGAAGCCAAAAACCAAAGACACCCTGTTTGACTCCCTGCGTCTGTCGTTTCGTGGCGGCAAGATCAACGACATGCAGTTGATTGACAGCATTGGGCAGCGCACCAATATTCTGTTCAACGGTGTTGTAGTCAACCAGCCGATCCCGGCGTCCAAGTTCAAATTCGACATCCCGAAAGGGGCTGATGTGATCCAGGAATAAACAGCAAGGCCAGTAGGAGCTGCCGAGGCACGAAGGCTGCGATCTTTTGATCTACTGCCGATCAAAAGATCGCAGCCTGCGGCAGCTCCTACGGACCCAGTTTGCTGCGCGGCGAGTGTCCTCCCACAGTGGTTTCAGTACTTTCCAGAGGTTTCGCAAGTAGTCATGGATTTGTTTCGAAGTGCTCCGATTGCTCAACCATTGGCTGCCCGCTTGCGTGCAGCCAATCTGGACGAGTACGTCGGCCAGGAACACCTGCTCGCTCGCGGCAAGCCCTTGCGCGAAGCGCTGGAGCAGGGTGCGCTGCATTCGATGATCTTCTGGGGCCCGCCAGGGGTGGGTAAAACCACGCTGGCGCGGCTGCTGGCAGAAGTCTCGGATGCGCACTTTGAAACAGTGTCGGCGGTGCTGGCCGGGGTCAAGGAGATCCGCCAGGCGGTCGAGATCGCCAAGCAGCAGGCCGGCCAATATGGCCGGCGTACCATTTTGTTCGTCGACGAAGTGCATCGCTTCAACAAGTCGCAGCAGGATGCGTTCTTGCCTTATGTCGAAGATGGCACGTTGATCTTTATCGGTGCCACTACCGAAAATCCCTCCTTTGAGCTGAACAACGCCTTGCTGTCGCGAGCACGGGTGTATGTGCTCAAAAGCCTCGATCAAGCGGCCTTGCACAAGCTGGTGCAGCGTGCACTGACCGAAGAGCGCGGCCTCGGCAAGCGCGGCCTGACCCTCAGCGATGAAGGGTTTCAGATTCTGCTGCGGGCGGCGGACGGTGATGGTCGGCGCTTGCTGAACTTGCTGGAAAACGCCTCGGATCTGGCTGAAGACCACAGCGAAATTGGCACTGACCTGCTGCATAACCTGCTGGGAGACACCCAGAGGCGCTTCGACAAAGGTGGCGAAGCGTTTTATGACCAGATTTCGGCTTTGCACAAGTCGGTCCGTGGCTCCAACCCCGATGGTGCCTTGTACTGGTTTGCGCGGATGATCGATGGCGGCTGCGACCCGCTGTACATCGCCCGGCGCGTGGTGCGCATGGCCAGTGAAGACATCGGCAATGCTGACCCGCGGGCCTTGAGCCTGTGCCTGTCGGCCTGGGACGTGCAAGAGCGTCTCGGCAGCCCGGAAGGCGAGTTGGCGGTGGCCCAGGCCATTACCTACCTGGCCTGTGCGCCAAAAAGCAACGCGGTGTACATGGGGTTCAAGGCTGCATTGCGCAGCGCCGCCGAATACGGCTCGCTCGAAGTACCGCTGCACTTGCGCAACGCACCGACCAAACTGATGAAGCAACTGGGTTACGGCGACGAATATCGTTACGCCCATGACGAGCCAGATGCTTACGCGGCCGGTGAAGACTACTTCCCGGACGCGCTGGAGCCGCTAGCGCTGTATCAGCCAGTACCGCGCGGGCTGGAGCTCAAAATCGGCGAGAAGCTCAAGCACCTTGCAGCACTGGATCGGGTGAGTCCCAAGCAGCGGAGAAAACCTTGATTCCTGTCGTTGTGGCGGTCTCGATTGGCGGTATTACCGGCACCTTGTTGCGCTTTGCTGCGGGTAACTGGATTAACGCCAATTGGCCACGGCACTTCTATACCGCGACATTGGCCGTTAATATCATGGGCTGCCTGCTGATTGGCATCCTTTACGGACTTTTTTTGATCCGTCCGGAAGTACCGTTTGAAGTCCGAGCCGGGCTGATAGTTGGTTTCCTGGGCGGTTTGACCACTTTTTCATCCTTTTCACTGGATACGGTGCGCCTGCTTGAAAGCGGGCAAGTGCCACTGGCACTGGGCTATGCGGCCCTCAGCGTATTCGGCGGGCTGCTTGCGACCTGGGCCGGCCTGTCCCTGACCAAACTTTGATAAACGAGAAACCGACATGCTTGATTCCAAACTGTTACGTAGCAACCTGCAAGACGTAGCGGATCGCCTGGCATCCCGTGGCTTTAAGCTGGACGTGGCGCGCATCGACGCGCTGGAAGCCAAGCGCAAAGAAGTTCAGACCCTGACCGAGAAGTTGCAGGCTGAGCGTAACGCCATCTCCAAGAGCATTGGTCAGGCCAAGGCTCGCGGTGAAGACATCGCGCCATTGATGGCCAGTGTTGAAACCATGGGCAGCGATTTGGCCAATGGCAAGGTTGAGCTGGACGCGATCCAGACTGAACTTGATTCAATTCTGTTGAGCCTGCCAAACCTGCCGGATGAGTCAGTGCCGGTTGGTGCTGACGAAGACGACAACGTCGAAATCCGTCGCTGGGGCACCCCAAAGACTTTCGATTTTGAAATCAAGGACCACGTAGCGCTGGGCGAGCAATACGGCTGGCTGGACTTTGAAACCGCCGCCAAACTGTCCGGTGCTCGTTTCGCCTTGCTGCGTGGTCCAATTGCACGTCTGCATCGCGCCCTGGCGCAGTTCATGCTCAACCTGCACATCAACGAACACGGCTACGAAGAGGCTTACACGCCTTACCTGGTTCAGGCACCTGCACTGCAAGGCACTGGCCAACTGCCTAAGTTCGAAGAAGACCTGTTCAAGATCAGCCGCGAAGGCGAAGCCGATCTGTACTTGATTCCGACCGCCGAAGTGTCGCTGACCAACATTGTGTCGGGCGAAATCGTCGATCACAAATCCCTGCCGATCAAGTTCGTGGCACACACGCCGTGCTTTCGCAGTGAAGCCGGTGCATCAGGCCGTGACACACGCGGCATGATTCGCCAGCACCAGTTCGACAAGGTCGAAATGGTTCAGATCGTTGAGCCGTCGACGTCGATGGACGCGCTGGAAGGTCTGGTTGGCAACGCCGAGAAAGTCCTGCAATTGCTGGAGCTGCCTTATCGCACCCTGGCGCTGTGCACCGGCGACATGGGCTTCAGCGCAGTCAAAACCTACGATCTGGAAGTGTGGATCCCGAGCCAAGACAAGTACCGCGAAATTTCGTCGTGCTCCAACTGCGGTGACTTCCAGGCCCGCCGTATGCAAGCGCGCTTCCGTAACCCGGAAACCGGCAAGCCAGAACTGGTTCACACCCTGAACGGTTCCGGTTTGGCGGTAGGCCGCACCTTGGTAGCGGTGCTGGAAAACTACCAGCAAGCAGACGGTTCGATCCGCGTGCCTGACGTACTCAAGCCTTACATGGGCGGCATTGAGGTCATCGGCTAAATGGAGTTTCTGCCGCTGTTTCATAACCTGCGTGGCAGCCGTGTACTGGTGGTCGGTGGTGGGGAAATTGCCTTGCGCAAATCCCGGCTGCTGGCCGATGCCGGTGCGGTGCTGCGGGTTGTCGCACCCGCAATAGAGCCTCAGTTGTGCGAGTTGATAAACAGCAGTGGTGGCGAGCAAGTGTTGCGCGGCTATGTCGAGGCTGATCTGGACGGATGCGTGCTGATCATCGCCGCCACCGACGACGAGCCGCTCAATGCCCAAGTGTCGGCTGACGCCCATCGTCGTTGCGTGCCAGTCAACGTGGTGGATGCACCTGCCCTGTGCAGCGTGATTTTCCCCGCTATCGTTGACCGCTCGCCGTTGATCGTCGCAGTGTCCAGCGGCGGCGATGCGCCGGTGCTGGCGCGCTTGATACGGGCCAAGCTCGAAACCTGGATTCCTTCGACCTACGGTCAGCTTGCGGGCCTGGCGGCGCGTTTTCGGACTCAGGTCAAAGGCTTGTTTCCGGATGTGCAGCAACGGCGCGGGTTTTGGGAAGATGTATTCCAAGGGCCGATTGCCGACCGTCAACTGGCCGGGCAGGGCGCTGAAGCCGAGCGTTTATTGATCGCCAAGATCAATGGTGAAGCGGCGCAGACCACGGGTGAGGTTTATCTGGTGGGTGCGGGGCCGGGTGATCCGGACCTTTTGACCTTTCGCGCGTTGCGCCTGATGCAACAAGCGGACGTGGTGTTGTACGACCGTTTGGTGGCCCCGGCGATTCTTGAACTGTGCCGTCGCGATGCCGAGCGCATTTATGTCGGCAAGCGTCGCGCCGATCACGCTGTGCCGCAAGACCAGATCAACCAGCAATTGGTGGACTTGGCCAGGCAAGGCAAGCGTGTGGTACGGCTCAAGGGTGGCGATCCGTTCATCTTTGGTCGTGGCGGTGAAGAAATCGAAGAACTGGCCGCTCACGGCATTCCATTCCAGGTGGTGCCGGGGATTACGGCTGCCAGTGGTTGCTCGGCGTATGCCGGGATTCCGTTGACACACCGCGATTACGCGCAGTCCGTGCGATTTGTGACCGGGCACTTGAAGGATGGCACCAGCAACCTGCCGTGGAGCGATTTGGTCGCCCCGGCGCAGACGCTGGTGTTCTACATGGGTCTGGTGGGGCTGCCGGTCATCTGCGAACAACTGATCAAACATGGTCGTTCAGCTGATACCCCGGCAGCGCTGATTCAGCAAGGCACCACCTCCAATCAGCGTGTATTCACTGGCACGCTGAGCAACTTGCCATCACTGGTGGCGGAGCATGAAGTTCATGCCCCGACGTTGGTGATCGTGGGCGAAGTGGTGTTGCTGCGTGAGAAATTGGCGTGGTTTGAAGGCGCTCAGTCTCAGGTTTAAAAGCGCCCTCACCCCAACCCTCTCCCGGAGGGAGAGGGGGCTGACCGAGTTGGTTTTGGATTCAGCGTAATACGTTCAGGCCGCAAAAAAGGCTACAGCAACCCCCAATCAGTCCCCTCTCCCTTTGGGAGAGAGAGGAGGCTGACCGAGTTGGTTTTGGATTCAGCGTAATACGTTCAGGCCGCAAAAAGGCTACAGCAACCCCCAATCAGTCCCCTCTCCCTTTGGGAGAGGGTTAGGGTGAGGGGCTCCTCAGCTCCGGTTATCCCCCACCAAACTCTCTACCGAAGGTACTCGGGTATCGCTTTCCATCTGCGCGTCATGCTCCAACTGGTGACTGAAGCGGTCCAGAGATCCCTGGGCAGGCTGTGCATCGCTGGCAAACACTGGCGGACTCATCATGTAGGCCCCGAGCAGGCGACTTAGTGCGGCCAGGCTATCAATGTGGGTACGTTCATAACCGTGGGTCGCATCGCAGCCAAACGCCAGCAAGGCGCAACGAATGTCGTGCCCGGCAGTCACCGCCGAATGCGCGTCGCTGAAGTAATAGCGGAACATGTCGCGGCGCACCGGCAGTTCGTTGTCACTGGCCAGGCGCAGCAAATGCCGCGACAAGTGATAGTCATACGGCCCACCCGAGTCCTGCATCGCCACGCTCACCGCGTGTTCACTGGAATGCTGGCCAGGCGCTACCGGTGCAATATCAATCCCGACAAATTCACTGACATCCCACGGTAATGCCGCTGCCGCACCGCTGCCGGTTTCTTCGGTAATGGTGAACAGCGGGTGACAGTCGATCAGCGGTTGCTCGCCACTGTCGACGATCGCCTTCAAGGCGGCGAGCAAGGCCGCGACCCCAGCCTTGTCGTCCAGATGCCTGGCGCTGATGTGGCCGCTTTCGGTGAACTCGGGCAGCGGATCAAACGCCACGAAATCACCGATATTGACCCCCAGTGAATCGCAGTCGGCACGGGTAGCGCAGTACGCATCCAATCGCAGCTCGATATGATCCCAACTGATCGGCAGTTCGTCGACGCCGGTATTGAACGCATGGCCTGAGGCCATTAATGGCAACACGCTGCCGCGGATCACGCCATTGTCGGTAAACAGGCTGACACGGCTGCCTTCGGCAAAACGGCTGGACCAACAGCCCACCGGCGCCAGCACCAAACGGCCGTTGTCTTTGATGGCACGTACGCTGGCACCGATGGTATCCAGATGCGCTGAAACAGCGCGATCCGGGCTGTTTTTCTGGCCCTTGAGCGTGGCGCGCAAGGTGCCGCGCCGGGTCAGTTCAAAGGGGATCCCAAGTTCTTCGAGGCGCTCGGCGACATAGCGCACGATGGTGTCGGTAAAACCGGTGGGGCTGGGAATGGCGAGCATTTCCAGTAATACCCGTTGCAGGTAGTCGAGATCGGGTTCAGGCAGGGTGCGATTCATGGGAACTCCTGAGGCGAGATCGGCCGTGCGTTACGCACGGCGTGATCCTGGATGCGGTTCAACCTCGGCGCTTCAGGGCGCCGGCTGACTGTGGGGGAATAACAAGTCGATAAAGCGTTCGGCGGTCGGCTGTGGTTCATGGTTGGCCAACCCGGCCCGCTCGTTGGCCTCGATAAATACATACTCGGGTTGATCGGCGGCGGGCACCATCAGGTCCAGCCCGACCACTGGAATATCCAGCGCCCGGGCCGCACGAATCGCCGCGTCGGCCAGTACCGGGTGCAACACTCCGGTGACATCTTCCAGGCAGCCACCGGTGTGTAAGTTCGCGGTGCGACGTACAACGAGCGTCTGACCGGTCGGCAAAATACTGGTGTAGTCATAACCTGCGGCCTGCACTGTGCGCAGGGTTTCGGCATCCTGCGGGATACGGCTTTCACCACCGGTTGCCGCCTGGCGTCGGCGGCTTTGCGCTTTGATCAGTTGCTGCACGCTGTGCATACCATCGCCAATGACTTGCGCGGGGCGACGGATAGCGGCGGCGACCACCTCAAAACCAATCACCACAATCCGCAAGTCGAGCCCTTCGTGGAAGCTTTCGAGCAGCACCCGACTGTCGAATGCCCGGGCCGTTTCGATGGCCTGTTGCACGAGTTCAATGTTGTCCAGGTCCACCGCCACGCCGTTGCCTTGCTCGCCATCCACAGGTTTGACCACCACCCGTGTGTGCTGCTCAAGGAACGCCAGATTGTCGTCGGCATTACCCGCCAGTTGCTGAGTCGGTACGTTCAGGCCCGCCTGGCTTAACACGGTGTGGGTCAGACTTTTGTCCTGACAGAGGCTCATGCTGATGGCGCTGGTCAAATCGGTCAGGGATTCTTTGCAGCGGATTCGCCGTCCACCATGACTGAGAGTGAACAGACCGGCACTGGCGTTATCAATCTGTACATCGATCCCGCGTTTATAGGCCTCCTCGACCAAAATACTGGCATAGGGGTTGAGCCCGGCTTGAGGGCCGGGGCCGAGGAACAGCGGCTGATTGATGCCGTTTTTACGTTTGATGGAAAAGGTCGATAGGGTGCGAAAGCCAAGTTTGGCGTACAGGTTTTTGGCCTGTGCGTTGTCGTGCAGCACGGACAAGTCGAGATAACTCAGGCCCCGACTCATGAAGTGCTCGATCAAGTGCCGAACGAGTACTTCACCCACACCGGGGCGGGTGCAGTGCGGATCAACCGCCAGGCACCACAAGCTGCTGCCGTTTTCCGGATCATGAAAAGCGGTGTGGTGATTGAGCCCCATCACACTGCCAATCACCGCATCGCTGTCTTCATCTTCGGCCATCCAGTACACCGGCCCACCCTTGTGGCGTTCGGTCAGCAGTGTCGGGTCGATGGGCAGCATATTGCGGCCCTGATACAAGAGGTTGATCGCTTGCCAGTCGGCTTCGCTTTGCGCCCGCCGAATCCGGAAACCGCGAAACACTCGGGTCGACTGGCGATAATCGGTGAACCACAGGCGCAACGTGTCAGAGGGATCAAGAAACAACTGTTGCGGCGATTGCGCCAACACTTGTTGCGGTGCGGCAACGTACAACGCAATGTCGCGCTCGCCAGGTTGCTCATTGAGCAGTTCATTGGCCAGGCTGGCGGGATCGGGGAAGGTATGCCCGATCAACAAGCGGCCCCAGCCGCAATGCACGGCCACCGGTTGTGCATCCAGTTCACTGCCATCTTCGGCAAAGCGCGCTTGCAGGCGCTCATAAGACGGCGTTTGGCCGCGTAGCAAGCGCTGGCTGTAAGCCGTAGCGAGGGGTTTCATCGGTTAGATTCCTTGTTCGCTCAGCCACAGATTCAAGGCTGCCAATTGCCACAGCTTGGAGCCATTCAAGGGCGTCAACTGGCCCTGCGGGTTGGTCAGCAACTGGTCGAGCATTGCTGGCTGGAACAACCCGCGATCCTGGCTCGGGTCCAGCAGCAGGTCGCGTACCCAATTCAGCGTATCGCCTTGCAGATGCTTGAGTCCCGGCACCGGGAAGTAGCCTTTTTTGCGGTCGATCACCTCGCTGGGGATGACGAGTCGTGCCGCTTCCTTTAGCACTTGCTTGCCGCCATCCGGCAGCTTGAAGCGGGCCGGAATCCGCGCCGAGAGTTCGGCCAGTCGGTAGTCGAGGAACGGCGTACGGGCTTCAAGACCCCAAGCCATGGTCATGTTGTCGACCCGTTTGACCGGGTCATCCACCAGCATCACCGTGC
>JAZKIA010000032.1:0-5696 GCA_040385125.1 Pseudomonadota bacterium | reverse complement strand
TCTTCGTAGGTGTATTCGGAATTGCATTTTGGGCAGGGTGGCAACGTGCTCACTAAAGCTCCTTAAGCGTCAGGATGGCTAAAAGGCACGCATTGTATAGGGTTTTAGCGGGGGCGGGGGATAGTGCCGATATTGAGCTTGTGGGAGCGGGCTTGCTCGCGATTCAGGCAACTCGGTTTTTCAATCAAACCGGGTGATGCTATCGCGGGCAAGCCCGCTCCCACAGGTATTCAGGCACGGTGGGTCAGTGCGTACGCGCGACCGCAAACTCGCTCAGTTCGACCAGCGCATCGCGGTATTCGCTAGGCGGCAGGGTTTCCAGGCAGACAATCGCGCGGGCCACGTAGTCGCGAGCCAGTTGTGCGGTGTAATCCAGCGAACCAGAGGCCTCAACGGCCTCACGAATGCTCTCGAGGTCTTCAATGCCGCCTTTCTGGATCGCCTTGCGCACCAGAGCTGCTTGCTCCGGCGTGCCTTCGCGCATGGTGTAGATCAATGGCAGAGTCGGTTTGCCTTCGGCCAGATCGTCGCCGACGTTCTTGCCCAGGGTTTCGGCATCGCCACGGTAGTCGAGCAAGTCGTCCACCAGCTGGAAAGCCACGCCCAGGTGATCACCAAAGGTGCGTAGCGCTTCGCTTTGCTCTGGGGTTGCACCGGCCAGCGCCGCAGCACTGTGGGTCGAAGCCTCGAAAAGCATCGCGGTTTTGCCGCGAATCACTTCCATGTAGGTTTCTTCGGTGGTGCTGGCGTCGCGAACCTTGGACAGCTGCAGCACTTCGCCTTCGGCAATGATGCGGGTGGCTTGCGACAGGATTTTCATCACTGGCATTGAGCCCAGCTCAACCATCATTTCGAAGGAGCGCGAGTACAGGAAGTCGCCGACCAGTACGCTAGGCGCATTGCCCCATGTTGCATTCGCAGTCTTGCGGCCACGGCGCATGCCCGACATGTCGACCACGTCATCGTGCAGCAGGGTTGCGGTGTGCAGGAACTCAATGGTCGCGGCCAGCAGACGCATATCGTCGCCTTCGCGGCCCAGGGCCTTGCCACACAGCAGCACTAATAAAGGGCGAAGGCGTTTTCCGCCGGCCGAAGTAATGTAGTCGCCGATTTTTGAGACCAGCGGTACGCGTGAAGTCAGCTGCTTCTTGATGATGCCGTCGACGGCGCTAAAATCGTCCGCCACCGCGCGGTAGAAAGCTTGGGGTTGCATCAGCGACAGGTGCTCCAGAAGGGGTGCGCGGCATGCTAGGTCGGGGGGGCTGGGCCTGTCAAGGCGCGATGGGCGGCCCCTTGCAACCCTGGCGAGCCTTGCGTACAATCGCGCACCCTGAACTTCCTGGGCAGCACCTGCCTTACGCAATTGCATTCGGGACGTCCATCCCATGCAGCCATGCCAGCCAATACCTCTTCTTATAAAGCGCTGGGTGAGCAGGATTATCGGAGAAATACCATGTCGTACGCAGTAATCGTTACTGGTGGCAAGCAGTACAAAGTAGCTCCAGGTGAATACCTGAAGATCGAAAAACTGGAAATCGCTACCGGCGAATCCGTAACTTTTGATCGCGTTCTGTTGGTCGCTAATGGCGACGACGTAAACATCGGCGCTCCAGTTGTTCCTGGCGCCACTGTTGTTGCTGAAGTGATCTCCCAAGGTCGTCACGATAAAATCCGCATCATCAAGTTCCGTCGTCGTAAGCACCACATGAAGCGTATGGGCCACCGCCAGTGGTACACCGAGATCAAAATCACCGGTATTCAGGCTTAATTTCAGCCTAATTCCTCACTAGGAGAATTGACTCATGGCACACAAAAAAGCTGGTGGTAGTACCCGTAACGGTCGCGACTCAGAAGCCAAACGCCTTGGCGTGAAGATGTATGGCGGCCAGGTTATCATTCCGGGCAACATCATCGTGCGTCAGCGCGGCACCCAATTCCACGCTGGCTACGGCGTTGGTATGGGCAAAGATCACACCCTGTTCGCGAAAGTGGAAGGCGTGATCAAGTTCCAGGTTAAAGGCGCCTTCGGTCGTCGCTATGTAAGCATCGTTCCGAAGACAGCAGTCGTCGCAGCGTAAGAGCTTGGTAGCTGGAAGAGCCCTGTCTTGCGACGGGGCTTTTTCGTTTGTGGGGTGAGTCTCTTGCAAAACTGTTTGTATGGGCTGCTGGCGCTGGATTTAACGGTCGTTGATTGAGGTCGCTGCGCTCATTTTTGCAAGAGTCTTATGTCTTAGTGTTTATCGGCTCGTCCTGATGACGAGAGGCGTTTTGTTATGAAGTTTGTTGATGAAGTATCGATCAAGGTAAAAGCGGGCGACGGTGGTAACGGTTGCATGAGTTTCCGTCGCGAGAAATTCATCGAAAACGGTGGTCCGAACGGTGGTGATGGTGGTGATGGCGGTTCGATCTATATGGTCGCCGACGAAAACCTCAACACTCTGGTTGACTACCGTTACACCCGTCACTTCGATGCCCAGCGCGGCTCGAACGGCGGCAGCGCTGATTGCACTGGCCGCAAGGGCGAAGACATGGTGCTGCGTGTTCCGGTCGGCACAACAGTGATCGATGCGGGCACTCAGGAAATCATTGGTGACCTGACCAAGGCCGGCCAGCGCTTGCTGGTTGTTCATGGCGGTTGGCACGGTCTGGGTAACACCCGTTTCAAATCCAGTACCAACCGGGCTCCGCGTCAGACTACTCCGGGTAAGCCGGGTGAGCAGCGCGACCTGAAACTGGAATTGAAAGTGCTGGCGGATATCGGTCTGCTGGGCTTGCCGAATGCGGGTAAAAGTACCTTTATTCGTTCGGTGTCTGCAGCCAAGCCAAAAGTGGCGGACTATCCGTTCACCACGCTGGTGCCAAACCTGGGCGTGGTCAGCGTTGATCGCTGGAAGAGCTTCGTGATTGCCGATATTCCTGGCTTGATCGAGGGTGCTTCTGATGGTGCTGGCCTGGGGATTCGCTTCCTCAAGCACTTGGCGCGTACGCGTCTGTTGTTGCACCTTGTGGACATGGCGCCGGTTGAAGGCACTGAAAGTGCTGCTGATACCGCTGAAGTCATCGTCAACGAGCTGACCAAATTCAGCCCGTCGCTGGCTGAGCGTGATCGCTGGCTGGTGCTGAACAAGTGCGATGCGCTGCCAGAAGAAGAGCACGACGCGCGCGTTAAAGAAGTTGTTGAGCGTTTGGAGTGGACCGGTCCTGTGTACGTGATCTCGGCTATCGCCAAGATTGGTACCGAAAAACTGTGCCACGACATCATGCGTTATCTTGAAGATCGTGCTGACCGTCTGGCCAATGACCCTGCTTACAAGGAAGAGTTGGCTGAGCTTGATCAGCGCATCGAAGATGAGGCGCGTGCTCAGTTGCAGGCGCTGGATGACAAGCGTGCCTTGCGCCGCAGCGGCGTGAAGAGCGTCCACGACATCGGTGAAGATGACTGGGACGAAGAAGATGTTGATGATGAAGATGGTCCGGAAATCATTTACGTCCGCGACTGATTCGTTGCGGTAAACTACAGCGCCGCTCACTAGAGCGGCGTTTTAGCATCTGCTAAACAGAAACCAAAAAAATAATTCCACGGGTGGCGCTCGGTCGCGCCGCTCTCAGGCACAGGTTGGATGATGATGCGGAGCAAGGTGACGGGTGCGCAGCGTTGGGTCGTAAAGATCGGTAGCGCATTGCTGACAGCAGATGGCAAGGGCCTGGATCGCGCGGCGATGGGCGTTTGGGTCGAGCAGATGGTGGCCTTGCACGAGGCGGGCGTTGAGCTGGTCCTGGTGTCTTCGGGCGCGGTGGCGGCCGGGATGAGTCGCTTGGGCTGGACGGTGCGACCGAGTGCCATGCATGAGTTGCAGGCTGCTGCGGCCATTGGTCAGATGGGCTTGGTGCAAGCTTGGGAGTCGAGCTTTGCCGAGCACTCGCGGCACACGGCGCAAATCCTCCTGACCCATGACGATCTGTCTGATCGCAAGCGTTACCTGAATGCTCGCAGCACCTTGCGTGCGCTGGTTGAGTTGGGCGTTATCCCGGTTATTAATGAAAATGACACGGTGGTCACCGACGAAATCCGTTTTGGTGATAACGACACGCTGGCCGCGTTGGTGGCTAACCTTGTCGAGGCTGATCTGTTGGTGATTCTGACTGATCGCGACGGTATGTTTGACGCCGATCCGCGCAATAATCCTGATGCCAAAATGATCTACGAAGCGCGTGCGGATGATCCTGCGCTGGATGCGGTGGCGGGCGGTACGGGTGGTGCGCTGGGTCGTGGTGGTATGCAGACCAAGTTGCGGGCTGCGCGTTTGGCGGCGCGTTCGGGGGCGCATACGATCATTGTGGGCGGTCGCCTGGAGCGTGTACTGGATCGCCTCAAGGCGGGCGAGCGCCTGGGTACTTTGCTGTCGCCTGAGCGCGGCCTGCTGGCGGCGCGCAAGCAGTGGCTGGCAGGGCACTTGCAGACTCGCGGCACGCTGGTGTTGGATGATGGGGCTGTGGTCGCACTATCCAAGGGCAACAAGAGCCTGCTGCCGGTAGGTGTCAAAGCAGTTCAGGGCGGTTTCCGTCGTGGCGAGATGGTGGTGTGTGTGGCGGCGGATGGTCGAGAGATCGCGCGTGGCCTGGCTAACTACAGTGCCCAGGAAGCGCAAAAAATCATTGGGCAGCCCTCAGATGCGATTGTCAGTTTGTTGGGATACATGGCGGAGCCGGAGCTGGTTCATCGCGATAACCTTATTCTGGTGTGAAAGTGAGGTGGGGCATGCGCATGATTAAAGGTTTGTTGGGGTTGGTGTTGGCGATGCCTTTGCTGGTCTCGGCCGAAGAAATTGGCACGGTATCGACCGTTTTCAAATTTGTCGGGCCAAATGACCGCATCGTGGTCGAGGCTTTTGATGATCCGAAGGTTGAGGGTGTGACGTGCTATCTGTCGCGGGCCAAGACTGGAGGCATGAAAGGCGGGCTGGGTTTGGCTGAAGATCGCGCTGAAGCGTCGTTGGCATGTCGTCAGATCGGCCCCATCAGCTTCAAGGGTGACTTGAAAGATGGTGACGAGGTGTTCAAGGAGCGTACTTCGCTGGTGTTCAAGACCATGCAGGTCGTGCGTTTTCTGGACAAGAAGCGCAATACGCTGGTGTATCTGGTGTACAGCGATCGCCTGATCGAAGGTAGTCCGCAGAATGCGGTGACTGCAATCCCGATTTTGCCGTGGCCACAGCAGTAACTTTTCTTGATAAAAAAGCCGTGCCAGAGTGAGATCTGGTGCGGTTTTTTTGTGTCTGGTGTCCCGTAGGGGCGGCTGTCTTGTGTGGGAGCGCTGTAGCTGCTGAGGGCGGTGATAAATCGCAGGCAATAAAAAACCGACCCTAAGGTCGGTTTTTTAAAAAGCTTATCGCTTAAGCGGCGGTCGCAAGGTTCAAAGCCTTGACGTGGCCATTCAGGCGGCTCTTATGGCGAGCAGCTTTGTTCTTGTGGATGATACCTTTATCGGCCATACGGTCGATAACAGGAACAGCCAGAACATAAGCAGCTTGCGCTTTAGCAGCGTCTTTTGCGTCGATGGCTTTAACTACATTCTTGATGTAGGTACGAACCATGGAACGCAGGCTGGCGTTGTGGCTGCGACGCTTCTCAGCCTGTTTTGCACGTTTTTTGGCGGAAGGTGTGTTGGCCACCGTCGAGCTCCTCGAAAGACTTTT
>JAZKIA010000031.1:0-6599 GCA_040385125.1 Pseudomonadota bacterium | reverse complement strand
AAAAAGACCCGGCAAGAGCCGGGTCAAATAACCGTGATTAGCCTGATGAGGAGATTTTCTGAGCGCCCGAACCAAGAGCCTTCCAGAAGATCGGCTGGTCTCGCGACCAGATGGCGTAATCATAACAATTCTCATTTCCGTGTCAACAACTGTTTTTTGCCGTTCATCGGGGCCTGCGTAAACACGAGCCTCAGCCTTTGTGCGAGGCCGATAAATTATCCACCTGTTGATTCAGCGCCTCTTTGCGCTCTGCGGGTATATCGTTCCAGTGAACGTCCAGCAGGGCGCCCTCGATGGCGTATAGCAGCACTTTAGAGGCTCTGAAACCTCGCGCCTTTACCGCCCGGTAAGCATCTACTGCGCCTAATCGTTTCAAGTCCGAGACGCTGTGAATACCCACGGCGTGCAGCCATTGCGCCGAGGTTTTCCCAAGATTTCTCAAATGCTGAAGTTCATCGTTCATCAGCCCTCCTTGCGACGGCGTGAGCTCAGCGTCTATGGGGTAAGTGGGTCTTAGACGAGTGTAGCGCTCGATAGAGAAGTCGCAGTCCGTTAGTCGGTTTTGGAACAAGCGAGCACGAAAAAAACAGGTTTTGGGTTCTATCAAGCAGGAGGAGCGCAGCGCAGAGGTATGAAGCAGAGCGTTTTCGGCGGGGGATACGGCAGGCTCACCGCAACACGATGGCGTCGGGCCCGATGTCGTATTTGTTTTGGCATGTATGCGCATATGCCGTGAAGCCATTGCGGCTTCACGGCGCACATGAGTGTTTACAGGCCTGGCAGACGCTGGCGGATATCAGCTATCAGGGTATCCAGGCTTTTGCTGTTGTGGGTTTCAACGCGCTTGCTGCGCAGGATCTCATCGGCGCTCAACGCCTCGCGGCTGGCTTGTTGCGCCTTGACCACATCCAGAGTGGCGTCAGATGGATCGGTGCCAATGGTTTGGCGATGGGCCAGCCAGCCTTCGATGACGGCATCCGGTGCGGTGCAGTCGAGGATCAGGCAAGGCACGCCGGTGGCTTCTGCCACTTGGGCCGCGGCGTCGCGCTGCTCGCGCTTGAGGTAGGTGGCATCAATCACCACAGGGAAGCCCGCGTGCAGCACGGTACCTGCCAATTCATGCAGCTTGTTATAGGTCGCAGCGCTGGCGTCGGCGTTATAAATACCGTCGCCTATAGCGTTGTCAGCAGTTTGCTCGCCAAACAATTGCTTGCGTACGACGTCTGAGCGCAGACGAATCGCCCCCAGGGCTTCAACCAGGCGCATGGCCACTGAGCTTTTGCCTACAGCCGAGACACCATGGGTAATGGTCAGAAAGCGTGAAGGAATAGTGCTGTAGCTTTCTGCCAGGTTGGCGTAGTTGCGGTATTGGCGCAGTGTGGCTGCGCGCTGAACCGGGCTGGCTTCGGCGGGCATGCTGAACAGGCTGACTTTGGCGCGAACCAGTGCGCGGTAGGCTTTGTAGAAGTTCAGCAGTTCAAGGCCCTGATAATCACCGGTAAGCTCCAGGTACTGGCTGATAAAACGTCGAGCCAGGGATTTCAGGCCGCGGTCTTCAAGGTCCATCGCCAGGAACGCAGTGTCGGCATACACATCGGTGAAGCGGAACGGTTCGTTGAATTCGATGCAATCGAAAATCACCACCTTGCCATCAATGATGGTGGCATTGCCCAGGTGTATATCACCGTGGCATTCACGGATAAAGCCTTCAGCCTTGCGCTGCTCAAACAGCGGCTTCAGACGGGTGAAGCTGGCTTCTGCCCAGGCCTGGAGCGCCTCCAGTTGCAGCAGGTCAGCTTTGTCCGAAAGGAACGGGCGAATTTGCTCGAAGTTCTGACGTACCGGGTCCATTACAGCTTCAGGCGTGCCTTGGTAATGCGCCTGAGGTACTCGCGGTGCGTGAGTGTGGAAACGGGCGATTTGCTGGGCCATCTCGTCAATATGCGCGGCATTCAGTTCGCCATTGGCCTGCAATGTGCTCAGCAGCTGGCTTTGCGGGAACTGGCGCATCTTCAGCATGTATTCGATTGCAGGGCCTTCGCCACCCAGTACAGGCGCTTCTGCGGTACCGGTAATCGGTAGCACATCGAGGTACAGATTCTCGGTCAGTCGCTGATTCAGGCGCAGTTCTTCATTGCAGAAGTGTTCGCGAGCACTGAGTTCGGTGAAGTCAAGAAAGCCGAAATTGACCGGTTTCTTCACCTTGTAGGCGTACGGCCCAGTGAGAACGACCCAGGAGATGTGCGTCTCGATAACCTGAAATCCGTCGACTTCGTGCGGGTAGAGGTCCGGGTTTTGCAAGGCGGCAATCAGGTTATGGCTCACAGTTGATCCTTCAAGGTCTGGGAAATGAATGGCGCCATTATGGCTGCTGACAGCTGGAGTGCAAACCGCCGGGCTGCACATGATGAACGTGAACAAAGTGCGTATAATCTTGCGCCATGACTCGTACCCGATCCCCTCGTTCCCGTTCCAAACGTCCTTCTGGCGGCTTTCGGCCCTGGCTGGGCTGGGCGCTTAAGCTCAGTCTGGTTGGTCTGGTGGTGCTGGCAGGTTTTGCCGTTTACCTCGATGCCATTGTCCAGGAGAAGTTCTCCGGCAAGCGCTGGACTATTCCGGCCAAGGTCTACGCTCGGCCATTGGAGCTGTTCGTCGGCCAGAAGCTGAGCAAGAGCGACTTCCTGACTGAACTTGATGCGCTGGGTTATCGCCGCGAAAGCGCGACCAATGGCCCTGGTGCTGCGGCAGTCAACGGCAATACCGTTGACCTTAATACGCGTGGCTTCCAGTTCTATGAAGGGGCTGAGCAAGCGCAAGCGGTGCGCGTTCGTTTCTCTGGCGATTATGTAGCAGAGCTTTCATCGGCCAACGGTTCCAAACTGCCGGTGGTGCGTCTTGAACCGTTGCTGATTGGCGGTATGTACCCGAAAAACCTTGAGGACCGCATCCTGATCAATATCGATCAGGCCCCGCCGTTCCTGCTCGAAACGCTGGTTACGGTGGAAGACCGGGATTTCTATCATCACTTTGGCGTTTCGCCCAAGTCGATTGCGCGTGCGATGTGGGTTAACACCTCGTCCGGGCAAATGCGTCAGGGCGGCAGTACGTTGACCCAACAGTTGGTCAAGAACTTCTACCTGACCAACGAGCGCAGCCTGAGCCGTAAACTTACGGAAGCGATGATGGCGTTGCTGCTGGAGCTGCACTACGACAAGCGCGAAATCCTTGAGGCGTATCTCAACGAAGTATTTGTCGGTCAAGACGGTCAGCGCGCCGTACACGGCTTTGGTCTGGCCAGTCAGTTTTTCTTCAGTCAGCCGCTGGCCGAGCTCAAACTGCACCAGGTGGCGTTGCTGGTCGGGATGGTTAAAGGACCGTCCGCGTATAACCCGCGGCGTAACCCAGAGCGTGCGCTGGAGCGCCGAAACCTGGTGCTCGACGTATTGGAGCAACAAGGTGTCGCTACGCCGGAGCAAGTGGCTGCGGCGAAGAAAATGCCACTGGGCGTGACCAAGCGCGGCAGCCTGGCAGACAGTTCGTTCCCGGGTTTCCTGGATCTGGTCAAGCGTCAGCTGCGTGAAGATTATCGAGACGAAGACTTGACCGAAGAGGGGCTGCGGATTTTCACCAGCTTTGATCCGATCTTGCAAATGAAGTCTGAAGCGGCAGTCGGCGAGACCTTTAAACGTTTGGCAGGGCGCAAGGGCTCGGACGAAGTTGAAGCCGCGATGGTGGTGACCAATCCGGAAACTGGTGAAGTTCAGGCGCTGATTGGCAGTCGTTTGCCAGGCTATGCAGGCTTTAACCGTGCGCTGGATGCGGTACGGCCGATTGGTTCGTTGATCAAGCCTGCGGTGTATTTGACGGCGCTTGAGCGTCCAAGCCAATACACGCTTACCAGTTGGCTGTCAGATGAGCCGTTGTCGATCAAAGGGGCTGATGGTCAGGTCTGGAAACCGCAGAACTATGATCGTCGTTCTCACGGTACGGTCTTTTTGTATCAGTCGATGATGAACTCCTACAACCTGGGAACCGTGCGGTTGGGGCAGCAAGTCGGCGTACCTAACGTGCTCAAGACACTGGCGCGGCTTGGGGTCGAACGTGAGTTTCCGGCGTTCCCGTCCATGCTGTTGGGCGCGGGCGCGTTGAGCCCAATGGAAGTGGCGGCGATGTACCAGACGTTGGCCAACGGTGGCTTCAATACACCGATGCGCGGTATTCGCAGTGTGTTGACGGCAGAAGGTGAGCCACTCAAGCGCTATCCGTTCCAGATCCAGCAACGCTTTGATCCTGGTTCAATCTACCTGATCCAAAACGCGATGCAGCACGTGATGCGCGAGGGTACGGGCCGTTCGGTCTATAACGTGTTGCCGAAAAGCCTCGCGTTGGCGGGGAAAACCGGTACCAGTAACGATTCGCGTGACAGCTGGTTTGCAGGCTTTAGCCAGGACTTGCTGGCTGTGGTCTGGCTGGGGCGCGATGACAACGGCAAAACGCCGTTCACCGGTGCAACTGGCGCCTTGCAGGTGTGGACCAGCTTTATGAAAAAAGCTGACCCATTGCCACTCGATATGCCGCAGCCGGACAACATTGTTCAAGCCTGGATTGATCCGCATACCGGGCAAGGATCTGATGCCAGCTGCCCTGGCGCAGTGCAGATGCCGTATATTCGCGGCAGTGAGCCGCCAGCGGGGGCCAGCTGTGGTGCGCAAGTACCGGAAGCAGGCGAAGCCGTGATGGATTGGGTCAAGGGCTGGTTGAATTAAGCAAAGAGGGTTTGACGTGAATAAGTGGTGGATTCCGGCTGTTACAGCCCTGGCTTTGCTCAATGGTTGTACCAGCGTTCCGCAGGGTTCAATCCCTGTGGTCGACTCGGGTGTTCCGGTGTCGAACAGCGAGCGTGTCTCGGCTCAACGTACGACGAATAATTATCCACAGGCCAGCGCGTCACGCGCTGCGCAATCTCAGTCAATTACTGAGGACTCGGGTGTTGTCGTGATGATTCCGGGAGGCGGCGCAGCTGTGTCCACACCGATCAGCAGTGCTCCGTTTACTCCGGGGCCGATAACCCCTGGGCCGGCAGCAGCCCCGATCAGCACGGGCAGCTACACGCCGAGCAGCACTTACAGCGCTCCGGCACCGATTACCCCAAGTGGTATTCCGTCGAATAGTGCAGGTCTGGCAGCCGATGAGCAGTTGGATGGCCCGGTATTGGCGTTATTGACGACGGCTCAACAACAGCAGTCGAGTGGCGACTTGAATGGTGCTTCGTCGAGTCTTGAGCGAGCACAGCGGGTGGCACCTCGTGAGCCGCAAGTGCTTTATCGTCTGGCTCAGGTCCGCATGGCCCAAGGTGATGCTGCCCAGGCGGAACAGTTTGCTCGTCGCGGCTTGACGTTCGCCAGTGGCCGTCCGGATTTGCAGGCCAGCTTGTGGGGGTTGATCGCTCAAGCCCGTGAGAAACAAGGTGATGCGGCTGGCGCTGCATTGGCCCGTCAAAAAGCCAAGGTGAGTCTCTGATGGATGCACGCTTTGTGGCGATTGCCGAACAATTATTGTTGATTGAGCGTGAATTGCGCTTGCAGGGCTGGTGGGACGAGGTGTGCCCCAGCGTTGAAGCCTTGAGCAGTGTTGAGCCCTTTTCGGTCGATACCCTGGACTTCCATCAGTGGCTGCAGTGGATCTTTCTGGCGAGGATGAAGCAAATCCTTGAGCAGGACCTGCCGCTCCCTGGTGTGTCAGGGATTCTTGAGATGGCCGAGATGGTTTATGCCGATCGGCCTGTAGAGAGCCTTGGCCTGCGGGCTGCGCTGAAAAAGTTCGATCAATTGATCGTCGGCGCTCGTTAATTGCCTGACTGCCGGCTTTTTCGGCAGTCTTGCGCATATTTCTACCGCTTTGCGCCATTTAGGCGAGTTTTATCCCTTCTCAAGCCAGATTCTTCTACGTTCTCATGCGCTTAGTTGGAAAAAGGCGCAATTACTGCTTGACTTGCAGAGGCTGAAACAGAAGAATCCAAAGTCCGCTGTAGAGGGACTGCCAGAAGCAGGCCCTCTCAGCAGATCATGAGGCGCACACCCGCGCCGACTTGTTACACCCGCAACGCGTTACCTCGCGCTGGGTGGGAAAACCCCGCAACACTTGGGGAGTTCCCAATACTTGCTCAGTCAGTGCTGACGTAGTCGGCGACCACCGTCGCTCATGCTCTGTTGAGAAGTAAACCTATTAAGACCCGTCGGTTTTCAACGGACGGTATTCTGGCGTTTTAGAGGTGAACAACGTGGAGCTTTTATCTGGCGGTGAGATGCTGGTCCGCTTTTTGCGCGACGAAGGTGTCAAATATATCTACGGGTACCCTGGTGGTGCTCTGCTGCATGTCTATGACGCACTGTTCAAAGAACCGGAAGTTACCCATATCCTGGTTCGCCACGAACAAGCTGCAACCCATATGGCTGACGGTTATGCCCGTGCCACCGGTAAAGCCGGCGTGGTACTGGTCACTTCCGGGCCGGGTGCTACCAACGCCATCACTGGTATTGCTACCGCCTACATGGACTCCATTCCGATGGTGATCATTTCCGGTCAGGTGCCTAGCACCA
>JAZKIA010000030.1:0-18158 GCA_040385125.1 Pseudomonadota bacterium | reverse complement strand
AAGGCGACTGGGTCATCCTGACCAAGGGCGACAGCTACCACACCATCGGTGGCACCAACGGCATGAAGATTCTGCATGTCGGCGACAAAATGGTCTGAGCCTGACAAGGCCACAGCCAAAAGCCCCGCCTGAGTGATCAGGCGGGGCTTTTTTAGTCGTGTCGCAAAGGCCTAATTGCGCACCTTGTTGATAAACCCCGACAACGCAGCCTCCGCCTCAGGCGAACTCAAGCGCCGAATAAACAGCCAGCTTTCATCTTCAATCACCTGGCGCAATTGCTCTCGCCCCGGCGCCTTCATCAACCGCTTGCTGTCCTGCACCGCCGCTGGCGCCAAGGCTGCCAGACGCTGTGCTGCATCCCGCGCTTTTTCCAGCACGGCCACCCCACCCGGCAGCGCCGCATTGGCCAGCCCCCAAGTCGCCGCCTGCTCGCCACTGAACCCTTCGCCCAGCAGCAACAGTTCTGCCGCCCTCGCCTGCCCCAGCAACTGTGACAACAACAAGCTGGAACCAAACTCCGGGCTCAGCCCCAGATTGACGAATGGCATGCGCAAGCGTGCATCACAACTCACGTAGACCAAATCGCAATGCAGCAGCAAGGTCGTGCCGATCCCCACCGCTGCGCCCGCCACCGCAGCCACTACCGGCTTGCGGCACTCCAGCAGGCTGCGCATAAAGCGAAACACCGGGCTGTCCATGTCGGCAGGCGGTTGCTGCAAAAAGTCCGCAATATCGTTGCCACTGGTAAAGCATTCAGCCGTGCCGCAGATCAGTACTGCATGTACTGAGTCATCGGTATCGGCCTGTTCCAATGCGTGCGCCAAGTGGCTGTACATCTCACGGGTCAGGGCGTTTTTCTTGTCCGGGCGGTTCAGGCGCAGGGTCAACACTGCGCCTTCGCGTTCAACAACAATGGCTTGAGTCATGCTCGCTCTCGAAAAGTCGGGAAACGGCGCTTAACTGCGGGTTAAAAAGGCATCTGCCAACAGTTGATTGCGCGCCAACCCCGCCAGAAACAGACGTTTGGCAAACGCCTCGACACTGTCGGGGTGACCGCAGACTAAGGCGCGAGTTTGCCGGGAGACAAGACGCATCCGGACTAGATAATCGGCCAATTGATCACGCTGCAAGCACTCAACCTGCAGATTCGAGTGCGCCTTGGCCAAGGCTTGCAACTCGTCCTTGAGGTAATGCTCCGTACTGTCACGAGCCACGTGTACGACCTGGATCTGCCCCTGATGATCCTGACGCAAAGCCTCCCGCAGTACGCCAAACAGCGGCCCCAACCCCGTACCGGACGCCAGCAGCCACAGCGGATGCTCCTGCCAGTCCGGATCATAATGCAGGGCACCGCCGCGCAACTCACCCAGCCGTACTGAATCGCCGACCTTAAACTGGCGCGCGGCGCTGACAAACTCGCCGGGATGCGCGCAATCGAGGTGAAACTCCAAAAAACGGTCCTCTTCGGGCAGGCTGGCCAGCGAATACGGACGGGCGATACCGCTGGTCGTCCACAGCACCACATGCTGGCCGGCGCGATAACGCAACGGCCGCTGAGGTGTTAGCCGCAAACGCAGCACACCTGGGCTGAGCCAATCGAGCGCGGCCACCTCGGCCGGCAAACCGTCGCGCAACGGGTCGAAGACTTCGAGCTGCACGTCTTCAACCACCTTGCACTGACAGGCCAGGCGCCAGCCTTGCTCACGCTGCGCTCGGCTCAATGCCTCGGGCTTGAGATCAGCAGGCTCACCCCGCACACAGCGCACCAGGCAGGCATGGCAACTGCCGGCCCTGCAACTGTAGGGCACGGCTACACCGGCCTGATTCAAGGCATCGAGTAAATTACAGCCATCAGCAACTGGCCAGCATTTGTCAGCGACGTATAACTGGGGCACTTGCGGCCTCCTGAAAGCAGTCAAAACCGTAGCAGTTGCCGAAGGCTACGTCCGATTGCGAAGCGATCGTAAATACTAAGTGTGCGGTTTAACTGAAAGGTCGCGATAGCAGATTCTACGACGGCTTCGCCGCCGGACGTAGCCTTCGGCAACTGCTACGGCTTTTTGAGCCCTAGATTCAAACCCGACTTTCGTTTATCCCCCAGCAGGTGTATCAAGACGTACGCCGGGTTATACTGCCGCGCCTTTTTTGTACCGGTCATGCGTGCCCGGTATGCCTAGTAAAGATGTTTTCGACAGACCGATGCACCAAGGTCGCAAACACCTTATTGAATGTTCCCGTCTTATAGAGGAGCGCGACCCATGACCGTGATCAAGCAAGACGACCTGATTCAGAGCGTTGCTGACGCCCTGCAATTCATTTCCTACTACCATCCCGTTGACTTCATCCAGGCCATGCACGAAGCCTATCTGCGCGAAGAATCGCCAGCCGCTCGTGATTCGATGGCTCAAATCCTGATCAACTCGCGCATGTGTGCCACTGGCCACCGCCCGATTTGCCAGGACACCGGCATCGTCACCGTCTTTGTACGCGTAGGTATGGACGTGCGCTGGACCGGCGCCACCATGGGCCTGGACGACATGATCAACGAAGGCGTGCGTCGCGCTTACAACCTGCCGGAAAACATCCTGCGTGCTTCGATCCTGGCCGACCCGGCTGGCGCTCGCCGCAACACCAAGGACAACACCCCGGCCGTTATCCACTACTCCATCGTTCCGGGTAACACCGTGGAAGTGGACGTGGCGGCCAAGGGCGGCGGTTCCGAGAACAAGTCGAAAATGGCCATGCTCAACCCGTCCGACTCGATCGTCGACTGGGTGCTCAAGACCGTTCCGACCATGGGCGCCGGCTGGTGCCCACCGGGCATGCTCGGCATCGGCATCGGCGGCACCGCCGAGAAAGCCGCGGTGATGGCCAAGGAAGTGTTGATGGAGTCCATCGACATTCACGAGCTGATCAAGCGCGGCCCGTCCAACCGTATCGAAGAGATGCGTCTGGAGCTGTTCGAGAAGGTCAACCAACTGGGCATCGGTGCTCAGGGCCTGGGCGGTCTGACCACCGTACTCGACGTAAAAATCATGGACTACCCGACCCACGCAGCCTCGCTGCCGGTGTGCATGATCCCGAACTGCGCCGCCACCCGCCACGCGCACTTTGTGCTCGACGGTTCCGGCCCGGCCGAACTCGAAGCGCCACCGCTGGACGCCTACCCGCAAATCGTCTGGGAAGCAGGTCCATCGGCCCGCCGTGTCAACCTCGACACCCTGACCCCGGAAGACGTGCAGAGCTGGAAGCCGGGCGAAACCGTCCTGTTGAACGGCAAAATGCTCACCGGTCGCGACGCCGCGCACAAGCGCATGATCGAAATGCTGAACAAGGGTGAAACCTTGCCAGTCGACCTCAAGGGTCGCTTCATCTACTACGTCGGCCCGGTTGATCCGGTAGGCGACGAAGTGGTTGGCCCGGCTGGCCCGACCACCGCCACGCGGATGGACAAGTTCACCCGTCAGATCCTCGATCAAACCGGCCTGCTGGGCATGATCGGCAAATCCGAGCGCGGCCCTACCGCTATCGAAGCGATCAAGGATCACAAAGCTGTGTACCTGATGGCGGTTGGCGGTGCTGCGTACCTGGTGGCACAAGCGATCAAAAAATCGCGCGTAGTGGCCTTTGCCGAACTGGGCATGGAAGCGATCTACGAGTTCGACGTTAAAGACATGCCAGTGACTGTGGCAGTCGACAGTAAAGGCGAGTCGGTGCACATCACCGGCCCGGCGATCTGGCAGAAGAAAATCAGCGAAAGCCTGGCCGTAGAAGTGCAGTAAGCACCTCTAAGCCAGACACAAAAAACGGCCGGGCTAATCACCCGGCCGTTTTTTTGTGCCTGCCCGTTTCTGCTCTGTGGGAGCGAGCCTGCTCGCGAAGCGCTCAAGAGCATCGCGAGCAAGCTCGCTCCTACAGTTGGCCGTGATAAAGTCCTGCACCGCCCACGCCTTGAGACGAAATTTGCGATGACCCCCTTCCAGGAATTTGATACCGAACTAGAAGACTGGAACGCATTACGCACCAGCGCACCGTGCAGCGGGCTGCTGATCGGCAACGGCGCAAGCATGGCCGTGTGGCATGATTTTTTTTACGACTCACTGTTT
This sequence comes from Pseudomonadota bacterium, assembly GCA_040385125.1. Lineage (GTDB taxonomy): Bacteria > Pseudomonadota > Gammaproteobacteria > Pseudomonadales > Pseudomonadaceae > Aquipseudomonas. Next base: position 14,052 of record JAZKIA010000030.1, on the reverse strand, counting down.
GATAAAGCCAAAAGCGTCGCCGAGAAGCCCCTCAGCCAGACCGAACTCAGCGTGTTCGAGGCCCTGAGCACACGTAACTTCGAGCACGTCTTAAGCGCCCTCAAAACCGCGAGCAAGGTCAACAAGGCGCTGGCCATCAACTCGGCTTCGCCGCGCAAACGCTATTACGCAATCAAGGAAGCGCTGATCAACAGCACTCAAGACGTGCACATCCCCTGGCGCCTGATGCAGCCCGAAACTCTGGCCTGCTGGAATCAGGAACTGGCGCGCTACTCCACCGTGTACTGCTCCAACTACGACCTGCTCACGCCGTGGGCGGTCATGCAATCGCCCAAAGGTTTCAACGACTTATTCGACGGCGCCACCTTTGAGTTAGGCGCCGCGCTGACCAAAAGCAAAGCTACCCGCGTGCTGTACCTGCACGGTGCTCTGCATTTGGTGAAGAATCAGGAAGGCAAGGCTCGCAAGATCAACGCCACCGAGGCCGTGTTGCTGAGCAATTTCGCGATCAATCATTCGATCAGCGCGCTGGATGATGTGCCGCTGTTTGTCAGTGAAAGCACAAGTGACGACAAGCGAAAGTCTATTCGCCACTCGGACTACCTGTCGTTTTGCCACGAGCAACTGATGGCCCACAAAGACTCACTGTGCATTTTCGGCCACAGTTTGGGCGCGCAAGACCAACATCTGATCGACGCCCTGCGCCAAGCCCCGCTGAAAACCCTGTGTATTTCGATTTACCCACGCAGCGAAGCGTTTATCCGCTTTCAGAAAAACCACTACACGGCGCTATTTGCAGAGAATAAGCTGACATTGCGTTTCTATAACGCAAAAACTCACCCGTTGGGCTACACCAAGCATTCGGTGCCGGTGGAAGTGTAAATATGTAGCCGCTGCCGCAGGCTGCGAAAAGGGCCGCAGGGCCTTCAGCTTTATTCAAGCGCGGCAGCAGCTACAGGCAAACACCTCAGAGTTTTTCTTTAATCACCGTCGTCGGTCCATTGCTTTTGACGCTGGCAATCCCCTTGTCCCGCGCGGCCTCAGTGGAATATTGCTCACTGGTGCCGATGATCTGGTGATTGGCCGCCTTGAGGTTGAAGTACGGCTTGCCGTCTTTGGCCACCTTCTTCTCATACCGCTCATCTATTGGGCTATTGGCCTGTACCGAGGCAATCCCGCTTTTTGCCGCCGGCAGGGTGGTGTAGTGCTCACTCGCCAAAATGGTTTCGGCATTGGCTGCCTTCAACACAAATCGAAATTGCCCACTGCTGGTTTTGCTCAATTCGTACCAACCCGACATAGACTTTCTCCTGGATGTTGAACGTAGTGACGTCTTACCCAGTAAAGCCTTGATCGGGAATTTAGCCATCTATCTGTAGGAATTGATGGATGTATTCAGCCAGACCGAGCTGCAGGCATCGCGAGCAAGCTCGCTCCTGCAGGTTTTGCGGACACCCGGCGCTGGCTCAGGTACCGGGTGCAGCTCACACGTAAAAACGAGGCGAAGTTGACCACTTCGCCACGGTAATCCATCACCTCTTCGTAGAGCTTGGCCACCAGTTGATTGGTCGTCATGCCATCGGTTTCGGCGATTTCGCTGAGGATGTCCCAGAACTGGTTTTCCAGACGCAAGGTGGTGACCACGCCGCAAATACGCAATGAACGCGAGCGCGATTCGTAAAGAATCGGATCGGCTTTGACATACAGCTCACACATGGTCGCGCCCTCTTCTTACAACGTGATGGTAGTACCGAGCAACCCCAGGAACCCCGCCAACCACGCAGGGTGCGCAGGCCAGGCCGGTGCTGTGACCAGATTGCCCTGCACATGGGCCTTGGTCACGTCGATATCAATATAGGTGCCGCCCGCCAGGCGAACTTCCGGGGCACAGGCCGGATAGGCGCTGCATTCACGGCCTTCCAGCGTGCCGGCTGCCGCCAGCAATTGAGCACCGTGGCACACCGCAGCAATCGGCTTGCCGGCCTTGTCGAAATCACGCACCAGCTCCAGCACTTTTTCGTTCAAGCGCAGGTATTCCGGCGCACGACCACCTGGCACAACCAGCGCGTCATAGTCACCGGCCTTGACCTTGTCGAAATCGAAATTCAGGGCAAACAGATGGCCAGGCTTTTCGCTGTAGGTTTGATCGCCTTCGAAGTCATGAATGGCCGTACGAACGGTCTGGCCCGCAGCTTTACCGGGGCACACGGCGTGTACGTGGTGACCGACCATCAACAGCGCCTGAAACGGCACCATCACTTCGTAGTCTTCGACGTAATCGCCAACCAGCATCAGAATCTTTTTCGCCGCCATGGTGCGTGCTCCTCGGGTAAGACCTTGGGTCAATCAGAGTAGCCAAGGTACGCCCTGAGCGCCCATGCGGGTAATAGCCAAGTACTACACCCGCATCGGACGCTGCTTGCAGCCTTACTTCAACAAACCATCCGCCTGCAGCAGGGTTTCCAGGCAGTGTTCCTGAATGTTGTAGAACGCCTTGAGTTCCTGAATTTTCACCAACAACTGCGCCGGATCCAGCGGCTCAGCGCGTTTGACCGCGAGGATCATTTTGTTTTTGTTGGTGTGCTCCAGCGAGATGAACTCAAACACCTTGGTTTCATAACCGCAGGCTTCGAGGAACAGTGCACGCAGGCTGTCAGTAACCATTTCGGCCTGCTGCCCCAAATGCAGACCGTATTGCAGCATCGGCTTGAGCAGCGCCGGGCTCTGGATTTGCAGACGGATCTGCTTATGGCAGCACGGCGAACACATGATGATCGCCGCCCCCGAGCGAATCCCCATGTGGATCGCGTAATCAGTGGCAATATCGCAGGCATGCAGCGCGATCATCACGTCGATCGGCGTCGGCGCAAAACTGCGCACATCGCCATGCTGAAAGGCCAACCCCGGATGCTCCAGACGCTGGGCTGCGTTATTGCACAGAGTGACCATGTCTTCACGCAGCTCAACCCCGGTCACCACACCTTCGGCTTGCAGGCTGTGGCGCAAATAATCGTGAATCGCAAACGTCAGATAACCCTTGCCCGAACCAAAATCCACCACCTTGATTGGCTGATCGAGCTTAAGCGGCGAGTTGCTCAAAGCGTGGGAAAACACCTCGATAAACTTGTTGATCTGCTTCCACTTGCGCGACATCGCCGGGATCAGCTCTTGCTGCTTGTTGGTCACACCCAAATCAGCCAAAAACGGACGCGTCAGATCCAAAAAGCGATTCTTCTCGCGATTGTGCTCAGCCGACGGCACTTCACGGGCTTCCTGACTTTTGCCCTTGAACAGCGAGCTTTTGCCCTTCTTGCTGTACTCCAACTGCACTTCGTCGGTCAGGGTCAGCAAATGCGCGTTCTTGAACGCTTCCGGCAACAGGCCGGCAATCATCGCCACACCCTCATCGAGCGGGAAATTCTTGGTGATATCGCGGGTTTTATAGCGATACACAAACGACAGACACGGCTGATCCTTGACCGTGACTTGCTTGATGATGACCCGTTGCAGCTCGGCTTCTGGACCGACGTACTTGGCCAGCACCAGCTTGATAAAGGAATTTTGCGCCAGGCCGGTTTCCAGCAGGTTCAAAAATTGCGCACGATGATCCGGCACAGACGGGGCGGTGGTAGCAGTCACTGACATTGAAAAAGGTGCCTCGGGGGTGCAGGAAGGAGAAATCGGAAAGGAATGGCGGCTATTTTAGGCGTGTTGGCGACTGAGGGCACGGGGTAATTTGGGGGATACGGAATGTAGAAGGCAAAACTCTGCACGCCTTACCTGCAACTGCAATAGGCGGTGACGTGGAAAACCAAGTGACTTAGCTATGAAGAGAACACACTAAAGAGCCGGTAGGTCCAGACGGACCGGGTGCACCGCTGAACACGGAACCACCACCGCCAAAACCAGGATCAGGCTTCGCCATGAAAGAAGGCAGTAGTTCACCAACCTCCGATACCCAGTTACAGAAAAGTATCATACTGCACATTAATTTCGCGTTCTTGCGCCCCCGTCAAAAAATCGTCTATCACATAAATGGAATCATCAACTGCCTTTATTTCCATCAATCGTCATTTTTATAATAATACCTGTTCCAAACACCCAACTTAATTACATTAAATACACAAAACCCAAAACCCAAAACCCAAAAACCACAAAACAAACATAAAGTAATGAAGCCCATTATTGTACTTAACCTGCCAAACTCTCTGTTTGTGCCCCAGTATCAATCGAAGTCCATCATCATAGACAGACCAGACAAATTGATCATCGTTACTAGAACCCACACCCACCCACAACTGTTTACCCTTATGCATATTTAACTGCTGAGCATCGTTGGAGGGCATCCGAATAACATAACTGTAACCCTTCTCTCTCCGTTCGACCTTAACATGTATATAAGCCGCTGATCTTGAAACAACAAGAGGGCGCGTTATATAGGCACGCCTCAACTCCAGCGCCTTTGGAGCGGGTGGCACCTCCACCACCTCATCCAACATTAAAAACGCCAGCCAAAGCATAACCAAACCACCCACAGCCAGGACTATCAGCTCACCCACCCCCGCCACATAGCCTGGCGGCGGTATAAACAATGGTCGCTTTTCAACTTCACCTTCTTGGTTTGACAACTTCAAACTAAACCTCCGCCCTTATACTCGCAACCCTACGAATGTAGGGGATTAAGAATCCCATTACCCTCCAGCCGTCCACACACCACCATCAGTGTCGTCCGATTCTCCACGTCGTATTTATGCAGCAATGATGAAACGTGATCCCGAACCGTGTACACACTAATAGATAACGCCCGTGCTATCGCCTTGTTTGTGCCCCCCTGCATGAGCAGCCCCAACACTTCTTTCTCCCTGTCTGTAAGCGCCAAAATCCCTCTCCGAAATTTTATGATTGTTGTACATCCCTGACTTACAACCTTCTTCAACCAATGCATCCAGAGATCTCTTCTAGAAACACCGCCCACCACAAACTAGTCATCATTCACAAGAATAACAACCAGCAACATTACAAATCGACGAGATATATTATTAAGAAGTCAAGATTACAAAAAACAAGGAACTTCCTTATCAGAACACAAGAATATAACTACACTTACATCGCACAAACTTCCGACCTTTCCCAGAAAAATGTCGGAAGTATCAAAAACAAACATTCGACCATTACAACATCACCAACCGATTCGGCAATTGGTTACGCGACTGGGTTCTGGGCACGTGTTGCGCCAGCAATTGGGCGCTGGCGTCGATGCAGGCAATGAAGCCTTCAGCGGTCTGGCCCAGGCTGATACGGCGAATAAAGTCGCTGACGATGGCGTCCCACGCGCCGTTTTCCAAATGGCGGGAGATCCCTTCGTCCACCATGATTTCGACGTAACGCTCGGCTTCGCTGACAAAAATCAGTACGCCGGTGCCGCCTTCGGTGTGATGCAGTTTTTGTTCGAGGAACTGACGACGAGCCAGGTTGCCGGCGCGCCAATGCCGGACCCGTGGAGGGATCAGGCGAGTTGTAATCGCCGGCAGGCGGAAGATCAGGCTGAGTAATACGAAGGTGCCCCACTGCAACATCAGCAAGTCGTAAATTTCTACGCCACCGATAAAGAAGTGCACCAGAGCAGGCACCAGCAAGGCGATCAGGCTGGCCCACAATAATGGGATATAGCTGTAGTCGTCGGCACGCGGTGCCAGCACGGTGACGATTTCGGCGTCGGTTCGCTGCTCAGCGCGAGTGACCGCGTCAGCGACTTGCTGTTGTTCCTGCTGGGTCAGTAAAGCCATGGGTATCGATGCTCTTTATATAAGTTGAATTACCAGCCGCCTGAAGCACCGCCGCCGCCAAAGCTGCCGCCACCGCCGCTAAAGCCACCACCACCTCCCCCGCCGCCGAAGCCACCACCGCCAAAGCCACCCGAACGCGAACCACCACCGCCACCCGAGTTGCAGATGCCGTAAAACTGGCAAGCGCCGACGACGACCACGAACAGGATAAACAGCAGCAAGACCAGGCCCGGGTGTTCGCTCATCAGATCGCTGCCATCCCCCTGCCCGCTGGCGTAGGCCGGTTCAGCCAAGGGATCGCCGCCCAGCACTTGCAGGATGGCGCCGACACCGTCGCTGATGCCTTGACTGAAGTTGCCCGCTTTAAAGGCCGGGGTAATGACTTGATTGATGATCACCGAGGATTGCGCGTCGGTGAGGCGATCTTCCAGGCCGTAGCCGACTTCGATCCGCAGTTTGCGGTCGTCCCGTGCCACGATCAGCAGAGCACCGTTGTTTTTGTCCTTCTGACCGATGCCCCAGGCCCGCCCCAACTGGTAGCCGAAGTCTTCTATGGCGGTGCCTTGCAAATCGGGCACGGTGACCACGACCACTTGCTCGCCCGTGGCTTTTTCGTGGGCTTCAAGGGTTTGCGCCAGTTGCTGGCGCGTGGCGGGATCGAGCATCTGCCCGTCATCCACCACCCGCCCGCTCAGCGTGGGAAAGGTCAGCGCCTGGGCGCTGGCTATAAATAGCCAGAGCAACAGGCCCAAGCCCAGTTTCGATACGCGCATCAGCACCTCGATTGGTTAAAACTTCACTTCAGGGGCTTTGTCGGCGCCCGGCGTGGTGGCTTCAAAGGTAGGACGCACTGGCAAGTCGCTGTACATCACCGCATGCCACAGACGGCCCGGAAAGGTGCGAATCTCGGTGTTGTAGCGCTCTACCGCAAGGATGAAGTCACGACGCGCGACGCTGATACGGTTTTCTGTCCCTTCCAATTGCGACTGCAGCGAGAGGAAGTTCTGGTTCGACTTGAGGTCCGGATAACGCTCGGACACCACCATCAGTCGACTCAAGGCTCCGGTCAGCTGGTTTTGCGCGTCCTGGAACTGCTTGAGTTTTTCCGGGTTGTTCAAGGTGCTGGCATCGACTTGAATCGAAGTCGCTTTGGCCCGCGCCTCAATCACGGCAGTCAGCGTGGCCTGTTCCTGCTTGGCCGCGCCCTTGACGGTTTCCACCAGATTGGGGATCAGGTCGGAGCGCCGCTGGTACTGGTTCTGCACTTGTGACCAAGCCGCTTTGACCTGCTCGTCGAGCGTGGGGATGGTGTTGATCCCGCATCCCGCCAGCAGACTGCTCAGCGCCAGCAGCGCAATGACTTTCCAGCCAGGAAGCGTTGTGTTCTTTGTGTGCATACGTTTTGCGCTCCGCATTAACCCGATTAAGTTCATAGACCCACGACAGCACTGGATTGCTCACGGCGAATCAGCTAAAAGACTGCCTTTCGTGTACGAATACTGGCTTTAACGATAGGGCAATTTTTCGAGTTAAGCAGTGCGTACATGCCACCCAGAACAATATCGCTTCAAAAGCGTGGGCCACCCCTCGCTTTAAGTGAGCGGCGCGCAGAAGAATCTAATGAAAAACATATGTTTGCTGGGCATTGTCATCAGCCTGGCCAGTCACTCAGTCTGGGCCCAAACCCCAGCAACCCCACTGCCACCTAAAGATGTATTCGTGGCTGATTTGCTGAAGCAAATGAGCGTCGATGAAAAAATCGGTCAGTTGCGTTTGATCAGTATCGGGCCGGAAATGCCCCGTGAAATGATCCGCAAGGAAATCGCCGCAGGCCGCATCGGCGGCACGTTCAACTCGATCACCCGCGACGAAAACCGTCCTATGCAAGACGCCGCCATGCGCAGCCGGTTGAAGATCCCGATGTTTTTTGCCTATGACGTGATTCACGGCCACCGGACCATTTTCCCGATCAGTCTGGGGCTCGCCTCCAGCTGGGACATGGACGCTATCGGCCTGAGCGGCCGTATCGCCGCCAAGGAAGCCAGCGCCGACAGCATCGACCTGACCTTCGCACCGATGGTCGACATCGCTCGTGATCCACGCTGGGGCCGCACCTCCGAAGGTTTTGGTGAGGACACCTATCTGGTGTCGCGCATCGCCAAGGTGATGGTCCAGGCGTATCAGGGTGTTTCACCGGCACAGCCGGGTAACATCATGGCCAGTGTTAAACACTTCGCCCTGTATGGCGCGGTCGAAGGTGGACGAGACTACAACACTGTCGACATGAGTCCTACACGGATGTTCCAGGACTACCTGCCACCCTACCGCGCCGCCATTGATGCCGGCGCCGGCAGTGTGATGGTCGCCTTGAACTCGATCAATGGCATCCCGGCAACCTCCAATATGTGGCTGATGCAAGATTTGCTGCGCAAGGAATGGGGCTTCAAGGGGCTGGCGGTCAGTGACCACGGCGCCATCGTCGAGCTGATCAAACACGGCGTGGCCAAGGACAACCGTGAAGCGGCCAAACTGGCAATCAAGGCCGGTGTCGACATGAGCATGAACGACAAGGCTTACGGCGAAGAGCTACCCGGGTTGCTGAAGTCCGGCGAAGTGCCGCAAAGCGATCTGGATAACGCCGTGCGTGAAATCCTTGGTGCCAAGTACGACATGGGGCTGTTTGCTGACCCGTACCTGCGTATTGGCAAGGCAGAGGATGACCCGGCCGATCCCAAGGCTGAAAGCCGTCTGCACCGCGCCGAAGCGCGCGAAGTGGCACGCAAGAGCCTGGTGCTGCTGAAGAATCAATCAGACACCTTGCCGCTGAAAAAGCAGGCGCGTATTGCCCTGGTGGGTCCGCTGGCGAATGCACCGATCGACATGATGGGCAGTTGGGCGGCCAATGGTCAGCCCGCGCAATCGGTAACGGTACTTGACGGTATGCGCAACGCCCTGGGCCAACAGGGCTCCTTGGTTTACGCCCGCGGCGCAAATATTACCGACGACCAGAAAATCGTCGATTACCTGAACTTCCTCAACTTCGACGCCCCGGAAGTGACCAACGACCCGCGCCCGGCGCAGGTGATGATTGACGAAGCGGTCAAAGCTGCGCAGCAAGCCGATGTAGTGGTGGCTGTGGTCGGAGAATCGCGCGGCATGTCCCACGAATCGTCGAGCCGTACCAATCTCGACATCCCCGCCAGCCAGCGCGCCCTGATCACCGCCCTCAAAGCCACTGGCAAGCCATTGGTGCTGGTGCTGATGAACGGCCGTCCGCTGTCGATTGACGTGCAACAGCAGCAGGCCGATGCCGTACTGGAGACCTGGTTCAGCGGTACCGAAGGCGGCAATGCGATTGCAGATGTACTGTTCGGCGATTACAACCCGTCCGGCAAGCTGCCGATCACCTTCCCGCGTTCTGTAGGTCAGATTCCTACTTACTACAGCCACCTGAGCATTGGCCGCCCCTTCACACCGGGCAAACCGGGCAACTACACCTCGCAATACTTTGACGAGCCGAACAGCCCGCTCTACCCGTTTGGCTATGGCCTGAGCTACACCGACTTCAACCTGTCGGCTGTCAGCCTCTCAGCCAAAACCCTCAAGCCCGGTGCTGCATTGACCGCCAGCGTGACGGTTAAAAACACCGGCAAGCGCGCCGGTGAAACGGTGGTTCAGCTGTACATTCAGGACGTCACCGCGTCGATGAGCCGTCCGGTCAAGGAGCTGAAAAACTTCCAGAAGGTCATGCTTCAGCCCGGCGAAGAAAAAGTCGTGCAGTTCAGCATCGACGAAGACGCACTGAAGTTTTACAACACGCAACTGAAGTACGCCGCCGAGCCTGGCGAGTTCAATGTGCAAATCGGCCTGGATTCGCAAAACGTCCAGCAAAACAGCTTCCAATTGCTGTAATTTCGCGTAATTGCCGGGGAGGCCCTGAGCGGCCTTCCCGGTACATTTTTAACCCAATATCCGCTTGACCTTTCCTATCTTTGCACCCACCCAAAAATGCGTTCGGACAGCGCTGTTTTTTGTGGTAGGGTTCGCGCCCTCAAAATTCAGTACGGACAGTTAAATCCGGCAAAATTTGGTGACAAACGGTCTGATGCCGAGCCCGTCTGGCCTACGCCGCCTTTTAAGCTTTCATACACAAATTACACGCAGATTCAAGCCAAGATCCCTCGTTGCAGAACCTGAGCAAAACGCATATCTTGTATAAATTCCGCTACAAAACCCTACATGTAGGGTTTTGAGTAAAAAACCAAACACAACTCAGTTGAGAATTTCAAGACCTTTTCTCACACCGTTTTGGTTGACAAACCCATTTTGAAACACCCCCCAGCCGCTCGCGCGCTGGGGTTGCGCTTTCCAGTTGAAATACAGGAAAGCGGCCTGGATGTTGCAGCGCCAAAGGCAAGACTGTCATCCATTTGGAACACAGTTGCTGGCAGTACGTTAAGACCCAGGACTTCGCAAGGAAGCGGCCCAACCCCCCTTCTGTACCTTCGAGGTCTTTAACACCGATTCAAACCCGGTTGTAGGCTTCGGACGGAACGGTGGGCACCTTTTTAAGATGCCCAAACAAACATAGAGAATGTGGAGACACCCATGCAAACCGACACAACTCGCGAGAACTCGCAGGGTACTGATTCAACTCTGGATCTGTCTGCGACCGCGCCAGGCCAATTGCGCGTGATCAAGCGTAACGGAACCGTTGTTCCTTACACTGATGACAAAATCACCGTCGCCATCACCAAAGCGTTTCTCGCAGTTGAGGGTGGCAATGCTGCCGCCTCGTCGCGCATTCACGACACCGTTGCGCGCCTGACCGAACAAGTGACCGCGACCTTCAAGCGTCGTATGCCATCGGGCGGCACTATCCACATCGAAGAAATCCAGGACCAGGTTGAATTGGCCCTGATGCGCGCTGGTGAACAAAAAGTGGCTCGCGACTACGTGATCTACCGTGACGGCCGCTCCAAGGAACGCGCCACTCGCGCACCGGCCGAAGACGCTGTCCAGGCTCACCCATCGATCCGCATCACACTCGCTGACGGCAGCTTCGCACCGCTCGACATGGGCCGCCTGAACACCATCGTCACCGAAGCCTGCGAAGGTCTGGCAGAAGTTGACGGCGACCTGATCCAGCGCGAAACCCTGAAAAACCTCTACGACGGCGTGGCCCTGAGCGACGTCAACACCGCACTGGTAATGACCGCCCGCACCCTGGTAGAGCGTGAGCCAAACTACTCGTTCGTAACCGCTCGCCTGCTGATGGACACCCTGCGTGCCGAAGGCTTGAGCTTCCTGAAGATTGCAGACAGCGCGACTCACCACGAGATGGTCGATCTGTACGCCAAGGCCCTGCCGGCTTACATCGCCAAAGGCATCGAGTTCGATTTGCTGAACCCGGTTCTGGCGACGTTTGACCTGGAAAAACTCGGCAAGGCGATCAACCACGAGCGCGATCAGCAGTTCACCTACCTGGGCCTGCAAACCCTGTACGACCGTTACTTCATCCACCACGATGGCGTGCGTTTCGAACTGCCGCAGATCTTCTTTATGCGTGTGGCCATGGGCCTGGCGATCGAAGAGAAGCAAAAAGAAGACCGTGCCATTGAGTTCTACAACCTGTTGTCGTCTTTCGACTACATGTCGTCGACCCCAACCCTGTTCAACGCCGGTACTCAGCGTCCACAGCTGTCCAGCTGCTACCTGACCACCGTGCCGGACGACCTGTCGGGCATCTACCACGCGATCCACGACAACGCCATGTTGTCCAAATTCGCCGGCGGCCTGGGCAACGACTGGACTCCGGTGCGTGCACTGGGTTCGTACATCAAGGGCACCAACGGCAAGTCCCAGGGCGTCGTACCGTTCCTCAAAGTCGTGAACGACACCGCCGTAGCGGTCAACCAGGGCGGCAAGCGCAAAGGCGCTGTGTGTGCCTACCTGGAAACCTGGCACATGGACATTGAAGAGTTCATCGAGCTGCGCAAGAACACCGGTGATGATCGTCGTCGTACCCACGACATGAACACCGCCAACTGGATCCCTGACCTGTTCATGAAGCGCGTCTTCGATGACGGCCCGTGGACCCTGTTCTCGCCATCCGAAGTACCGGACCTGCACGACCTGACCGGCAAGGCCTTCGAAGAGCGTTACGAGTACTACGAAGCCCTGTCCCAGTACCCGGGCAAGATCAAGCTGTTCAAGACCATCCAGGCCAAAGACCTGTGGCGCAAAATGCTGTCCATGCTGTTTGAAACCGGCCACCCATGGCTGACCTTCAAAGACCCGTGCAACCTGCGCAGCCCGCAGCAGCACGTGGGCGTGGTTCACAGCTCGAACCTGTGCACCGAGATCACCTTGAACACCAACAAGGACGAGATCGCCGTTTGCAACCTGGGCTCGATCAACCTGCCGAACCACATCGTCAACGGCAAGCTGGACACCGACAAGCTCAAGCGCACCATCGACGTCGCAGTACGCATGCTCGATAACGTGATCGACATCAACTACTACTCGGTGCCGCAAGCGCGCAACTCGAACTTCAAGCACCGTCCAGTGGGCTTGGGGATCATGGGCTTCCAGGACGCTTTGTACCTGCAGCACATCCCGTACGCTTCGCAAGCAGCTGTTGAATTCGCCGACAAGTCGATGGAAGCGGTCAGCTACTACGCAATCCAGGCGTCTTGCGACCTGGCTGACGAGCGTGGCGCTTACGAGACGTTCCAGGGTTCGCTGTGGTCCAAAGGCATCCTGCCATTGGATTCGCAACAGATCCTGATCGAACAGCGTGGCCAGAAGTACATCGACGTTGACCTGAACGAATCCCTGGACTGGGCACCGGTTCGCGCCCGTGTACAAAAAGGCATTCGTAACTCCAACATCATGGCCATCGCACCGACCGCGACCATCGCCAACATCACCGGCGTATCGCAGTCGATCGAACCGACCTACCAGAACCTGTATGTGAAATCGAACCTGTCGGGCGAATTCACCGTGATCAACCCGTACCTGGTTCGCGACCTCAAGGCCCGCGGCCTGTGGGACTCGGTCATGATCAACGACCTGAAGTACTACGACGGTTCCGTGCAGCAGATCGAACGCATCCCGCAAGAGCTCAAAGAGCTGTATGCCACCGCGTTCGAAGTTGACACCAAGTGGATCGTTGACGCGGCCAGCCGTCGTCAGAAGTGGATCGACCAGGCTCAGTCGCTGAACCTGTACATCGCTGGCGCTTCGGGCAAGAAACTGGACGTGACCTACCGCATGGCTTGGTACCGTGGCCTGAAAACCACTTACTACCTCCGTGCCCTGGCCGCGACCAGCACCGAGAAGTCCACCGTTAACACAGGCAAGCTCAACGCAGTATCGAGCGGCAAACACAGTGAAGACGTTGCCGCAGCGCCAGCCGGTCCAGCACCGGTGCCAAAAGCCTGCGCGATTGACGAGCCGGATTGCGAAGCCTGCCAATAAGCTGAGCGGTCAGGCCGCTCAAGCCGCCTGACTAAAAACCCCCGTTAAACCCTGGCAACAGTTGGGTTTGGCGGGGGTTTTGTTTTTTGGGGAAACCGATCTGCAGGCGCAGAGGTATGCCCGCACTGCCCGCTGCAGGAGCACGCGGCTCAACTGATACACCGCAGCGATGCCATCGCGAGCAAGCTCGCTCCTACAGGGGTTAGGTGGGCTGTAAGCGCCAGCCCATTACATTCAGCAGGTCACAGCCATCACGCAGTAATAACGTGGCCGCCGTGGCCAGATGTTTGAGGTCCACGGCGTCTGCTTCTTGCAGTTCCCGGTTTGAGAAGCTTTCCATCAGCTGGGTCACGGCCAGTACGCGAGCTACCGCGTTGGCGTGCAATACATCGAGCGGTGCATTGCGATCAATGAGTAAGGCGGGAATGGTGCAGTCGATGGCGGTCAGCGGGATAAACGGGGAAGACGTCATGAGCGAAACTCCTGGATGGTGTCGATAAGCCAACTCCTTTTGTCGCCAAACAAAAGCAGGTGGCCGCTGTACGCGGGTTGGCGAACCGGTATCCAGTTAAACCCGGCAGACCCGAAGATCTCCCACGCACAGCTGCCATAAAGCAAAGCGAGCAAAATACACGCTTAGCTATATATAACAACTACACACTCACTGGATATTGCCCAAGTCGCCAAACCCGGTCGCCCTGAGGCGAGCGCTGACTATAGGCGTCGCGTAGTCGCCGCAGCAATGGACAACCCTGTGCGAAACATCCCGAAAAGCCGTGGGGCT
>JAZKIA010000029.1:0-68835 GCA_040385125.1 Pseudomonadota bacterium | reverse complement strand
TGCTCGCGATGCGGTTCACACCGATGCCATCGCGAGCAAGCTCGCTCCTACAGGTTGATTATTTATTTTCAAGAACGTGAGCTGATTTCAAATCTGGCGTGACAGAGAAGGTAAGCCACTTCGATTTTCATCTTCTCAAGGTCTTCTCATGCTCGCTCAGCCTTTCCGTCTTACGTCTTTGGCCCGATTGATATTGGGCGCCAGTTTGAGTTTTGGCACCTTGCCCCAGGCCTTTGCCGCAACCGACGCCAAGACTTATCACATCGCCCCCTCATCACTGGAAAACGCACTGAATCAGTTCGGACGCGAAGCCGGGGTGCTGATTTCGTTCAGTTCTTCCGCCGCCAGCAGTATCCAAAGCCGGGGCCTGGAAGGCAATTACAGCCCGGAGCAAGGCCTGCAACTGCTGCTCGAAGGCAGCGGCCTGCAAGCCCGCGCCGAAGGTCAGGGCGCGTTCAGCCTGCAACCCGTCGCCACTGACGCGGCTCCTGCAAGCATTGAGCTGGGCACTTCCAGCGTGGTCGGGGACTGGCTGGGCGATGCTGCGCAAACCAACGTGTTCGAGCATCCGGGGGCCCGAGATGTAATCCGCCGCGAAGAATTCGAGCGCCAGGGGGCCACCAGCGCCCGCGACGTGCTCAACCGTATTCCCGGCGTAAACGCCCCGGAAAACAACGGTACCGGCAGCCACGACATGGCCCTCAACTTCGGGATTCGCGGACTCAACCCGCGCCTGGCAACCCGCTCCACGGTGTTGATGGACGGTATTCCCGTACCCTTCGCGCCTTATGGCCAACCGCAACTGTCGTTCGCCCCGGTGAGCATGGGCAATATGGACGCGGTGGATGTGGTGCGCGGCGGCGGTGCCGTGCGCTATGGCCCACAAAACGTCGGCGGCATCGTCAACTTCGTAACTCGCGCCATTCCCGACGAACCCACCGTCAAAGCCGGTTTTCAGACTGAAACCAGCCCGTCGTCCAGCCACGATGGCTTCAAAACCACCTCCAACCTGCTGGCAGGCGGCACCGCCGACAACGGCCTGGGCGGCGCGCTGCTGTACTCCGGCACTCGCGGTGGCGATTGGCGCGAACACAGCGATACGCGCATCGACGACTTGATCCTCAAGGGTAACTACCAGATCGACGAAGCCAACAGCGTGTACGCCATGGCTCAGTACTACGAGGGCGAAGCCGATATGCCGGGCGGCCTGAGCACCGCAGACTACAAAGCCGATCCGTATCAGTCGACACGCCCAAACGACAAATTCTGGGGCCGCCGCACCTTGATCAACGTGGGTTATCGCTATCAGGAAGACCGCCGCGAATTTACGGTAAACAATTTCTTCACCAAAACCCTGCGCAGCGGTTACCTGGACCAAGGCACCTTCCTCTCGCTGTCACCTCGCGAATACTGGGTACGCGGGCTCGAAACGCGCTTCTCCCAAGGCTTCGACCTGGGCAATACCACCCACGAAATGGGCGTGGGTTATCGCTACATCAACGAAGCCGGTCACGAGTTGCGTTACCGCACCCCGATTGCCGACAACCAACTGCCAACCACCGCCAGCCGCAACGACCGCGACACCCGTGGCGCCACCGAAGCCCATGCGTTCTTTGTCGATGACAAGATCGACATCGGCAAATGGACGTTCACCCCCGGTATTCGCTACGAGATGATTGAACAACAGCAAACCAACCTGCTGACCCACGTGAAATACAAAGGCGACTACAACACCCCGCTGCCGGCTCTGAACGTGATGTACCACGTGACTGACAGCTGGAATATCTACGCCAACACCGAAGGTTCGTTCGGGAGCGTGCAGTACAGCCAAATGCCAAACCGTGTCACCGGCGGCGAAGTCAAACCGGAAAAAGCCCGCACCTGGGAGCTCGGCACTCGCTACGACAATGGCAACCTGCGCGCGGAGATCGGCGCATTCTTGATCAATTTCGACAACCAGTACGACAGCAACCAGACCACCGATACCGTGATCGCCCGAGGTGAAACCCGCCACCAAGGGATCGAAGCCAGCGTCAACTACGCACTCGACGGTTTGAGCCCGGTACTCGCTGGTTTTGACGTGTACGCCAGCTATGCCTACGTCGACGCGACTATCCGTGAAGATGGGCCGAACAAAGGCAATCGTGTGCCTTTCTCCTCGAAAAACAAAGGTTCCATCGGCATCGGTTATACCGAAGGTCAATGGAAGGCCAACCTGGACAGCACCTTCCAAAGCAATCAGTTTGCCGACAACGCCAACACTCGCGCCGAAAGCGCTGACGGCAGTACCGGACTGATCCCCGGCTACATGCTGTTCAACACCCGCGTGGCCTACGACTTTGGCCAGCAACTGTCCGACCTGAACGTCGCCGTCGGGGTCAAAAACATCCTCAACCACGAGTACTACACCCGCTCGTTTGACGACAACAACAAAGGCAAATACGTCGGTGAGCCGCGCACCTTGTACGTTCAAACGTCTGTCGCATTTTGATATAAATCGGCGATGGCCCGCCCCCACGGGCCTTTCTCCCTGCCAAAAGCTGACACCGATCACGCCGTGTGAAGGTTCTTGAAAATAGTGCTTGAAATATTTGCTCATCGGCCCAAACACTGTAACTGAGCGATGACGATGAACCTTTGGACACACGAGGCCGTCAGACCTCACACGAGCACGCTTATATAAGGGAAGAACTATGCTTACTCACGTCTTTTCCGATAAACATATCGACAGTGACAAACGCACCCAAGACTGGGTAATTGCGACTGTTGAAGTAACGCTCGAACGCCATTTGGAGGACCTGACCCGAGTCGAGGTTCACCTCAGCGATGAGAATGGCGGCAAGTCTGGTCCAAAAGACAAACGTTGCAAAATGGAGGCTCGACCTAAAGGACACCAACCGATTTCCGTGTCCAACGATGCTGATTCGTTGACCCAAGCCGTGGAGGGTGCCGCTGAAAAACTGGAGCACGCTCTGGAGCACCTGTTCGGCAAGCTGCGTGGCAAACGCAGCACGACTCTCGCCCCGGAAGGGTTTGAAGAGCAAGAAGCCAAACAGAGCCCTGACGCGTTACTGGAAGAAGAGTTTCTGGAGAAAGAAAAAGAACTCGAGCTTATTAATAGCTGATTCAGCGTTCAGGCCGCACTAAAAAAGGGCGGGCTTACCTTGGTAAGCCCGCCCTTTTTCATGTCCGCTTCGAGCGAGGGATTACAGCTCGCCCTTCTCCACTTCCGGGTGCTCACTGGAGCCGGCACCGGTCTTGCGCTGCGGGTTCTCGATCTTCACCGACGGGAACTGCGACGACGCATAGCGCACTACCAGAATGGCCAGCGCCAGCAACAGAATCGCCCCGGTCAGGTACACAACCCCCATATCCGGTGGATTGTGATGCGACACATTGGAGATCAGCAAACGCGTCAACGCCGTGATCGCCACGTAAATCAGAAAGCGCACCGGCATGTGGTTGGTCTTGAAATAAATCCCGACCATCGCGCCCAACTCAAGGTAGATAAACAGCAGCAGGATGTCATCGATAGAGATGCTGCCCTTTTCCACCATCTGTAGAAACTCCATCACCGCCGCCCACGCGGTGACTGCGCCAATAGCGAATAACGCCATGTAATGGAAGGTTTCGACGAACAGATTGCCCATCGATTCGGCCAGTTCATGAACCCGGCGACGTAGCTTTTCAGCTTTGTTAACTCTCACGATGCTGCTCCTTGAATCGACTCAAACGGATCATCCGCGATGTACATGACGCTTTCTGCATGCAGAAAAAAGGCCAGCCATCCCTGCTGAGATGATAGCCGGCGGCTATTAGACACCTCAGGGGCCCGCTGCGCACCTGCTCAGCGCACCAATTGCAGCTAGAGTAAAAAAGCCGCTATTCAAATCCTGGGGATTGGCTTATCCTTTTCGCTGTATATAAATACAGTAATCGCAAGACAATTAATCGTGAAGGCATATGAGGTGGTAAATGGCCGTCGAAGTGGTATACCGCAGCAGCCGAGATCTGGAGCGTTTGTTCATGGATAAAGCCGAAGCTGACCGTCATGACAAAATGCTGGAGCTGGCCGAGTTGCTGGCTGAAGTGTTGCAAAAAGCTGTGCCGTCGCTGAGCGAGCAGCAAGTCGAAGAAGCCGGTATCTACATGGCGAAAAATCGCGATGTGTTTGCCAAAGCGTTCAAGAGCCAGCCGGATGCCCTGTCCGAGTTGCTGGTCGATAGCGAATAATCAGCCCACGTCCTCGCTTGACTCTCCCCCATGGGGCAGACCCTACGCTAAAAGGCCCTTTTGCAGGTTAGCGTAATGATGAGCAAGCGAGTGCTGGTGGTTCTGGGTCACCCTTCAACAGACAGTTTCTGTGGCGCATTGGCAGACAGTTATGTTGAGGCGGCCATTGGCGCCAGCCATGATGTACGTGTTCTGCGCCTGGGTGAATTGTGCTTCAACCCAGTGCTGCACGAGGGCTACAAGCAGACTCAGGCGCTGGAGCAGGATTTACTCAACGCCCAGGCAGATATGACTTGGGCTGAGCACCTGGTGTGGGTCTACCCCATTTGGTGGGGCGGGATTCCAGCCCTGATGAAAGGGTTTTTTGACCGTACCCTGCTGCCCGGCTTTGCCTTCAAATACCGCAAGGGCAAGGCCTTCCCCGAAAAACTCCTGAACGGGCGCACCGCGCACCTGCTGGTGACGATGGACACACCACCGTGGTATTACAAATGGGTTTACCACATGCCGGGGCTGCATCAGGTACGTAAAACCACGTTGGCGTTTTGTGGCATAAAGACCCTCGACACCCTGACATTTGGCCCGATTCTAGGGGCCACTTCGACACAAAGAGACACCTGGCTTGAGCAAGCCCGAACCCTCGCCAGCCGCTGAAGGTCACGTGCGCGGGGACGCAATCAAAAAGGACTTTTCATGTATATCGGCAAAGCCGCTCAGTTGTCGGGCACCACCATCAAATGCATTCGTCATTACGAAGAAATAGGTTTGTTACCGCCCCCGCAACGCCGGGGTGCTTATCGGATCTATACCTCGCAAAGCGTTGAACTGCTGACCTTCATCAAGTGCGCTCAGCAGTTGGGTTTCAAACTGAAGGAGATGCAGACAATTCTGGCTGATCATCGTGGACAGGCGTTGCCATGGGCGGTGGTCAATAAAGCTATCGCAGACAAAAAGCAGGCCGTGATACGCCAGATTGAGGCGTTACAACATATCCACGTTGGGCTGGTCGAGTTTGAAACGCGCTTCAAGAACGCTCAGGATCAGTGCCCGTTAGAACTGATCAGCCATTGATGACCAGCCCCTAACCGACGTCGCGCGGGTTCAATAACTGCTGCGCCAGTTCATCCGAGACCCGTGCCGGCGAACGCTTTTCGGCTTGGGCATGAGCATAAATACCGGTCAGACGCTGACTGATACGCAACAGTTGCTGGTTGATCGCCTCGGGCGAGGCGCCTTCATGGGTCAGGGCCATATAGATCAGCCCCCCCGAATTGATCACATAATCAGGCGCATACAAAATGCCTCGGCGTTCGAGCTGGTCGGCTACTTGCAGATTAGTCATCTGGTTATTGGCGCACCCGGCCACGGCGGCACAGCGCAGTTGCGCCACACTGTGCCAGTTGAGCACACCCCCCAGACCGCACGGTGCAAAAATGTCGCACGGGGTACTGAGCAAGGCTTCACAGGCGACCGGATGGGCACCCAGTTGCTCCATGGCCAGCCGTACTTTACCGGGATCGGTATCGCTGACCAGCAGCTCTGCACCCGCTGCATGCAGTTGCTCCGCCAGCGCGTACCCGACCTTGCCCAAGCCCTGAACCGCAACCCGCAGACCTTCCAGATTGTCACTGCCCAAACGCCACGACGCTGAACTGCGAATGCCGGCAAACACCCCCATCGCCGCATGCGGTGAGGGATCTCCCGCCTCAGTGGTGCTGGTGACGTGCCGGGTAGTTTGTGCAATGCAATCCATATCGGCCGTCGAGGTGCCGCTGTCGATCGCTGTGATATAGCGCCCATCGAGTTGTTCAACACAACGGCCAAACGCTTCAAACAATGCGGCCCGGCTCTCGATATGGGCCGCACGCATAATCACCGCCTTGCCGCCACCAAATGCCAGACCGGCCAATGCCGACTTGTAGCTCATGTCTTGGGCCAGGCGGATGGCATCGTTCACCGCGCTTTCGTCATCGGGATAGGCCAGATAGCGGCAACCGCCAAAGGCTGGCCCCAGACGACTGCTGTGAATGGCAATCACCGCTTTAAGGCCGGTAACAGGGTCAACACTGAGGTGCAGTGACTCGACATGAGCGTTTTGCATGAGAGCAAACATGATGGCCAAGCCCTCGAACATTGACGGGTAACGGCAGTATAGGCCGCGCCCGAAAAAACGCTGAAGTGCTCAGGAATAAGATCAAGCCATATGTGTGATTAAAGACATATCTACGTACCCTGTAGGAGCGAGCTTGCTCGCGATGGTATCAACGCAAGCAAGCTCGTGGTTACACGCTAGGGGTGTCAGGTTGTTGCGCCGGGTGGGCTTTAAGGAATGCCGGGTGGTTTTCGGCCAGTGCCGCCACGCGGGCAATGCGTGGGTATGGCGCCAGCGAGACCTTGAACCGCTGGGCCGCGTACAGCTGCGGGATCAGGTAAACATCCGCCAACCCCGGCTCTGCCCCAAAGCAGTAACCGCTGTCGCCAATCAACTGTTCAATGGCCGTCAGCCCTTGGCTGATCCAGTGACTGATCCACTGCGTCACCTGCTCTTCGCCCTGCCCCAGTTGGCGCAATTGGTTGAGCACGCTGACGTTGTGCAGAGGGTGGATATCGCAAGCAACCAAGGCCGCCACCGCACGCTCGTGTGCACGAACGGCGAGGTCTTTAGACAGCAGCGACGATTGCGGATACCGCTCTTCGAGGTATTCGATAATCGCCGGTGATTGCGTCAACACCGCGCCTTCATCGGTGCGCAAGGCCGGGACACGGCCTTGCGGGTTAATCGCCAGGAACGCCGGTTGCCGATGCTCGCCGCCCTGAGGCGCAATCAGGTTGACCGGCACCGCCTGATACTCCAGGCCTTTGAGCGCCAGCGCGATCCGCACCCGGTAGGACGACGTTGAGCGGTAATAGGTAAAGAGTTGCATGGCCTGCTCCTTTTAGCGCGCCGCGATAACCTTGCCTCGGCATTCACCAAACCCGATGGAGGCATAACCTTCGCGAGTGCAGCGAGCGCGCAGGATGATTTCGTCGCCATCTTCGAGGAACTTGCGCACCTCGCCCGAGGCCAGTTCAATCGGGTGTTTGCCGCCTTCGGTGATTTCCAGCAGGCTGCCCAGTTGCGAGCGATCCGGGCCCGACAAGGTGCCCGAACCGAACAGGTCGCCAGCCTGTAATTGGCAGCCGTTGACGCTGTGGTGAGCCACCAGCTGCGCAGCGGTCCAGTACATGTTCAGGCAGTTGCTCAAGCCCAGTCGATGGGCCGGCAGGTTTTGCTCGCGCATCGATTCGGTCAGCAGCAGCACTTCCAGTTCGATGTCCAGAGCGCCATTGGCCTGATCCTTGGGATCAAGCAAGTACGCCAGCGGCTGCGGATCGCCATCTGGGCGAGCCGGCTGGGCGCGGCGGAACGGCTCCAGTGCCTCGGCCGTCACTACCCACGGCGAAATGCTGGTGATAAAGCTTTTAGACAGGAACGGCCCCAACGGCTGGTATTCCCACGCCTGAATGTCACGCGCCGACCAATCATTAAGCAGGCAGAAACCGGCGATGTGTTCGCCCGCTTCGCTGACCGGGATCGAATCCCCCATGTCATTACCTTGGCCAATCCAGATGCCCAGTTCCAGTTCGTAGTCCAGGCGTGCGCACGGGCCAAAAGTCGGCTCAGTCTGACCAGCGGGCAAGGTTTGGCCTTTAGGGCGTCGCACTTCAGCACCGGACGCACGAATGGTCGAGGCGCGGCCGTGGTAACCAATCGGCACGTATTTATAGTTAGGCAGCAACGGGTTGTCGGGACGGAACAGTTTGCCGACGTTTTTCGCGTGCTCGATACCCACATAAAAGTCGGTGTAGTCACCGATTTTTGCCGGCAGGTGCAACTGGCAATCTGTCGCCAGCGGCAACAGTTTTGCGCCCTGGGCTTCGATCTTGCCACGCAGAGTGCTGCCTTCGCTCAACAGTTCGAGCAAACGTTCACGCAAGGCAACACGGGCGCTACGGCCCAACGCGAAGTAGGCGTTCAATGCACCACCAATCGTGGCCTCAACCGCCAGCTTCGCTGGCCCTTCAAACAGGTCGGCCGCCAGTGCCGCTTCCAGATCGAAGATGTGCTCGCCAATCGCAACCCCGCTGCGCAGAGCCGAACCATTGAGGCTAAAGACACCCAGTGGCAGGTTTTGCAAAGGAAAATCGCTGTGACCGTTAGCGGAGGCGATCCAGCTACGGGTGAGAGTGGACTGGGTCATGGGTTATCTCCGATTCGGGGTGAAGGTTGCGGGCAGCGAGGCCCAGCAAGCGTCGTAGTTCGATTGCAGTTGCGGGCATTCAAGAGCGAACTGGCTGGGGCGCAGCACTTGGCTGGTTTCAAACATAAAGGCCATGGTGTTGTCGATTTTGCTCGGTTGCAGTTCGGCCGCAATCGCTTTGGTGCAGGTTTCGCCGTCCGGGCCGTGGGCACTCATGCAACTGTGCAAGGACGCACCGCCGGGTAAAAAACCTTCGGCCTTGGCGTCGTAAGTACCCTGGATCAGGCCCATGAATTCGTTCATCAAGTTGCGATGGAACCACGGCGGCCGGAAGGTATTTTCAGCCACCATCCAGCGTGGCGGGAAAATCACAAAATCAAGATTAGCCAAACCCGGTACGCTGGTAGGTGAGGTCAGTACAGTAAAGATCGACGGGTCAGGATGGTCAAAGCTGACAGTGCCAATCGTGTTGAAACGGCGCAGGTCATATTTGTACGGCACGTTATTACCGTGCCAGGCGACCACGTTCAAAGGTGAGTGATCCAGCTCACAACCCCACAGTTCACCGAGAAATTTCTGCACCAGCGCCGTACGCTGCTGACCGTCCTCGTAATGCGCCACCGGGCTCAAAAAATCCCGTGGATTGGCCAGGCCATTGCTACCGATTGGCCCCAAATCGGGTAAGCGCAATGGCGCACCATGGTTCTCGGCAACATAGCCACGGGCCTGTGGGTCAAGCAGTTCAACGCGAAACTTGAGACCGCGCGGAATCACAGCGATCTCCAAAGGTGCCAGATCCAGTCGTCCCAGCTCGGTACAAATGCGCAAACGGCCCTGTTCAGGCACCAGCAGCAATTCACCGTCAGCATTAAAGAACACGCGCTGCATCGAGGTATTTGCGCAATAACTGTAAATGCTGATGCCGGCGGGTTTTTCAGCACCGCTATTGGCAGCCATTCCCACCAGACCGTCGATAAAGTCCGTAGGTTCGGCAGGAATCGGCAGCGGGTTCCAGCGCAGGCGGTTGGGCGTCACCGAACCCAACGGGCCACCGGCCAATTGCCGCTCAAGCTTGACGAAGGACGGGTGATTGGCTGACGGCTGAATACGGTACATCCAGGTACGCCGTGCTTCGCTGCGCGCCATGGTGAAAGCCGTGCCGGAAAACAATTCGGCGTACAAACCATACGGGGCTTTTTGCGGGGAGTTCTGTCCAACCGGTAAGGCGCCGGGCAGAGCTTCACTGCTGAATTCGTTGCCAAACCCGGATTGATACTCAAGGGTCGACAAAGACGAGTCGAGGTTCATGGAGCCTCCAAAGTGGAGAAGACAGATGACTGCGCCCAGCCCTGAATCAGCCTGCGCGTCACTGCGTTATTTTTATCGTAATTCAATTACGCATAACGTAATTTGATTGGTATTACGCGTCAAGCTATAAAGACCCCCATTCGTCCCGAGATATAAGCGACTCCATGGAAAAGCCCCGCAGCAGCAACGACAGCACCGGCAAACAGAAAGTGCGTTCCGCCGAAGTCGGTACTGACATTCTCAAGGCTTTGGCCGAGCTGTCGCCCTCGACCTCGCTGTCGCGTTTGGCCGAGCACGTACAAATGCCCGCGAGCAAGGTGCATCGCTATTTGCAGGCACTGATTGCCAGTGGTTTTGCCGAGCAAAATATCGCCACCAACCATTACGGCCTGGGGCGCGAAGCGTTGCGTGTGGGATTGGCTGCGCTCAACAGCATGGACGTGCTGAAAGTTGCCGCCATGCCTGTGGCCGAGCTGCGCGATGACTTGAACGAAACCTGTTTTTTGGCGGTGTGGGGCAACCAGGGAGCAACCGTGGTTCACATCGAACCGGCAGTACGGGCGATCACGGTAGTGACTCAACTAGGGTCGGTTTTGCCGCTGCTGAGTTCGTCCACCGGGCTGGTGTTCAACGCCTTTTTACCCGACCGTGAAACCGCCGAGCTGCGTGAGCGGGAATTGAAAGCCGAGCACATTCATCCCCTGTCACAACCTGAAGAGTACGTGGCGCTGTGCGAGCAAATCCGCTTGCGCGGCTTGCACTTCGTCCACGGCTTGCTGATGCCCGGCGTCGATGCATTGTCAGCACCAGTGTTCAACGCGACCGGCCAGGTGGCCGGGGTACTGACCGTGGTCGGCCCAACGTCGCTGTTCCATGCCGATGAAAACGGGCCCGCAGCCAAACGCTTATTGGCTGCGAGCCAGGCCATCAGCTGGCGGATGGGTTACCAGCCGCAGTGATGACAGGCGTCCTCAGCGGCGCCACTGATATTTATCTTCATCTAACAAGGCCTGGATTATTTTCTCGACCTGGTATAGCGACAACGTGTGAATGCGGTGGGCGTCTTCGAATGTCCAGAACTTGGAAAAGACACCCGAAAGGCTCTGGCTGTAGGTGGGTACAACCCCTCGCTCAAGGCTGTCGGTACCAAGGTCATGCAGTGATTGGGTGAACGTCAGCTTGGGGTTGATCACATCGTGAACGGTGTTGATGTGTACGTCGTCACATAGCAAGCCAAATGGCTTGAGCTGTTCATTTAAAAAGCTTCGCACACGCTCATTCAGTGAAACGCGGTCATCAAGCGCGAAGACGCGTGGGTCTGTCGGGGCATTTGTCAGATCAGTCATGGTGCAACTCCTGTTATTGCTCACGGCCTATCCAGCGTCATGCTGTGATTAAGTCTGCCGAGAACAACCTGGTGAAGGCGTATTAAACCTCAGGTGTTGACCAACACTGCGGTACATAGTTATCGCGTGGCGTAGCGCTCCCACAGTCAGGGGGCACTGGCGCTTTAGAGGGCTTTTGACTGTTACCCAAGATGTAACAGATATTGTCGAAAAGCGGGCTTACTCCCTTGCGGACGAGCCCTTACTCTTGTCCGGGTCCAAAGCATCTGGCACTCACTGGCCAGACCGCTGCACATTTACCCTGACGTTGATTTGTAGCTCCTTGATGAACGTCTTCTTTGGCCGCTGTTTACAGCGGCCTTTTTTATGCCCGGAATTTGATGCCAAGGGTGCGACAGGTTACTGGGACAGTGCCTTGATCAAGTCTGCCAGCCACGGCTCGGCATCGCTTTCAGGGGTGACGCTTTCGCTGGAGTCCAGACGCAACATGGGCTGCACTTCACGCACGCCCAGTTCAGAAAACAGCTCGCGTATTTGCTCGCCACCGCCACAGAACGTATCGCCGTAACTCGAATCACCCAAGCCAATCACCGCGCCCGGCAAGCCGCGCCAGGCAGCTGGCAACTGGTCGCGAATGGCGCAGTACAACGGCGTCAGGTTGTCCGGCAGTTCACCCATGCCGGTGGTTGAGGTCACGGCCAGCAAGGCTTCGGGAGCAAACGCCTGAATATCGACCAGGGTTGCGCGTGTATTGAGCAATACCTCAAACCCGGCATCAGCAAGCAGTTGTTTGGCATGACGAGCGACTTCTTCAGCGGTGCCGTACACCGAGCCGGAAAGGATGGCGACTTTCATCAATCTGATCCTGTAGCTGACTAAAAGACCGGGATATTAACAGGTGAGGCCGCGCTTTCGGTGATGGTTATCAAACTGCAGACCACGCCCCCACAGCGGCACCGCTCGCTTAAGTGAACAGCATTGAGGCGACGAACGGGTTTAACAAAACGTAAAAACAGAGGTCTGTAGTTAATAGTTACAGATTTTACAGGCCATTTTTCGAGCACTGCATGTCACACGACGCCCTTTTGACTCAGGACGAACTGGACTTCATCCAAACGATGCATCAAAACCCGCAGTTGAATCTGCGGGATGCATCGTCAAGCCTGATGGTTAATGGCGGGGCACAGGTACGCGACTTGCTGACCCGGCTGGCCGCTCACGAGCACGTCACGATCCAGGCGAACTTTGCCAACCAGAAAATGAGTTTTCCGTTGCTTCTGGTGGAAGACGAGTTTCATGCCCAGCATCTGCAACTGGGTGCGCCCAGCATCTTTGAAGACGGCCCCAAGGTTCGCCCTTGGCGCTTGACGCTACCCGAACCGGTGCCGCTGGAAAATGTACGAGGCCGGCCCGGCCCGCTGTGGGTCACAGAAATATCGTTCAAGGGCCTGCTGGTTGAAGTCCGCAACGACAGCCACCCTCCCCGCCAGTTTGTTCAGTGGTTCAGCCCCGAAGGTCATGAGCGGATTGCGCTGCGTGGCACGCTGGAGCGCAAAACCGAACTGGGCTTTTACGCCTACCGGATAAGCCAGCGCAAAGACGGCGAAAACGAGCGACTGCGCGACTACATCCTGCAACAACATCGGCTGGCCCATCCAGCCATGCACCTCTAACCCTCCTCTAGCGATTGAGGTCAGCGTCCAAACGCTGATTCAGGATAGACGCGCATGGCCGTTGCGCAGTCGACGCTGGTATAGTTTTGCCATTACTTCGCTGCACTCTCCTGTTTATTCATGCCGAGACGCTCATGCCTTCGACTTCTGCCCCTATCCTGATCACGGGTGCTGGCCAGCGCATTGGTTTGCATTGTGCGCAGCAACTGCTGGCAGACGGTTATCGGGTGATCTTCAGCTACCGCAGCGAGAAACCCGGCGTGAAGACCCTGCGAGACCTGGGAGCCACCGCCCTGTTTGCCGACTTTTCGACCGAAAGCGGTATTCTCGACTTTATCGAGCAGCTTAAAAGCCACACCGACTGCTTGCGCGCAATTGTTCATAACGCCTCGGCGTGGCTGGCAGAAGGCTCCGACACCGAAGTGAGCGCCTTCAGCCAAATGTTCAGCGTCCACATGTTGGCCCCATACCTGATCAATCTGCATTGCAGTGAGTTGCTGGAGCGCTCGACACCGGCTGACATCGTGCACATCAGCGACGATGTCACGCGCAAGGGCAGCAGCAAGCACATCGCGTATTGCGCCACCAAAGCCGGGCTCGACAGCCTGACCTTGTCATTCGCAGCTAAACTGGCGCCACGCATCAAAGTTAATGGCATCGCCCCGGCGCTGCTGTTGTTCAACCCTGACGACGACGCGGCGTACCGCGCCAAAGCGCTGGCAAAATCGGCATTGGGCATCGAACCAGGTGCCGAGGTGATCTACCAAAGCCTGCGTTACCTGCTGGACAATCCCTATGTGACCGGCACCACCCTGACCGTCAATGGCGGCCGGCATCTCAAATAAGCCGTCCCGCGAGGAAGTATTTTCATGAGCGCATCATTGCCTGAGCACTATCGCGAGATCCTTGTGGGTCTTGGTGAAGACCCTGACCGCGAAGGCTTGCTCGACACCCCAAAACGCGCCGCCAAAGCCATGCAGTACCTGTGCCGGGGCTACAACCAAAGCGTTGAAGAAATCGTCAACGGCGCGCTGTTCTCTTCGGACAGCGATGAAATGGTGATCGTCGCCGACATCGAGCTGTACTCCCTGTGCGAACACCATCTGTTGCCATTTATTGGCAAGGCTCACGTAGCGTACATCCCGACCGGAAAAGTCCTGGGCCTGTCAAAAATCGCCCGGCTCGTCGACATGTTCGCTCGCCGCCTGCAAATCCAGGAAAACCTCACCCGCGAAATCGCCGACGCCATTCAGGGCATTACCCAAGCTGCTGGCGTGGCCGTGGTGATTGAAGCCAAGCACATGTGCATGATGATGCGCGGCGTAGAAAAGCAAAATTCGACCATGAACACCTCGGTCATGCTGGGCGCCTTCCGCGAACCGAGCACCCGCATGGAGTTCTTGCAACTGATTGGACGGAGCAAGTCGTAATGCCACAACTTCAGCCAGGAATGGCCCGCATTCGCGTCAAGGACCTGTGCCTGCGCACCTACATCGGGATCAACGAGGAAGAAATCCTCAACAAACAGGATGTGCTGATCAACCTCACTATCCTCTACGCCGCCCAAGCTGCGGTGCGCGATAACGATATTGATCACGCACTGAATTACCGGACGATCACCAAGGCGGTGATCCAGCACGTCGAAGAGAACCGCTTCGCCCTGCTCGAACGCATGACCCAGGAACTGCTCGATCTGGTGATGAGCAACGAAGCTGTGCTGTACGCCGAAGTCGAAGTCGATAAACCCCACGCGCTGCGCTTCGCCGAATCGGTATCGATTACGCTAGCGGCAGGCCGCTAAGCTGCCACTCACTCAACCTTGGTGACCCCATGACGCCCCAAGAACGCCTTGAACTCGAAGCCGCCGCCTTTCGTCGACTTGTCGCACACCTGGACAGCCGCAAGGACGTGCAGAACATTGACCTGATGAACCTCTCGGGTTTCTGCCGTAACTGCCTGTCCAAGTGGTACAAAGCCGCAGCCGATGATCGCCAGATCGAGCTCAGCCTTGATGACGCCCGAGAAGTGGTTTACGGCATGCCGTACGCCGAATGGAAATCCCAGTACCAAAAAGAAGCCAGCGCCGAGCAAGCCGCGGCGTTCGCCACAGGAAAAAAGCAATGACTGATTTGAATACCCTGCGCGCCAGCCTAAACAGTGGCGAACACCACTTTGCCGACACCCTGGCGTTTATCGCAGCGCACTACGATTACCAGCCTCAAGCCTTCAACAACGGCGGCGTGGACAATGCGGCTGGGCAGAACGAAGGTTCGTGCAAGACCTTGGGCCTGGCGTTGCTCGAAGGTCTGAGCGATCAAGAAGCGCTGTTGGCTTTTGGCGAGCATTACCGTTCGGTACTGGCGACGCCTGAAGGCAGTGACCACAGCAACATCCGCGCGCTGATGGCCCACGGCTTGGCAGGGGTTAAATTCACCGCCCAGCCTCTGACCCGCAAGGCGTAACACCGCCCCACCCACTCGCAGCATAGTAGCGAGCTGCATTCGTAGCAGTTGACGAGCAGAACGAGGCCACGTCCGGCTGCGCAGCAGTCGCGAAGCCTCGCCACTCGGTTCCTCAGGTACACCGCGAAGATAGGCTTTACGAGGACTTCATCCTCGGACGTAGCCTCGCGATGCTCGTCGACTGCTACGGGATTTCAGCGCCTTCAAAAAATGTATAGATCCTATGCATACAGAGTGCTGGGTTTACAGGACGTAAAAAAACCGGCCGAGGCCGGTTTTTTCAGGTGCTGCGGACTATCAGAACTAGGCGTTCTGCAGGTCGTCCAGGTAGCGCTCAGCGTCCAGAGCAGCCATGCAGCCGGCGCCAGCCGAGGTGATGGCCTGACGGTAAACGTGGTCAGCCACGTCGCCCGCGGCAAACACGCCTTCAATGCTGGTAGCCGTGGCGTTGCCTTCACGGCCGCCCTGCACAACCATGTAGCCGTCCTTGAGTTCCAGCTGGCCTTCGAACAGCGAGGTATTCGGCGTGTGGCCGATGGCAATGAACACACCGTCAACTTTCAGCTCGTCAAAGCTGCCGTCGTTGTTTTTCAGGCGGGCGCCAGTCACGCCCATGTTGTCACCCAGTACTTCGTCCAGGGTCGCGTTCAGTTTGAGTTCAATCTTGCCTTCAGCAACACGGGCGTGCAGCTTGTCGATCAGGATCTTCTCGGCACGGAACGTTTCACGGCGGTGAACCAGGGTTACTTTACTGGCGATGTTGGCCAGATACAGCGCCTCTTCCACAGCAGTGTTGCCACCACCGACCACGGCAACCGGCTTGTTGCGGTAGAAGAAACCGTCGCAAGTCGCGCAGGCCGATACGCCTTTGCCCATAAAGGTTTCTTCAGATGGCAGGCCCAGGTAACGAGCGCTGGCACCGGTGGCAATGATCAGCGCGTCACAGGTGTAAGTGCCGCTGTCGCCCGTCAGGCTGAACGGTTTGTTTTTCAGATCAACAGCGTTGATGTGATCAAACACGATTTCAGTTTCAAAACGCTCGGCGTGCTCGCGCATGCGATCCATCAGGGCCGGGCCGGTCAAACCGTGAACATCACCTGGCCAGTTGTCGACTTCAGTAGTGGTGGTCAATTGACCGCCCGCCTGCATGCCTGTGATCAGCAGTGGTTTGAGGTTGGCGCGGGCCGCATAAACTGCAGCGCTGTAACCGGCAGGGCCGGAGCCCAGAATAATCACACGCGAATGACGTACTTCAGACATGACTCACTCCTATGACCGCCCGCTTGAAACCGGGTCGGAACGCCGTTTAACCGGCGGGAATAAAAAGGGACCGCAACTGCATTCAGGTAAAACCTGAAACGTGCCGATCCTGAAAATAGTGGGTGCAGAATATCGAGGTGGCAGAGATTAGGGAAATACGGTTTAACAATCCAGCTCATAGCAGGTCTCTATGCAACCTGATGCGTTTACACAGACGCCTTTGTAACAGTTATTGTCGAACCCGATCCAAGCCTTTCACCCTTCCGGTAAAGCCGCTAAGGTCGGCCGGTTTTCCAACTGCTCGGAGCACACTATGCCCGCCCCCGTTCTTTCTGGCCCTCAATATTTGCGTGAAGGTCTCAAGCTGATACTCAGCCCCGGCCTGCGTTTGTTCGTGCTGCTGCCACTGTTGATCAACCTGGTGCTGTTCGTCGGGTTGATTTATTTCGCCGGTCATCAGTTCAGCCTTTGGGTCGATACGCTGATGCCGTCACTGCCCAGTTGGCTCAGTTTCCTCAACTATCTGTTGTGGCCTCTGTTCGTGGTGCTGGTGGCGTTAATGGTGTTTTTCACCTTCACGATGCTGGTCAATATCATTGCCGCCCCCTTTAACGGCTTCCTCTCGGAAAAAGTCGAAGCGGTAGTACGTGGCATCGATAACTCCCCGCCCTTTAGCTGGGGCGAGCTGATTGCCATGGTGCCACGCACTCTGGCCCGCGAAATGCGCAAACTGGGCTACTTTCTGCCTCGCGCCATTGCCTTGCTGATTCTGTCGTTTATTCCGGTACTCAACCTGATCGCCGCTCCGCTGTGGCTGCTCTTCGGGGTCTGGATGATGGCTATTCAGTACATCGACTACCCGGCGGATAACCACAAGCTTGGGTGGAACGAGATGCTTGCCTGGCTGCGTGAAAAACGCTGGCAGAGCCTGAGCTTTGGCGGCATCGTGTACTTGGTATTGCTGATTCCGGTGGTGAATATTCTGATGATGCCGGCCGCCGTTGCTGGCGCAACGCTGTTCTGGGTACGTGAGCGCGGTGACGAGGCGCTCAGGGCTTCCAGCCGCGGCTAACTGCGTCACAAATCCATCATCGCCGTGACACATCGTCGTCATGACCTCAGCCGAAACTGATGTCATGACGACAGCCCTGCATATCTCCCTGATTACAGAAACCTTTGCGCCCGAAATCAATGGCGTGGCCAACACCCTTGGCCATCTGTGTGACGGCTTGCGCGCGCGCAATCATCAAGTGGAACTGGTGCGCCCGCGTCAGAACAGCGATGGCGACCAGCGCAGCAACGATGAACTGATGCTATGCCGGGGCTGGCCATTGCCAGGTTATCCCGGTCTGCAATGGGGCGTGACGTCGACCCAACGCCTGTTAAAGCGCTGGCAGCAGCAGCGCCCGGACGTGATTTACATCGCCACCGAGGGGCCGCTGGGGCTATGCGCCCTGCGCGTCGCCCGACGCTTGGGCATTGCGGTGGTCAGCGGCTTCCATACCAATTTCGCACAGTACTTCACTCAATACGGGCTGGGGTTGTTCACCCGTGCTCTGACGCACTACTTGCGCTGGTTCCATAACCGTTCAACCTTGACGCTGGTGCCCAGCACCAGCCAGTACCTTGAGCTGGAGCGCAGGCATTTTGAGCGCCTGGAGCTGCTCGCCCGCGGCGTCGACAGCCAGTTGTTCTGTCCGGCAAAACGTCAAAATGACTTGCGCCAAAGCTGGGGCCTCCAGGAGGACGATATCGCTCTGTTACACGTCGGACGCTTGGCACCGGAGAAAAATCTCGGGGCGCTCAAACGCTGCCTGGATGCACTGCAAGCTCGCTATCCGACGCGGTGTTTCAAGTTGATTGTGGTAGGCGACGGGCCAACGCGCAGGTCGTTGGAAGCTTCGTTGCCTGAAGCTATTTTCTACGGCGTACAGTCCGGCGAAGACTTGGCCAAGTACTACGCCTGTGGTGATGTGTTTTTGTTTCCGAGCCTGACCGAGACGTTTGGCAACGTGGTGCTCGAAGCGCTGTCTGCGGGCTTGGGTGTGGTGGCGTATGACGAGGCCGCTGCCGGTCTGCATATTCGTCATGGTTACAACGGCGTGCTGGCCATGCCAGGTGATGAGCATGCGTGGATCGAGGCTGCCTGCTGGCTGCTCGAAGACCCCGAAACCCTGCGCACCATACGGCTCAATGCTCGCCGACATGCCAGCCGTCAAAGCTGGGCAGCTATTATCGAACAGTTCGAAGGCCTGTTGCACCGGGCTCGCCAGGACTCCACCTGCACCGTCGCAACGACGGCTCAGATGGCGGTAAAAAAGCCTTAAACCAAGGCTTTTTCAATGGCCTGAATGACCGTGGCATCGTCTGGCGCTGTACGCGGCGAAAAACGCGCCAACACTCGACCGTCCTGAGCCACCAGGAATTTTTCAAAGTTCCAGGTGATGTCCCCCGCAAACTCAGCCCCCTCGCCCGCCAGTAAACGATAAAGCTGATGACGGTCAGGGCCGTTGACTTCCAGCTTGCCGCTCAACGGGAAGGTAACACCGTAGTTCAGGCTGCAAAACGCCTGAATTTCTTCGTCGGTGCCCGGCTCTTGTCCGGCGAACTGATTGCAAGGTACGCCCAAAATACTGAAACCCTTGCCCTTGAACTGCTGATAAAGGTTTTCCAGTGCGGCGTACTGCGGCGTCAAACCACATTTGGAGGCGACGTTGACCACCAGCACCACGTGGCCTTCCAGGGTATCCAGTGGTAGCGGTTTACCGTCCAGTGCATCCAGGACAAGTTCGTGAAAAGCGCTCATGACGGACTCCAAAGGTTGCGCAACTGCGTAAAGACACATCGTCTTCGAGGATGCAAAAAGGCGCCCGCAGGCGCCTTCTTCTGATCAGTTGGCACGTGAGTGCAGCAGCCGTTATCAGTGTTGGTGACCGCCTTCACCGTGGACGTGACCGTGAGCAACTTCTTCTTCGCTCGCGTCACGAATAGCCACAACCTTCACTTTGAAGTTCAGGCGTTGACCGGCCAACGGGTGGTTGCCATCAACGGTTACGTCGTCGCCGTCTACATCACGGATGGTCACGATCTGCATTTGGCCATCTGGCGCGGAAGCGTGGAACTGCATGCCAACTTCCAGTACATCAACGCCTTCGAACATGTTGCGGCTCAAAGTGCTGACCAGCTCAGCCGAGTACTCGCCGTAAGCTTCTTCTGGTTCAACAGTAACGTCCAGCTCATCACCAACAGCCTTGCCAACCAGAGCCTTTTCCAGACCCGGGATAATGTTACCTGCGCCTTGCAGGTAAACCAGTGGAGCACCGCCAGCAGAGCTGTCGATGACATCACCAGCGTCGTTGGTCAGGGTATAGTCGATGGAGACAGCCTTATTGGCGGCGATCGTCATGGGGCGAGACCTTTTGCAAAAAATAAAAGAGTGCGCAAGTTTAACCAAGCAATCGCCTGAAAGCGAACACAACGAAACGCAACCAAGACCAACGGATCACTTTGAAAACTTCAACAATCATTGGTTGGCGCCAAGATGAAGAGGATCACTGGGTCGCCGTGCTGTCCTGCGGCCACACCCAGCACCACCGTCATCAGCCGCCCTGGCAATCCAGGGCCTGGGTGCTTGATCCACAGCAGCGCCAGCTAAAAATAGGCCAGCCCTTTAACTGTGGCTGGTGTGCTCAGGGCGCAGATAGCGCTAATCTTGGCACTTGATTCACCTTGCACTGCCACGTCAGGAAGCTCGCATGCAAACTTTCTTTATCGCCCCCACTGATTTTGGTGTGGGCCTGACCTCTATTAGCCTCGGTCTGGTACGAACACTGGAACGCGCGGGCCTGAAGGTCGGCTTTTTCAAACCGATTGCCCAGCCGCACCCAGGCGATACAGGCCCAGAGCGCTCGACCGAACTGATCGCCCGCACCCACGGCCTCAAACCGCCAAAGCCCTTGGGCCTGGCGCATGTTGAACGCATGCTCGGTGACGGCCAACTGGATGAGCTGCTCGAAGAAATCATCAGCCTTTATCAAGAAGCAGCCATCGGCAAAGACGTGTTGATCGTCGAAGGCATGGTGCCAACGCGCACCGCCAGCTACGCCGCACGGGTCAACCTGCACCTGGCCAAGAGCCTGGATGCCGAAGTGATCCTGGTTTCGGCACCGGAAAACGAAGTGCTCACCGAGCTCTCCGGCCGGGTCGAGTTGCAGGCGCAGTTGTTCGGTGGCCCTAAAGACCCGAAAGTACTCGGCGTGATCCTGAACAAGGTGCGCACCGACGAAAGCATGGAAGTCTTCTCGGCCCGCCTCAAGGAGCATTCGCCGTTGCTGCGCAGCGGTGATTTCAAGCTGCTGGGCTGCATCCCGTATCAACCCGAACTCAACGCACCGCGCACCCGCGACGTAGCCGAATTGCTCGGCGCCCAGGTACTGAACGCCGGGGACTACGAAACCCGGCGTATGTCGAAAATCATTCTGTGCGCGCGCACTGTCCTCAATACCCTGCAACTGCTCAAACCAGGCGTATTGGTGGTCACCCCCGGTGACCGCGATGACATCATTCTGGCCGTTAGCCTCGCGGCCATGAACGGCGTGCCGCTGGCCGGCCTGCTGCTGACCAGCGACACCCAGCCCGACCCACGCCTCATGGAGCTTTGCCGAGGCGCGCTGCAAGCCGGGCTGCCGGTGCTGTCGGTGAGCACCGGCTCTTACGACACCGCCAACCAATTAAATAGCTTGAACAAAGAAATCCCGATTGATGACCGCGAACGAGCGCAAATCATCACCGACTTTGTTGCCAGCCACCTCGACGCCAATTGGCTGCACCAGCGCTGCGGTACACCGCGGGAAATGCGCCTGACGCCGGCGGTGTTCCGCTACCAGTTGATCCAACGCGCCCAGCAAGCCAACAAGCGCATCGTGTTGCCCGAAGGCAGCGAGCCGTTGACCGTACAGGCGGCGGCCATCTGCCAGGCGCGCGGCATCGCCCGCTGTGTACTGCTGGCCAAACCCGAGGAGGTTCACGCGGTAGCCAAGGCTCACGGCTTCGACCTGCCCGAAGGTCTGGAAATTCTCGACCCGGACGACATTCGCGCGCGTTACGTTGAACCGATGGTGGCGTTGCGCAAGACCAAGAGCATCAACGCACCGATGGCCGAGCAACAGCTCGAAGACACGGTGGTGATTGGCACCATGATGCTGGCACTGGACGAGGTCGACGGGTTGGTGTCAGGGGTTATCCACTCCACCGCCAACACCATTCGCCCTGCCCTGCAGCTGATTAAAACCGCGCCGGGCTGCACCCTGGTCTCGTCGGTATTTTTCATGCTGTTCCCCGAACAGGTGCTGGTGTACGGCGACTGCGTGATGAACCCGCACCCGTCGGCTACCGAGCTGGCAGAAATTGCCCTGCAAAGTGCCGACTCTGCCGCCGCGTTCGGCATTACCCCACGGGTCGCGATGATCAGCTATTCCAGCGGTGAATCGGCCAGCGGTGAAGAGGTCGAAAAAGTCCGCGAAGCCACCTTGCTGGCCCACGAAGCCCAGCGCGGCTTACTCATCGATGGTCCGCTACAATACGACGCGGCGGCCAACGAAGCCGTGGCCCGGCAACTGGCCCCTAACAGTCAGGTGGCTGGCCGAGCCACGGTGTTTGTGTTCCCGGACTTGAACACCGGCAACACCACCTACAAAGCGGTACAGCGCAGCGCCGATTGCGTCAGCCTTGGCCCGATGCTGCAAGGCTTGCGCAAACCGGTGAATGATCTGCCTCGCGGCGCGCAAGTGGACGACATCGTCTACACCATCGCTCTCACGGCGATTCAAGCCGACAACCGACCTATGGATGTGTAAATGCTGGACTTCCTGCCTGCGCCGTTACGCGGCCTCATTGCTTCATTGCTGCTGGCGGTCAACACCATCGTGTGTTGCACGCCGCTGTTCGTGGTTGCCATTTTCAAGCTGTGCCTGCCGTTCCCGGCGGCGCAGCGCGCGACCGACTGGCTGATGCGCCATATCCACGAAGCCTGGATCAGCAATAACTCACGCTGGATGGACTTACTGCGCAAGACCCGCTGGCACATCAAAGGCCTTGAAGGACTGGACTACGAGCACTCCTACCTGATTACCAGCAATCACCAGAGCTGGGTCGACATCATGGTGCTGCAATATGTGCTCAACAAACGTGTGCGCCCGCTGAAGTTTTTCCTCAAGCAGGAGCTGATTTGGGTACCGGTGATTGGTTTGGCCTGGTGGGCGCTGGGCTTCCCGTTCATGAAGCGTTACTCCAAGGCGTACCTGGCCAAACACCCGGAGAAGAAAGGCGCAGACCTGGCGACAACGCGCAAAACCTGTGCGAAGTTCAAGAACCAATCCGTAGGGATTTTCAACTTCGTCGAAGGCACGCGCTTTACTGAAGCCAAACATGCGCAGCAGAACTCCCCATTCCGCTACCTGCTCAAGCCCAAGGCCGGCGGTATTGCCTTTGTGCTGGATGCAATGGGCGAACAGTTGCAATCGATCATCAACGTGACCATCCACTACCCCGGCGGGCGTCCGGGTTATTGGGACTTGCTGTGCGGCAACG
Organism: Pseudomonadota bacterium; assembly: GCA_040385125.1. Taxonomy (GTDB): domain Bacteria; phylum Pseudomonadota; class Gammaproteobacteria; order Pseudomonadales; family Pseudomonadaceae; genus Aquipseudomonas. Next base: position 45,724 of record JAZKIA010000029.1, on the reverse strand, counting down.
TGCGGGACGTGGTGGTGGTGTTTGAAGAACTGAAAATCCCTGCGGAGTTTATTGGTAAAAACTACGATCAGGACCCGGAATATCGACTGGCGTTCCAGGGCTGGATCAATCAGTTGTGGGAGGACAAGGATCGGTTGCTGGGTGAGTTGCATCGCGAGTATCCGCCGCGCTGAAGCAGATCAAAAGCCCCTCACCCTAACCCTCTCCCGGAGGGATAGGGGACTGATTTGGGGTATGTTCGGGGTTTTCGTTACACCATAAAACGGCCCCCCAACAAAAAGCCCGCCACCGATCACTCGGTGGCGGGCTTTTTTAACGCGGCTTAAATCGCGCCGCGTTGACGCAACAGGTCCAACACCAACTTGACGCTGTCATCCAGCGACAGCGATTGAGTGTCGACCACCAGGTCGGCATTCAACGGCACGTCATACGGGAAAGACTCACCCGGGATGTTGTCGCCACCAGCAGCGTACAAACCTTGCGGATCACGCTCGGCGCACACGGCAGGTGAAGCCTGTACATAAACGGTGATCAGACGTTCGTTACCGATCAGTGCCTTGGCCTGTTCGCGGCCTTCAGCATCCGGGGCTACAAACGCGGCCAAGGTCAGCAGGCCCGCTTCGTTGAACTGACGCGCCACGTGCGCAGCACGACGCCAGTTTTCGGTGCGGCCAGCGCGATCCTGTGGCAGACCTTTGTTCAGGTCGTGACGCAGGTTCTGACCATCCAGTACGAACACCGCACGGCCCATGTCAAACAACTTGCGTTCAACCGCGTACGCCAGGGTGCTTTTGCCCGCACCCGACAAACCGCTGAACAGCACGGTAGCCGGTTGCTGACCAAAGCGCTGAGCACGCTCTTCGGTGGCCACGTGGGCCAATTTGCCGTGGTGCGTCGCACTGCTATGACTCAGCGACTGGGCGACAATCATCCCCGCGCCGACGGTGCCGTTGGTCAGACGGTCGATGATGATGAACGAACCCGTCGTGCGGTTGCTGGCGTAACCATCCAGCGCAATCGGTGCGTCGAGGCTGATTTTGACCTTGCCGATCTCGTTCAGTTGCAAGGCGCTGGCCGGGCCTTCTTCAAGGGTGTTCACATCGACTTTGTTGACGATGCTGGCAATCGAACCCGGCACATAGCTGGTGGCGCGCTTGATGTCGTACTTCTTGCCCGGCAGCATCGGCTCTTCAGCCATCCACACCAGCATGGCTTCGAAGTTGTCAGTCACCAGCGGCAGGTTGTCGGCATGCACCAACAGGTCGCCACGGGAGATGTCGATTTCGTCTTCCATGGTCAGCGTCACCGCTTGACCCGGACCCGCGTGCTCCAGCTCACCTTCAAACGTGACGATGGATTTGACCCGGCTGCTCTTGCCCGACGGCAGGACGACGATTTCATCGCCCTTGTGTACAACGCCGCTGGCCAAGGTGCCGGCAAAACCACGGAAGTTCAGGTTCGGACGGTTCACGTACTGCACCGGGAAGCGCAGATCCGTGAGGTTACGGTCGGCTGCGATTTCAACGGTTTCGAGAATTTCCATCAGCGACTGGCCGGTGTACCACGGCGAACGCTCGCTTTTGTTCACCACGTTGTCGCCCTTCAGGGCAGACATCGGCACGAAATGCAGGCTGCTCGGCTTCAACGCCAGGCCTTCAGCGAACTTCAGGTAATCCGCCTTGATCGATTCGAATACGCCCTCATCAAAGCCCTTGAGGTCCATCTTGTTGATGGCCACAACGATATGTTTGATACCCAGCAACGACGCGATAAAGCTGTGGCGGCGGGTCTGAGTCTGCACGCCGTAACGGGCGTCGACCAAAATGATCGCCAGGTCACAGGTGGACGCACCCGTGGCCATGTTGCGGGTGTACTGCTCATGGCCCGGAGTATCGGCGATGATGAACTTGCGCTTGGCGGTCGAGAAGTAGCGATACGCCACGTCAATGGTGATGCCCTGCTCGCGCTCGGCTTGCAGACCATCTACCAACAGCGCCAGGTCGATATCGTCGCCCGTGGTGCCGCTTTTTTTCGAGTCGCGGGTGATGGCTTCCAGATGGTCTTCGTAGATCATCTTGGAGTCGTGCAGCAGGCGCCCAATCAGGGTGCTCTTGCCGTCGTCAACGTTGCCACAGGTCAGAAAGCGCAACATCTCTTTGCGCTCATGCTGCCCCAGGTAGGCGAGGATGTCCTCGCTGATCAAATCAGATACATGCGACATGACAACCCCTTAGAAATAACCTTGACGTTTTTTATCTTCCATTGAGCCTGCGCCATCGTGATCGATGACTCGGCCCTGGCGCTCGGAAGTTCGCGTCAGGAGCATTTCCTGGATGATGTCGGTCAAGGTTTCAGCCTCGGACTCCACAGCACCCGTCAGCGGGTAGCAGCCCAGCGTGCGGAAGCGGACCTTTTTCTTGACGATCCGAGCCTTGTCTTCATCAGACAGGTGCTCAAGGATGCGATCGTCGTCGATCATGATCAGCGTGCCGTTCTTCTCGATCACATCACGCTCAGCCGCGAAGTACAGCGGCACAATCGGGATGCCTTCGAGGTAGATGTACTGCCAGATATCGAGTTCGGTCCAGTTCGACAACGGGAACACGCGAATCGATTCGCCCTTGTTGACGTTGCCGTTGTAGACGTTCCACAACTCGGGACGCTGGTTTTTCGGGTCCCAGCGGTGCTTGCTGTCGCGGAATGAATACACGCGCTCTTTGGCACGCGACTTCTCTTCATCGCGACGCGCACCACCAAAGGCAGCATCAAAACCGTATTTATCCAGCGCCTGCTTCAGGCCCTCGGTTTTCATGATGTCGGTGTGCTTGGCGCTGCCGTGGGTGAAGGGGTTGATCCCTTGCGCCACGCCGTCCGGGTTGACGTGAGTGATCAGGTCCAGGCCCAGCTCGGCGACCATCTTGTCGCGAAAGCTGTACATCTCCTGGAATTTCCACTGGGTGTCGACATGCATCACCGGAAACGGCAGCTTGCCAGGGAAAAAGGCCTTGCGTGCAAGGTGCAGCATCACGGCGGAATCTTTACCGATCGAGTACAGCATCACCGGGTTATCGAACTCGGCGGCCACCTCGCGGATGATGTGGATGCTTTCCGCCTCCAGCTGTTTCAGGTGCGTCAGTTTGTCGACCATGGCTACTCACGAAAGCTATCTTATGAACGGCCTGCGGGCCGTGTTCGAGCGAAGAATGCTAGCACAGCGCCCGCTTCTATAGATGGCACCAACTAGATCGAAACGGTCTAAGAATAGATCGCCGAGTTTGGGGTGTGATCGCCTGTGGGAGCGAGCCCGCTCGCGAAAGCGATGCGCTTGATCGTCTCTTCGCGAGCAGGCTCGCCCCCACGGTTGGGCTTCTGTGTTTGGATTCAGATCGGATTCGGGCAATCGATAAACAGATGTTCAAGGGCAAAGCGCCGGGCCAGGTAGTCGCCCAATGCCTGCACACCGTAACGTTCGGTGGCGTGGTGTCCGGCAGCAATAAAGCTGATGTTGTTTTCCCGGGCACTATGGAAGGTTTGCTCCGAGGCTTCGCCGCTCAGGTACAAGTCAACTCCCGCCAATACGGCCTGATCGATATAACCCTGACCACCACCGGTACACCAGCCCACGCGGCGAATCATCTCGCTGCCTTCAATCAGCAATGGCTCGCGGCCCAGGGCTTCTTGTACCCGGCGGGCAAAATCGCGGGCGGTCACCGGTTCGGCCAGAGAACCCACCAGCCCTACTACCCTGGAATTGTTCGGGTCCAGCGGGCCTTCGACGGTGATGTCCAATTGCTGCGCCAATTGCACGTTATTGCCCACATCAGGATGCAGATCGAGCGGCAGGTGATACGCCAACAGGCTGATATCGTGCTTGAGCAAGGTTTTCAGGCGACGCTGTTTCATCCCGGTGACGCACGGGTCTTCGCCTTTCCAGAAATAACCGTGGTGCACCAGCACCAAGTCCGCATTGGCTTCGACTGCGGCATCGAGCAATGCCTGACTGGCCGTCACGCCGCTGACGATGCGCAAGACCTGAGGGCGACCCTCGACCTGCAAGCCGTTGGGGCAGTAATCGCTGATGGCAGCACAGTTCAGGTAACGATTTGCTTCTTCTACCAGCGTGCTCAGGGCGACAGCCATAAAAGACTCCTAAATATAGCGTTCAGAGCCGGGCGGCCCTCGTATAATGGCCGCCATTATGGGCCGTCAAGATGGCTCTGCAACCTTCAGGACTGAGTTCAATGTTTAAGGCTCTGCGTTTTTTTGGCTGGCCATTGCTGGCTGGCGTGCTGATCGCCATGTTGATTATTCAACGTTACCCGCAATGGGTTGGGCTACCGAGCCTGGACGTTAACCTGCAACAAGCCCCGCAAACCAACTACATGCAGCAAGGCCCGGTGACCTATGCCGACGCCGTCACCCGCGCCGCGCCGGCGGTGACCAACTTGTACACCACCAAGGTGGTGAACAAAAACGCCAAGCCGCTGTTTGAAGACCCGCAGTTTCGGCACTTTTTCGGTGACAACGCGCCCAAGCAAAAGCGCATGGAGTCCAGCCTGGGGTCGGGCGTCATCATGAGCCCCGAGGGTTATTTGCTGACCAACAACCACGTGGTCATGGGCGCTGACCAAATTGTGGTGGCACTCAAGGACGGCCGTGAAACGCTGGCCCGGGTCATCGGCAGCGACCCCGAAACCGATCTGGCCGTGCTCAAGATTGACCTGAAGAACCTGCCCTCCATCACCATCGGCCGCTCAGACACCCTGCGTATTGGCGATGTGGCACTGGCGATTGGCAACCCGTTTGGCGTGGGACAAACCACCACCATGGGCATCATCAGCGCCACCGGCCGCAACCAATTGGGGCTGAACAACTACGAAGACTTTATCCAGACCGATGCCGCAATTAACCCTGGCAACTCGGGTGGCGCATTGGTGGACGCCAATGGCAACCTGACCGGTATCAACACGGCGATTTTCTCCAAGTCGGGCGGCTCGCAAGGCATCGGTTTTGCGATTCCGATCAATCTGGCGATGGAGGTTATGAAGTCGATCATCGAACACGGGCAGGTAATTCGAGGCTGGCTGGGGATTGAAGTCCAGCCGCTGACCCCGGAACTGGCTGAGTCGTTTGGTCTGAGCGGACGCCCAGGCATTGTGGCGGCGGGGATTTTCCGTGACGGGCCGGCGCAAAAAGCCGGCATGCAATTGGGCGACGTGATCCTGAGTATTGATGGCGCGCCTGCCAGCGACGGTCGCCGCTCAATGAATCAGGTGGCGCGTATCAAGCCTTCGGACAAGATCAGCATCCTGGTCATGCGTAACGGTAAAGAGCTAAAGCTCACCGCCGAAGTTGGCTTGCGTCCACCGCAAGAACAACCGCCACAGAAAGAAGAGTAAACACACACAGCTGTAGGAGCGAGCTTGCTCGCGATCCAATCAACGCGGTTTATCTGAAACACCGCAGCGATCCAATCGCGAGCAAGCTCGCTCCTACAGTCGTCGTAGAGATCGAGCTTTAAATATCCGACAACCCTTCAATCAATGCCGCGTTCTGTTCCGGTGTACCGATGGTGATGCGCAGGAACTGGGCAATGCGCTGTTGCTTGAAGTGGCGCACGATCACGCCCTGTTCACGCAACTTGGCCGCCAGCGCCGCCGCATCGTGCTCCGGGTGACGGGCGAAGATGAAGTTGGCCGCCGATGGCAACACCTCAAACCCTAGCGCCTGCAACTGCCCAACCACCTGTTCGCGGCTGTCGATCACGGCCTGGCAGGTTTTGTCGAAGTACTCACGATCAGCAAACGCCGCCGCAGCACCGACAATCGCCAAACGATCCAGCGGATAAGAGTTGAAGCTGTTTTTGATCCGCTCCAGCGCTTCGATCAGGTCAGGGTGCCCCACCGCTAATCCCACACGCAATCCAGCCAACGAGCGCGACTTGGACAAGGTCTGAGTAACCAGCAGGTTCGGGTAACGATCCACCAGGCTGATGGCTGTTTCGCCGCCAAAATCGATATAGGCTTCATCCACCACCACCACGGAGTCCGGGCTGGCCTTGAGCATTTGCTCAATGGCGTCCAGCGCCAGCAAGCAGCCAGTCGGCGCGTTGGGGTTGGGGAAGATGATCCCGCCATTGGCTTTGGCGTAGTCCGCAGGCTGAATCTGGAACTGCTCGTCCAGCGGCACCGCGTCAAATTCAATGCCATACAAACCGCAGTAGACCGGGTAGAAGCTGTAGCTGATGTCCGGAAACAGCAGCGGTTTGTCGTGCTGGAACAGACCATTGAAGACATGGGCCAGTACTTCGTCAGAACCGTTGCCCAAAAACACCTGATGGGTCTGCACACCGTAATACTGCGCCACCGCCTGCTTCAACAGATCGCTGTTCGGGTCCGGGTACAACCGCAGGTTATCGTTGATCTCGGCCTGCATCGCCGCCAAGGCTTTTGGTGAAGGCCCGTAAGGGTTTTCGTTGGTGTTGAGCTTAACCAGCTTTGCCAGCTTCGGTTGTTCGCCCGGTACGTAAGGCACCAATTCTTTAACGAACGGACTCCAGAATTTGCTCATGCTTATTGCCCCTGTTCGGTGTCAGCGATAATCCGGTATTCAGCACTGCGGGCATGGCCCGTCAACGATTCGCCACGCGCCAGGATCGAGGCGGTCTTGCCCAGCTCTGAAGCACCCTGCTCGGAGCAGAAGATGATCGAGGAGCGCTTCTGGAAGTCATACACCCCCAGCGGCGACGAAAAGCGTGCAGTGCCCGATGTAGGCAAAACGTGGTTAGGCCCGGCGCAATAGTCGCCCAGCGCCTCGGACGTGTGGCGGCCCATAAAGATCGCGCCCGCGTGGCGGATCTGCGGCAACCAGGCTTGCGGGTCAGCCACGGACAGCTCCAGGTGCTCTGGGGCAATGCGGTTGGAAACGTCGATGGCCTGCTGCATGTCCTTCACCAAAATCAGCGCACCACGAGCATTGATCGAGGTGTTGATAATCTCGGCTCGCTCCATGGTGGGCAGCAGCTTGGCGATGCTCGCCGCTACCTTGTCGAGGAATTCGGCGTCGGGGCTGACCAGAATCGCTTGCGCGTCTTCGTCGTGCTCGGCCTGGGAGAACAAGTCCATGGCGATCCAGTCCGGATCGGTCTGACCATCGCACACCACCAGAATTTCAGAAGGCCCGGCGATCATGTCGATGCCGACCTGACCAAACACGTGACGCTTGGCCGTGGCCACATAGATGTTGCCCGGCCCCACCACCTTGTCGACTTTCGGCACGCTTTCGGTGCCGTAAGCCAGCGCGGCAACCGCTTGTGCGCCGCCGATGGTGAACACACGATCTACCCCTGCAATGCAGGCCGCCGCCAATACCAGCTCGTTGAGTTCACCGCGCGGGGTGGGCACGACCATCACTACTTCGGTGACGCCTGCGACCTTGGCCGGAATCGCGTTCATCAACACTGACGACGGGTACGAAGCCTTGCCGCCCGGTACGTACAACCCGGCACGGTCCAGCGGCGTGACTTTTTGGCCCAACACCGTGCCATCGGCTTCGGTGTAGCTCCAGGAATCCTGTTTCTGCTTTTCGTGGTAGATGCGCACCCGCTGCGCGGCTTTTTCCAGCGCTTCACGCTGAGGCGCGGTAATGCGGGTCAAGGCCAGTTCCAGACGCTCGCGGGGCAGGATCAAGTCCGCCATCGAGTTGACCGTCAGGCCGTCAAAACGCTGGGTGAACTCCACCAGTGCCGCATCGCCGCGTTCGCGCACGGCCTTGATGATGTCCAGTACACGCTGGTTGACCGAGTCGTCAGACACGCTTTCCCAGCTCAGCAAATGATCCAGATGCTGCGCGAAATCCGGGTCAGCAGCGTTGAGTCGGCGAATTGCAGTGGGAGCGGTCATAGCGAGGGCCTCGGTATTTGGCAAATACTTGGAATTTATGATGTTGCAGATCTCAGGCACCACAAGACTACCAAGCCATCCGCGCGGGTACCTGAGATTACTGGCGATTACACGGATAGATGGGCGCGACTTAAGGGAACAGACCCAGGGTCGCGCAGATGAGTCAGCCGCGGTGTCGCGACTCCACTGCTTTGCGCAGCGTGTCGATCAGGGCTTGAATACGGGCGTGCTGCATTTTCATCGAAGCCTTGTTAACCACCAGACGGGAGCTGATGGCGGCAATGAATTCCTGAGGTTCCAGGCCATTGGCGCGCAAGGTGTTGCCGGTATCGACAACGTCGATGATCTTGTCGGCCAGACCAATCAGTGGAGCCAGTTCCATCGAGCCGTACAGCTTGATGATGTCGACCTGACGACCCTGCTCAGCGTAGTAACGCTTGGCGACATTGACGAACTTGGTGGCAACTCGCAGGCGGCCCTTGGGCTCAACGGCACCGATGGCGCCAGCAGTCATCAGCTTGCACTGGGCAATCCGAAGGTCCAGCGGCTCGTACAGGCCCTGGCCACCGTATTCCATCAGCACGTCTTTACCGGCCACACCGAGGTCTGCGGCGCCATGCTCAACGTAGGTTGGCACGTCGGTGGCACGTACGATCAGCAGACGTACGTCGGGCTGGGAGGTCGGAATAATCAGCTTGCGGCTTTTGTCCGGATTCTCGGTCGGCACAATGCCCGCTTCAGCCAGAAGCGGCAGAGTATCGTCAAGGATACGGCCCTTGGACAGTGCAATGGTCAGCATGGGAAACGTAAGTCCTTATCAGGGTACTTATGCCCGGACGCAATCGGCGCCGGACAAGCATCGAGCCTGATAATCAGGCTCGACTTGAACGATTCGAGGCCAGGTAAGGTAACGCTTGCAAGCCATTACGTCACCTGGCGGCTGGACACAATCCCTGTGCCCATGAAGCCAAACAGCAAAAACTAGCCCGGAACGCGGCGAATTTTGGCGCCCAGCATTTGCAGTTTTTCTTCGATGCACTCGTAGCCACGGTCTATGTGGTAAATGCGATCGATCAGGGTGTCACCTTCAGCGACCAACGCCGAAATCACCAGGCTGGCCGAAGCACGCAGGTCGGTCGCCATGACTGGCGCGCCCTTGAGTTTTTCTGTACCGGTCACGATGGCAGTGTTGCCTTCGACCTGGATCTTGGCGCCCATGCGGTGCAGTTCATACACGTGCATGAAACGGTTTTCGAAGATCGTCTCGATCACAGCACCGGTGCCTTCGGCAATGGCGTTGAGGGAGATGAACTGCGCCTGCATGTCGGTCGGGAATGCCGGGTACGGAGCCGTACGCACGTTCACCGCTTTAGGGCGCTTGCCGTGCATGTTCAGCTCGATCCAGTCTTCACCGGTGGTGACCTCGGCGCCTGCTTCCTTGAGTTTCTCAAGCACGGCTTCAAGAATGGTCGGATCAGTGTCCTTGACCTTCACTCGGCCGCCGGTCACAGCAGCAGCTACCAGGTAGGTACCGGTTTCGATACGGTCCGGCATCACCTTGTAAGTGGTTGGGTGCAGTTTTTCAACGCCATCAATGGTGATGGTGTCGGTGCCAGCACCGCTGACCTTGGCGCCCATCGCGTTCAGGAAGTTGGCCAGGTCGACCACTTCAGGCTCACGTGCAGAGTTCTGCAGAACGCTGCGGCCTTTGGCCAGTGCAGCGGCCATCATGATGTTTTCAGTACCGGTCACGCTGACGGTATCGAAGAAGAAGCTGGCACCGCGCAAACCGCCTTCTGGCGCCTTGGCCTTGATGTAGCCGGCTTCAACGTCAATCTCTGCGCCCATGGCTTCAAGGCCACGGATGTGCAGGTCAACCGGACGTGAACCAATGGCGCAACCGCCTGGCAACGCAACTTCGGCGTAACCAAAGCGCGCAACCATCGGGCCCAGCACCAGGATCGAGGCACGCATGGTTTTAACCAGCTCGTACGGTGCGATCAGGGTTTTGATGGTGTTCGGGTTGATTTCAACGCTGAGCTTTTCATCAATCACCGGCTCAATGCCCATGCGACCGAACAACTCGATCATGGTGGTGATGTCGTGCAGGTGCGGCAGGTTGGCTACGGTAACCGGGCCATCGCACAGCAAGGTTGCAGCCAGAATCGGCAGAGCGGAGTTTTTCGCCCCGGAAATACGGATTTCGCCATCAAGACGGGCACCGCCGGTAATAATCAATTTATCCATAACAATCTCGACGCCAATGGGCTCAGGGGGCTCAGGTGCGCTCGGCCCAGGCCGCGCTGCTGAAGAATTTCATAGTGACCGCATGGATGCTGCCATCAGCGATCCACGGGTTCAAATGGGCATAGATGCTTTGTTGACGTTTGACCGGGCTCAGGGCCACCAGTTCGTCACTAATCACGTTCAGCTGAAAGTTGCAGCCTTCGCCCTCAACTTCTACCTGGGTTCCAGGCAGCTTTCCCTCAAGAAAGCCCTTCACTTCTACGGCCTGCATGCTCAACCTCAATCGGCGCCCAACGCGCGCGGGTCGGCCATCATACAAAAAAGCCCCGCGCCTGCGAACCCCGCATAACAGGACTCTGACGGGGGGCCTCTCTATAGGTGGCTATTAATGATGTGCCAGCAACTCGGTCAAACCCGAAACCTGAGCGATTTCGCGCATGTCTTCGGGCATTGATCGAATGCTCAGTGGCTTGTTCAGGGCTTGTGCATCACGGATGTAACACAGCAACAGCGACAAACCGACGCTGCTGGATTTTTCAACCGCAGAGCAATCAACCACCAAGGCCTTGGCCAAGGCTTTTTTGATCAGCGCCTGGCCTTCCTTGCGCAAGCGCGGGCCGGTCTGATAGTCGAGTACGCCACTGAGGCGCAGCTCGCTCTCGCCGGCCAGTGTCACAGCCGCCTCACTCATTGGCCAGCAGCCTTGGGGGCCGCTTCATCAGTCACTTGCTTGGCCTTGGCTACTTCGCCGGCCCAGTTATCGATGGTTTTATCCAGGTTGTTACCGTTGCGCTGCATCGCATCGGCGAACTGATCTCGGAACAGTTTGCCAATGTTGATGCCATTAATGATCACGTTACGTACTTTCCACTCGCCATCAACCTTGTTGAGCGTATACGACAGCGGATAAACCGCCCCGTTGTCACCCTTCACGATCATATCGACGCTGGTGCGATCGCCACTTTCATCCTTGGCAGGCCCAACGGTAATGCCCTGATTCTTGAATTCGAGCAGGGCATTGCCATAGAACTGCATCAGGCTGCGCTTGAAGTTCTCTTGAAAGCGCTGCATCTGCGCCGGGGTAGCCTTGCGCGAATACTTGACCGTCATGATGCTTTTCGAAATGCCGTCAGCATCCACTACCGGCCCGACAATACCGTTCAAGGCATCGTAGAACTTGCTTGGGCTTTGCTTGTACTGCTCTTTATTGGCAGACAGATCCGCCAGCAAACGGGTGGTTGTGTCTTGAACGATGTCATGGGCAGACTGCCCCGGTGCAGCATTCGCCACCAGAGGAAGTGTTGCCGCCAGAATCACCAGCAAGCCACGGCGCAAAAGAGAAATCATCTAAACACTCCTTATTTGGCGTCTTTGCTAACAGTATTGAGCAAGAACTTACCGATCAAGTCTTCGAGGACCAACGACGACTGCGTGTCGTGAATGGTGTTGCCATCCTTGAGCAGAGTGTCTTCCCCGCCCACGCTGATACCGATGTACTTCTCACCCAGCAGACCTGCCGTGAGGATAGACGCTGTCGAATCGGTCGGCAGGTTATCCACGCGTTTTTCGAGCTGCAAAGTGACACGGGCCGTAAAGTTGTCACGGTCCAGGTCAATCGCAGAGACCTTGCCGATGGTCACGCCCGCCATCGTGACTTTGCCGCGAACAGTCAAGCCGGCAATGTTGTCAAAGTAGGCATACAGCTTGTAAGTGTCAGTGCTGGCGGTCGGGGACAGTCCACTGACTCGCAGGGCAAGCAACAGCAAAGCCAAGATGCCAGCCAGCAAAAACAGGCCGACACCGATTTCCATGGTGCGGTTTTGCATCAGAAATCTCCAAACATCAAGGCAGTCAAAATAAAGTCCAGCCCGAGGACGGCCAATGAGGCATACACCACGGTCTTGGTAGTGGCACGGCTGATCCCCTCTGAAGTGGGCTCACAGTCATAACCTTGGAACACGGCAATCCAGGTCACCACGAAGGCAAATACGATGCTTTTGATGATCCCGTTCAGTACGTCACCACTGAAGGTCACGCTGTTTTGCATGTTGGACCAGTACGAACCGTCGTAGACGCCCAGCCAGTCGACTGCCACCCACGAACCGCCCCAGATCCCAACCACACTGAAAATCATCGCCAGCAGCGGCAGGGAAATAAACCCGGCCCACAACCGTGGCGCGACAATGTACTTGAGCGGGTCAACACCGATCATTTCCAGGCTGGACAGTTGCTCGGTCGACTTCATGTTGCCGATCTCGGCGGTCAATGCCGACCCGGCTCGCCCGGCAAACAACAGCGCAGTCACCACCGGCCCCAGCTCGCGCAACAGGGTCAAGGCAACCATCTGCCCAACCGCCTGCTCAGAGCCATAGCTGGACAAGATACTGAAACCTTGCAGCGCCAGCACCATGCCGATAAATACACCGGACACCACAATGATCACCAGCGACATGACACCCACAGAATGCAGTTGCTTGAGCAATAGCCCAAACCCGCCTCCTATGCCACCACGCCCCAGCAATGCATGAAACAGGAAAATCGTCGAGCGCCCCAGTACCGAAACAATGTCGATCCCGGCCCGACCGAACAACCCGACACGGTCCATTATTGAATGCTTGCGCATCAGCGCGTCCCCAGAAGATCGGTTCGGTAGTCCGACGCCGGAAAGTGAAACGGAACCGGGCCATCCGGGTCGCCCGTCATAAATTGACGAATGCGCGGGTTATCGGCGTTCATCAACTCTTCTGGCGTGCCCTGCCCCAGCACCTGACCGTCGCCGACCACATACAAATAGTCAGCGATGCTCGCGGTCTCTGCCAGATCGTGGGACACCACAATACTGGTAATGCCCAACGCATCGTTGAGCAGACGAATCAGGCGCACCAGAACACCCATGGCGATCGGGTCCTGCCCCACGAAGGGTTCGTCATACATCAGGATTTGCGGGTCCAAAGCAATCGCCCGCGCCAAGGCCACACGGCGCTTCATGCCACCGGACAGCTCGTCAGGCATCAAATCGATAGCCCCGCGCAGCCCCACCGCCTGCAACTTAAGCAGCACAATGTCGCGGATCATTTCTTCCGGCAGTTCGGTGTGAACCCGCAGCGGGAAGGCCACGTTCTCAAACACGTCCAGGTCGGTGAACAAGGCTCCGCTCTGAAACAGCACACCCATATGCTTGCGCGCATCGAACAGATCACTGCGCGACAGGGTTGGCAGGTTCTGACCGTTGACCCACACCTCACCGCTAGTGGGACGCAGTTGCATGCCCATCAAGCGCAAGAGGGTAGTTTTACCGCAGCCGGACGGGCCCATGATCCCCGTGACCTTGCCACGCGGAATACGAATATCGACATTATTGAAGATGCTGCGCGTGCCGCGCTTGAAGGACACTCCCTTCAGCTCGACCGCGTAGGCGTTATCGGCGCTCATCTAAACTCCTTGCGATGCAGCCTCTGCCTCTCACCCGGGCACCAAGCCTCTTGTTAGAGAGGCGCGCACTCCCTGAGCGGGCCGAACTGGCGGCGAACTATATCACTGCTGATAGTGACCGCCCAAGGCCGAAGGAGTGCCCATTCAGGTGCAAGACCGTGAAATAAAGAACAATTCCTTGCCGCAAGGCGCCCGCGCAGCAAACTGAGACAACAAAGCACTGCGATGTAGCGTGAGGGAATGACACATAACCGCTATAATCATTGCCATTTCCCAGGCTACCTGACTTCAAACATGAGCCAATCCAGCGACCTGATTCAATCCGCCCAGCGTACCATCCGCCTCGAACTGGAAGCCGTAGAAGGCTTGCTGACCCATATCGACGCTGATTTCGTACGTGCGTGCGAGATAATTCTGGCGAGCAAGGGACGGGTAGTCGTAGTCGGCATGGGCAAGTCCGGGCACATTGGCAGAAAAATTGCCGCCACCCTGGCCAGCACCGGCACCACGGCCTTCTTCGTCCACCCGGCCGAAGCCAGCCATGGCGACATGGGCATGATTACCCGCAATGACACCCTCCTTGCGCTGTCCAACTCCGGCTCGACCACTGAAATCATCACCCTGCTGCCCTTGATCAAGCGTCTGGGCATCCAGTTGATCAGCATGACTGGCAACCCAGAGTCGACACTGGCCAAGGCTGCCGACGTCAACCTCGACGCTCGCGTGGCTCAAGAGGCCTGCCCGCTGAATCTGGCCCCTACTTCTTCAACCACCGCCACCCTGGTTTTGGGTGACGCGCTGGCCATTGCACTACTTGAAGCCCGCGGTTTTACGGCAGAAGACTTTGCCTTTTCGCACCCCGGCGGTGCTTTGGGCCGTCGCCTTTTGCTGAAAGTCGAACATGTCATGCACGCAGGCAACGATCTGCCGCAAGTGGTACGCGGCACCCCGCTCAAAGATGCGCTGATGGAAATGACCCGAAAAGGCTTGGGCATGACCGTAGTTATTGAAGAAGACGGCCGTTTGGCCGGGATCTTCACCGACGGCGATTTGCGCCGCACGCTGGATCGCGAAATTGATATCCGCAACGCAACCATCGATGCCGTCATGACCCCTCACGGCAAAACTGCCCGGGCAGACATGCTGGCGGCCGAAGCCTTGAAGATCATGGAGGATCATAAAATCAGCGCGCTGGTTGTCGTAGACAAGGACGACCGCCCCGTCGGGGCCTTGAACATGCACGACCTGCTGCGCGCAGGAGTGATGTAATGCCCCGGGACCTGCTCCAGCGCGGCAAAAACATCAAACTGGTCACCTTCGACGTTGACGGTGTTTTGACTGGCGGGCGTCTATACTTTCTTGAAGACGGCAGCGAGCTCAAAACCTTCAACACCCTCGACGCCCAAGGCAGCCTGGCCGCAGCCCACGCCGCCTCCCTTTAGAGCCTTCTATGCTGAACAAAAAAATCCGCAACATTCTGTTATTCGCGGTCATAGCGGCGCTGTTTGCCGCCGTTGGCTATTGGAATATCAGCCCGGGACGTTTTCTCGACGACACCCCACCCGTGGCTGTCGATGAAGCGGCTATTGACTACTACGCCCTCAACGCGCGCAGCCTTCAATACCTGCCCGACGGCAAATTGCAGTACGAAATGACCGCCGACAAGGTTGAACACGTACACGTGTCAGAAATCACCCTGCTGACCCAACCGGACCTGCAAATGTACCGCGGCACAACGTATCCGTGGCATATCCAGAGCAAACGCGGCGAAGTCAACCCGGACGGCTCACAAGTCGAACTGATCGACTCGGTGCGCGTGGCCCGTACAGACGAGAAGAACCGCTCTACGATTATTACGAGTACCCGCATGACCGTATTCCCGCAGAAGCAATATGCGCAGACCGAGCAAGCCGTTAGAATTGACGGCGCTGGCGGTGTAACAACTGGCAAGGGCATGAAAGCCTATTTGAAAGACGGCAGGATGGACCTGCTGTCCAACGTAAGAGGACAGTATGAGTCTCGTTAAAACCCTCCCTTTATTGCTCAGCCTGAGCGCAGCACTGGGAAGCGTGAGCGCCTGGGCTCTGCCGAACGATAACGAACAGCCTATCCGCATCCAGGCCAATGAAGCTCAGCTGGATGACAAAAAAGGTGTCGCAACCTACAAGGGTGACGTAATCATCACTCAGGGTTCGATGAAAATCACCGGCAACACCGTCACCATTACCCGTAACGCTTCGGGTGAAATCGACGTCGTGACTTCGGTGGGCAACCTCGCGTATTTCGAGCAACAGCAAAAGGCGTCAGACCCTAAACCGGTTCAGGCGTACGCCGTGACGATTCAATACCATGCGCCGCAAAACCGCATCGTGCTGATCGACAGGGCCAAGGTCATCAACGACGGCAACACCACCGAAGGTGAGAAAATCGTCTATGACACGGTGAAACAAGTCGCCAGTGCCGGCCGCGCCAATGGCAGCAGTATCACAGCGCCGCGCCCACGCATCGACATGGTGATCCAGCCGAAGAAGAAAACCGACCAGCAGAAGGCCCAGTAATGGCAACTCTGAAAGCCCAGCATTTGGCTAAAAGCTACAAGAGTCGCCAAGTAGTCCGTGATGTCAGCCTGTCGATCGACAGCGGCCAAATCGTCGGTTTGCTCGGCCCTAACGGCGCCGGCAAAACCACGTGCTTCTACATGATCGTTGGCCTGGTTCAGGCCGACCAGGGTCGTGTACTGATTGATGATCTGGACGTCAGCCATCAACCGATGCATGGCCGCGCGCGCGCCGGTATTGGTTACTTGCCGCAGGAAGCCTCGATTTTCCGCAAGTTGTCAGTAGCCGACAACATCATGGCGATCCTTGAAACACGCAAGGAACTCAACAAGGCCGGGCGTCGCAAAGAGCTTGAAAGCCTGCTGCAAGAGTTCCACATCAACCATATTCGCGACAACCTGGGCATGAGCCTGTCGGGTGGTGAGCGTCGCCGGGTAGAAATCGCCCGCGCACTGGCGACCGCCCCCAAGTTCATCCTGCTCGACGAACCTTTTGCAGGTGTTGATCCGATCTCCGTGGGCGACATCAAGCAGATCATTTACCACCTCAAAGCCAAAGGTATTGGTGTACTGATCACCGATCACAACGTTCGCGAAACCCTCGACATCTGCGAGATCGCCTATATCGTCAACGACGGGCAACTGATCGCCGAAGGCGACGCTGAAACGATTCTTGCCAACGAATTGGTGCGCGAAGTCTACCTGGGGCACGAATTTCGCCTGTAAGCCCAGGCGACACCTCCCCCGCTTCACTGTGGGGGCTTGGCCAAGCGGTAGCATCACCGCGATTAGTCAGGCACACCGCAGTGCCTGCATCGCTGGCAAGCCAGACTCCCACAAGGGTTGAGCTCGGCTCCTGCGGGGGGTTTTTCAGGGCGCACAAAAACTAATTGAGAACACCCCTAGGCAAACGCATCGGTTTCAGGCATATAATTTGCTTAAGTTTGGCGCTCACGCGCCTTGTAGTGGATGGCGCCAAGTGCGCCGGCGAATAAGGTGTTAAGCCCCTGCTATGAAACCATCGCTAGTCCTGAGAATGGGCCAGCAGCTGACAATGACACCTCAGCTGCAACAAGCCATCCGCCTGCTCCAATTGTCGACCCTGGACCTGCAACAGGAAATCCAGGAGGCCCTGGAATCCAATCCGATGCTCGAACGCCAGGAAGAAGGCGAAGACTTCGACAACTCGGACCCCTTGGCCGACAACCTTGAGCAAAAACCCAACAACGACATTCAGGAACCCTCTTACCAAGAGTCCGCCCCGACCGTGGACAACCTTGAAGAAGGCGAATGGAACGACCGTATTCCCAATGAGCTACCCGTCGACACGGCCTGGGAAGACGTGTACCAGACCAGCGCCAGCAGCCTGCCCAGCAACGACGATGACGAGTGGGACTTCACCACCCGGACTTCTGCCGGCGAAAGCCTGCAAAGCCATCTGCTGTGGCAATTGAACCTGGCACCGATGTCTGACACCGACCGCCTGATCGGCGTGACCCTCATCGACTGCATCAACAATCAGGGCTACCTCGACGAAACCCTCGAAGAAATCCTCGAAGCCTTCGACCCTGAGCTGGACATCGAACTTGATGAGATCGAAGCCGTCCTGCACCGCATCCAACAATTCGAGCCCGCGGGGATTGGTGCACGCAACCTGGGCGAATGCTTGTTGCTGCAATTGCGCCAGCTGCCAGAAAAGACCCCTTGGCTGAACGAAGCCA
The DNA here is from genome assembly GCA_040385125.1 of Pseudomonadota bacterium. Classification (GTDB taxonomy): domain Bacteria; phylum Pseudomonadota; class Gammaproteobacteria; order Pseudomonadales; family Pseudomonadaceae; genus Aquipseudomonas. Next base: position 27,866 of record JAZKIA010000029.1, on the reverse strand, counting down.
AGCGCCTGGTCACTGACTACATCGACCTGCTGGGCGCTCGCGACTACAGCCAGCTGATGCGCCGCATGAAGCTCAAGGAAGACGAGCTGCGCCAGGTCATTGAGCTGGTGCAAAGCCTTAACCCGCGCCCGGGCTCACAGATCGAATCCAGCGAAGCCGAATACGTTGTGCCTGACGTGATCGTTCGCAAGGACAACGAGCGCTGGCTGGTAGAGCTCAATCAAGAGTCCGTGCCACGCCTGCGGGTCAACCCGCAATACGCCGGCTTCGTCCGTCGCGCCGACACCAGTGCCGACAACACCTTCATGCGCAATCAGCTGCAGGAAGCGCGCTGGTTTATCAAGAGCCTGCAAAGCCGCAACGAAACCCTGATGAAAGTGGCGACCCAAATCGTCGAACATCAGCGCGGCTTTCTGGAGTACGGCGACGAGGCCATGAAACCGCTGGTTCTGCACGACATTGCAGAAGCGGTCGGGATGCACGAATCAACCATTTCGCGAGTTACCACGCAGAAATTCATGCATACCCCGCGTGGTATTTATGAGCTCAAGTACTTTTTCTCCAGCCACGTCAGCACCTCTGAGGGCGGCGAATGCTCGTCCACAGCGATCCGCGCAATCATCAAAAAACTGGTTGCCGCTGAAAATCAGAAAAAGCCGTTGAGTGACAGCAAGATCGCTGGTTTACTGGAGGCACAAGGTATTCAGGTCGCCCGTCGCACCGTCGCCAAGTACCGCGAGTCACTTGGGATCGCGCCTTCAAGCGAACGCAAACGCTTGATGTGAGCCACGGGCCACAGCGTTTCAGTGGCAGGCTACCCAGCCTGCCGCTTTATGCAATGGCATCAAAAGGAGAAACTGTATGCAAGTCAACATCAGTGGACACCAGCTGGAAGTCACCGAACCGCTGCGCGCTTACATCGGCGAAAAACTCGACCGACTGGAGCGCCATTTCGACAAGATTACCAACGTACAGGTAACGATGACGGTCGAAAAGCTGCTGCAGAAGATAGAAGCCACCTTGCATATTCCAGGAGGAACCGGGGAAGTCGTTGCCAACGCCGAGCATAACGACATGTATGCCGCTATTGATCTGCTCACTGACAAACTTGATCGTCAACTGAAAAAGCATAAGGAAAAGACCCAAAGCCAGCTCCAGGGCGCAACGGGTCGTTAATACCCCCTACCCATGATTCGACTTGAAAATATCCTGACCCCCGGCCGTTCCCTGGTGAACGCGCCGGGCGGCAGTAAAAAGCGCGCACTCGAACAAATTGCCAACCTGATCAGCCGCGAAGTGCCTGATCTCGAAATGCAGGATGTTTTCGAGAGCCTTATTGCCCGTGAAAAACTGGGTTCCACCGGTTTTGGTAACGGCATCGCAATCCCCCATTGCCGCCTCAAGGGCTGTGAGTCGCCAGTCAGCGCCTTGCTCCACCTTGACGCTCCCATAGATTTCGACGCCATCGATGGCGCGCCGGTCGACCTGCTGTTCGTTTTGCTGGTGCCAGAAGCGGCAACCGATGCACACCTGGAACTGCTCCGGCAGATCGCCAGCATGCTCGATCGTAAAGAAGTGCGCGAAAAACTGCGCGCCGCATCCAGCAACGAAGCGCTGTATCAGGTTGTTCTGGACGTACAGAACGGTCATTAATCATGCGCTTAGTTATTGTCAGCGGACGCTCCGGTTCCGGTAAAAGTACTGCACTCGCCGTCCTTGAAGACAACGGCTTTTATTGCATCGACAACCTGCCTGCCGGCTTGCTGCCGGAGCTGGCAGAGCTGGCAGAGCGCTCGTTGATTCACACCGAACTGGCGCAACCGCTAGTGGCGGTGTCGATTGACGCACGTAACTTGCCGAGCCACTTGTCGCGGTTTCCGCAACTGCTTGAAGAGGTGCGCAGCCGGCATATCCAGTGCTATGTACTGTACCTCGACGCCGACGAAGAAACCTTGCTCAAGCGCTTCTCGGAAACACGACGCAGGCATCCGCTCAGCAGCTCAAGTCGCTCCCTGGCCGAGGCCATTCGCGATGAAACGCTCTTGCTCGGGCCGATTGTCGACCTCGCTGACCTGACGATCAACACCACCAACCTGAACCTGTATCAACTGCGCGATACCATCAAATTGCGCCTGCTGAACAAGCCCGAGCCCGGCACCGCCTTTTTGGTCGAGTCGTTTGGCTTCAAGCGCGGGATGCCGGTAGATGCCGACCTGGTCTTTGACGTGCGCTGCCTGCCCAACCCGTACTGGAAACCCGAACTGCGGGAACAATCCGGTCTGGACCAGCCGGTCGCGGACTACCTGGCTGCACAACCGGATGTCGAAGAGATGTTTCAGGACATCTCCAGCTACCTGCTCAAATGGCTGCCGCGCTTTGCCGCCAGCAACCGGGCGTATGTCACCATTGGCATTGGCTGCACGGGCGGTCACCACCGCTCGGTGTACCTGACCGAACGGCTTGGCAAATGCCTGCAAGAAACTCTGAAGAACGTCCAGGTTCGCCACCGCGACCTTACTTGAAAGGATCTATCCCGCGATGCCTGCTTTGGAAATCGAAATCATCAACAAACTGGGCTTGCATGCTCGCGCATCGGCCAAGTTCGTAGGCATCGCTGCAAAGTTCCCCTGCCAGATCCGGGCAGGCCGCACGCCAGAATCCATGGTCGACGGTAAAAGCATCATGGCCATGATGATGCTAGCGGCGGGTAAAGGGACCAAAATCCACCTCAAGACCGAAGGCGAACAAGAGCAGGAAGCCCTGGATGCACTGGTCGCCCTGATCAATAACTTCTTCGACGAAGGTGAGTAGGAACAGCAAATTGCGGACTGGGCGTAGGAGCTGCTGAGGTACGACGGCTGCGAGCTTTTGATCTTGCGAGCAGGCAACGCGTCGCTTGGAAAGAACCAACGTCAAAAGATCGCAGCCGTCGTTCCTCGGCAGCTCCTACGGGGGGGGCTGGGCTCTCATCCCAACGCCGTGTCCATCACCATCATCAGGCAGAAGCCGACGCATAACCCCAAGCTCGCCAGCTTTTCGTGACCATTGCGCCGCGACTCCGGGATCACTTCCTGTGTCACTACCAGCAACATCGCACCCGCCGCCAGCGCCAGCCCCAATGGCAGCAGTACTTCTGCAAGATTCACCAGCCACGCGCACAACAACGCAAATACCGGTTCGACCAGGCCTGATGCCGCGCCAATCAAAAATGCCCTGACCCGCGACATCCCTGCCCCCGCCAGCACCAAGGCGATCACCAGCCCTTCCGGAACATCTTGCAGAGCAATCCCCATGGCCAGGCTGTCCGCATCGGGCATGCCACCCCCCGCCGACACACCGACGGCCATGCCTTCAGGAATGTTGTGCGCCACAATCGCAATCACGAACAACCAGATGCGCGGTGCAATCACCGGTTCGCCAGGACGGCTGACAAACACTTCCGGCCCGGCACCCGACACCTTGCGGTCTACCAGAAACAAGCAAAATGCGCCCAGCAGAATACCAACGCTGACCAGGCCACTGGAGGCCCAGGCTGAAAGCCCCAGGCTTTCAGCCGCCGCAATACCCGGCACAATCAGCGAAAACGCAGTAGCCGCCAACATCACCCCAGCACCAAAACCCAGCAAGGTGTCACTGACCGCTACCGGCATGTTGCGGATCACCAACACCGGCACCGCGCCCAGCGCCGTACCCAGCGCACAGAGCGCCCCGCCCTGCAGCGCCCGCAACAACCTTGGCTCAAGATCCAGCCAGACCAGCCCCTTGGCTACCAGCAAGGCCATGCCCGCCAACAGCAAGAGCGTGCCCAGGGCATAGCGAAACATCCGCACACCGCCGACCGCTAATATTTGCGTGCCCATAATCAGCCTGAATCCTTTTGAGTGGGCTTAGGCCAGCGCTGCCTGGTAGCGCCGAGCCACTTCTGGCCAATTGATCACGCTGTAAAACGCATTGATGTATTCAGGGCGGCGGTTTTGGTAGCGCAAGTAATACGCGTGTTCCCACACATCCAGCCCCAAAATCGGCGTATTGCCATTCATCAGGGGGCTGTCCTGGTTGCCGCTGCTTTCGATCACCAGCGTTTTTTGCGGGGTCACGCTCAACCATGCCCAGCCACTGCCAAAGCGGGTCAAAGCCGCCTTGGTGAAATGTTCTTTGAATGCCTGCAGCCCACCCAACTGTTGGTCAATCGCCTTGGCCAAATCGCCTTCTGGCTTACCCCCGCCTTTAGGGCTCATGACCTCCCAAAACAGTGAATGGTTGGCATGCCCGCCGCCTTGGTTGATCACCGCCGCGCGCAACGGCTCAGGGAGCTGATGAACACTGGCCACCAGTTTCTCAACCGGCCATTGCGCCCACTCCGTACCCTCTACCGCCGCATTGAGGTTATTGATGTAGGTCTGGTGATGCTTGGTGTAGTGAATCTCCATGGTTTGCGCATCAATATGCGGCTCAAGCGCGTCGTAGGCATAAGGCAAGGCAGGCAGGGTGTAAGTCATATCAATGGGCTCCTGAGTGATGGCCGCTGAACGCTGAGAGTTGGGGGCGGGACTGCGCCACGTTGCTTTTGAGCAAAAGACTGGAGCGCGGGTACTCACCGTGCTCACTGATGAAATTCAACAATTCGACGTAGGTTTTACTGCTCTGACGCAACGCTGCTTCACGCAGCGCTGGCGCCAGGCGCGGGTTCTGCATCGTCTGCAATAGCCGTTGATGGATCGAGCACAGGTACTCGACGCTCTCCTCCGGCTGATTGAGGCGCAGATGTAAATCCGCCAGGTTGTGGTGCGAAATAACGCAAGCCGCCACCGCTTCGTCGGCATCACTCCAGCGCTCGAACAACACTTGCGCCAGCGCCAGCGCCTGCAAGTAATGCTCTCGCGCATCGACCAGTTCGCCCTCGGCGAAACAGCGATTGGCTCTTTCGATCGTGCGTTTCCAGTGTTCCATGTGCGCCTCCAAAGCAGTGTTGATGGGTTTAACGCCAACACAGTAATGAGACTCATTATTAAGCGATATCAATTATCAACACAAGCAGCAAAGCAGCGGCACACTTCACGCTGTGAGCTGCAAGTGGTGGCTGTGTGCCTGTGCGCGCTCACTCACTGCCCGCTCCAGGGGCTAAAAATCAGCCATTTCGTACGGCTGCCCCCCCTGTAGGAGCGAGCTTGCTCGCGATTCAGACGACGCTGTATGTCAGCAAAAACGCGTTGATCCGATCGCGAGCAAGCTCGCTCCTACGCACGTGGACACAGCCACGTATGCCATCTGCGACAGCGTCAATTTAGAAGCGGCCTTGGCCCAGGCGTCAGACTTGTTGCGCTGCGCGGGTGCTTCGGCGAGTGAGGCGGGGAATGGTTTAAGCGGGCAACCGCGCGACCTGATGATGTCGGTCATGCACTTGGTGGAGCTGGCCAAGGCGTATGTCGACAAGTCGCTGGACGGTTTGGCGACGCACTAAAGCAGCACGCGCCTGATTGACAGCAGGCGCGTTTTTGAACTAACTGACCGTTATACAAACCTGCGCCAGGTTTATTGATAATCCAGGGTATAGGTCATGCTGGCCTTGACATCCCCCCCCTCCAAAACGCCAGTTTTATAGTAGTTAACCCACAGTGGAATTTGATACTGGCCCGCACGCGCATCATCTACGGCAAGCCAAGGGGTGCCGAACTGGAGGGAATTATCGTTCTCACTGTTTTTGTGAATTTCAAGCTCAACACCTTTCGCAGTCGAGCCCGCTGCGGGTACTAACCTAGCGCCGCCCGTACGGCCTGGCGTTGCATCGGTAAGCGTCACGCTCACATCTGTCGTGCTTGTACCTCCCCCGGTGCAGTTCAGGTCAATGCTGAAATTTTTAGACTTTGCTCGATCGTCTGGACCGAAGTCTGCTGAGCTAACCGGATCTAACGGCACATCGGGATTCGTCGATGTTGCCGTGCAGGTGGGTTTTGGCAAAATCACTGTTATTGGGGTCCCCAGCGATGCCTGAAAAAAAACAACATTCGTGACTTTATCTTCAAGCTGAGCCAGCAAAGAACTATTAGTTATAACCCCTCCACTTGAAATATCACCTATTTTATAGAACTCCACCCTAAAAGGAACATTTGCGCCGATAGGGCGAGACAGACCGGAAAGGAGAGTAGATATTCTACTACCGTCATCAGGGTATACAATTTCTTTATCTGAAGCTTCGTATACAGGCTGACCGGATATTATTTTCATTCCCAGCCCTGGAATTCCGCTCGCGTAAATCCCCCCCCCACTACCACTACCACTGTGAAGACTGTATCCACTTTGATACGAATAGTGGAGTGGCTCAATAAGAACTGTACATGTTCTAACACCTGCAACTCCGGAGGCAGTCCAGGAGTAACTACCCATCAACCCCTCAGCGTCTGGATCTTGAAGCGTAATTTGCGCCGGATTATTTATTATATGCCCGAGCGTATAAGTGTATGTACAAGCCGCCAACACCCCCTGACTAAATACACTACCGCCCACCACTGCCGCAGCAAGGCCCATCAACTTCAACACTTTCACAAACCGGCCCTTATTCAGGGATAACTCAACACTAACGCTGTTCATAATCTTTACCCGCTCTAAATTCAGTAATAACAAACATCCCACCCGCCGAGTGCCTTATTGGCACACCACCTTCACCCGGTCATACCCTTGGGTACTGGTGCGTTCCGGCAACGAATACGCCGCCTCACATACACCGGTACCGGGCTTGACCTTCAGCGTGCCCTGATCAGCATTTACCAAAACCAGTGCATTACCCGTCGGGTCGGTGATGGCCAGCGCTTCACCTTCAGCATTTTCGACGCTGGCACCGAACGGCAGCGGCGTGCCGTCCGGCTTGACCAGTTCGAACTGCACGCGGCGCCCGGTGTTGACGGCAAAGCGGGCGACCGTCACCGAACCTCGGCGCGGTATCAGTTGCTGGGTCGGGCTGTCGATTTCAACGTCGGCGCCCATTTGGCTGGAGTCGAGCTTGACCCAGTTGGTGCGGTACGGCTGGGCGTAAGGCAGTACGGCATAGCCGTTGGCCCCGGTGGTCACGCCGGCATAGTTGCCGACTGGGGTGCCGGCCACGCCCGGCACTTCGACCAGGGTGAAGGTCTCACCCACGCGTTGCCCCAGGTTGATGCCGCCCGCGTGAGCCACGATGGCACCGGAGGCACCGGCGCTGAACGATTTGAAGGTGTCGCCCTGCGAGTACCCGGCATTAAGCTGGGCCACCGGGGTGGTGCCGTTGATGTTGGCACCGAAGGTGTTGCCACCCTCGCTTTCATGGCCGGCATTGACCGAGTAGTAAGCATCGTCGCGACCCATGACTGCGCCGCTGAGGTTGTTTTGCAGGCCGTACGCACCGTTGTTGTCACCGGTCACGGTGGTTCTGAGGTTAGTGGGGCGGCTGCCGCTGCCCAGCGGGAATGACACGGTGAAGGTCAGACGTGTCTGGTCACCCGTCTGGTTTTGATAGCGGTTGTAAGTGTCGGGGCTCAGGGTGTGGCTCGCCCCCAGGCTGTAATTCACAATGCCCCAATTGTTGTTGTAATCGAGCCTGTAGTTTTGGGTTTTGCCTTCCAGGTTCCAGTAACGCTGCTCGTCCATGGACAAGGTCAGGTAGCCGTATTGACGCCCGCCCAAGCTTTGGTTGACGTTAATGTTGAAGCGCGATTTGGCGCGACCGCTTATACCGTACCGACCGTCGTAGTACAGGTCGTTCATGTGTTCGGTCAGCGTGCGATAACCGTCGGTCGAGTAGCGGTAGCTGCCCAAGGTTAAGGTGGTGTCAGTACTGGCGAGAGTCTTGGCATACACCAAGCGCGCACTCTGGCCCTTGTTGCGCTGGCCAACCGTGGCACTGGCCGATTGAGTTACATCCAGCGAAAACGCGCCGAATGGCGTGTTCTGGGTTGCACCCAGGTTGACCGCACTGAAGTCGGGGGCCCATTGCACGCCGCCAAACACCGTGATGTTATCGGTCAAACCATAGGTCAAGCCGCCCGTGCCCACCGTAGGCGAGGCATCGATGTCGCCATTGCTGTCGTATTTACCAATGGCCAGGTTTTGGCGGTAGGTGCCTTTACGCACCATTTTGGGCAACGAGGCGAAGGCCTGGGTGGTCACGCGACGGCGGCCGTCGGCTTCGATTACGGTAATTTCAAGGTCGCCGTTGGAGCCGTTAGGGTAAATGTCGTCAATCACAAATGGGCCAGGAGCCACGTTCGTGGTGTACAGCAGGTAGCCGTTTTGGCGAATTTCAACGGTGGCGTTGGTGTCTGCATCACCACGCACGGTGGGCGCATAACCGCGCTGGCTGTCGGGCAGCATGGCGTCATCGGAGGCCAGTAAAGCGCCCTTGATCCGCACGCTGTCGAAGTAGCTCGAGTCGGTGTAGGCCGTGCCCAGGGTCAACTGGCTTTTGAGCGAGGTGATATCGCGCTGGGCAAAAGTACGGTTACTGTTGAACGTGGTGTTGCCCAGGTCGTCTTTATTAAGGTTCGACTCATTGCGCAGGCGCCACGGCCCCAGGTTGATGCCGTTATTGAGGCCCAGCGTGTAGCCGTCAGTCGCCTTGCGCCCTTCGGAGGTGTTGCGCCGCCCTGTGAAGTTGTAGTTGATAAAGCCTGCGGTCACGCCCTCATCCCACAGCGCCGGGTCGACATACCCCCTGGCGCTGCGCAACATGGCGGCCTGGGGCGCACCGATATTGAGCTGCTGACGGCTGGGGTCGTATTCGACGCTGCTGTGCTCGATCAGTTCGGGCAGGTCATAGCACTGATTCGGTTGGGTGTCGTCCAGCTTGCCGGCATCCCGCAGTGGCTGCAGGTTCAACCCCAGGGACTCAAGAATCGGCAAGGTTAAGCAGGCTTGTACTTCGCCGGTTTTGGCGTGTTTGGCAAACACCACATCCTGACGCCCTACCAGCGTGCGGTTGACGTTAATATCGACCCGGTAAGTACCCGCCGCCACACTGCTGCCTTGCAAAAACTCACCGAGGTCAACGCCCTGACCACCGTTCTGCAAAAAACCGGTGCTGAATTTGAGCTCAGTAGCAACTTGTTCAGTGGTGTCCGCAAATGCGGCGACGGGAATACTGAGTGCGATACCCAACGACAACTTACTGAGTAAAAACAACGTGTGTTGCTGCGCGGCAGTCCAGTGACCAAGCGGGCGATTGTGCCGTAAAGATGAGTTAATCGCACTAATTGAAACAGTCATATATACCTCAGTCCTGGCGTTAACACGCACGCAAGCCCGCGCGATAACCCGGTGAGGTCTTGGGACATCACCGCCGCACAATAAATAATGGGTAAAACTTTATTTAACCGGTTTAAGTGAAACCGGCGTTGAACCCAGCGCGCCGCTGTATAAATCCTTGCTGCCATAGTCATTAATTGACCGAGCACTTAATGTCAGCGAGCCTGCGGTGGGCATACCCGGCACAGCAATTGTTTGGGTTTCACCCGGCGCCACCATAAAGCCTTTAACCGGTGCGCTGGTATAGCCCGAGCCTTTAACTTGCAACTCAGAAACCGAAACATGGTACAGCGAGGGGTTACTGACGCGCACGCCACTGTTTGCGCCCTGACCTTCAATTTGCCAGGTTACAGCGCCTGCGGCCTCTTTAGGGTTACCCGCCAAGCCTGCGGGGCGATAAAAAAACTTGATGCGCTGACGAACGGCAACTTGCAAGGTATTAGGCGTTTTAGACGCTTGGGGTATTTCTTGAACATTCAACCAAAACACTGATTCTTTATCGGTCGGTACACCGCTGCCTTGAAATAACACGCGCAATACCTGACGGCTATCCGCTTTCATGCGAGCCAACGGCGGGGTCACTGCAAACGGAATCGAATCTGATGTCTGGCCGGGTTTATTGTTGTCCAGCCAGGACTGTATCAACAGTTCATCTTTACCCGCGTTGCGGACGGTAATACTGGCTTCTTTCTTGTCGCCTTCAAATACAAGGCGCGTCGAATTCAAAGTAATACTTGCCTGTACTTGGCTGTACAGGCACATCGCCAAAAAACCTGCCACTATCTTTAGAGGCTGTCGTAACATGTTCATGCCCTCACGAATTTCAACCCGGCCAAGGGAAGACTGGTGTCTTCCCTCCGGTGAGGATTATTGGTAATCAAGCACGAACGGGAGTACGGCATTTGCATCGCCGCCAACTGCTGGGTCAGTATTTTTTACATAAGCCGCTTTCAGGTTAAAGGTGGCAACTCCATCGTCACCTGTTTTTACCAGTGTCTCGTTTAGAGTCCGATTTGCATCGATACTCAGGTCTCGAATGGTGTTATCGGCATTCAATAATGCAATACCTGCACCCGTAGCCCCGCCTGCAGCAAGTTTCACTAGTATAGGGTTAATATCCGGGGTAGGAGAGAGTTTCAAATCAATACTGGTGATACCTGCAGCATCTGCGCAGCTAACAACCAGTTTAGCTTCACCTTGCGGAGTGATAGCTGACAAGTCGCTGACATCAATATCTTGAAACGGTACGAGCCCCATTGGCACAGCAACGTCATCGCCTCCGTCCAACGCGCACGTTGCCGTAGTGAGTGTGCCTGTGAAGTTAATATTGCCGGTGACGGGTGCTGCCTGAGACAACTGTGCAAAGGAAGCGACAGCCAGGATGCTCGAAGCAAGGATAATCTTTTTCATTTTTTGCCTTCTTAAATATAACAATACGAGTAGGTAGATCAGCTTTATCGAGAGGGATAATACTTTCGGCCCTACCATATGAACCATGGGCACTGGCCCAAGTGCGCGTAGGGCATTTCCTACGAAAGTTCTTGTTTGTAGGCCTCTACGTATAAATTTTTATTAAAAGATAGGCATTGGCGATAACAGCAACTGTATAAATAAAGGCTGAATACCAAGTACGGCGAACACCGTAACGCTAATTCACTGCAGGAGCATGTTGAGCTTTTTCCAGGCGACGCGTTGCTTGCTCGCAAGATCAAAAGATCGCAGCTTTCGTGCCTCAGCAGCTCCTACAGAGGGAGCGTGGCTAAAAAAAAGGCGCATCACCGGTCAGGTGATACGCCTTGGGTACAACAGTGAGGGTTTAGCTGCCCGCGACCATCATTCGTTCGATCAACACCGAACCGGTGCGGATGTTGCTGCGCAGTTCCAGATCGTTACCGACGGCGACGATCTGTTTGAACATGTCGCGCATGTTGCCGGCGATGGTGACTTCCTGAACCGGGAACTGGATTTCGCCATTCTCAACCCAGAAACCCGCCGCGCCACGCGAATAGTCGCCGGTGACCATGTTCAGGCCGCTGCCCATTAATTCGGTGACAAACAGGCCACGGCCCATGCGTCGAATCAATGCAGCCTGGTCTTCGTCACCGTGGGTCACGAACAGGTTGTGTACGCCGCCAGCGTTGGCGGTGCTCGGCATACCCAGTTTGCGGCCGGAGTAGGTGCTGAGGATGTAGGACACCAGTTCGCCGTCTTTGATGAACGGTTTGGCGTAGGTGGCCAGGCCATCGTTATCAAATGACGAGCTGCCCATGGCGCGCATCAGGTGCGGACGCTCGTCCAGGGTCAGCCATTCAGGGAAGATTTGCTGGCCCATGGCGTCCAGCAGGAAGGATGACTTGCGGTACAGGTTGCCGCCCGAAATCGCCCCCAGGAAGCTGCCGAACAAGCCGCCGGCCAGTTCGGCCGAAAACAGCACAGGTACTTCGCAGGTGGGCACCGGGCGCGAGCCCAAGCGCCGAGCGGCGCGTTCTGCGGCGCGTTTGCCAATGCTGGCGGCGTCCATCAGCAACTCGCCCTGACAGTTCACGTCATACCAGTAGTCGCGCTGCATCTGGCCGTCGCCTTCAGCGATCATCACGCAGCTCAGGCTGTGGCGGGTAGACGCCGAGCCGCCGATAAACCCGTTGCTGTTGCCATACACACGGCAACCCTGATGGGTGCTGAGGGTGGTGCCATCGGCATTTTTGATTCGGCTGTCAGCCTCGAATGCTGCGGCTTCACAGGCCAGCGCTTGTTCGATGGCTTGTTCCGGGGTGATGTCCCAGGTGTGGAATACGTCGAAATCTTTCAGATCACGCGCCATCAGGCTGGCATCGGCCAGACCCGAGCTTTCGTCTTCCGAGGTGTGTTTGGCAATTGCCAGAGCCGCAGCGACGGTTTCGCGAATCGCATCAGGGCCGGTGGCCGAGGTGCTGGCCGAGCCCTTGCGCTGGCCCACGTAGAGGGTGATGCCAAACCCTTGATCGCGGTTGAACTCAACGGTTTCGACTTCGCGCTGACGCACCGAGGTCGATAAGCCTTGTTCCAGCGACACTGCGACTTCGCAGGCGCTGGCGCCCTGACGCTTGGCTTCGGCGATGATTTGCTCGACCTGCGCCTGCAGTGCCGGCAAGGCCTGCGGGCCGACGCTTTCTACTGCACTCATGGTTTTCTCCACTCAAATTCTGTTTTCGGTAGGGCCGCCGAGCGACCGGGCCGGACAAGCGGCCCCCGACTGGTTATCATGGCGGCGTTTCTTTGCGGACTGCCACCATGGTTGATTCTTACGACGACGCCTTCGACGGCGAAAAAAGCAAATCGCAGGTCAAACGCGAGCTTCATGCTCTGGTTGATCTGGGCGAGCGTCTCACGACACTCAAGCCTGATTTGCTGAAAAAACTGCCTTTGACCGACGCCTTGCGCAAGGCTCTGGCAGATGCTCCAAAACACACGGCAAATATTGCGCGCAAGCGCCATATGATGTTTATCGGCAAGCTGATGCGCGATCAACCGATCGACGAAATCCTTGCATTGATTGATCAAGTAGATGCCTCTTCTCGCCAATACAACGAACGTTTCCACGGACTCGAACGCTGGCGTGATCGCCTGATCGCGGGCTCCGACGACGTACTTGAAAAGTTCGTCGCCGACTTCCCCGAGACCGACCGCCAGCAATTGCGTTCGCTCGTACGCCAGGCGCAACACGAACTTGCCCATAACAAGGCACCGGCCGCAAGCCGCAAATTGTTCAAGTACATTCGTGACCTGGACGAGGTTCAACGCGGTCTGCGTTGATCCCCTGCCAATGGATGGGTTGCAGCTTTGCAACCCATCCAGCCTTCATCACCCGCCTGTACCACCCACGGTAATCGCATCAATTTTCAGCGTCGGCTGGCCAACACCCACCGGCACCGACTGCCCATCCTTGCCACACGTGCCCACGCCGCTGTCCAGCGACAGGTCGTTACCGACCATCGACACCTTGCTCATTGCTTCCGGTCCGTTGCCAATCAGGGTCGCGCCTTTGACTGGGCGAGTGATTTTGCCGTCCTCGATCAGGTAGGCTTCGCTGGTGGAGAACACGAACTTGCCGCTGGTGATGTCCACCTGGCCGCCGCCCAGGTTGGCGCAGTAGATGCCCTTCTTCACCGAGGCGATGATTTCGGCCGGATCACTTTCGCCACCCAGCATGTAGGTATTGGTCATGCGTGGCATCGGCAGGTGCGCATACGACTCGCGACGGCCATTGCCGGTGCGGGCCACGCCCATCAGCCGCGCATTGAGTTTGTCTTGCATGTAGCCCTTGAGCACGCCGTTTTCAATCAGCGTGGTGCATTCGGTCGGCGTGCCTTCGTCGTCCACACTGAGCGAGCCACGACGACCGGCCAAGGTGCCGTCATCGACAATGGTGCACAACTTGGAAGCAACCATTTCGCCCATGCGACCGCTGTAGGCAGAGCTGCCCTTGCGGTTGAAGTCGCCTTCCAGGCCGTGGCCTACCGCTTCGTGCAACAACACGCCTGACCAGCCAGAGCCCAGTACCACCGGCATGGTGCCCGCAGGTGCCGGCACCGCTTCAAGGTTGACCAGTGCCTGACGCAGCGCCTCACGGGCGTAGCCCATGGCACGGTCATCGCTCAGGAAATAACGGTAGTCGGTACGCCCGCCGCCGCCATGCCCGCCGCGCTCGCGACGGCCATTTTGCTCAACGATCACGCTAACGTTGAAGCGCACCAAAGGCCGTACATCTGCCGCCAGGCCGCCATCGGTAGAGGCCACCAGAATGCGTTCCCAAACCCCGGCCATGCTCACGGTGACCTGCTGGATACGCGGGTCGAGGGCACGGGTGGCAGCGTCTACACGCTTGAGCAACTCTACCTTTTCTGCGCGGCTGATCACCTCAAGCGGGTTGTCTGGCGCATACAACTGGGCCACGTCCTGGGTGGTGAACGCTTGCACCGTGCCGTTTTGACCGGCGCGGGAGATTGAGCGGGCCGCTCGTGCTGCCAGGCCCAAGGCTTCCAATGTGATGGCGTTGCTGTAGGCGAAACCGGTTTTCTCGCCAGACTGAGCGCGCACGCCTACGCCTTGATCGAGATTAAAGCTGCCTTCTTTGACGATGCCGTCTTCGAGTGCCCAGGACTCGGAAATCTGGCCCTGAAAGTACAAATCTGCCGCATCAATGCCCGGTCCGGCCAGGTCGCCCAATACCGATTGCAGGCTTTCGATGGTGACACCGCCCGGTGCCAACAGGTGTTCGCTGACTGAGGTCAACAACTCGCTCATATTCACTCCGTCTGGGCCCCTGCTTCAGCATCTTTAGAGTGCTGAAACCATGGGCCTGAAAATTACTGTGGGAGCCACTCGGCTCTCATCAAAAAAACTGTGATAACCCGTAGGAGCTGACGAGGCACGAAGGCTGCGATCTTTTGATGTCGAGTTCTTTGCACGAAAGATCAAAAGATCGCCGCTATCGTTCCTCAGCAACTCCTACGCGGTCCTCAAAAGACGCGGTGCGCGCCCTGCGAAAAAAACCGCCGATGGCTCACTACCGGCATGCGCGCCCTGATGGCCGCCTGTTCAACCGAGTCACGTTCGGCCAGCAATACGCCTTCACCTTGCGCCTGCTCGGCCAGCACCCGGCCCCACGGGTCGATGATGGCTGCGTGCCCGTATGTTTCGCGCGGCCCTGGATGAACCCCGCCCTGGGCTGCGGCCAGTATGTAGCATTGGGTTTCAATAGCACGTGCGCGAATCAGTACCTCCCAATGCGCTGCCCCGGTCACAGCGGTAAATGCTGACGGCGCGGTAATCAATTCAGCGCCGGCAGCCCGCAACTCGCTGTATAGCTCGGGGAAGCGAAGGTCATAGCAAACGCTCAGACCCAGTTTGCCAACCGGCGTATCAGCTACCACCACCCGCTCACCTTGAGCATAGTCATCAGATTCACGGTAGCGGCCACGATTGTCAGACACGTCGACGTCGAACAAGTGCAGCTTGTCGTAACGTGCGACCTGTTCACCGTCAGCATTGATCAGCAGCGAACAGGCATTGACCTTGGCGTCCGGTTGCCCGGCAGGCGGCAGCGGTATCGTGCCCGCCACTATCCATAAGTTGAGGTCGCGGGCGGTCTGTTTCAACCACACCAGGATCGGGCCTTGGCCCAAGGCTTCAGCGCGACCGATGACGGCGACGTCACGCCGCCCCATCGCCGCAAAGTTTTCCGGCAATACGGCCAATTGCGCGCCCGCCTGCGCCGCCTCTTCGAGCAAGCGCCGAGCCTGAGCCAGGTTGGCCAGCACGTCGCTTTGGCTGACCATTTGAATCACTGCTAACGACATGGTGTGTTCCTATCAAAGCCCTGTAGGAGCCGAGCTTGCTCGCGATGGTATCACCGCGTTTTTGCAGGCATACCGCGTTGCCTGAATCGCTATTTTTTCTCGAATGGCTTGTCGAAGGTGATCTTCGGATCGGTCCACGGGCCTTGGATGCTGTATTGCACGCTGGCAAAACGCGAAACCTGATCACCAATCAGCTTGTTGAGCAAAAACAGCGCGCCACCCACTGCCGGTGCGCCAACCAATAACGCGGCAATCGGCAGGTTATTGGTCACCGGCAAGGTCACCAGCAACCTGGCATTGACCTGATCGGTGAGCATGTTCAACGTGCCGTTGAGCTCCAGGTTGGTGGACGGCCCGGTCATCAGAATCGGTTTGCTGGTTCTGTACACTCCGCTGCTGGAGTTGAGCACACCTTTGACCCGGTCATAGCTCAAGCCTTTGCCAAACAGGTCGGAGAAGTCCAGACGCAAGCGGCGACCAATCGAGTTGAAGTTCAACAGGCCAAAGATACGCAACACCTGAGCGCTGCCATCGACTTCGACAAACTGACCTTTGCGCAGCGTCGCATCCAGCGTGCCAGAGAAGCGTTTGAGGCCAATCCAGGCCGGCGAACCAGGCCAGTTGCCGTCAACGTCCAGGTGGAAGTTTTCACTGGTCACGCTTGGCGCAAAGCCCCAGTTTTTAAGCACATCAGCCAGGTTACGTCCGCCCAGACGGCCCTGATACCAACTTTTGCTGTTACCCGCAACGCCTTCCCAACCGCCCGAACCTTCAAGCAGCAAACCTTTGAGGCCCAGGTTCAGATTGTTGAGGTTGATGCCGCGACTGGTCGGCCGCACCTTCAGTGACCAAGCGCCCAACAGATCTGAACCTTGGTAGAGCTGACGGATGGTGATGTCCAGCGCCGGGATTTTGCGTGGGTCAACCGCCGCCAGCGGGTCCGGTGCATTATCGTCAGCCACCGCTTTGGGGTCGGGGGCAGGCAAGCGGACGGTTTGCATCGAGACCACAATCGGCGCGTTTTTGGCATCCGGCAGCGTTACCGCACCCAATGCCTGCTTGCTGTCGAGTTGCAACACCCAAGCGCCAGCGCTGCGCTTCATCACCAGGCGTACCTGATCCAGTTGAGTGCCAAAGCCGATCAACTTGCCGATTTTGAAGTCCGCGCTGTTAAGCAGTTGTTTGGCACTGCCTCCCGGGTCTTTGCCGGCATAGCGCTCGACCAGCGTCTGCCACGGCGCAACATCCAGTTGCGAGAGCACTCCGCGAATGCGCAACCCTTTGCTGGCAGGCAGCACGGGGTTGCCTTCGCCTAGAAACAACTCACCGCGCCCCTCTTCAAACTTGCCATTGGGCGCAGCAAACGTCAGGTTGGCCAAATTGCCGTAGTCAAACCAGTAACGGCGCTCGGCCCCCTGCAGGGTCATGCGAAACACGCTGTCGCGGCTTTCGTTGGCGGCCAGGCCAAAAGGTGCTGGTAAATCGACCACCGCGCCCTTGAGGCTAGAGCTGACCCGCAACTGGCCGTCGGCACCGTCAAGGGTCAATTGCAGCTGATAGGGCAAATCACCCGAGATCGGTATTGGCTGGTTGAACTTGAGCCAGTTCGTCAGCACTTTAACCCCGACCTGACCGCTGGCCACAACGCGAGTGCTGAGCCTGCCCGGTTTGCCCTCGGCAAAAATCTGCGCAGTAATGGGACGGTCGAATGCCCGGGCGCTGATGCTTTTACCCGTCAGCCCCTTGGCGCTGTCAAAACGGAAGTCACCCTTGAGCTGCGTCAACTCAAGCTCGGGCTCGCTGATTTTCAGGCGCGCCTTGTCGGTCTTGAAGTCCACCACAATCTTCGGTTCCTGGCCTTTTTCCAGCGGGATATCGAGGTCAACGCGACCTTTGAGCGAGCCCTCGCCTTGCCAGCCAGCAAACGTGGAGGCGGTGCCAATGGGCGCTTCCTGGAGGATTTTCAGGCCATCGCCCAGCCCGCCATTAAAGTCACCGTCCAACAACAGGTGGCTGACTTTGCCTTTCGCTACGTGGGGGATACTCACCGCGACGTTACGAACCTGGGTGTCGAGAAGCTGACCTTTGCTGGCCATGATGCGTACACCGCTGTCTTCAATAAACACATCGCCCGAGACATTGCGCACGTGCGGCCAGCCGGGCTGGAATGCCAACTCGGCACCCTGCACTTTAAAGAACAGGCTGATGTTACGCGCCGCCGCCACCGCATCGTGGCTCAGCGAGCCCTGATACTGGAAGAAGCCTTCTTCGACATCGCCTTTGATGATCGCAGTGCTCAACCATTCGGTGAGCCCCGGGCTCAAGACCTTGGGCAAGTATTTGGGGGTAAAGCGGCCATCGCCATCGGTCAGACCGACCCGCAGGTCCATGTAGTCTTCCTGGGAGTGATCAAGATCAATACGAATCAGGAAGTCAGCGGCAATCTTGCCCTCTTCGCCCAGGACTTTGATGTACGGGGCAATCAGGGTGAAGTTGTCTTTATTCAGGCTCCAGGTGAGCAAGGCGTTGGCTTGCAGGTACTGCCAGGGCTTGGCGAAGATGGGGTCTAAGTGCAGGGAGAAATCCTTGCTGTCGAGCCGCAGCTCTCCTTTACCCAGGTCGCCGCTGATCAAACCGCTGACATTGCGCACCGCCGGAGCGCCGTGGGTGGCATTGAAGCCAACTTGCTGCAAGTTGGCGGCAAAGCTGATTTTCTGATCATCTGTGGCAGTGGGCCGGTAGTCGGCCAATACATTGCGTAATGTCCCGGTGACATTCAACTGGTCGATCACCTTGGCAACCGCTTCCGGCACAGGCGCTAACACGTCCATTAACGGCGTAATCGGGGTCAGGTCCAGACGGTCGGCCTGCAAGTGCCAGCGCGCCTGCTCGTTGTCGGTCGCGGCAAACTGCTGCAACTGCATACGGGTTTCCCAGCGGGTGTCACCGACGTTCATCGCCAACGAATCGAGCACCACCTTGAAACCTTGCTCGCCACGCTCAACCCAAGCGCGCAATGCCAAATTCTCAACCGACGTCGGCTTGCGCTCTGCGTAGGCGCCGCGCAGTTTGGGCGCATTCAGGCGGGCCACCGCGCGCTGTACTCCGCCGTTACTCCAGTCAAACCAGAGTTCGCCGCCAGCCTTTAGCTCAGACACTTTCCACGGCTGGATCAGGCTGGCCGGGAGCCACTTGGCCCAATCACTTTGCGGCAGACTGAGATACGCCTGGGCCGCGCCATCGCGCCAATGACTGGCCTTAACCTGGGTTTTCAGGCTCAGCGCTACGGGCTGGCCATCGGGCAGGGTCAAACGCGCATCAAGACGCTGGGCAGACGGCCCAACGTCAAGCGTCAGCCCAACGTACGTCAGGGTCAGCGGGGCTTGCTTGTAGGGTTCGAGGGTCACCTGGCTGTCGAGTACGGATAACCGTGCGATGCGCTGCAGTTGATTCAGCAGCTGTTCAGGGTCTAGCGGTTGTTCGTCCTTGCCGGGCAAACCTTTGAGCGTCCAGCGACCGTCCTGATCCTGTCGCAGGCTCAGTTGCAGCCCATTGAGCAGGACGTGAGCAATGCGAATATCACGGTTCAGCACGCTGGCCCAGAGATCGGGCACGACCTGAACTTCGTCCAGGCGCATGGCGCTATTACCTTCTCCGACCATTACGTCGTGGGCCAATAACACCGGTGCCATGCCGCTCCAACTGCCTTCCAGGCTACCGATGGTCAGCGGTGTGCCCAAGGCTTCACGAGCCTTGGTCTGCACGTCGACACGGTATTCAGCAATCAGGGGCGTGAGTTCACGACCCAGGCTGACGTACAGCGCCGTCAGAACCAAAATCAGGGCGCACAGACCCAAGCCCCAACGGGTCAGCGCGGCAAAAAAGCGTGTCAGACGCTCCATGTCATGTGGCCCCTTCAGTCATGTTCGAAGGGGCTGAGTCCCGCCCCTGTATAACGCCGTACAACGTTCGCTGCTTCAGAGCAGTACCACGTCATATTGCTCCTGGGAGTACATAGTTTCGACTTGAAAACGAATCGTACGCCCGATAAACCCTTCCAGCTCTGCAACGTTGCCCGACTCTTCGTCCAGCAATCGATCGACTACCTTCTGGTTGGCCAGCACCCGATAACCGACGGCCTGATAGGCGCGAGCTTCACGGAGGATTTCACGAAATATTTCATAGCAAATGGTTTCAGCGGTTTTCAGCTTGCCACGTCCCTGACAGCACACGCAGGGCTCGCACAGCACTTGCTCCAGGCTCTCGCGAGTGCGCTTGCGGGTCATTTGCACCAGGCCCAACTCGGTAATCCCGATGATGTTGGTCTTGGCGTGATCACGTTCGAGTTGTTTTTCGAGGGTGCGCAATACCTGGCGCTGATGCTCTTCATCTTCCATGTCGATGAAGTCGATGATGATGATCCCGCCCAGATTGCGCAGGCGCAGTTGGCGAGCGATGGCGGTGGCGGCTTCGAGGTTGGTTTTGAAGATGGTTTCTTCAAGGTTGCGATGGCCTACAAACGCGCCGGTGTTGACGTCGATGGTGGTCATGGCCTCTGCCGGATCAACCACCAGATAACCGCCGGACTTGAGCGGTACTTTTCGATCCAGAGCTTTCTGGATTTCATCTTCCACGCCGTACAGGTCGAAAATCGGCCGCTCGCCGGGGTAATGTTCCAGACGATCAGCGATTTCCGGCATCAGCTCGGCAACAAACTGAGTGGTTCTCTGGAAGGTTTCACGGGAATCGATGCGGATTTTTTCGATTTTCGGGCTGACCAAATCACGCAGTGTGCGCAACGCCAGGCCAAGGTCTTCGTAGATCACGGTCGGTGCACCGACGGTTTTGATCTGTGCACCGATCTGATCCCACAAACGGCGCAGGTAACGGATGTCCATCAGGATCTCATCCGCCCCGGCTCCCTCTGCGGCCGTACGCAGGATAAAACCACCGGTTTCCGTAATCCCTTCTTGAGCCACACAATCACTGACGACCCGCTTCAGACGATCACGCTCGGCTTCGTCTTCGATCTTCAACGAAATGCCCACATGCGCGGTGCGCGGCATGTACACCAGATAACGCGAAGGGATCGACAACTGAGTGGTCAGGCGTGCGCCTTTGGAGGCAATCGGATCTTTGGTGACTTGCACCACCAGGCTCTGGCCTTCATGCACCAGCGCGCTGATGCTTTCGACGGCCTGGCCTTCGCGCAGGGAGATTTCGGAGGCGTGGATAAACGCCGCACGATCCAGACCAATATCAACAAACGCGGCCTGCATGCCGGGTAAAACCCTGACGATCTTGCCTTTATAGATGTTGCCAACAATGCCACGGCGCTGGGTACGCTCGACATGCACCTCTTGCAGAACACCGTTCTCTACCACCGCCACGCGCGATTCCATCGGCGTGATGTTGATCAGGATCTCTTCACTCATGGCTGGGTCTCGTTCAGGCGTCATCACATTAGTGCCACGTCTCGTAGGTGCGGTATTCAGCGCACGGTAAGGTTTTGCCAACAGGGTATGCCGAAATGCCCGAGCAGTTCTGCGGTTTCGCACACAGGCAACCCGACAACGGCGGAATAACTGCCGTTTAGACCGGCCACAAACACCGCAGCCAACCCCTGAATCGCGTAGCCACCGGCTTTATCCTGAGGTTCACCGCTGGCCCAGTACAGGCTGGCTTCTTGTTTGCTGATGTTTCGAAAGCGCACTTGGCTGCGCACCACGCGGGTTTCACAGCGCTGCTCGGCAATAATCGCAATGGCGGTCAACACCTCATGTTCACGGCCAGACAAAGCCATGAGCATAGCCAAAGCATCGGCCTCGTCGGCCGGTTTACCGAGAATGCCGTCATCAAGCACCACGGCCGTGTCAGCACCCAGCACGCAGAATGCGTGGTCTGGCGGCGAACTCAGCAGTTGCTCGCGTCCAGCCAGGGCCTTTTCACGCGCCAGGCGCTCGACATAGGCCACAGGGGACTCGTTCAGGAGAGGGGTTTCATCAATGGCGGCACTCACGGTACTGAACGGCACGCCGATTTGAGTCAGTAGCTCGCGTCGGCGCGGTGAGCCGGAGGCCAGATAAAGCGAAGTCATCGAGACATCTCCCTGTCAACGTACACAAACCAGGAAATGGCTCGCGATCCAATTAATTGATTCTGAAGCGTCGGCACAACCCGCGAAGTCCGTAACTGATCCAAGGCCAAAGCAAGGCGCTGACCAAGGCTGGCAATACCAGCGCCAGGGTTGGCTGTCGATTGCCGGTCAAGGCGCTGAGCCACAACTGGGCAAGCTGAGCCAGACCGAAAATCACCAGGATCACCAGGCTTTGCTGCCACATCGGGAACATCCGCAGACGCTGCTGAAGTGACAACACAAGAAAGGTGATGAGGGTCAGAATGAGCGCGTTCTGGCCGAGTAACGTGCCATACAGCACGTCTTCCGCCAACCCCAGGCAAAACGCCGTGACCATCCCCACTTTATGCGGCATGTACAGCGCCCAAAAGGCCAGCAACAAGGCCAGCCAGAGCGGGCGCAGGATTTCCATGAACTGCGGCATCGGCGAAATGCTGAGTAACAGGCCAACAGCGAACGTCAGCCAGATAACCCAGCCATTACGCGAACGAGTACTCGCCATTATTGCCTCTCCCGAGTGGTAGCCGGCGCAGTGGCTGGCGGCTTGACGGCGGCAGGGGTTGGCGCTGGAGCGGGTGTAGCCACAGCGGGCGCAGCCACAGGCACAGGCACAGCCGGTTTGGGGACTGTGGCCGGGATAATCGCCGGGGCTTCAGCGCCCTGCTCAGCCGCTTGAACCTGAGCGGCGTCGTTGGCCCGCTCTTCCGGGGTACGGCTATCGCTGAACACCAGCAACAAGTAACGGCTGCGGTTCAGAGCTGCGGTCGGAATCGCACGCACAATGGCAAATGGCTGACCTGAGTCGTGAATCACTTCTTTGACCGTGGCCACAGGGTAACCGGCCGGAAAACGCTGCCCCAGGCCCGAGCTGACCAGCAGGTCGCCTTCTTTGATATCCGCCGTGTCCGCTACGTGGCGCAATTCCAGACGTTCGGGGTTACCCGTGCCGCTGGCAATTGCGCGCAAACCGTTACGGTTCACCTGCACCGGAATACTGTGAGTGGTGTCGGTCAGCAACAAGACGCGGGAGGTGTAAGGCATCAGCTCGACGACCTGCCCCATCAGCCCACGGGCATCCAGCACCGGCTGCCCCAGTACCACACCGTCGCGCTCACCCTTGTTGATGATGATGCGATGGGTGAAGGGGTTCGGGTCCATGCCGATCAACTCGGCCACTTCTACCTTTTCGTTGACCAGCGCTGAAGAGTTCAACAACTCGCGCAGGCGAACGTTCTGCTCGGTCAAGGCGGCCAGCTTTTGCATGCGGCCCTGAAGCAGAAGGTTTTCGGTTTGGAGTTTTTCGTTCTCGGCAACCAGCTCTGTGCGGCTGCCGAACTGACTGGCCACACCCTGCCACAAGCGTTGCGGCAAATCAGTGATCCAGTAGGACTGCATCAGCACCAGCGACATTTGACTGCGCACGGGCTTGAGCAACGTGAAACGGGCATCGACCACCATCAGCGCGACCGACAGCACGACCAGCACCAACAAGCGCACGCCCAATGAGGGGCCTTTGGTGAAGAGCGGTTTAATAGGCCGCTCCTCCAGGGCAAGTGTTCAATTTATTCATACGGCGTCAAGCGGCCTGGATGAAGATTGACAGAAGATAAACGCCAAAAGGCAGCACTGCAAAGTGCTACCTTCTGGTGACCACCAATAGGACTGCACCATGCGATCTTATTCGCTGGAGAGCAGGTCCATGGTGTGTTTATCCATCATTTCCAGCGCACGGCCACCGCCACGCGCAACGCAGGTCAGCGGGTCTTCGGCAACGATCACCGGCAGACCAGTTTCCTGAGCCAGCAACTTGTCGAGGTCACGCAGCAAGGCGCCACCACCGGTCAGGACCAGGCCACGCTCGGCGATGTCCGAAGCCAACTCTGGCGGAGACTGCTCCAGCGCACTTTTCACGGCCTGAACGATGGTTGCCAGCGACTCTTGCAGAGCCTCAAGCACTTCATTGGAGTTCAGGGTGAAGGCACGTGGAACGCCTTCGGCCAGGTTACGGCCACGCACGTCAACTTCACGTACTTCGCCGCCCGGGTAAGCGGTACCGATTTCCTGCTTGATGCGCTCAGCGGTCGATTCACCGATCAGGCTGCCGTAGTTACGGCGCACATAGGTGATGATCGCTTCGTCGAAACGGTCGCCGCCAACCCGTACGGATTCGGCGTAAACCACACCGTTCAGGGAGATCAGCGCGATTTCAGTGGTACCGCCACCGATATCGACAACCATCGAGCCGCGTGCTTCCTCAACTGGCAAGCCAGCACCGATGGCCGCAGCCATTGGTTCTTCGATCAGGAACACTTCACGGGCACCGGCACCGAGTGCCGATTCACGAATGGCGCGACGCTCTACCTGAGTCGATTTGCAAGGTACGCAAATCAGAACCCGAGGGCTTGGCTGCAGAAAGCTGTTTTCGTGCACTTTGTTAATAAAGTACTGCAGCATTTTTTCGCAAACGCTGAAATCGGCAATTACGCCGTCTTTCATCGGACGAATGGCTGCGATGTTGCCCGGCGTACGGCCAAGCATGCGCTTGGCCTCGGTGCCAACGGCAACGACACTTTTCTGGTTACCGTGTGTCCGAATAGCCACAACCGAAGGCTCATTCAGGACAATACCGCGCTCACGCACGTAAATAAGGGTGTTGGCAGTGCCCAGGTCGATGGAAAGATCGCTGGAAAACATGCCACGCAGTTTCTTGAACATGGGAAAGGGACCCTAGGCAACGCGTGGGTAAAAAAGTGCGGCAAACTCTAACAACGACAGGGATTTTGGGCAAGGCGCCAATATGTTAAATTGGCCGCTTTTCAGAGCACCAACCCCCACAATCGCGGCCATATGACCGTAGAAATGCGGTAGTGTTCCGACAATCTAACACACGGACGCCCTCCGTTCTGTTTTCCACTGGAGAATCCCATGGCGCTTGACCGCTCCGACGTGGAAAAAATCGCTCATTTGGCCCGTCTGGGTCTCAATGATGCCGATATTCCACGCACTACCGAAGCCCTTAATAGCATTCTTGGGCTGATTGATCAGATGCAAGCTGTCGATACCACGGGTATCGAACCGCTGGCCCACCCTCTGGAAGCCAGCCAGCGCCTGCGTGCAGACGTCGTGACTGAAAGCAATCATCGCGAGGCTTACCAGTCCATCGCTCCAGCGGTCGAAAACGGCCTCTATCTGGTTCCGAAAGTCATCGAGTAAAGGGAAAGAGCCTGCATGCATCAATTGACTCTGGCCGAGATCGCCCGCGGACTCGCCGATAAAAAGTTTTCTTCCGAAGAGCTGACCAAGACCCTGCTGGCGCGTATCGTCCAGCTCGATCCTCAGCTCAACAGCTTCATCACCCTCACCGAAGACCTCGCCATCGAGCAGGCCAAGGCCGCCGACGCACGTCGCGCCAACGGTGAAACCGGTGCCCTGCTGGGTGCACCGATCGGTCACAAGGACCTGTTCTGCACATTGGGCGTACGTACCAGCTGCGGCTCGAAGATGCTCGACAACTTCAAGGCGCCGTACGACGCCACCGTGGTCTCCAAGCTGGCTGCTGCGGGCGCTGTCAGCCTGGGCAAGACCAACATGGACGAATTCGCCATGGGCTCGGCCAACGAATCGAGCTACTACGGCGCGGTGAAAAACCCGTGGAACCTTGAGCACGTACCGGGCGGTTCGTCGGGCGGTTCGGCTGCGGCCGTTGCCGCTCGTCTGCTGCCTGCTGCCACCGGCACCGATACCGGCGGTTCGATCCGCCAACCGGCTGCACTGACCAACCTTACCGGTCTAAAACCGACGTACGGTCGCGTTTCGCGCTGGGGCATGATCGCTTACGCCTCCAGCCTTGATCAGGGCGGCCCGTTGGCGCGCACCGCTGAAGACTGCGCCATCCTGCTGCAAGGCATGGCCGGCTTCGACCCGCAAGACTCCACCAGCATTGACGAACCTGTGCCGGACTACAGCGCCAACCTCAACGGTTCGCTGCAAGGCCTGCGCATCGGCGTGCCAAAAGAGTACTTCAGCGACGGTCTCGACCCGCGCATCGCCGAACTGATCCACAACAGCATCAAAGCACTCGAAAAGCTCGGTGCC
The DNA here is from genome assembly GCA_040385125.1 of Pseudomonadota bacterium. Taxonomy (GTDB): domain Bacteria; phylum Pseudomonadota; class Gammaproteobacteria; order Pseudomonadales; family Pseudomonadaceae; genus Aquipseudomonas. The sequence continues at coordinate 2,024 of JAZKIA010000029.1, read as the reverse complement.
GTGATCAAGCACATCAGCCTGCCTAACATGCAGCACGCGATTCCTGCGTATTACGTGATCGCGCCAGCAGAAGCGTCTTCCAACCTGTCGCGCTTTGACGGCGTGCGCTTCGGCCATCGCTGCGAAGACCCGAAAGACCTTACCGACCTGTACCAGCGTTCGCGCGCCGAAGGCTTTGGCCCGGAAGTACAACGCCGGATTCTGGTCGGGGCCTACGCCCTGTCGGCGGGTTACTACGACGCTTACTACCTGCAAGCGCAAAAAATCCGTCGTCTGATCAAAAACGACTTCATGACTGCCTTTAACGAAGTCGACATCATCCTCGGCCCAACCACGCCTAACCCGGCCTGGAAAATCGGCGCTAAAAACAGCGACCCGGTTTCTGCCTATCTGGAAGACGTGTACACCATTACCGCCAACCTTGCGGGCCTGCCGGGCCTGTCGATGCCGGCCGGTTTTGTCGATGGCTTGCCGGTGGGCGTGCAGTTGCTTGCGCCTTATTTCCAGGAAGGCCGCTTGCTCAACGTTGCGCATCAATACCAGCTGAACACTGACTGGCACACGCGCTCACCTGCCGGCTTCTGAGGAGAAACACATGCAATGGGAAGTTGTGATCGGGCTGGAAATTCACTCCCAGCTCGCCACCCAATCGAAGATTTTCTCCGGTAGCGCCACCACGTTCGGTTCTGAACCGAACACTCAGGCCAGCCTGGTTGACCTGGGCATGCCTGGCGTTCTGCCGGTGCTCAATGAAGAAGCCGTGCGCATGGCCGTAATGTTTGGCCTGGCGGTTGACGCTGAAATCGTTCAGCACAACGTGTTCGCCCGCAAAAACTACTTCTACCCTGACCTGCCAAAGGGCTATCAGATCAGCCAGATGGAATTGCCGATCGTCGGCAAAGGCCATTTGGATATCACGCTGGAAGACGGCACCGTCAAACGTGTCGGCATCACCCGCGCGCACCTGGAAGAAGACGCCGGCAAAAGCCTGCACGAAGACTTCAGCGGTGCCACCGGCATCGACCTGAACCGTGCTGGCACACCGCTGCTTGAGATCGTTTCCGAACCTGACATGCGCAGCGCCAAAGAGGCCGTGGCCTACGTCAAGGCGATGCACGCGCTGGTACGCTACCTGGGCATTTGCGACGGCAACATGGCTGAAGGCTCGCTGCGTTGCGACTGCAACGTGTCGATTCGCCCGGTTGGTCAGGCCGAGTTCGGCACCCGCTGCGAGATCAAGAACGTTAACTCGTTCCGCTTCATCGAGAAGGCGATCAACAGCGAAGTACAGCGCCAGATCGAGCTGATCGAAGACGGCGGCAAGGTCATTCAACAGACCCGCCTGTACGACCCGAACAAAGACGAAACCCGCGCCATGCGCAGCAAAGAGGAAGCCAACGACTACCGTTACTTCCCCGACCCGGACCTGCTGCCGGTGGTGATCGAAGATTCGTTCATCGAGACCGTTCGCGCCACCCTGCCAGAGCTGCCACCGCAAAAGCGTGAGCGCTTCCAGTCGCAGTTCGGCCTGTCTGCCTACGACGCCAGCGTGCTGGCTTCGAGCCGCGAGCAAGCGGACTACTTCGAACACGTAGTCAGCATCAGCGGCGACGCCAAGCTGGCGGCCAACTGGGTCATGGTTGAGCTGGGCAGCCTGCTCAACAAGCAAGGCCTGGACATTGACCAGTCGCCGGTTACCGCCGAGCAACTGGGCGGTATGCTGCAGCGGATCAAGGACAACACCATCTCCGGCAAAATCGCCAAAGTGGTGCTTGAAGCCATGGCTAACGGCGAAGGCAGCGCTGACGAAGTCATCGAAAAACGCGGCCTCAAGCAAGTGACTGACAGCGGCGCCATTGAAAAGGTGCTGGATGAAGTGTTGGCGGCCAACGCCGAGCAAGTTGAACAATACCGTGCGGCTGACGAAGCCAAGCGCGGCAAGATGTTCGGCTTCTTCGTCGGTCAGGCGATGAAAGCCTCCAAAGGCAAGGCCAACCCGCAACAGGTCAACGAACTGCTGAAAA
>JAZKIA010000028.1:0-12703 GCA_040385125.1 Pseudomonadota bacterium | reverse complement strand
GTCGTGAACCTGAACAACCTGGTGCCAGGCACCGAGTTCGAAGGCAAAACCCTGGAAGAGATCGTTAAAACCTCTTCGGGCGGTATCTTCAACAACGCCGCTCAGGTCTGGAACCACACTTTTTACTGGAACTGCCTGGCGCCAAACGCCGGCGGTCAACCAACTGGCGCGTTGGCTGATGCCATCAACGCTTCGTTCGGTTCGTTCGACAAGTTCAAGGAAGAGTTCAGCAAGACTTCCATCGGCACCTTCGGCTCCGGCTGGGGCTGGCTGGTGAAGAAAGCTGACGGTTCCCTGGCCCTGGCCAGCACTATCGGCGCCGGCAACCCGCTGACCAGCGGCGACACCCCGCTGCTGACTTGCGACGTTTGGGAACACGCTTACTACATCGACTACCGCAACGTACGTCCGAAGTATGTTGAAGCGTTCTGGAACCTCGTTAACTGGAAGTTCGTTGCTGAGCAGTTCGAAGGCAAAACCTTCACTGCATAAGCCTGACTCCAGGTAAAAAACCCGGCATCGCCGGGTTTTTTTTTGCTCGGCTACTATGACCACAGGCATGATCGGCAAGAAACAAGGAAGAGCACTTTGAAGCGGGAACTCAAGAACAGCTTGTCAGTTAAGTTGCTCCGGATAGTGCTGCTGTCAGCATTGGTCGTGGGCAGCGTGCTGAGTTGCGCGCAGATTGTGTTCGACGTCTACAAAACACGGCAAGCGGTGCAAGCGGATGCCGGACGCATCCTCAATATGTTCCGCGATCCGTCGACCCAGGCGCTGTACAGCCTGGACCGCGAAATGGCAGTACAAGTCATCGAAGGGCTGTTCCAGGATGATGCGGTGCGCCAGGCTTCCATCGGCCATCCAAACGAAGCCGCACTTGCTGAAAGAACTCGCCCCCTGCACATCACCTCAAGCCGCTGGCTGACGGACCTGTTTCTGGGCAAGGAACGCACATTCAGTACCCCTCTGGTTGGAAGCGTGCCGTACAACGAGTATTACGGCGACCTGAGCATCACCGTCGACACTGCCACGTTTGGCCAGGACTTTTTGCTCAGCGCCGTGGTCATCTTCATCTCTGGCGTACTGCGCGCCCTGCTGATGGGGCTGGTGTTGTATCTGGTCTATCGCTGGCTGCTGACCAAGCCGCTGTCTCAGATCATCCAGCACTTGACCAGCATTAACCCCGACCATCCCGGCGAACACCTGATGCCGCCCCTCAAGGGGCACGAGCACAACGAGCTGGGGGTCTGGGTCAACACCACTAACCAGTTGTTGACCTCGATTGAACGCAATACCCATTTACGCCATGAAGCCGAGAGTTCCTTGCTGCGCATGGCTCAGCACGACTTCCTGACCCGCCTGCCCAATCGCCTGCAATTGCAGACCCAGTTAAGCAAAATCCTGCTCGAATCAGGCCGGTCGCAACGCCGCGTCGCGGTGCTGTGTTTGGGCTTGGATGACTTTAAGGGCATTAACGAGCAGTTTGGCTACCAGGCTGGCGACCAACTGTTGCAGGCTCTGACCGATCGTCTGCGGGCCCACAGTGCAAACCTGGGGTCTCTGGCCCGCTTGGGTGGTGATCAATTCGCACTGGTTCAGGCCCACATTGAGCAGCCGTACGAAGCCGCCGAGCTGGCACAAAGTATTTTGGATGACCTCCAAACCCCGTTCAGCCTGGACCAGCAAACCATCCGTTTGCGCGCCACGATAGGTATCACGCTGTTTCCGGAGGATGGTGACACCAGCGAGCAACTGCTGCAAAAGGCCGAGCAGACCATGACCTTGGCCAAAAGCTGCTCGCGCGGGCGTTATCAGTTCTATATCGCCAGCGTCGACCGCGAGATGCGGCGCAGACGCGAGCTGGAACAAGACCTGCGCGAAGCCCTGTCGCGCAACCAGCTCTCTCTCGTGTACCAGCCGCAGATTCGTTACAGCGACCATCACGTGGTCGGCGTCGAAGCCTTGCTGCGTTGGCAGCATCCAGAGCACGGGCTGGTCCCTCCCGATCTGTTTATCCCCCTGGCCGAAAAAAACAGCAGCATTATTGCCATCGGTGAATGGGTGCTGGATCAGGCCTGCCGCCAGCTCCGCGAATGGCACGATCAGGGCTTCAGCGAGCTGCGCATGGCCGTTAATCTGTCTACCGTGCAGTTGCACCACCCCGAGCTGCCGCAAGTGGTCAATAACCTGTTGCAACGCTACCGCTTGCCCCCGCGCTGCCTTGAACTGGAAGTCACCGAAACCAGCCTGATGGAAGACATTAACACCGCCGCCCAGCACCTGCTGGGCCTGCGCCGCTACGGGGCGCTGATTGCGATTGATGACTTTGGCACCGGCTATTCGTCGTTGAGCTACCTCAAAAGCCTGCCGCTGGACAAAATCAAGATCGATAAAAGCTTTGTGCAAGACCTGGTTGACGATGACGACGATGCCACCATCGTGCGCGCCATCATCCAGCTCGGTAAAAGTCTAGGCATGCAGGTGATTGCCGAAGGTGTCGAAACCCTCGAACAGGAGGCCTATGTGATCAATGAAGGCTGCCATGAAGGCCAGGGGTATCTGTACAGCAAACCCCTTGGAGCGCGGGAATTGGGGGCCTATCTGAAGCAAGCGCAGCGCAGGCAAAAAGTAAATAAGAAATATTTACAACGCTAACCCTTTACACAAAATGCAAATCTTTCGCATCATGTGCCATGTTTTGCGTGCAGCCGCACGCTTGTCCCACCTCTCGATGCAGGATTTTCGCCATGATTCGTATGCCCCTGGCTACCGCCAGTCTGCTGGCCATTGCTATTTCACTCGCCGGTTGTGGCGACAAGGACAAAGAAAAAACAGCTGCGGCGCCTACACCAGCAGCCGCCAGCAGCACCGCAACCCCCGCTTCTGACGTTAGCGCGGTGAAAGTCGATGAAGCTGCTGCCAAAGCCGTGGTTGGCCATTACGCCGACATGGTTCACGCCGTGTACAGCGACGCCGAATCCACCGCCAAAAAGCTGCAAAGCGCGATTGATGCATTCCTCGCCAAGCCGAACGACGACACCCTGAAGGCCGCCAAAGCCGCCTGGGTTGAGGCCCGCGTGCCTTACTTGCAGAGCGAAGTATTCCGCTTCGGCAACACCATCATTGATGACTGGGAAGGCCAAGTGAACGCCTGGCCGCTGGACGAAGGCCTGATCGACTACGTCGACGCCAGCTATGCCCACGCACTGGGCAACCCGGGCGCCAACGCCAACATCATCGCCAACACCCAGGTTCAGGTCGGCGAAGACAAGGTCGACGTCACCGAAATCACACCAGAAACCCTGGCCAGCCTGAACGAGCTGGGCGGTTCTGAAGCCAACGTCGCCACCGGCTACCACGCCATCGAATTCCTGCTGTGGGGCCAAGACCTCAACGGCACAGGCCCTGGCGCGGGCAACCGCCCTGCTTCGGACTACCTTGAAGGTGAAGGTGCTACCGGCGACCACAACGATCGTCGTCGCGCTTACCTGAAAGCAGTGACCCAACTGCTGGTTAACGACCTGAACGAAATGGTCGGCAACTGGGCACCTGATGTGTCCGACAACTACCGCGCCACGCTGGAAGCCGAGCCGGTACAAAACGGTCTGCGCAAAATGCTGTTCGGCATGGGCAGCCTGTCCTTGGGCGAACTGGCGGGCGAGCGCATGAAAGTGTCGCTGGAAGCCAACTCTCCTGAAGACGAGCAAGACTGCTTCAGCGACAACACTCACTACTCGCACTTCTACGATGCCAAAGGCATTCGTAACGTGTACTTGGGCGAATACGTGCGTGCTGACGGCACCAAGATGACCGGCCCAAGCCTGTCCTCGCTGGTGGTAGTTATCGACCCTGCTGCCGATGCCACGCTGAAATCCGATCTGGCCGACACCGAAGCCAAGATCCAGGTCATGGTTGACCACGCCAACAAGGGCGAGCACTACGACCAACTGATCGCTGCTGGCAACGAAGCGGGCAATCAAGTGGTGCGTGACGCCATCGCCGCTCTGGTTAAACAGACCGGTGCCATCGAGCAAGCCGCTGGCAAGCTGGGCATCAGCGACCTGAACCCGGATAACGCCGATCACGATTTTTGATCGGTAGGGTTTGAATGAGGCGGCCTTCGGGTCGCCTTTTTTATGGGCGGCAAGCTACATCGGTGGCGTATCCAAATGTGTTTATCTACCTGCCTTCAAACCAAACGCTAATTCCTCTTATTTCAATTCGCCTTCCCTGCTAAACTTTGCGCCCTCGATTTTGCTCGCTGAATTGGACGCTCGATGCCTTCGCTGCCTCTTCGCGTCTCTCTACTGCTGCTGGCCTTGGGCCTTGGCGGTTGTGATGATGCACCGCGTTTTACCCACCCTGAGCCCGGCGAAGCCCGCTCTGGCGGGGCCGCGACAGTGCGCAAAAGCGATCAAAATGCGTTTTCCATGCCGTCGGCCAATCTGTCGCCCAGTCGGCGTCTGGATTTCAGCGTCGGCAACAGTTTCTTTCGCAGCCCATGGGTAACCGCGCCCTCGACCACAACAGCACGTGATGGCCTGGGCCCGCTGTTCAATACCAATGGCTGCCAAAACTGCCATATCAAGGATGGTCGCGGCCACCCGCCTGCACCCGGCGCCAAAAACTCGGTGTCGATGCTGGTGCGCCTGTCGATCCCCAACGATCCCACCTACGCCAAGCTCATCGAGCAAGCCGGGATCGTGCCCGAGCCGGTTTACGGCGGCCAGTTTCAAGACATGGCCGTGCCCGGCGTCACCCCGGAAGGAAAAGTACGGGTCGATTACCAACCCCTTTCGGTGCGTTTCAAGGACGGGACCGAAGTCGAACTGCGCAAACCCACGTTGAACATCACCCAGTTGGGTTATGGTCCAATGCACCCCGACACACGTTTTTCAGCACGGGTGGCACCGCCCATGATTGGTCTGGGCCTGCTCGAAGCGATCCCCAATGAGGCAATTCTGGCCAACGCCGATGTCCAGGCCAAACAGCGCGCCGGTATCGCCGGCCGTCCAAATTGGGTGTGGGATGACGCTCAGCAAAAGACTGTTTTAGGCCGTTTTGGCTGGAAAGCCGGACAACCGAACCTCAATCAACAAAATGTTCACGCCTTTTCTGGTGATATGGGGCTCACCACGTCCCTGAGACCGTTTGATGATTGCTCCCCGGCCCAAACTGCTTGCCTTGAAGCGCCCAACGGCAATGGCCCCGAGGGCGAACCCGAGGTCAGCGACAATATTTTGCGCCTCGTCGAGTTCTATACCCGCAACCTCGCGGTGCCCGCACGGCGCGATGTTGGCGCACCCCAGGTGCTGGCCGGTAAAAACCTGTTCTATCAGGCTGGCTGCGCGTCGTGCCATACGCCGACATTTACCACCTCGCCCAATGCCGCTGAGCCGGAGCTGGCCAATCAGGTCATTCATCCTTACAGCGACCTGCTATTGCACGACATGGGCCCGGGCCTTGCCGATAACCGTACCGAGTTTGCAGCCTCGGGCCGCGATTGGCGCACACCGCCATTGTGGGGCATTGGTTTGACGCAGACCGTCAGCGGTCATACCCAGTTTTTGCACGATGGCCGTGCACGTGACCTGCTCGAAGCCGTGCTGTGGCACGGGGGCGAGGCCGAGCCGGCCAAGCAGCAGGTTTTGCAATTTAATGCCGAGCAACGCGCTGCGTTGCTGGCGTTCCTGAACTCCCTTTAACGCTTTACAAGATCGGGGACCCCGACATGTTTCGACCTAAACTGTTGTTCACCAGCCTTGCCGCCCTCGCGTTAGGCGCGTGCTCGCCACAAGACCCGCAAGCCGTGACCTCGGCCGCGATCGCCAAACAGGTCATTTTGCCGACTTACAGCCGCTGGGTTGAAGCCGATCGCCAATTGGCGGTCAGCGCTCTGGCTTACTGCCAAGGCAAAGAAACACTAGAGACTGCCCGTGCTGACTACTTGCACGCGCAAAAGGCCTGGGCCGAGTTGCAACCTTTGTTGATCGGGCCGTTGGCCGAAGGCAATCGTTCGTGGCAGGTACAGTTCTGGCCGGATAAAAAGAACCTGGTCGGCCGTCAGGTTGAGCAACTGGTGATTGCCCAACCGCAGATCGATGCTGCTGCCCTGGCCAAGTCCAGCGTCGTGGTGCAAGGTCTGTCAGCCTATGAATACATTCTGTTCGACAGCAAGATTGACCTCGCTGACGATGCGCAAAAAGCCCGCTACTGCCCGCTACTGACCGCCATTGGCGAGCGTCAGAAGCAACTGGCCGAAGAGATTCTGGCCGGCTGGAACAGCACCGACGGTATGCTCGCGCAAATGAGCAAGTTCCCCAACCAGCGTTATGCCGACTCCCACGAAGCCATCGCTGATCTGCTGCGGGTACAAGTGACGGCACTCGATACCCTGAAGAAAAAGCTCGGCACGCCAATGGGCCGCCAGAGCAAGGGCATCGCGCAACCGTTCCAAGCTGATGCATGGCGCAGCGAGTCGTCCCTGCAAAGCCTGGCTGCCAGCCTCGCCGCCGCCCAGACCGTATGGGTCGGTGTCGATAACAAAGGTTTGCGTGGTTTGCTGCCATCGGATCAAAAGCCGTTGGCCGACAAGATCGACGCCGCTTACGCCGACTCGCTCAAACTGTTCAATGACAACCAGCGCTCGCTCAATCAATTGCTGGCTGACGAAGCGGGCATGGCGCAACTGAACGCCATCTATGACAGCCTGAACGTGGTTCACCGTCTGCACGAAGGTGAGCTGGCCAAGGCTCTGGGTATCCAGCTGGGCTTTAACGCCAACGACGGCGATTGATGAAGGAAGGTTCGATGATGCGCAGGCAAGCTCTTAAGCTCGGCGGTTTGTTACTGAGTGCCGTTACCTTGGGCGGTTGGTCGCTGTTCAAGCAAAAAGGCCAAAGCCCGCTGCTGTTGAGCGCCCGCGACGATGTCGACGGCCAGCATTTTGCCGTCGGCTATCGACTCGACGGTACTCAGGTGTTCAGTACCCAGGTTGGCCAGCGCTGCCATGACATCATCAACCACCCGACGCTGCCCATTGCGTTGTTTGTGGCCCGGCGCCCTGGCACCGAAAGTTACCTGATCAACCTCAATGACGGGCAGTTGCTGCAAACCCTGAGTTCCCTGCCCAATCGGCATTTTTATGGTCACGCGGTGATCCATAAAGATGGCGAGTGGCTCTACACCACAGAGAATGACACCACCGATCCGGGCCGCGGCCTGCTCGGGGTTTATCGCTTTGAAGGCGAGCGCCTGATCCACAGTGGCGAAATCCCGACTCACGGTGTGGGCCCGCATCAAGTGTCGTGGATGCCTGATGGCGAAACGCTGGTGGTGGCCAACGGCGGTATCCGTACCGAGGCCGAAAGCCGGGTCGAGATGAACCTGAATGCGATGGAGCCCAGCCTGGTGCTTATGCAGCGCGACGGGACCTTGATCAGCAAGGAAACCCTGAGCCAGCAGATGAACAGCGTTCGCCACTTGGGCATTGCCAGCGATGGCACGGTAGTGGCGTGCCAGCAATTTATGGGCGATGCCCACGAGCTGTCCGAGTTGTTGGCCATCAAGCGTCCCGGCCACCCCTTCGAGCCGTTTCCGGTGGCTGAACAGCAACTGCGTGCCATGGGTCATTACACCGCCAGCGTGGCGGTACACAGCGAGCTGCGACTGGTCGCGCTGACGGCTCCACGGGGCAATAGGTTCTTTGTCTGGGATCTGGACAGCGGCGCTTTGCGCCTGGATGCACCGTTGCCCGATTGCGCTGGGGTTGGGGCTGTGAAGGATGGTTTTGTGGTGACGTCCGGCCAAGGCCGGTGCCGTTACTACGATTGCCGCCAGAGCGAGTTGAGCGCCAAACCGTTAGACCTGCCGGCAGGGCTGTGGGACAACCATCTCCTAACCCTGTAGGAGCGAGCTTGCTCGCGATGGCTTCATCACCTCGGTATGACTTTAAACCGAGTTATCCGCATCGCGAGCAAGCTCGCTCCTACAGAGGGCTGCGCTTCAACCCTGCGGTTTCAAGCCTTGCGTCATCCCGAACATAAACAGCAGCAAATCGTGATCCGGCTTTACCACCGGCGCCACTTTGGCAATACGCGGCAGCGGGCAGACGCCGCCAGTGGATGCTGAACTCAAGACCTCTAGCCTGGGCTCCTCCCAGGCGGCCAGCGCCACAGAGGCAATGGCCAGAGCGGCCAGCAAAAACAAACTTCGTGCTATTTCTCGCCTCATTACCGTAACCCTTTGATGGCGCTGCCAAACACCGTTTTATAAAAGTAGTTCAGTTTGCTCCAGTCGGCAGCACTCCACGACGAATGGCGGCGCAGCTGCTTGAGATCATGTGAGGCGGCCTTGTAGGGCGTCAGGCGTTGTCGGCCTTTTTCCAGGTCTAGCAGGGCCACATCCACCTGTGCGCTTTCGCCACTGCCAGTGACCCTAACGAACATATGTTTGGCGTACAGACAACTGTGCTGCCAACGGCCCAGGTGCATGCGCGCCAGAGTACGGGCGATTGCTTGCAGCACGCGATCATGGACTGCATCACCATGGCGCTCGCGTTCACCAGCGGCATACCAGTGGTCAATATCAACAAAGCCGTCCAGAGCTGAAGTCACTAACAAGGCACGCCATTGCTTGTCCGCCCCTTGCTGGGCACCACAGAACACCAGATGAGGCACGCCCACCGCCAAACCTTGCATGGCCACCAGCGCATCGCGCTCGCGCAAGACCGTGGGCCGGCCCAATGGGTATCGCCAGTTGCGATAGGTGTGTCCGATCTGACGTTTGACATAGAGCAAACGCCCATTGGCATCGTGGATTCGTTGTACACCACTCTCACCACCGCGACGCTGATTTGGCGCTTCTACCCACTCGCCTTGCTGGCGCCAATAGAACTCAAAGAGGTCTTCGCTCTTAGACCGGGGCTGATGTACACAATCAACGCTCATGTCCTAGCTCTTGCGTAATACATAAACCCGCCACATCGCATATAACGGGATAAAGTCCAAATGGGTTTGCACCGCGAAGCCGGCCTTTTTAAATTCAGCCTCGACGGTTGCCGCTGGTAATACAAAACGGTTTTGGTAACAGTCCTGTTCAGGGGCGAGTGCCCGCTGGCGCTCAAGACGCTTGCGTTTCCAGGCTTTGAAATTGCCATCAACCCACAAAGAAACAATCACGCTGTCGCGGCTGACCCGGTGAAACTCGCGCAACAGCGTCATTCGATGGCTTGCATCACCAATGTGATGCAGCAAGCGCATGCAAAAAATACTGTCGACCGCGTTGTCAGGCAGGTCGATATCAAAAGCAGAGGTTTTCAATCTCCTTACTCGGTTTACCACTTCAGCGGGTTGCGCCAGCGCAGCCACGTCGAGCATGGAGGCTGAGTTGTCCGCACCGATGATTTCGCGGCCAGGCTTTTCAGCCAGCATCGGCCAAAAACGCCCAGCGCCGCATGGTAAGTCCAGCACCACTTGCGGGTTCTCAGCCAACGCCAGGGCACGACGCGCCAGCTGCACATCTCGTGCGTGCGAAACGCGACGGGCCAGACCGTCCTGATGCTTCACCAAGTATTCGCTGGCATGCTGCTGGTCGTACTTTTCAGAGAACTTGAGTTTGATGGGCGATCCCATGATCGGGGACTCCTGATGCGTTTAGAACACCAAACTACTCGGGCGCTCGTGAGCATCAAGTCATCATCAAGTGAAAATTTCGTAACTCAATCCGTGCGAATGTTGCAAGGTTTTTCAGAGTGGAAATACAGAGATTAGGTAGTTGTAGCCGCTGACGAGGGACGAAGGCTGCGCTCGGCGTGATGCGGCTACATTCGTAGCAGTCGACGAGCTCAGCGAGGCTACGTCCGAGGACGAAGTCCTCGCAAAGCCTGTACTCGCGGGGTATTTGAAAACCGAGGTATCAGGTTTTACGACTGCTGCGCAGCCGGACGTTACCTCGTTCTACTCGTCTACTGCTACGGCATGCATTTCACCAAAATCAGATCCCGCTCGCCCCCTCCAGTTTGCTGCGCTCTAAAAGGGCATTACGTATCTGTCGGGCTGAGTTCGACGTGAAACCGGCAACCGTTAGGTTCCATGGTCGTCAACGTCACCCGCCAGCCTTGGCTATCGCAAATGCGCTGGACCAGAGACAGCCCCAGGCCCAGCCCTTCCCCGCGCTTTTCACTTCCACGCACAAAAGGCTGAAACATAGCCTGGCGTTTCTCTTCGGGAATTCCCACACCGCTGTCCTCCACCACAAACCCGGTAGGTTCGAGGCTCAGTCGGATAAAGCCGGTGTCGGTGTAGTGCAAGGCATTACGCAGCAGGTTGCCCATGACCGCATGCAGGAAAGTCGCGTTGTAGCGGGTATCCAAGGGCTCACCCGCGTCATAAATAAGCTGCAGACCTTTCGCTTCGATAGGTTCACGCCACAAGCCAATTAATCCTTCGGCCACGCCAGCAAGGCTCGCAGTCGGCGAGCTGCTGGCGTCTTCGTGTTGCGCACGGGCCAGCATCAGGAAAGTCTGCACCAGTTCGCGCATTTCCTCACAAGCGCGGGAGATGCGCTCCACTTGCGAGCGACTGCGCTGATCCAGCGACGGGTTTTCCAGCAACAACTCACAAGAGCTGGCCAACACCATCAACGGTGTACGCAGTTCGTGACTCACATCACTGGTAAACAGCCGCTCACGGGTCAGCGTGTCGCGCAGACGGCCCAGAGTGGCATCGAACGCCACCGCCAACTCGCCCACTTCATCTGCCGCATAGTCCGGGGCCAGCGGTGGAGCCAGACCCAGCAACTGATCGCGATGACGAACCTGACGGGCCAGACGCACCACAGGCGCCATCACCCGGCGCGCCAACAGCCAGCCTAAACAGACCGCCAGCGCCAGCGCCAGCACGAAGCCCACCAGGACCACGGCAAACAACACGCGCTCGCGTTCTTCAAAATCGCTTTGGTCTTGCAGCAGTACGTAGCGCCGACCATCAACCACTTCGACCATCGCGTGATACGACAATTGGTCACGGAACACTTCATGAAAACCCGGTTCCAGGTGGCGCAGGTCTTTGGGCAAGGCAAAATCACCGCGCCCACCGCTGAAGTAGAACAACTGGTCCGGTTCTGGACGATGACTCCAGTCGGCGACATTGTCCATCAGCAACAAACGCTGAAGATCACCACCCAGGCCAGCCGAGATCAGTTTTTCTTCGACCAAGTGTACGGTGCCAATAATACCCACCGCAAAGGTGCCCGCCACCAACGCGCTCATCAGCGCAAAGGCAATGATGATCCGCTTGGCAAGGCTTTGCTTAAACTCCATCGCGGATCTCGGCGAGGCGATAGCCCACACCATGCACGGTTTGCAGCAGCGGCTTGTCGAAGGGTTTGTCGATTACTTGACGCAATTGGTGCACGTGGCTGCGCAAGCTGTCGCTGTCAGGGCAGTCATCGCCCCACAAGGCTTCTTCCAGCACTTCACGACGCAATACGTGCGGGCTCTTTTGCATCAGCACGGCCAGCAATTTCAGTCCGACCGGATTGAGTTTGAGGTTACGCCCCTCGCGAGAGACTTCGAGCGTATCGAGGTCGTATTTCAGATCTGCTACCTGCAACTCGCGCCGACCACCACCTTGAGCACGGCGCAACACCGCTTCAATACGCGCCGCCAGCTCCGACAACGCAAATGGCTTGAGCAGGTAATCGTCAGCACCGGACTTGAAGCCCTGCAGGCGGTCGTCCAATTGGTCGCGCGCGGTGAGCATGATCACCGGGGTGTCACGACGGGCGTCTTCGCGCAAGCGCTTGCACAAGGTGTAGCCGTCAATACCGGGCAGCATGATGTCGAGCACGATCAAGTCGTAATGCTCGGTGGCCGCCAGATGCAGGCCCGACAGGCCGTCCTGCGCGCAGTCAACGGTATAGCCCTTAAGACCCAGGTAGTCCGCCAGATTGGCGAGGATATCGCGGTTGTCTTCAACCAATAGAATTCGCATGGGCACTTTCTCCGTACGCAGTTACAGCCGGCTTGGCTCGCGCAGCTTAGAGCGAAGAACCGCAGAGAGCCAGCGCTGCGGGGTCTAAACACTATTAAGTTAACAACCGCACAGGCTTGACAATTTTTTCACCCACGGTTCACAAACCACATACAGCTGTGTCCCCACACTTGCGCGCCCTCCCGGTTTTACAGGGGCTTTTCGGCTCAAATTCCAGCCATTAAAAAGCCCCGCCTGATCACTCAGGCGGGGCTTTTGCGTATCGGGGTAAGGCTGGCTTACATCATGCCGCCCATACCACCCATGCCGCCCATGTCTGGCATGCCGCCAGATGCTTTGTCGTCCTGGATCTCAGCGATCATCGCCTCAGTGGTGATCATCAGGCTGGCAATCGACGAAGCCGCTTGCAGAGCCGAACGAGTCACTTTAGCCGGGTCAAGGATACCCATTTCGATCATGTCGCCGTATTCGCCAGTGGCTGCGTTGTAACCGTAGTTACCCGAACCCTGCTTCACTTTGTCGACAACTACGCTTGGCTCGTCACCGGAGTTGGCAACGATCTGGCGCAGAGGTGCTTCAACAGCACGACGCAGCAGTTCGATACCAACGTTCTGATCAGCGTTGTCGCCTTTCAGTTCGGAGATTGCCTGCAGAGCGCGAACCAGTGCCACGCCACCGCCAGGTACCACGCCTTCTTCAACGGCTGCACG
>JAZKIA010000027.1:0-185973 GCA_040385125.1 Pseudomonadota bacterium | reverse complement strand
TTACATCCTCCTGAAAATAGGTCAGAAGGTGTAAACCTTATTCAGGACGGGACATACAGCGAAAAAAGGCCTCGCATAATAGACGTTATGGCTAAATCCTCGCCGGGGCTTCGCGATTTTCCCGGCGTCGGATTCTCCCCATTCGGGAGGCTGCGCTACCATAACGTCGACCTCATTATGCGAACCTTCGTATTGGGGTGTCAGGGTCAGTGGAGGTCAGATTTCAAGCTCCACCAAGGATGCATTCTCGCTCGCTGCCGTCAGCGGATACAGGCCTTGGTCCCCAACGGCAACACTCTACTGGCGACTGTTCGTCCACATCATGCGGCGGTCTGCAGGTTTTCATTTTCTGTGCGCTGCGATGCTTCGCAACAACTTCATCTGGTGCATCGTGTATTGGCCAATTACAGATTGGAGATGCTGTCTCTGAAATCAAACGCTGCCGGGTTTCAGCCACGGGTTTGATGCAATGCTGATGGCGACTCATTACACTCGCAGCGCTTGCCTCTGATCAAGGATCGATCTTCAGATGTCCATATCTGTTTTGCCTCGCGCTTTACTCACTGCGGTTGATGCGATTTATCTGCCTGCCGGTTTGAAATGCCCGAGCGATATTTCGCCACACGCTGAGGCTCGCGAATACGGAGGCTGCCAATTCAATCTGACGGGTCGTCGAGTATTGTTCCGTGTTGCCAAAACGACGCCGACCAAGGTTGGACAGTTCGTTACATTATGGAAACGCCCCTGTATCGACAGTGTTATTGCGCCGCTGGATCACGCAGATGGCATCGACTTTGTGGTGGTCAATGTGGCCAGCGCCTCGCAGAGTGGCCAGTTTGTTTTTGACCGTGATGCACTGTTGGCCCACGGCGTGACGTCCATAAACGGTGTCGGCGGTAAGCGTGCCATGCGTGTTTACCCTCCGTGGAGCCAGCCTGCATCCAGGCAAGCGTTGCAGACTCAACGCCGGCAAATGGCGTACTTTCTGGCGATTGAGCCCTTTGACGAGGCCTCAGTACTGCGCGCCAAGGTGTTATTCAAGTGCGGGTGACAGTACTCGACTGACAGGCTAAAAAAGCTGATCAATAGCTTTGAGTTATAACTCTACTAAATAGTTCTTTAGTTTAGTTATATTAAAGATCGCCCAATCTTGGTAGAACTCTTGGTCGTGAATCAGTGTGCGCCTGCGTCACGCAGCAATTGTGCAATGGTGCTCTGCCCGCGCTTTTGCGCTTGTTGCAACGGGCTCTCTCCATTGCTATCAGGCAGGTTCAGGTCTGCGCCGGCCTCGATTAGTTGGGTAACAATTTGTTGATGCGCCGCCCCACCGTCGGAGAGCACGATGGCTTCCATCAAGCAGGTCCAGCCCAGGCGATTTACATAGTTCAGATCAACCCCTGCCGCGATCAACAGACGCACTGTTTCAACATGACCACGTTCGCACGCCGGGATCAAGGCGGTGCCGCCATACCGGTTGGTGCTTTTCAGGTCAGCACCATGGGCCAGGGCAAGTTGAAGAATTTCATTGCGCCCGCTTGCACCAGCCAACAGATAAGGGCTGTCCTGGATCAGGTTCTTCTGGTTAACGTTGGCACCGGCTTCGATTAAGGCCTTGGCAATTTCTATTTGGTTAGAACTCGTTGCCAGCAGTAACGCACTGCTGCCGTCAATCGACCTGACGTCGAGATTCGCACCTTCAGTGATCAGTTGCTGCACCCTGCCCAGCTCACCGTCTCTCACAGCAGTGAGCAGTGTCTTATCGCTTGCCATCACCACTCCTGTCATCAACAGCCCGACCGTCAACAGCCCGTATTTAAGTGTCAAGGAACCCATGTCATGCCCTCTGATAAATCCCATGAAAAGCCACTATGGTCAGCGCTCCAAGCATTTTGAGGGTGAATATAAGCATGGCTATGTGCATAGCGGTACAGAAGATCAACCTCATATTGTTACGCCCTCCTCTATTATTTCCCCCATATCTCCAAGGCATTTCTCTTTCTGTCGCAGGCTGACAATTTGTCGCAGGGGGGTGTTTTTTGGTAAAGTCTCAAAACTAACCATTTAGTACAAAGTTGGTTTTGGAGTCTGTCCGCTTTCTCGCCCTGATCCGCAGGGTTATCGACGACGCCTGGAAACAGCCACACCTTCCCCCCCCACAACCGTTTTATTCATCAATAGGGTCATGCACCATGAATACTCAACCTTCGGCAGTTGCAAGCCGCTGGCCCGTATGGGTCGCCGCCTTGGGCGTGCTGGTCTTCGGTTTGCTCTTCGTCGCAGGTGGCGGTTACCTCGCCACGCTGGGTGGCAGTCTGTATTTTCTGCTCGCCGGTCTCGCAATGATTGCTTCCTCGGTACTGCTGTTCAAACAGCGTTTGCTCGGTGCCTGGCTGTTTGCAGCCGTGATGCTTGCGTCCATCGTCTGGGCTGTAGTGGACGCTGGCCTGGTGTTTTGGCCACTGGTTTCGCGCCTTTTTGCACTGGGTGTGCTGAGTCTGGTGGTGGCACTGGCCTACCCTACTCTGCTCAAGGCTAATGGCCAAAGCGCCGGTAATGGCGGTTACGCACTCAGCCTGGTGCTGGCCGTAGCATTGGCCATCGGTGCCTGGGGCATGTTCCAACCGCACGCATCGGTATCACCTACCGGCGATGGCCCGGGCCTGACCAAGGTGGATCCGGCCAAGGCCCAGAAAAACTGGGAGCATTACGGTAACGACGCAGGTGGCAGCCGCTTCGCAGCGCTGGACCAGATTAACCGGAGCAACGTTTCCAAGCTGGTACCGGCATGGACCTATCAGACCGGTGATGTTGCTATCAGCACTAATGGTAATGGCGCCGAAGATCAGATGACCCCGCTGCAAGTGGGCGACAAGGTGTTTATCTGCACTCCGCACAACAACCTCATCGCGCTGGATGCCGATACCGGTAAAGAGTTGTGGAAGAACGAAATCAACGCTCAGGCGGCTGTTTGGCAGCGTTGCCGTGGCCTGGCTTACTTTGATGCGAGCGCAACCATCGCCAAGCCCACCGATGGCAGCACACCTGCCGCGCAGGTTTCGGTAGCCCCCGGTGCTGCTTGCCAGCGTCGTCTGTTGACCAATACCATCGATGCTCGTCTGATCGCCGTAGATGCCGACACCGGCAAGTTCTGCGAAGATTTCGGCACCCACGGTCAGGTTGATCTCAAGGCCGGTTTGGGTGATGTACCAGACGCTTACTATGAGTTGTCGTCAGCGCCATTGATGGCCGGTACGACGGTGGTGGTTGGTGGTCGTGTTGCCGACAACGTACAGGCCGACATGCCTGGCGGCGTGATTCGTGGCTTTGATGTAATCACTGGCGCTATGCGCTGGGCTTTCGATCCGGGCAACCCGCAAGACAAACAAGCTCCGGCAGATGGCAAAACGTATGTGCGCAGCACGCCTAACAGCTGGGCACCGATGTCGTATGACCCGCTGATGAACACCGTGTTCTTGCCGATGGGCAGTTCGTCTACCGACATCTACGGTGTGGAACGTACAGCACTGGATCACAAATACGGCGCGTCGCTGCTGGCACTCAACGCCACGACCGGCGAAGAAAAGTGGGTCTACCAGACCGTTCATAACGATCTGTGGGACTTCGACTTGCCAATGCAGCCAAGCCTGATCGACTTCGCCAAGCCTGACGGCAGCACAGTGCCTGCGGTGGTGATTGCGACCAAGGCCGGTCAGATTTTTGTGTTGGATCGCCACACCGGTCAACCGCTGACCAAGGTCGAAGAAGTTCCGGTTAAAGCGTCTAACATCCCGAACGAGCCTTACTCGCTGACTCAGCCAAAATCAGTCGGCATGCCGCAGATTGGCGCGCAGACACTGACCGAGTCCGACATGTGGGGCGCTACCCCATTTGACCAGATGCTGTGCCGTATCTCGTTCAAGAAAATGCGCTACGAAGGCTTGTATACCGCGCCGGGCACTGATGTGTCCTTGAGCTTCCCGGGTTCGCTGGGCGGCATGAACTGGGGCAGTCTGTCGACCGACCCGGTACACGGTTTCATCTTCGTCAACGACATGCGCCTGGGCCTGTGGATTGAGATGGTGCCACAGCAAAAAGATGCTAAAACCTCTTCTGGTGGCGAAGCACTGAACACCGGCATGGGCGCCGTACCGCTCAAAGGCACCCCGTATGCCGTTAACAAGAACCGCTTCCTGTCGATAGCCGGTATTCCGTGCCAAGCCCCGCCTTTCGGCACCTTGACCGCGATTGACATGAAGACCCAGAAAATCGCTTGGCAAGTACCGGTGGGAACCGTGCAAGACACTGGCCCGATGGGCATTAAAATGAAGCTGCAATTGCCGATCGGGATGCCGACACTGGGTGGTACCCTCTCCACTCAAGGCGGCCTGGTGTTTATCGCAGGCACTCAGGACTACTACCTGCGTGCGTTCAACTCGGCCAACGGTGAGGAAGCCTGGAAAGCCCGTCTGCCAGTGGGCAGCCAGGGTGGCCCGATGACTTTTGTATCGCCAAAAACCGGCAAGCAATACGTTGTCATCACCGCCAGTGGCGCTCGCCAGTCACCTGATCGTGGTGATTATGTGATCGCTTACGCGCTGCCTGACAGCCAGTAACCCTACAAAAAAGCTGCAACAAAAAAGACCCGCTGTCACTCTTGAGTGACAGCGGGTCTTTTTTTATCCGCTGTTAAGCCAGGATTACGACTGGGACAACAGCACTCGCGTCACCCGCCGCTCTTCGACTTCAACCACCGTCAGGCGCCACCCCTCCCACGTCAGCGTATCGCCGATCATCGGCAGACGATCCAGCAAACTCATGACCATGCCGGCAAGTGTCTGGTAGTCATCCGTCGCCTTGGCCGGGAAGCCAATGTGCTGGCGGATTTGGCTCAAGTTCAAGGCACCACTGACCAGATAACCACCCTCTTGGGCGACAATGTTCGGCCCTTCAATTTCACTGGCATCCGGCAACTCACCGGCGATGGATTCGAGGATGTCAGTCATGGTCAAAATACCAATGAAGTCACCGAACTCATTCACCACAAACGCAATGTGCGTGGACTCTTTGCGCATCTGCTCCAGCGCATTGAGGATTGTGAAGCTCTCCAGCAGATTGAGCGCCTTGCGTGCCATAGCCTCAAGATCAGGCTGATGCCCAGCCAGCAGCTCTTTCAACAGCTCCTTCTTATGGACAAAACCCAGCGGTTCATCGATTCGTCCTTCGCGAATCAGCGGCAATCTGGAGTACGACGAGTGCATCAGCGTGGTACGAATGGTTTCTGCGCTGTCTGACAGGTCGATATGATCAACCTCGGCGCGCGGCGTCATGACCTTGCGTATCGGCCGTTCTGCCAGTTGCAGAACCCCACTGATCATGATGCGTTCACGGCGATGGAAAACCTCCTCGACCTTGCCGCCCTCAAGCATGTCAGCAATTTCTTCACCGACCTCATCGGTGTTCAATGTGCGGCCACCCAGCATACGCATGACTGCATGGGCCGTGCGCTCGCGCATCGGACGCAATCCTTGCAGGCTTTTTTTGCGGCGCATACGGGCAATCTGGTTGAGCAGTTCGATCAGAATCGAGAAGCCGATAGCCGCGTACAGATAGCCTTTGGGGATATGAAAACCCAGGCCCTCTGCCGTCAAGCTGAAGCCGATCATCATCAAGAAGCCCAGACACAGCATGATCACTGTCGGGTGGCTGTTAACGAACTGGGTCAACGGTTTGCTGGCAATGATCATCAGGCCAATGGAGAACACCACCGCAATCATCATCACCGACAAGTGCTCGACCATGCCCACTGCTGTAATCACCGCATCCAGCGAAAACACGGCGTCCAGTACTACAATTTGCGCAACGATCGGCCAGAACATCGCGTAGGTCATCGACGATGAGCGTTCTGCGACCTGCCCTTCGAGCCGTTCATGCAACTCCATGGTGGCCTTGAACAACAGGAACAGACCACCAAACAGCATGATCAAGTCTCGGCCTGAGAACACATGGTCAAACACCTCGATCAGTGGCTGAGTCAGGGTCACCATCCACGAGATGCTGGCCAACAGGCCCAGGCGCATGATTAATGCCAGCGAAAGGCCAATGACCCGGGCGCGATCGCGCTGCTCCGGTGGCAGTTTGTCCGCCAGGATGGCAATAAACACCAGGTTATCGATGCCAAGCACCAGCTCCAGCACAATCAACGTCAACAGGCCAAGCCAGGCCGTGGGATCTGCAATCCATTCCATTATTATTCTGTCTCTCGAAGATTCAGGGCGAACGAATGACGCACGCAGACGTGTACGTCCCAACTCGAAGCAGTTCGAATCAGGAGCAATCTGCGGGGCGTAAATGTCGAAGGTACGTCTGAATGCAACGGGCTTTGGAAGCGCGATGTACACTCAATAACGGGGATCAAGCGGAGAAAAATGGCTGACTGAAAGCAGCGACTGGGAGGTTCCAGGAGGGTGTTCATACAAGCCTGTATTAGATGGGGGACACAATCCTACTGCGCTTTGTGCGCTTTGTGTTTTCTGTAGCAAGGATAGTTATTACAAAGTTTTACCTCAAAGCCACCCATGTCTCTTTAAAGTCCCGCGCTCCCCTGCCCGGCCTGCTCCGCAAACCACTGCAAAACCCGTACACATGCTGGATGCGAAGCAGCAGCAGGTTGCGCGCACAACGAGTAGTTGCCCCCGGTCTTTAGTGCTTCGCCGAACGGAACCACCAGCACCCCGCGCTGAATCGACTCCTCGGCCAGGGTCATATCGGTCACTGCAACCCCAAGCCCGCGCGCCGCCGCATCCAGTGCCAACTCGTCAAGGTTGAACGGAATATGTCGGTAAGCCTCCAGCGGTTTGCCTCCATTGGCGGACAGCCAGTCGATCCAGGCCTGTTTGTCTGCTGAACGGTGCAGCAACGCGAAGCGTGTCAGGTCATCCATCGATCTCAACGGCCCCACGCCCGGTGCGCATACCGGCACCAGTGCTTCGTCGAACAGTTTCAAGCAGGCCGGATCGCTGGACGCTACCGGCAGATAGAGAATATAGGCGTCACTGTCGCTGGCAGGTTCAACAATCTCGGTGGCAACGGTCTCGATCGACAACGCAATGTCCGGGTGGCGCACGTAAAAGTCGCTCAGCTTGGGCAATAACCAGCGCACCGCCAGCGAGACGTGCATGCGGATGCGAAACGGGCGCTTTTGCGGAGAAAGCCGATCATCGAGCGCACGCAATTGCTCAAGAATGTTCCTTGCGCTGGCAAGTACCTGCTCGCCTTCTGCCGTCAGTCGCACATTACGGCTGTTTCTCGCGAACAGCTGCACACCGAAATGGGCTTCCAATTGCTGGATTTTTCGGCTGACAGCACTTTGGGTCAGACACAGCATTTGCGCCGCCTGCGTGAAGCTGCCCGAGTCAGCGACTTCAACCAGCGCCTGCAAGCCTTGAAGGGATGGGACGTGACGTATTTTATCCATGCGTTTTTTGAATCGATCAATGCATTTATAACGTTGGTTATATCACCCCGCGCGTCATAAATTCCAGCCATAGCTAGCGCCGCCTTTAAAGTGACATGCATTTAGCGCATGTATTCATGCTCAGGATAAAGGCGCAACAACTGTTAAATGAGGTGAAACGTGAAAAATCAATGTGGCTGGATAGCCCTCGCTGGAAGCTCGCCCAGCCGTGACCACCTCAAAGGCTGCGAGAAAGCCGACTGGCTGATTATCGGTGCCGGCATTACGGGGCTGAGCGCAGCGCACTCGCTGGCTGAAATGCACCCCCAGGCGCGTATCGTCGTTGTGGATCGCCAGCGTGCGGCACAAGGGGCGTCAGCGCGTAACTCCGGTTACGCCGTGGCCCACGAAAACCCGAGCGATGAAGAGCTTATTGGCAGCGCCGGGTTTGCCGGTTTCGAGGTGGACTCGACGATTGGTGTTGCCGCCAGCGAAGAAGTTCGCCTGCGCATTGCACGTCACGCGATCGAGTGCGAATACCGCGACTCTGGCTATTACTTCGCGGTCAATGATCCGCGCAAGCTGACCCATGTCGAAGCCAAACTGCAAACCCTCAACGCTGTCGGCGCCTCTGCGCAGTTTCTGGAAGGTGAGCAACTGGCCCGCACACTCGGCACACGGCACTACCAGTCAGCGATCTGGTGCGGCAAGGGCAACGCGTTGCTGCAGCCAGCAAAATATGTGCGGGGCCTGCTGGACTCGCTGCCAGACTCCGTCACGATCTACGAAAATACACCTGTCACCGGGCTGGAGCGTTTGAGCGGCGGCGCCATGCGGGCCAATGGCCCTGAAGGCAGCATTGAAGCCAAACAAGTACTGGTGTGCCTGAACGCATTTATCCCCCGTGCCGGGATAGATAACAGCGCCACCTTCCCGATGGAACTCAGCGCCAGCCTGACCCGGCCGCTGTCCGATGCTGAATTCGAGGCCATCGGCAGTGTCGAGCCGTGGGGCGTGCTGTCGACCCGTCCGCTGGGCGCCACCGTACGCCTGACCCCGGACCGCCGAGTGATGATCCGCAACACCGCGGAATACCGCACCAAAGACTTGTCCAACAACGATTTGCTGCAACGACGCAAGCACCATGCGCTGGGTTTGCAACGGCGCTTCCCGGGATTGTCCGAACAGGACATTGATTACACCTGGACCGGGCACTTGAGCGCCAGCCGCAGCGGGCAGCCATACTTTGCCAAAGTTGAGGATGGCGTGTTCGCGGTGGCGGGATGTAACGGCTCCGGCGTTGCCCGCGGCACCCTGTGGGGCCGCCTGCTGGCCGAATTGGCCAGCGGCGCCAGCTCGCCATTGTTGCGTTCGGTCATGGAACGGGCCCAGCCAGGCTGGCTACCCCCGCGCCCGTTCTTCGACATCGGCGCCGTGCTGCGCATGCGCGTGGAGGCCGTCAGGGCCAGAACAGAAATATAAACAACCGCACATCACAAAAGAATAAAAGCTCCTCGAAAAGGTGATTGAACATGCACATCAACACGATTTCCCTTGCGGTAATGCTCTCGGCGTTTTCGGCGGCCAGCTACGCGGACGAAAGTGTCAATATTTCCAACTGGAACGGTTATATCGCCGACGACACCCTGACCTCGTTCACCAAGGCAACAGGGGTCAAGGCTACCTACGACATTCACGATAGCAACGAAGTCCTGGAGTCCAAGCTGATGACCGGCAATACCGGTTATGACGTGGTCAGCCCGTCGAACCACTTTCTATCCCGACTGATCAAGGCCGGCGCGATTCAAAAGCTCGACAAGAGCCAGTTGCCTAACTGGAAAAACCTGGACCCGGTGCTGATGAAGAAGCTGGAGGTCAATGACCCAGGCAACCAATACGGCTATCCGTACATGTGGGGCACTGCCGGTATTGGTTACAACGTCGAGAAGATCAAGGAAATCTTCGGTACTACCGACGTCACTCACTCCTGGAGCCTGTTTTTTGATGAGAACAACATCAAGAAGCTGAGCCAGTGCGGCGTAGCGATCATCGACAATCCGACGCAAGTATTACCGATTACCCTCAATTATTTGGGCTTGCCGCACCACAGCCACGAGCCGGCGGATTACAAGAAGGCCGAAGAAGCACTGTTAAAAATCAGACCTTACGTGCAGTACTTCCATGCATCGAAGTACATTAGCGATCTGGCCAACGGCAACATCTGTGCAGTCATCGGGTTTAACGGTGACGTGGTGCAGGCAGCTGCCAGCGCCAAGGAAGCCAAGAACGGGATCAACATCGCTTACTCGATCCCCAAAGAAGGCTCGACGCTGTGGCTCGACATGGTGGTCATGCCCAAAAGCGCGCCCCATGAAAAGAACGCCTACACCTACATGAACTACCTGCTGGAACCGAAGGTCATTGCCCACATCAGCAACAGCATCCACTACGCCAACCCCAACCTTGCAGCGGATGCCTACCTGTCGCCAGAGGTGAAGAATGACCCTGCGATCTACCCGTCGAAAGAGGTGGTCGACACTCTCTTCACAGTAGAGGATCTGCCTGCCAAAATTGCACGGTTGAGCACACGCCTGTGGACCAAGCTTAAAACCAACACCTGACACCGCAACTTGTGGGAGCCTGGCTTGCCAGCGATACAGACGACGCGATTTTACTGCTAGACCGCGCAGATTCGATCGCTGGCAAGCCAGACTCCCACAGTAGATTTGCCGTGTTTCTTAACGGATCGGTATTAGGGCGTTTAAAGTACAAAGCGGTCGGTCGCATTGCGCCGCTCATTGTCATCGCGCATGTCATAACTGACGGTGGTGGCAATGTTGGCGTGGTGGGCCAGCTTTTGTGCGATCGACACGTCGTATTCTTCAATCACGCGGGTAATAAACGAGCGCCGAAAGTCGTGAGGCATGATGTTGACCCCAACCTGTTTGCCCCGCTGTTTGGCAATGTAGTAAATCGCATGCTTGGTGATGCGCTCACGGGTGATGTGGTTGCCACGGCGGATTCGATTGAACAGGAAGTCATCATCACTGACCCCTTCAGGCAAATGCTCGCGGCGAAACGCCAGCCAGGCTTCAAGTTTCTCAAACGCCCAGGCCGGGGCGAACTTGATCAGTTCCTTATTGCCCTTGCCTAACACCTGCAAACTGCGCTCCGCAACATTGACCTGGCACAGGTCCATGTTCACCGACTCGGACTTGCGCATCCCGGAGCCATACAAGATTGCAATAATCGCGGCATCTCTGAGCCCTTGCGGACGCGGGTCAGCAGCACAGACATCCATCAGTTCGCGGATCAGTGTTCGCCGCAGGTTGCGCCCCTTGGACAGGCGCGAACCACCGCCCGCCTTCACCGCGCGAATTTTCAGCAGATGATCCTGGGTAATCAGGCTTTGCTGCCATGCCTGATTCATCACTCCGCGGATGGCATTCACGTACAGCGATGAAGTGTTGGGGGCGTAGCCGTCCGTACGCAACGCTGCAACCAGCGCCGTGATATGGCCAGGCTGCAACTGGTGCCAGGGGAACTCATCAATCGCGACATCTTCAACACCCAGCCTATCCGCTGCGTCTTGCAATACATAGCGCATAGTCTGACGGCTCGATGGAGCCAGTCGCTCAAGATAAAGCGCTACAGGCGCTTGAATCTGGTTGAGCTGGAGAGTTAAAGCCGGCGTTACTGCGGGGTCAATCGTTGACAAAACCAATCTCGATACAGGTTGAAACACGTCGCAATATAACCCATGACTCATGTGCTGATAGCGTTTACGTTAAAACCCGCGCGCCAGCATCATCGCTACCCCCAGCAACATGATCGCTGTCGCTCTTTGCAATAATACCTGGCGGGCCGGGCTTTGCAGGAGGTGACGAATACGTTGGCCAAAGTAGCAATACAGGCAGCCGCTGGCGAACTGCAACAGCAGAAAAGCCAGGCCCAGCGCTGCCAGATCCAGCGCCCGGGTATCCCCGCCCTGCCCGGCAAACTGTGGAAACACGGCGCTGAACATGACGATGGTTTTAGGGTTTGAGAAACCGGTCAGCAGCCCTTTGCCGAAACGCCCCTTAAAGCCGTTGTCGACTGTCGCAGCGTGACGATCAAGTGCAAGACCGTGGCTGTTCCATTGCCCATACGCCAGGTACAACAGGTAGGCCACCCCCATGAACTGAATACCGCGGCTAATCAATGGGCTGCCTTTGATCAGTTCGGCAAAACCGACGGCAAAAATCAGAATGGACACCAGGTAGGCAGCGCTGGCACCCAGTTGCACAGGCATCGAGCGCTTCAAGCCTTGCTGCATCCCGAACCCCATCAACAACAAGGTCATGGGGCCGGGACTGAGGGTCATGGTCGCGCAAAAGATCAGAAAGTAGGTAAAGGAAGCGAGTGTCAGTTGGGTGGTCATAAAGCGCATTACATCCCTGATTTCATCGCCCGTCCACACGCGAGCGGCCATGCAGTCTAGGTTGTACACGCCCGCCTGGGCAGATGAACCAGCACCTAACTTAACCTGACTTTACTGGTAGCATGACCGGTAAAGTACGAGGCCCTGTATGTCTATCCCCACTCTGGTGTTCCACCCTGGCAAGCCTAAGGTTCAGCAAATTGTTGAAGCGCTGGGCGAAGCCATCGATCAAGGTCTACTCAGCCCTGGCAGCAAACTGCCGTCTGCCCGGGAAATGACTCAAGCATGGGGCATAAGCAAATTCACCCTGATTGAAGCCCTTGATCGTCTGCGCGGGCAAAGTCTCATCACGTCCAGCCAGGGCCTTGGGTACTTTGTGACAGCAAAACCTGCGCCGTCACGCACGGCCGGTCTGGACCTGCTGCCACAAGACTTGACCAGCGTGTTGCGCCGTTCGTTGATTGGCGCCAGCGGCGCGCTGCGTCCCGGTGGCGGACATTTACCTCAAAGCTGGCTGGAGTCCAGCACTATGCGCGCCAGCATACGCCAGATAAGCCGCTCGCCGGCACTGCAGTTGGCCGGCTACGGCGATCCGGCGGGCTATCTGCCGCTGCGCCTGGCCTTGCAGCAAAAGCTCGCGGCCCAAGGCATGGATGTGCCCGTCGAGCAGATCATCACCACCGCCAATACCGTACATGCGCTGGACATGCTGCTGCGCTTGCGGGTACGGCCCGGTGATAGTGTGCTGCTGGATACGCCCTGCTACTTCAACTTTCACGCCAATCTGGCCCTGCATGGCGCCCGCGTACTCACTCTGGAGCGCAGCGCACAGGGCCTGGACCTGCAAGCACTGGAAATCCTTCTGATTGAGCATCGTCCGCGCCTGTACGTGACCACCAGCCTGCTGCACAACCCGACTGGCCATTCATTTTCACCTGCACAAGCCTATGGACTGCTGGAACTGGCCAAGCGTTATGACTGCCATATCATCGAGGATGATCTCTACGGCGACTTGCATTCCAATCCGCCGCCGAGACTGGCCGCCCTGGCCGGGCTCGATCAGGTGACTTACTTGAGTGGGTTCTCTAAAACCTTGAGTGCCAATCTGCGCGTGAGTTATGTGGCCGCAGCGCCGCAAGTAGCAGCCGATCTGACGCAAATGAAGCTGATGTGCGGGGGCATCACCTCACAAATGCTTGAGCAAGTCGTGGGGTCAATGCTCAACGATGGCAGCTATCACAAACATCGCAAGCGTGTGATGCACGGTTTACAGGCCGCAGGCGCACGCGTCGCCACCTGGCTTCAAGGACTGGGGTTCACCTTGAACGGCCCTTACGAAGGCGGGTTGTTTATCTGGGCCACTGTGCCGCAGGGGTTGGATGCCGAGACCATGGCCCGGCAAGCGCTGGCCCGTGGCATGGTGCTTGCTCCGGGCAGCTTGTTTGGTTTTGAGCCAGCTCTACGCCACTCACTGCGTTTCAACGTGGCGCACACTGACAATCCAGAAGTTATGGCGGGTGTTGCCGCCTTGCTTTGAGCACACGGTGCCGATGAGGGCTGTTGTCATAGCAAAAACGGCGACCTGTTCAGGGACGCCGCAGGGTGGCGGCAGTTTTAATGGCGCCGGACATATATTTCCTGCAGCTTGCGCAGACTTAGATCGCCAAGAGTTTCACGATTTTGTCTTTGATCAAAAGCCTTTCCTCCTTGAGTTTCCTCAAAGCATCGTCCGAGACGCCGATAGCATCATTGGCTTCAGCCTCAACCACTTCGACATCCTTTTCGCTGTACTGCATAAACAGCTTGTCGAGATGAGGGTCTGCACCACGGCGCTTGCTGACTTCCTCTTTAGTGATTCCCAGATCCTGAAACAAATCGTGCTTAACGGGCATATCTGCACCTCATGTACGTTCGGTGGCGGGGGTCAGACTCTGACGATGGGTCTTGCTCACTGCTGTAAGCAATAGCACGCAATGGGCCACACACAACCCGCACGCGTACTTTAGTTGCCCAGCCTTCACCTCATCTCATGTGCTTTACACGCAAAAACACAGCGAACAAGCCCGGCCTGCGCCCCAAAACGATCAAATCGGAATGCCAATTTAATGACTTATCATCATAAAATGGCATTTTATTGACGACCGCCGCGTTAAATCATGGGCTATGCTCTTTTTCCAGTGATAGGATGCGAATATCTGATGCATATATAAGACTAAGCCTACGCATCTCTACGATTATTCAGAATCATCAAGCGTGGGGATATTCGATCAGGGCAACTCCGCAAAACCGATAGTCATTAATTTGACGACAATTAAAAGCGAGCGTTCAGACTGCCCTGAAAGCCCCGCAAGTTTGTACAAGACCGTAACGAGGCCTTTAAACATGAGTCACCCTGAGGGCGCACTTCGCCTGATTCATACCAGCCTGTCCATCCACGGATTGCTGGATCAACAGATCGCATTACGTGCAGGCGGTGTGTATTGGGTCACGGTTGACCAACCAAGTGACGCCCGGCTGCTGGCTCGCCAATACCTGGAAGCCATGCCAGAACGTGTGCCTGCGGCCCTGATTTGCTGTGCCGGTTCAGTGCAACACATCATCAGTGACCTCGCCCCCGATCGTGGCCCCGACAGACTTAAGTTGTTCGAAATAGCCCAAGCAGTCACCGAGCCAGGGCTAGCGACATTGACCCGTGATCTGGCCCGCGCGGGCATTGCCCCTGGTAGCCAAATATTGCTATTTGTGCCGTCCAACAGTTGGCCCAACAAGACCACGGCCAAACATTTGCAACAGTGGTGCGAGCGTCTGCGGCCTTGGCTGCTGGCGCACCAGGCAACCTTGCTGGTGATCGCCCACGGCGAAGCCACGCTCTTGCATACGCAGTTACTACGACTCAATGAAACCCTCTCCGGGCTGAGCCGGTTGTATCGACACAACGGGGATATTCGTTACCAGTTGCACTTCTGGCACAACGATATGGGGGTGACCTCAGGCCAGGAGTTCAAGCTCTCAATCCAGGGCAAGTCCCTGACTCTGATCCCGGAAACGGCGATTGATACCCAGCCACGGGTCGCCGACGACCAGCACGTTTACCTCGCTGAACGTGCCGTGCTTGAAGGTGCGCCTTCGCTCTCCAAGCACTGGTATCTGTTTGAAAACCGCCAGGCGTTGCTTGAAGAAGCTCAGACTGCTCGAGCAGCAACCATCATCGTGGGCATCGACAATAGCCACCAACTGCTAGATCTGGCCCAGCAACTGCACGATTTGCGCGAAAAGTGCGGCCCGGCGCTGAAAATCGTGGTGCGTGAAATGGAGCCAGCCGTGCGCTATCGCGATGAGCGTCTGCTGCTGGCCTGCGGAGCCAATCTTATTGTTCCGGACAACACGCTGCTGTCACGGTTTTTGAGCCTGATTGAAAGCGTTCAGGGGCAGCGCTGGCAATACACTCAAAACAGCGATTTCGAGACGCTGCTTGAACGCCAACGCCCCCCGCAGATTCGTGGACTGGTGAGCCCTCGCGTGTTTTTCGAAACCGTGGAGCAGGTCTACAGCGACAGTTCGGGTGAAGTCACCCATCAACTGATCAAGTTCCAGCCGGTTGCGGGACTCGACGAAGAGCTGTTCCTCAACCAAATGTGCCTTCGCCGTTACGGCGACATTGCGTGCTTGCTCAACGGCGAGTTGTACCTGTTCCTGTTTGCCTGTCGTGCTGATGGCCTGGACCCGGCGCTAGGCAACATCTGCCGCCTGCCCTGGCGTGACATGTTCAACCAGCGTCAAGTACTCAGCGGCATTGCTGATTTGTCCGAGGACGCGTTTATGCAGGCCGGGCCGGTCGCGGCGAACTTGCATATTCCGGTGGAAAGCTTTGTCACTGCGCCCTCTGGCGCTAACAGCCGTACCCCGTTGATGCCGCAACGCATCTCTTTGCCCATCAGCATCAGTGAGCCGCAGCCATGACATTCCTTGAACTGATCGATGTCATTGCCTTGACCTGTGCAGTGACCGTACTGCTCACACTGTTCTCGCAGCGCATTCACACGTTTGTGAAAAAACATTTCGAGCAGTATTTGCCACCGCGCTATCTGAAATCACGCGGCGTGCGACGTCGTGCTCCTGCCAGCCCTTCTCTGAGAGCGCCCGATGAGTCTGTATAAGTCCGCCTCGCCAGCGCAAAAAAATGCGGGCCCATGGCAAGGTCTAGGTGCCTGGAACCTGTATTTCCTGGGCAAGTTCCTGTTGACCTGGACCGGGCACTTGAACTTTCAGGTACTGCCCAACCTGATCTTCGCCGTGGTGTTGCTGATCCCGCTCGCCCACCCCATGTTGCGTCGTGCGCGAACAATGATTGCGATCCCGGTGGCGGTTGCGCTGTTGTATCAGGACACCTGGTTTCCGCCATTCAGCCGTCTATTGGCGCAGCCTGGGGTTCTGGACTTCTCTTTCGATTACATCGTTGAGTTGCTGGGACGCTTCATCGACTGGCACGTGTGCGCCATGTTGCTGCTGTTGATCGTTGGCTACCTGTTCCTCAACCAATGGTTACGCCTGACCACCCTCACCTTGGCGGGCTTCGCCTGGCTGGGCATGAGCACTTTGCAACTATTGAGCCCGCCCACTGCCGCGCCGCAAATGGCTGGCACCCAAACCGGCGCGGTGCTACCCGCCAACACCACAGGCGAACCGGACGACGCGACACTCAATAGCTACCTCACACAGTTCTACCAGACAGAAGCGCAGCGCAAGGTCGAATTCAAGGAGCCCGCAGTTAAGCCTCTACCCTTTGACTTGTTGGTGATCAATATTTGCTCGCTGGCCTGGGACGACTTGGATGCGGTGGGCTTGCGTGATAATTCATTACTTCGCCAAATGGACGTGATTTTCGACAACTTCAACTCGGCCACGGCTTACAGCGGCCCCGCAGCGATTCGCGTCTTGCGCGCCAGTTGCGGCCAGACTTCTCATAGTCAGCTGTACAAGCCACCGGCGGATCAGTGCCTGTTGTTTGATAATTTGCGCCAGCTTGGGTTCACCGATGAGTTGATGCTCAACCACACGGGTGAGTTCGACGGCTTCCTTCAAGAAGTTCGCGAGCAAGGCCAGTTGCCGCCGCCAGCATTGGGCGTAATACCCGCCGCCCTGCCACGCACCTACGTCGGCTTTGATGGTTCACCGATCTGGCGCGACCGCGACGTCTTGAGCAAGTGGTGGCAACACCGCTTGGCCGAAGACAAACCAAACATAGCGCTGTTTTACAACACCACGAGCCTGCATGACGGCAATCGACAGGTGCAGGCTGATGGCGGGACCAAACCGGCCGATTACAGCAGCCGAGCGCAAGTTCTGCTCGATGACCTCAATGCTTTCCTCGCCGAACTGCAAAAAAGCGGGCGTCGCGTTGTCGTGGCGATCGTGCCTGAACATGGCGCCGCGCTGCATGGCGACCGGATGCAGATTGCCGGCATGCGCGAGATTCCAAGTGATTCCATTACTCATGTCCCGGTGGGTATCAAATTGATCAATATGGGCGACAGCGGCCGCACTGCACCGGCACACGTCACCCAGCCAAGCAGTTACCTGGCCGTGGCTGAAATCATTGCACGCCTGTATGCAAACCCGACCTTGGTCAATGGCCAGACCGTGGACTGGTCAACCCTGCTGACTGACCTGCCACAAACCGCAAAAGTATCGGAAAATTCCGAGACCGTGGTGCTCGACTACAACGGTAAACCCTATGTACGAATCAAGGAGGATGGTGGATGGCTACCTTACCCACAGCGGTTCAAATAAGCGCCGACATCCTTTCGCGCAATGAGCGAGCCGATGACATTGAGCGTCTAAAAACCATGATGGACTTGCCTGATCTGGGCTATGTCGATGTCTCGGCGCAAATGGAGTTACTGCAGGCGTTCGAACGCTGGCCGTTACTGGGCCACATTGAAGAGCACTACCCGCAGGCGCTGCCTGACCTGGTCAAGCCCGCCGAGGAAAACCCATGAACACCATGAGTCTGCAGGGTGTTCGCGGCGGGGTAGGCACCAGCTCAACCCTGGCGGCACTGGGTTATGCCCTGCATGCACTGGGACAAAAAGTCCTGCTGGTCGATATGTGCCCCAAAAACACCCTCGGCCTGCATTTCAACCTCGACGTTGCGCCGCGTGACGGCTGGGCCCGCGCGACTCTGGATCAACAGCCCTGGCATCAACACGCGTGGCGCGTAGTGCCGCAGCTCTGCGTGCTGCCCTATGGGCAACTGGATACCGCGGAGCAAGACCAGCTCGACGCGCTGTTGCTGGCAAGCCCAACCCTGTGGAAACAGCGTCAGGACACACTGACAGATGCTTTTGACTGGGTGCTGTTCGATCTGCCACAGCGGTTGCCGGGGCACGCTGCGAATCCGGCCGGTGATTTTTCAATCACCGTATTAAACGCCGACGCGGCTTGCCACGTGCTGTTGCAGCCGCAACTCAAGCGGGCGCCCGCGCCGTTGCTGCTGGTCAACCGTTACGATGCCGCCAGCCAGTTACAACGTGACCTGATGCTGATCTGGCAACATCGCTATGCCCATACGTTGGTACCCATCAGCCTGCACGCGGACGAAGCCATGGGCGAGGCCCTGGCTAGACGCGAGCCGGCTGGTCGTTATGCGCCAGGCAGCCTGATCGCCCATGACGTTATCAGTCTGGCCAGCTGGTGCCTTCTGCGTGGCAGGAGGCTGCAATGATAGCCCGCTGGTTTCCCTATACACGCTTGCGGCGCGAGCAGAACTGCACCCGCTTCACCGCCTTCACTTTGGCGCTGATTCAAGCGCTGGGCTGGGTCCTCCTGCGGCTTGAATCGCCCAACTGGAAAGCATTGACTCAACAACGTCGACGCTTGTACCCACACCTCATTGGCAAACGCCCGACCATTGGCGACCCGCTGCGCTACATCATTCAAACCGTATGGCTGCTGCTGGTTCGCCCGATGGATCAAGACCCGACCCGCCGCCAGCGCACCCGTCGGCGGATCAAGGCGTCCCTGCATGCGGTGCTACAGGTTGTACAGCGGCCATGGAACCTGTTGTCCAACTCCTTTGAGCACTTGCCTGCGGCCATCA
Source organism: Pseudomonadota bacterium (assembly GCA_040385125.1). GTDB lineage: Bacteria > Pseudomonadota > Gammaproteobacteria > Pseudomonadales > Pseudomonadaceae > Aquipseudomonas. Next base: position 167,001 of record JAZKIA010000027.1, on the reverse strand, counting down.
GCCCGCAAGTGAGCAAAGGCTCGCGCTGGTGGAGCGCCATGCGCTGGCCTATGCGCAAAGTGCTGTACATCGCCATTGGCCTGCTGGCAGCGGTGCTGATTTTCATCTGCGTGACCGAACCCTTTGGTTATCTCGCGCAACTGGTGTTCGTGGTGTTGTTGTGGGCGATTGCGATGCTGGTACGGCGCATGCCAGGACGCTTCCCTACCCTGTTGCTGATCGCGTTGTCGGTCATCGTATCGTGTCGTTACCTGTGGTGGCGTTACACCTCGACTTTGAACTGGAGCAACACGCTGGACCTGACCTGCGGCCTGATTCTGCTGCTGGCCGAAACCTACTCCTGGATGATCTTGATCCTGGGCTACGTCCAGACTTCATGGCCGTTGAATCGGCGCCCGGCACAATTGCCCGCCGACACCCGTCAGTGGCCCGTGGTCGACCTGTTGATTCCGACCTACAACGAAGAGCTGTCCGTCACCCGGGGCACGGTCTACGCGGCGCTGGGGATCGACTGGCCGAAAGACAAATTGCGCATCCATCTGCTTGACGACGGCAACCGCGCCAGCTTCAAGGCCTTCGCCGAGGAAGTGGGTATCAACTACATCGCCCGCACCGATAACCGTCACGCCAAGGCCGGCAACCTCAACCATGCGCTGACCCAGATCGACGGTGAGCTGGTGGCGATTTTTGACTGCGACCACATGCCCGCCCGCTCCTTCTTGCAATTGACTGTGGGCTGGTTCCTGCGTGATCCGAAACTGGCGCTGGTGCAAACCCCACACCACTTTCTGTCACCGGACCCGTTCGAGCGCAACCTGGGCACTTTCCGCAACCGTCCCAATGAAGGCGAGCTGTTTTACGGCCTGATACAAGACGGTAACGACATGTGGAACGCGGCGTTCTTCTGCGGCTCTTGCGCCATCGTACGGCGCTCTGCAATCGACGACATCGGTGGGTTTGCTGTCGAAACCGTGACCGAAGATGCCCACACCGCCTTGCGCTTGCACCGCAAGGGCTGGAACTCGGCGTATTTGCGTATCCCGCAAGCCGCCGGCCTGGCAACAGAAAGCCTGTCGGCGCATATCGGTCAACGAATCCGCTGGGCACGGGGCATGGTGCAGATTTTTCGCACCGATAACCCGTTACTGGGCAAAGGGCTGACGATTTTTCAACGGGTCTGCTATGCCAACGCCATGCTGCACTTTCTGGTGGGCTTGCCGCGCCTGGTGTTCCTGACCGCACCGCTGGCCTTTCTGTTATTGCACGCTTACATCATCTACGCCCCGGCGGTGATGATTCTGCTCTACGTGCTGCCGCACATGATCCATGCCAGCCTGACCAACTCACGGATGCAAGGGGCCTATCGCCAAACGTTCTGGGGCGAGGTGTACGAGACGGTGCTGGCCTGGTACATCGCACGCCCTACCACCGTGGCGTTATTCAGCCCATCGCGCGGCAAGTTCAACGTCACCGCCAAGGGCGGCATGATGGAAGAGAACCAGTTCGACTGGCAGACCGCCAAGCCGTATCTGGTGCTGTCGGTGCTCAACGTGCTCGGTCTCGGGTTTGCCGTGTGGCGTCTGTTTACCGGCCCCAAGGATGAAATCATCACCATCCTCGTCAGTGTGCTGTGGGTGATTTATAACCTGCTGATCATCGGCGCCGCCGTGGCAGTGGCTGCCGAGGTGCGCCAGGTGCGCCACACCCACCGCGTCCAAACCCGTTTGCCGGGCGCCATAAAATTAACCAATGGCCACAGCTACCCCTGCGAACTGGTGGACTACTCGGACGGCGGGGTTGGCCTGCAACTCGGCCAGGCACTGCAATTGCCTGTGGGCACACCGGTGTCGCTGATCCTTCAACGTGGCAACCGCGAGTTTGTCTTCCCAGGCATCTTGACCCGCTCTAATGCGCTGTTCATGGGTTTGAGTTTCGCCCAGTTGCAGCCGGAGCAAAAGATCGAGTTCGTCCAATGTACCTTCGGCCGGGCCGACGCCTGGCTCGACCATAACAGCGGGTTTGAAGCCGACAAACCGATCCAGAGCCTGAAGGAAATTCTCGCTCTGGGCGCCAAAGGCTATTACCGCCTTTATGAATACCTGCCTGCGTGGGTGCGCACAATTGCGTATCCCTTTATGCGAGTGCTTCAGTGGTTGGGCAGCTTTTTGCCGCGCATGCCTACATCCACTCCCCTTATCTCCCGGCCAGTGAGCAGATCATGAGTCGTCTATCTAAAAAAGCTTTATTCGCCAGTCTCGCGCTGATGACCTTTGCCTCACAGCTGATGGCAGCCCCACTGCCTTTACCCGCCAGCGTAGCCGCGCCACTGCCAAAGCCTGCCCTGGAACAGACAGAGCAGCCGCTGCCGAGCTGGCCGGTCACCTACACGTTTGAGCAACTGGGACGGCTCTCTGACACGCTGCTGCTGGGCATCAACAGCGCAGAACAAGTGGAGTTCAGTCTGCGGCGCGACCGGATTGCCAGCGATGCCAGCCTGCAACTGGAGTACACACCCTCGCCTTCACTGATCCCGACGATTTCCCATCTGCGCGTGTATCTGAATGACGTGCTGATGGGCGTAGTACCCATTGAGAAAGACCAATTGGGCCGCAAGACCACGCAAAAAATGGCCCTTGATCCTCGGTTGATTGCGGACTTCAACCGGGTGCGTCTGGAGTTTATCGGCCATTACACCGACATCTGCGAAGACCCGGCCAACAACACCTTGTGGATCAATATCAGCCGTTCCAGCGGTATCACCCTGCAAGAGCAGGCGCTGAGCCTGCAAAATGACTTGGCATTCTTTCCTCTGCCGTTCTTCGACCCGCGCAGCAGCGGCAAGCTGGAGTTGCCGTTTGTGTTCGCTGCCAACCCGACTCTGGGCGAGCAAAAAGCTGCGGCAATTCTGGCGTCGTACTTCGGTAGCCAGTCCAACTGGCGCGGGGCGAGCTTCCCGGTGCTGTTCGATAGCCTGCCGAGCGTACAAAGCAAGGAAGCGACCCAGCCATCGATCGTCTTCGCCACCAACGACCACCGCCCGGCATTTATGAGCGACCTGGAGAAATTCCCGGCGGTCACTTCGCCTGTGGTCGAGATGATTGATCACCCGGATGCGCCTTACAGCAAGGTATTGCTGGTCATGGGCCGTAACGAAGAAGACCTGGCTGTCGCCGCCAAGGCCCTGGCCTTGGGTGGCAACCTGTTGCGTGGCTCGCGAGCCAGCATCGACAAGGTCGAAGAGCTGCTGCCGCGCAAGCCTTACGACGCCCCGGCCTGGATGCGCACCGACCGCCCCGTGCGCTTTGCCGAGCTGATCGCCTACCCGCAGCAACTGCAAGTCAGCGGCTTGCAACCACGCCCGATTATCCTGGATGTGAACCTGCCGCCTGACTTGTTTGTCTGGCGTAACCAGGGCATTCCACTGCGCACCCAATACCGTTACACCGCCCCATCGGCCAATGATGATTCTCGCTTGAACATCAGCCTCAATGACCAGTTCATCACCAGCCTGCCGTTACTGCGCAAGGATACCAGCAGCCTGGAAGAACTGCGTTTGGCGGTGTTGTCCAATGACTCAGCCAACACTAACGACAAGTTGATCGTGCCCTCACTGAAAATTGGCGACCGTAACCGTCTGCGCTTCGACTTCAATTTCGCCAGCACCATGGGCAGCTCCCAGCGGGACCGTTGCCAGACCATTCTGCCGGCCAACACCCAGGCGATCATTGACGAAGATTCCACCATCGACCTGTCCGGCTATCACCACTACATCAGCATGCCGGACCTCAAGGCGTTCGCCCGCAGTGGCTTCCCGTTCAGCCGTATGGCCGACATGTCGGAAACCATCGTGGTGGTGCCAAGCAAAGGTTCACCGACCCAAATCAGCACCCTGCTTGAAGCAGTGGCCAGTATTTCTGCCCGCTCCGGTTACCCGGCCTTTGGCTTGCGCTTGAGCGATGATTGGCAAAAATCCTCCAAAGAAGATGCTGACCTGCTGTTGCTCGGCGAGATGGCACCAGATTTGCGCGACAACCCGGACCTCAGTCTGCTGCTGCAACGTGAGCGCGACATGCTGGTACAGCCTTATGGCACCACCAGAATTGACGCCAGCAACCGCCGCACCCCTTCAGCCGACGACCGCAACCTGCCGGCCAACAGGGTGGAAGTCACGGCTCAAGCTCCGATTGCAGCCATTTTGGGCATGCAGTCGCCACACCACAGTCAGCGCAGCATTGTGGCCCTGCTGGGCAATGACGACGCGGATTACAGCCTGTTGCGTGAAGCGCTGGGTGACAGCGGCAAACTCGAGGCTGTCGCGGGCTCAGTGGCCCTGATTCGCAGCAGCGGTGTGTACAGTCAGTTGGTTGGCGACCAGTACTTTGTTGGCAACCTGCCGTGGTACTTGCTGCTGTGGTACCAACTGTCCGAGCACCCGGTACTGCTGGCGGTACTGGCCGTGATCAGCGTACTGCTCACCGCTTTCCTGCTGTGGCGTGCCCTGAGCTGGGCAGCCAACCGCCGCCTGCACAAGGATGACTAAAGCCATGCAACGTACGGCGGCCCTCGCCCTGTCCTTGACACTTGGCTTACCCCAAGTGGCGAGTGCTGCAAGCTGTGACTGGCCCGCCTGGAACAGTTACAAGAAAGCCATGATGAGTACCGATGGCCGCATCATCGATCACTCGTCGCCGCAGTTGATAACCACCTCGGAAGGTCAGAGTTACGGGTTGTTTTTTGCCTTGCTCGGTAACGACAAGCAAAGCTTTGCCCGGATTCTCGACTGGACCCGTAACAACCTGGCCGATGGCAGCCTGCAAGCACATTTGCCGGCCTGGCAATGGGGGCGTTCCGACGCGGGAAAATGGCAAGTGCTTGACCCCAACAACGCCAGCGACGCTGACCTGTGGATCGCCTACAGCCTGCTTGAAGCCGGGCGCCTGTGGCAGCAGCCAGCCTACCTGGCGCTGGGGCAAAACATGCTCTGGCGCAGTGCTGCGCAAAGCCTGCGCAAGTTGCCCCAATTGGGCCTGATGTTATTGCCCGGCGATCTCGGTTTTGACAGCCCTGATGGCTGGCGCTTGAACCCCAGCTACTTGCCTCCCCAGTTGCTGGCCCGGTTTGCTCAAATCGCACCGATCTGGGCTGAACTGGCGACCCATCAACAACGCATGCTGATAGAAGGCTCGCCCAAGGGCTTTGCTCCAGACTGGCTGCTGTGGAAGTCCGGCGGTGGCTGGGCTCCTGACACCCAAGATGGCAGTGCCGGTGACTACGATGCGATTCGTGTCTATCTGTGGGTCGGCATGCTGGCTCAGGACGCGGCCGGACGCCACGCCCTGCAAACGCACTTTGCACCGATGGCCAGCCTTACCCAAACCCTGGGTTATCCGCCCGAAACCGCGGATGCACTGACTGGAAAGTACAGCGGCACCGGCCCTGCGGGATTCTCAGCGGCCATGCTGCCTCTGCTCGCCAGTCTCGATTCGCCAGCGCTGGTCGCGCAACAGACACGCGTGCAGCAGGCCCCCCCTGCGGCCGATGCTTATTACAGCCAGTCGTTGCTGCTGTTTGGCCAAGGTTGGGATGAACAACGCTATCGCTTCGACAAGAATGGGCTGCTTTTACCGGCGTGGGCAAACACATGCAAAAACTAAATACATGGGCATTCTTGCTCGGTGGTTTGTCCACTGCGGCCTTTGCGCAACCGACCAGCGTGCAGGAACAACAGCAGTGGCTATTGGAGCAGGTGCGCGTCGGTGAAGCCTTGTTCCGTGAGGATCTGGTGCGTGACTCACTGGCACGCCTGCAACTGATCGCACCGAACAACCCGCAAGCGTTGGTGGCGTCGATCCGCCAGGCGCTACTGGAAAAAAAACCTGAGCTGGCGCAACAGCGCCTGGCTCACCTGCAAAGCGTGGCTCCCAATTCTGACGCCCTGCGTCAGGCTCAGAGCTTGATCAAACTGCAAGACCCGCAAAGCCAGAAAGCCTTGCAGCAGGCGCGTTTGTTTGCCGCTGCTGGCCGACCGGAAGAATCCGCAGCGATCTTTGAGCAACTGTTCGGCAACGCCCCGCCGGATTTCGCCACGTCCCTGGAGTACCTGCGCATACGCAGCAACATCCCGGGCCAGCGCGCCAAGGTGATCGATCAACTCAAAGCGCTGGATACCCAATACCCTGGCAGCGCAGGTCTGCGTCAAACCCTGGCCGACTTGCTGCTGCGCGAACAGCGCGTACCTGAAGCCCTGGCTGTGTTGCAACAACTGTCGACCGACCCGCAAGCCAGCAACGCGGCGGCTGAACGTGAATACCAGTACCTCAGCACATTGCCCGTCGATCGCCGCACAACACAGGCCTGGCAAGCCTTTGTACAGCGTTATCCCGGCTCACCTATGGCGATTGAAGCCAACAAAAACCTGCAAGCGCAGCAGCGTCTGCTCGGCGACCCGGCCTGGGTCGCAGGTGCTCAAGGCAAGCAAATGATTGACCAGTCGCGCAATCCTGCGGCGGCTGAAGGTTTGCTGCGCCGTGCGCTGAAACAGTACCCCGAAGACCCGACCCTTTACGGCGCTTTGGGCATGGCGCTATTTCGTCAGGGCCGGTATGAGGACGCCAACGCCAGCTTCGCCACGGCGCGAACCAAGGAACAGGACACCTCCAACATTAGTAAATGGCAAGACCTGATGGATGCCAGTCGCTATCGGATGTTGCTTACCCGAGGTGACAAGGCGCTGGAACGCAACGACTTTGCATCAGCGCGCAGTGCTTTTCAGCAAGCACGCAAAGCCAAGCCGAGTGATGCCGATCCTCTGATCGGTCTCGCAGGTGTGGCACGCGGCGAGCATGACGATATCCAAGCCGAAGCTTTGCTGTTGCAGGCTCGCCGCCTGGAGCCGGGCAATACCAGTGCGGTGCGAGCGCTGGTGCGTTTGTACTCGGCGCAATCACCGGAGAAAGCCAAAGCCTTTCTCAATGACCTGCCCGCCTCCAGCCAAAAAGAGTTTGCCGGGCTGCGACAAAGCCTGGCACTGGATGAACTCAACCAACAAGCCGATGCGGCTACAGCGCGTCAGGACTGGCCACAAGTGGTGGCGTTACTCAGTAAGGTCCGTAACTTGACCCCGGACGAGCCTTGGCTGACCTACCGCTTGGCCAACGCCCAGCGCCAGATCAATCAACCCGCCGCTGCTGACGACAGCTTCAAACAACTGATGCAGCGCCAGGGCAAAAATCCGGAAGCGTTGTACGCGTACGCCCTTTACCTGTCCAGCACCGACCGTGATGCCAGCGCCCTGAGCGTGCTGGAGCAATTACCTCAGGCGCAATGGACACCCGCCATGCGCGAACTGGACACGCGCTTGCAGCGCAACGTACTGGTCGCCCGCGCCCAAAGCCTGCGTAAGGCAGGGCAAGAGCCCCAGGCAATTGCCCTGCTGATGCAAAAGCCCGGTAACGATGACCTGATGACCGTCGCCGGCTGGGCCCAGGAGCGCGGCGACCATCGCACCGCACAAACCCTGTACAGCCAGGTGTTACAAAAGCAGCCTGACAATACCGAGGCGCAGTTGGGGCAGATCGAAACCCTGATTGCGACGAAACAACTGGCGCTTGCTCGCCAGCAGTTAACCCGGTTCAAGCCTGCAGCGGGTATCCCGTTGACGTCTGCGGATCAGCGCCGCATAGCCAATGCCTGGCTCGCCCTGGATGAACCCGAGAAAGCCAGTGCCCTGTATACCGAGCTACTGAAAACCCCACAAACCGATCCGCTGCTATACCGCGATGCGGCACGGCTGATGTCAGCCAAACAACCGCAACAGGCATTGGACAATTACGCCAGGAGCATGGCCAATGCTGGCCTGCTGACCCCGCAGCAAGCCAACCCGCGAGATAACCGGGCCATGACCCTGGCCAGCCGCAAGAAAGACGATGACGACTGGCTGGCGAGTAGTTTGCGCAGTGACGTGGATGAACTGTATCAGCGGCAGAATCCGACGATTCACCTGTACACCGACTTTGGCTGGCGTTCGGACAGCGCCTCACAAGGCACCTCGGACATGCAAACCCGTACTGACATTCTGCAATTGGACTTGCCGATCGCCGACGGCACGGGCTTTGTGCGGGCAGAACAACTGAGCCTGAATGCCGGTGACTTCGATACCAACAAAGAGGGCCGCGTCACCGAGGCCTATGGCACCTGCCAAGTAGGCCAAACCGGAACGGGTTTAAAGGGTTGCAGCGACGACTCCCAGTCGGCCAGGGGGACAATGCTGGCAGTGGGCTGGAAAAACCCGCAGTGGGAAATCGACCTCGGCCGAACCCCGGACACGTTCAAACTGCCTAACTGGCTCGGCGGCGTGGCCTACAGCAGTGAAATCGGCTCACTGGGCTGGACATTGACCGGTTCGCGTCGCCCCTTGAGCAACTCGATCCTGTCCTACGCGGGTGCCAAAGACCCGCTCACGGGGATTACCTGGGGCGGCGTGACCTCCAATGGCGTGACCTTGAGCCTAAGCCACGACGAAGGCGGCAAGGACGGTGTCTGGGCCAGTTTTGGCCAGCATTGGTTGCGCGGCGAACATGTCGAAGACAACCACAAGAGCACCGCCATGGCCGGCTATTACTACCGTTTGGTGGAACGAGCCGACCAACGTCTGCGTACCGGCTTGACCGTAATGTACTGGGGCTACGATAAAGACCTCAGCGAATACACCCTGGGCCAGGGCGGCTATTACAGCCCGCAACGCTACTACTCCATCGGCGTGCCGCTTAACTACGCGTGGCGTAATGCCAACTGGTCGGTTTCGCTGGAAAGTTCGATCAGTTGGTCCAAAGCCAAAACCGATGACAGCGACCTTTACCCACTGGACAACTCACAGGGCGAACTGACGGATGTATTGAATCAGGCAGGCAATGACCTGATCAGTAAGCCGAACCTGAGCAGCGAGGGTGGCAGCAGCAGTGGCATCGGCTTGCGCCTGCAAGCCTTGGCCGAGCGCCGGCTTACGGATAACTGGGTAGTGGGCGGCGGGATATTGCTGCAACACAGCGAAGACTATGCACCTAGCCGAGCCATGCTCTACCTGCGATACACCTTTGACGTCTGGCAAGGCAACTTGCCATTGCCGGTGCAACCGCTGACACCGTATGCCGACTTCAGGTAACTGAGCAGCCGCCGCTTCTCGTCAACGCCTACAAATTTCTGTAGCCGCTGACGAGCTGCAATCGGCTGCGCAGCAGCCGTAACACCTGAGACGGCAACCGGATCTCAGCGTTTGACCGGAGTACGCATGGTGACAAACTCTTCGGCGGCCGTCGGGTGTACGCCGATGGTTTCGTCGAAGTGCTGCTTGGTCGCACCCGCTTTCAAGGCAATCGCCAGCCCCTGCACGATTTCCCCTGCTTCTGGGCCTACCATGTGACAACCCAGCACTTTATCGGTGTCGGCATCGACCACCAACTTCATCAATGTGCGCTCCTGGCACTCGGTGAGGGTTAGTTTCATTGGGCGGAAGCTGCTCTCGAAAATCTGCACATTGTGCCCGTCTTCGATGGCTTGTTCTTCGCTCAGCCCTACGGTGCCAATGTTAGGCAGACTGAATACCGCCGTCGGGATCATCTTGTAATCCACTGGGCGGTATTGCTCAGGCTGGAACAGGCGGCGGGCAACAGCCATGCCTTCGGCCAGTGCCACCGGGGTCAATTGCACACGACCAATTACATCGCCGATCGCCAGAATCGATGGCTCGGCGCTTTGGTACAGGTCGTCGACTTCAACAAAACCACGCTCGTCGAGTTTCACCCCGGTGTTTTCCAGCCCCAGGTTATCCAGCATCGGGCGGCGACCTGTGGCGTAGAACACACAATCGGCAATCAGCTCACGACCGTCCTTGAGTGTGGCTTTCAGGCTGCCATCGGCCTGTTTGTCGATGCGGGCAATATCTGCATTGAACTGCACGTCCATGCCGCGCTTGGTCAGCTCTTCGTGCAAATGCTTGCGCACTGCACCGTCAAAGCCGCGCAAGAACATGTCACCGCGATACAACAACGAGGTCTTGGCCCCAAGACCGTGGAAAATCCCGGCAAACTCAACCGCGATATAACCACCACCCACGACCAGTACGCGCTTTGGCAGCTCTTTGAGGAAGAATGCCTCGTTGGAGCTGATTGCGTGCTCGTGGCCCGGGATTTCAGGAATCTGCGGCCAGCCGCCTGTGGCTATCAAAATGTGTTTGGCGGTGTAACGCTGACCGTTGACTTCAACTTCGTTAGGGCCGGTCAGTTTGGCGTGGCCCTCCATCAAGGTGACGCCGCTGTTAACCAGCAGGTTGCGGTAAATACCGTTGAGGCGGTTGATCTCGCGATCCTTGTTGGCGATCAGTGTCGCCCAATCAAAGTTCGCTTCACCCAGGCTCCAGCCAAAGCCCGAAGCCTGTTCGAAGTCTTCGGCGAAGTGCGCGCCATAAACCAGCAGCTTTTTAGGCACGCAGCCGACGTTAACGCACGTGCCGCCCAGATAACGGCTTTCAGCAACCGCTACTTTGGCGCCAAACCCCGCTGCAAAACGGGACGCTCGCACACCACCAGAACCCGCACCAATTACAAACAAATCAAATTCGAAGGCCATTTCTCTCTCCTAGGCAGGCCATCAGCATAATCGCTCCAGCGCGATTGACCAGCACCGGGGTAGCTGAAGGCAAAAAAACGAAAAAGCCACCCGAGGGTGGCTTTCTCTTGATGCTTGCTACAAACAGGGCTGATTAGTAAGCCTTGCCCGTTTTGTAGAAGTTTTCGAAGCAGAAGTTGGTGGCTTCGATATAACCCTCAGCACCGCCGCAGTCGAAGCGTTGGCCTTTGAATTTGTAAGCGATAACGCAGCCATTTTGCGCCTGTTTCATCAGGGCGTCGGTGATCTGAATTTCGCCGCCTTTACCTGGCTCGGTCTGTTTGATCAGCTCGAAGATATCCGGAGTCAGGATGTAGCGGCCAATGATGGCCAGGTTCGAAGGTGCATCCTCAGGTGCCGGTTTTTCAACCATGTTGCGCACGCGGTACAGATCGTCACCAATCAGGTCGCCAGCGATCACGCCGTACTTGTTGGTTTCTTGAGGGTCCACTTCCTGGATCGCAATGATGGTGCAACGGTACTGGTTGTACAGTTTGACCATTTGCGTCAAAACGCCATCGCCTTCCAGGTTGACGCACAAGTCGTCCGCCAGCACCACGGCAAAGGGTTCGTCGCCAATCAGCGGGCGGCCGGTCAGAATAGCGTGACCCAGGCCTTTCATTTCGGTTTGACGGGTGTACGAGAACGAGCATTCGTTCAGCAGGCGGCGGATGCCAACCAGGTATTTTTCTTTATCAGTGCCCTTGATCTGGTTTTCCAGTTCATAGCTGATATCGAAGTGATCTTCCAGGGCGCGCTTGCCGCGGCCCGTCACGATAGAGATCTCGGTCAAGCCAGCGTCCAGTGCTTCTTCAACCCCGTACTGGATCAGTGGCTTGTTCACCACCGGCAGCATTTCTTTAGGCATGGCCTTGGTCGCTGGCAAAAAGCGAGTGCCGTAACCGGCTGCTGGGAACAAGCATTTCTTGATCATATGAGTCCTTACAAGGGCTGTACGTTCGAATTTTGGCGCAGTCTAATCAGGCGGCATCGGGCTTACAATGCCTGCGGTAGCAAACTGATGCCAATATAGAGAAAATTTGTGCCGGTTAGTTCCATAAAAACTGACCTCATCAACAAATTCCGCCCGGCTGAAACCATTTAAACACCCGGTATACCTGCTTGATTGAGCTGAAAAATCATGACGGCCAAGCCGGTACAAGGCGGTATCATTACGCCATTAACTCAGCCCATATAAGGCGGTGCTTAGATGTCCGACGTAAACAGTGTCAACGGCTACACAATCAAACAGGTTGCATCAGGCGAGTGGTGGATGCTGGATCTGGCAGGCGAACAAGTAGCTGGCCCTTTCGCAACGGAACAAGCCGCCATTGAAATCGCCTCGGTGTTTCAGGACCAACCTGCTCCGCCCGCTCGCCGGCGCAACAAAAAAAACTAACCCTGACTTCGTGATGACCCTACCTCGATGAACAAGATTCTGACATTACTCGCACTGATCTCACTGGGCGGTTGCGCGACGGCATCCAATACCTACCTGTCCAATGGCAAGCAAGGGTTGAGCATAGACTGTTCTGGCGAAGCCATGTCGTGGGCAAAATGCTATGAGAAGGCTGACGCCTCCTGTGCTGGTACGGGCTATGACATTGTCGGCACCGACGGTTCGGCTGCCGTAAGGGAGAGTGACAAGACGCTGGGGGTCGATGTGGGTAATTTCAACGCGAGAAATATAGTGGTGACGTGCAAGTAAACGCCTATTGGCAGTGCAAAAGCCTGTGGGAGCGGGTTTGCCCGCTCCCACACGTTCAACCCGAAATACAGTGCGTGGCTGCGTTGCGGATGTCACTAGGGCGTACCGGAACATTGGACATACTTTCGTAAACCTTGATGCTGCTCCCGCCCGATCGCTCTTCAATATCAATCACAGCGCTCGGTCCCGAGGTGATTTTCTGCGGAACGATGATCCGAAAACCCTCTTTATGTGGCTCAATCTGTGGGGCTTTTCGACTGCTGGACAATTTTTGCACCAGACATTGCGCATAGGCATCAGGCTTCTTGCCCGAAATCACACTCATCGTGGGTAACGTCTGCTCAATGTCTGTCACTGAAGCACAACCTCCCAACGCTAGCACTGCCACCAATACGCCCAACTTCATACAAAACCTCCGCTAAAGACCCTACGACAACAGATCTTTAAAATTTCTCCCTGCTGACAGGGAATTAATACTCAGTTGTGGCGAATTATCCGCGTTTTACGCCAAACTTACCTGCATCGCGGCATAATAAGCGCCTTTAGCTTCCTGCTTGGCCTAAAGCACATGCTATCGTGCTGATTTTTTAGCAAAAGCCCCCTCTTTTGGAGCCCCCATGAAATTTATTCACCAGCGTGAGCACCTTAACGAAGATGACATTGTCGTCATCGAGTGCTCCCAGCCTTGCAATATCCGTCTCATGAGCGATGCACACTTTCGCAGCTTCAAGAACGGTGGTCGTCACTCCTACCACGGCGGCGCATTCAAGGACTTTCCGGCACGTATTACCGCGCCAAGCACTGGCTTCTGGAATATCACCATTGATACCGTCACCAGCCGGGCAATCAGCGTGACCCGCAAGCCGAGCTTCAATCCGATCATTAAAATCGTGCGCCGCTCTAGCTCAAAACTCCGCTAAACCTGACACCCACAGCCTTAACTGACAGGAAATACCGTGGAAACCACCACCAAGTACGTTATCAAGTACAAACTCAACGGCGAGCGTCGTTTTGAGTTTGCCCAACTCCAGACCGGTACAGAAGAAGAAGCCAGGGCAGCGCTTGAGAAGATTCACGGCGATGCTGAAGAGGTTATTACCGACATCAAGGCGAGCAAGGCGCTCTAAGCCCTGGCCGCGGTAGGAGTTTCGTCATGATTGTTTGTGCTCGATCTTTTGCGCCTGCCGCGTTCGCGGCATTGATTGGCGGTTTCACTTTCGCCTCTGCTCACGCTGATGAAGTTCAGGTGGCGGTTGCCGCCAACTTCACTGCGCCGATTCAGGCGATTGCCAGCGATTTTGAAAAAGACACCGGGCACACGCTAATCGCCGCCTATGGCGCCACCGGCCAGTTCTATGCCCAGATCAAAAATGGTGCGCCGTTTGAGGTGTTTTTGGCGGCAGATGACAGCACGCCGCAGAAACTCGAAAAACAAGGAGAGATTGTTCCGGGCTCGCGCTTCACCTATGCCATCGGCACTCTGGCGCTGTGGTCTGCCAACGACGGCTATGTCGATGACCAGGGCAAAGTGCTGAGTGACAACACCTACCAACATCTTTCCATTGCCAACCCCAAGGCAGCCCCTTACGGCCTGGCGGCCACCCAAGTACTGGCCAAACTGGGTTTGACGGATAAGGTCAAAGGCAAAATCGTCGAAGGCCAGAGCATTACCCAGGCTTACCAGTTTATTTCCACGGGTAACGCCGAACTGGGCTTTGTCGCCTTGTCGCAAATTTACAAAGACGGCAAAGTCAGCAATGGCTCCGCCTGGATTGTCCCGGAGGCCATGCATGATCCGATCAGACAAGATGCCGTGGTTCTCAAAAAAGGCCAGAACAACCCTGCTGCCAAGGCGCTGGTTGACTACCTGAAAAGCCCTAAAGCCATCGCTATCATCAAGTCCTACGGTTACCACCTGTAAATGCCACTCTCGAGTGCTGACTTTTCTGCCATTTGGCTGACCCTGAAACTGGCCTCGTTGACCACGGTCATTTTGCTGATAATCGGCACTCCCATTGCCCTTTGGCTGGCCCATACCCGATCGCGGTTGCGCGGCCCCATTGGAGCGATCGTCGCACTGCCGCTGGTGCTGCCGCCCACGGTCATCGGTTTCTATCTGCTGCTGGCGATGGGACCGCACGGCTATGTTGGGCAGTTCACCCAAGCGTTGGGGCTGGGCACACTGACGTTCAGCTTTGCCGGTCTGGTGATTGGCTCGGTGATTTACTCCATGCCTTTTGTCGTACAGCCGTTGCAGAACGCCTTTATGGCAATTGGCCCCCGCCCGTTTGAAGTGGCCGCAACCTTGCGCGCCAATCCATGGGATACCTTCTTCAGCGTCGTCTTGCCCCTGGCTCGTCCCGGCTTTGTCACCGCCGCTATTCTGGGCTTTGCCCACACGGTCGGTGAATTTGGTGTGGTGCTGATGATCGGCGGCAACATTCCCGAAAAAACCCGCGTGGTGTCAGTGCAAATCTACGATCACGTGGAAGCGCTGGAGTATGCCCAGGCACACTGGCTTGCCGGGGCGATGCTGGTGTTCTCATTTGTGGTGCTGTTGGCGCTGTATTCGAGCCGAAAAACTCAAATCGGCTGGAACTGATCATGACGTCACAGATAGCCGTTCAACTGCAACTGAGTTACCCAGGGTTTGCACTGGATCTGGACCTGCAACTGCCGGGCAAAGGTGTAACCGCACTGTTTGGCCACTCGGGGTCGGGCAAGACCACTTGCTTGCGCTGTATCGCCGGCCTGGAGCGCGCCAGCCAGGCATTTGTACAGATCAATGGCCAGATCTGGCAAGACAGTAAAAGCAACCTGTTTGTGCCGGTACACAAGCGCGCGCTGGGCTACATCTTTCAAGAAGCCAGCCTGTTTGCTCACTTGTCGGTGCGGGCCAACCTTGAGTTCGGGCTACGTCGTATTGCGCGTCAGGAACGGCGTGTTGATCTGGCCCACGCCACCGAGTTACTAGGCATTGCACATCTGTTGGAGCGCACCCCCAATCACTTGTCCGGCGGCGAACGTCAGCGGGTCGGTATCGCCCGGGCGTTACTGACCAGCCCCAAGTTATTGCTGATGGATGAACCGTTAGCCGCGCTGGACAGTCAGCGCAAGCGTGAGATTCTGCCGTACCTGGAGCGCCTGCACAGCGAACTGGACATCCCAGTGCTCTACGTCAGCCACTCCCAGGACGAAGTTGCGCGGCTGGCAGACCATATCGTGCTGCTGAGCGAGGGCAAGGCGCTTGCCAGCGGCCCGATCAGCGAAACCCTGGCCAGACTCGACTTGCCCCTTGCGCGAGGTGATGACGCAGGGACTGTGATTGAAGGCCACGTGTGTGATTACGATCCCCACTACCACTTGTTGACCTTGCAACTGCCTCAAAGCACTCAACGCCTGAGAGTCGCACATGCACCGCTGGCCATCGGCTACAGGCTGCGGGTCAAGGTTCAGGCCCGTGATGTCAGTTTAAGCCTGCACCCCGGCGAACACAGCAGCATCCTCAACAGCCTGCAAGCGACGGTTATCAGCGAAACCGCCGCTGACAATCTGGCTCATGTCCTGGTGCGCCTTGAGGTAGCAGGAAGCGCCTTGCTGGCGCGTATCACCCGTTACTCACGCGATCAACTTGGCTTGCATCCAGGCCAGACGATATGGGCCAACATCAAGTCCGTGGCGGTTCTGAGCTAAAGCTTGTAGTTTGCCGCTAAGCCTGACTCCTTTACGTATGAGGTAAAAATCAGCATGGACATTTATCAGGCGATGCGGGTGTTCGTTCGCGTGGTCGAGACCGGAAGTTTTACCGCAGCGGCTCAAGTTCTGGGGTATTCCACGGCACAAACATCGCGCTTGCTCTCGGAGCTGGAAGCCTCGTTGCAAGCCCGGCTGCTGCAGCGCAGTACACGCCGTCTGGCGCTGACCGAGGTGGGCGCGCGCTACTTGGAACGCTGCCGATTGATTCTGGGCGAGGTCGAAGACGCCAATGCCGAAGCCGGCGGTGCACACCTGATTCCGCGTGGTCACTTGCGTGTGCAGTCCACCACCGGGCTGGGCATCCAACTGCTCGCGCCGCTGGTGGCGCGGTACGCAGAGCTGTACCCACAGGTCAACGTCGACCTTACGCTGTCGCAGCGCCAACCTGATTTGCTTGAGGAAGGTCATGACGTCGTCATCACCTTATCGGCCAGCCTGCCCGACTCGGAAATGATTGGCCAGGAGCTGGGGAGCATTTTCAGTGTCATCAGTGCTGCGCCTTCTTACCTCAAACGACGCGACATCCCACAAATTCCAAGTGATTTGAATGAGCACCGCTGCCTGCATCTGGTTGATCCGCTGTTTACCGACAGCTGGACCTTTCTCGATGAACAGGGCGAGCAGTCGATTCGTCCGGGGAATGTGTTTCAGGTCAATGTGGCAGAGGCGATGGCGCAAGCGGCGGAAGCCGGGCTCGGGGTGTGCCTGCTGCCGGACTACGTGGCGGTGGGTTCTTATCAGCGGGGGTCTTTAGTGCGCCTGTTGCCGCACTATCGACTGCATGAAAAAAGTATCTATGCGCTCTACCCTTCGCGCCGCTTTCTGGATGCCAAGGTCAAAACCTGGGTTGAGTTCCTGAAACAGGAAATCCCGAAAGTGCTTGAAGGGCACCAGGCCATCGTCGATGACCCGGCGCACTGGGCTTAACGGGCTGGGTTAAGCTCAAATCCCCTGCAGTGCAAGGTCCATCGCAAAGTACGTCAGGATCATGTCGGCGCCGGCACGTTTGATCGAGCCCAGGCTTTCACGCACCACACGTGCTTCGTCGATGGCACCCGCCAGGGCACCGAATTTGATCATCGCGTACTCACCGCTGACCTGATAGGCAGCCAAAGGCAGGTGCGAGGCTTCGCGGATGTCACGAATAATGTCCAGATAAGCGCCTGCCGGCTTGACCATCAGCACGTCGGCACCTTCCTGCTCGTCCAGCAGCGACTCACGAATCGCTTCGCGGCGATTCATCGGGTTCATCTGGTACGCCTTGCGGTCACCTTTGAGCACGCTACCGCCTGCTTCACGGAACGGGCCGTAGAGTGCCGAGGCGAATTTGGTGGAATACGCCATGATTGAGGTGTCGGTAAAGCCAGCACCGTCCAGCGCACTGCGGATGGCTTGCACCTGACCGTCCATGGCCGCCGATGGCGAGATAAAGTCGGCCCCGGCAGCTGCCGCAGCAACTGCTTGCTTACCCAGGTTAATCAGCGTCGCGTCGTTATCGACACCGTGGTTGTGCATCACGCCGCAATGGCCGTGAGAGGTGTACTCGCAGAAGCAGGTGTCACTCATCACAATCATTTCAGGGGCAGCATCCTTGCAGATGCGGGCCATGCGTGACACCAGACCGTCCTCTCTCCAAGAATCGCTGCCGGTAGCATCAAGATGGTGCGACACACCGAAGGTCATCACCGACTTGATGCCTGCGCGGGCATAACGCTCGATCTCCCCCGCCAGTTTCGATTCAGGAATGCGCATCACACCCGGCATGCTGCTGATCGGTACGAAGTCGTCGATTTCTTCTTCGACGAAAATCGGCAACACCAGATCATTCAGGCTGAATTCGGTTTCCTGGAACATGTCGCGCAAGGTTTGTGAGCGACGCAGACGGCGGGGACGCACGGAGGGGAACTGGTTAGGCATCATGGTTCCTGATGGGCAGGTTCATAAACAGACGAGCCTTGGCCAAGGCTCAATGGCGCAACAAATACAGGATTGATCCTACAATTGCAAAACATCCGGGCGCCTGCGGCCTGTTGTCGCGTGCGCTGACGCCTTTCAATCCACGTTGAACATTTCGCAAAAAAGCGTAATATCGCCGCCCATGATTCTCGAACAGCTCAAAGCCCTGGGTAACGACACTCGCATGCAAATGATGGAGTGGCTCAAAGACCCGCTCAATAATTTTCCGCCACAGGATCATGGTGATCCTGCGATAGGTGTGTGCGTGACCCATTTGCAGCAGAAGGCCGGGCTCTGCGCGTCCGCTGCTTCAGCACATTTGGCCATTTTGCAGCGGGCCGGCCTGGTGTTGACCACGCGCATTGGCAAGTGGACCTACTATCGGCGCAATGAGCAGGCGATCAATGACTTTGCAGCTAGGCTGAAAAGCGAGTTGTAATTTTTACCCTTACATTTCGTTATTTTGCGGAATGTGAAAATATCAGGAGATCCCATGAGCACTAAAACTATCTTCGTCCAACCTGGCGGTGGTTATCAGAATGTAGTCATTGGCGAAAGCGAAGTTCGTGCACCCTCGAGTGGAGAAATCACTGTACGTTTGCACGCTAACTCTCTGAATTATCACGACTTCGCTGTTGTTAGCGGCATGTGGGGCCCGAGTGAAAAGCGGATTCCGATGGCTGATGGCGCGGGCGAAGTGATTGCCATCGGTGCCGATGTCAGCGAATTCAAGGTGGGCGATTCTGTAGTCAGCACCTTCTTCCCGGAATGGATTGATGGCACACCACAGGTTGAAGGTTTTGTCACCGTGCCCGGTGATGGCATCGACGGCTATGCCCGTGAGCAAGTGACCGCCAAGGCCACTTCATTCACCCTCGCCCCAACCGGCTACAGCCATGCAGAGGCCTCGACCCTGACCACGGCGGGTCTTACAGCGTGGCGCGCACTGATGGCTGATGACTCGCTGAAACCGGGCGACACGGTATTGGTTCAAGGCACCGGCGGAGTTTCGATCTTTGCCCTGCAATTCGCCAAAATGGCCGGTGCCACAGTCATTGCGACCTCCTCCAGCGACGAAAAACTCGAACGCCTAAAAGCGCTAGGCGCTGATCACGTCATCAACTATCGCAAAGATGTTAACTGGGGCGAGACTGCACGCGCTCTGACCGGCGGACGTGGTGTTGATCACATCATCGAAGTGGGCGGACCTTCGACCCTTGAGCAATCAATGATTGCCATACGCGTGGCCGGTCATATCTCGATCATCGGGATTTTGAGTGGCGTATCCGGCGAAATGAACTTCGTCCCGGCCCTGATCAAGCAAGTGCGCCTGCAAGGTGTACTCGTCGGCAGCCGCAGCCAACAGCAAGACATGGTCCGCGCCATCAATGCCAACGGCATGCGTCCGGTCATTGACCGTCACTTCGCGCTGAGCGAGATTGTCGACGCCTTCAAATATCAGGCAACCAACCAGCATTTTGGCAAAATCGTGCTGGACATCTAATCGCAACATCGTCCGATGGCGCATTGACAGTGCGCCTTCGGCTTCTTTAGATTCAGGCTTTTGCCCAAAGAGCCGAGCCGCATGAGCCTTGAATCCGTACGCGCGTTTTTCAACGCCAAAGCACCTGATCTGCACATCATCGAATTGACTACCAGCACCGCCACCGTGGCGCTGGCGGCAGAGGCCCATGGGGTTGAACCCGGTCAAATTGCCAAAACCCTGGCCTTTCGTGTCGGTGAGCGCAATGTGCTGCTGGTTGCCCGTGGCGACGCGCGTATCGACAATAAAAAGATCAAGCACGCCCTCGGCAGCAAAGCCAAAATGCTCGATGCCGAAACAGTCGTGGCGCTGACCAGCCATCCGGTGGGCGGCGTTTGCCCGTTCGGGCTGGCAACAGACCTGGCAGTGTATTGCGATATTTCCCTGCGAGCCTATGCCCAAGTGATGCCCGCTGCCGGGGCTACTCACACCGCTGTGCGGATTTGTCCGACACGCATGGCTGAACTGGTTAACGCGCAGTGGGTTGATGTGTGCCAGCCGATCGAGGCTGCCCTGTAGCCGCTGACGAGGCACGAAGGCTGCGATAGGATGCGCCGCCAACGCAGCCTTCGTGCCTCGTCAGCGGCTACATCATGGGGCTTTACGCGATAGCGTTATCGACCAGCACTTGAGCCTCTTCAACCAGGCGGTTGAGATGCTCGTCGCCAATAAAGCTCTCGGCGTAGATTTTGTAGATGTCTTCGGTGCCCGAAGGACGTGCAGCGAACCAGCCGTTTTCAGTCATGACCTTAAGCCCGCCAATCGCCTGATTGTTGCCTGGGGCGTGGCTGAGGATCTGGGTGATGGTTTCACCGGCCAGGCTGGTCGATTTCACCTGTTCAGGCGACAACTTGCCGAGCAAGGCTTTTTGCTGCGGTGTGGCCTTGGCATCGACACGAGTCGAGAATGGCGTGCCCAGGTCCTCAGTCATTTTCTGATACAGCTGCGAAGGATCGCGACCAGTACGAGCAGTCATTTCTGCAGCCAGCAGCGATGGAATCAAGCCATCCTTGTCAGTCGACCAGACGCTGCCGTCGAGACGCAAGAACGAGGCACCGGCGCTTTCTTCACCACCAAACCCCAGCGAGCCTTCAAACAAGCCATCGGCAAACCATTTGAAGCCTACCGGCACTTCGTACAGACGGCGTCCCAGACGAGCGCTGACGCGATCAATCAGGCCGCTGCTGACCACGGTTTTGCCAACCGCTGCGTCTGCGCGCCATTGCGGGCGATTCTGAAACAGGTAATCAATCGATACGGCCAAGTAGCTGTTTGGCGCCAACAGGCCACCCGACGGCGTCACAATGCCGTGGCGGTCGTGGTCCGGGTCGCAAGCGAAAGCCACGTCGTAACGTTCCTTGAGCCCGATCAAACCTTGCATCGCATAGCTGGAGGACGGGTCCATGCGGATCTGGCCATCCCAGTCCACGCACATAAAGCGGAATGTCGGATCGACCGAGGTGTTCACCACGTCCAGGTTCAAGCCGTAGTGCTCGCCAATCGCCGACCAGTAGCGCACACCCGCGCCACCCAATGGATCGACGCCCAGACGCAGGTTTGCACCGCGCAGGGTGTCCATGTCGATGACATTTTTCAGGTCTGCAACATAGGTGTTCAAGTAGTCGTGGCGATGCGTCGTACTGGCTTTCAACGCCTGCTCGTAGCCGATGCGTTTGACCCCCGCCAGTTTGGCCGCCAGCAACTCGTTGGCCTTGGCTTCGATCCATTTGGTGACATCAGTATCGGCCGGGCCACCGTTAGGCGGGTTGTACTTATAGCCACCGCTTTGCGGCGGGTTATGCGACGGGGTAATCACCACACCGTCCGCCAGCCCTGTGGTACGACCACGGTTGTAGCAAATAATGGCGTGCGAAATGGCCGGTGTCGGGGTGTATTCGTCATTCGCCGCGATCATGGCTTCTACGCCATTGGCCGCAAACACTTCCAGGGCACTGGCGCCCGCCGGGGTCGACAATGCGTGGGTGTCGATGCCAACAAACAGCGGACCATTGATGCCTTGCGCCTGACGATAAAGGCAAATGGCCTGGCTAATGGCCAATACATGCCACTCATTGAAGCTCAGCTCAAACGAACTGCCACGATGCCCGGAAGTACCAAAAGCGACTCGCTGAGTGGCGATCGCAGCATCAGGTTGACCGGTGTAATAAGCGGTCACCAGTCGCGGAATATCGACCAGCAACTGCGCTGGAGCCGGTTTGCCCGCAAAAGGACTGAGTGTCATGCAAAACCTCGGGAAGTAAGTGATTCAGAGGAAAAAAACAGTTTACTGGCACTTCGACATTGGCGCGAAGCAATCTATCCCTGTAACGCGCCTAAATTGATGGAACACAGGGACTTTGACCATTCGTGAGACGTCGAAAGTTTGCATCCTGTTCCCGTGCATGGCACAAATACTGCCATTAAGTGTGTATTTAGTTCAGTAATAAGGAAGCAGCATGAAACCACTCGTCATCAGCGCAGCACTATTTCTCTCGTTGAGTACGCTGTGCAGCGTGGCCAACGCCACCAAACTGGAGAATGTGGCGCCCTACCCCAAAGCCGAAGCTGGCTTTAGTCGCCAAGTCATTCATTTGCCCAAGCAAAAGAACGAAGACGACTACAAGGTACAAATCATCGCGGGCAAAACACTTCAGGTTGACTGCAATCAGCAGCGCTTGGGCGGCAAGCTGGAAGAAAAAACGCTCAAGGGTTGGGGTTACCCGATGTATCGCTTGAGCAAGGTCAGCGGCCCGATGAGCACCATGATGGCCTGCCCTGAAGGCAAGTCGCATCCGGAGTTTGTTCCCGTGGTCGGTGATGGCTTTATGCTGCGTTACAACAGCAAGTTGCCGATTGTGCTCTACGTGCCGAAAGATATCGAAGTGCGTTACCGGATCTGGTCAGCCTCCAAACAAATCAAACAGGCTGTCAGCGAGTAAAGCGCTTGCTGTTGCGGGCTGGCCTGACAATGCGCTGACCAGCCCTCTTCTCGTTATTGCAGCCCCACGCGATACAGCGCGCCGTCGTCCTCATCGCTCAATACATACAGATAACCATCCGGGCCTTGGCGCACATCGCGGATACGCGCGTTAAGGCCGCCGAGCAAACGCTCCTCATGCGCTACCTTGTCGCCGTCCAACTGCAATCGGATCAGCTCTTTATCAGCCAGGGCGCCGATAAACAGGTTGTGCTGCCAAGGTTTGAAATGGTCTGCATCGTAGAACGCCATACCGCTGATGCCCGGAGATTTGTCCCATGCGTGATGCGGTCCAACTGTGCCCTCGGCGGTTTTACCTTTGGACTCGGAGATGGGCTGCGATGAGTAATCAATCCCGTGTGTCGCCACCGGCCAGCCATAGTTTTTGCCGCGTACGATCAGATTGATTTCGTCACCGCCCTTGGGCCCGTGTTCATGGGTCCACAAAGTGCCAGTCCACGGGTTCAATGCTGCGCCTTGTTGATTGCGGTGGCCGTATGACCAGATTTCTGGTCTTGCGCCGTTCTGGCCGACAAAAGGGTTGTCACTCGGAACACGCCCATCAGGGTAAATGCGCACAACCTTGCCCTGCAGCTTGTCGAGGTCCTGGGATGTCGGACGCTGATTGTTCTCGCCAAGGGCAATAAACAGGTAGCCGTCGCGATCGAACACCAGCCGCGACCCAAAGTGGTTACCCGTGGAAAGCTTGGGCTCTTGGCGAAAGATCACCTCAAAGTTACTCAGTTTGGTCAGATCCGCCGACAAACGCCCGCGCCCTACAGCCGTACCGGCCTTACCATCCGCACCCCCGCCCTCGGCGAAAGACAGGTACACCATGCGGTCTTCTGCAAAGCTTGGGGACAATACGACATCCAACAACCCGCCCTGACCTTTGGCCCAAACCTCTGGCACTCCCGAAACAGGTGCCGACAGATGGCCTTGCAGGTTCACCCGCCGCAGGTTCCCTGGCCGCTCTGTCACCAACATGCCCTGGTTGTTCGGCAAAAACGCCAGTGCCCATGGATGGTCAAGCCCCTCCACCACTGTTTGGACCGTGACAGCGCCCAATTGCGAGGGAAATTGTTGTTCAGTGGCCGCAAAGGCGTGAAAAGAAACATTGAGCAGCGAGGTGGCGCACAGCGTCGCCAGCAAGGTTTTTTTCAACATTGGCAATTCCTTTTGCGATTAACGCTTATCTCGAGGCTGTAGCGACGGAGCGGTGGGTTTTATCGGCTCGGGCGGTGTCCGGCTACGCGGATAGCCATTACCAATCTCACCATTTTCAATAGAGGGTTTTCGCAGTATCGGCGCCGTAGAGGGCCCCGTTACCGAAGGTGCTGCAGGTACTGTGCCCTGGCGACTGTTCGGGTTTATTCGCCTGATCGTATTGTTGCCAGGTGAAGGGGCTGGAGACAGGGCGTTTTGAGCGATCAGCTCAGCATGACCTGGACGCTGTTCGTGCCCCGAAGCCTGGATTACGAACAGTCCTCCCAGCAACAAGAGCAAGAAACTTGATTTGGTGATACTCATCACGTCCTCCAGGTAACAACTGGTCAGGGGTGCCGGTCAGGGCCTATCTCGATCACGGTTGACTGCTGGGCCTCTTCCAGAAGGGCCTGACGGCAGACTTGATAGCAATCTTCGACATGGCCGTTGCCGACCATTTTCATCACCCCAAAACTGATCGTCGCTGCCACCGCCTGCCCTACAAACGGGACAAAGCGGACCACCGATTTGGTGGCCACCTTGGCGCCCATCTTGCGCAGCAGCGACATGACCAGCGTACGGCTGATAAATTTACCAATCACTTCACTGCCAATACTCGTCACCGCGACCACGATCAGGCGCTTGGATCGCGTATCCATCTGTTCGATCTGTTGTGGGGTCAAACCGAACTTGCTGTTGATCGCCGGTAGCATCTCAACCAAAAGCGCCACATCAGTGCCGATGTCAAGCCCCGGCAACGGGATCGCGGCAGCACCTGCCGACACCGCCGAACGTTTGGTGACCATGGACTTGCACTCGTCACGAATGCGATCAAGCTCGGCTAATGACCTGATTAACATAAGACTCCCCGACAGATAGACATGAAACCAGCGCAGTCTACTACGCCCTGCAGGCGATAAAGACTGATCTGCTTTGATGTAGAGGGTTAACGGTGCAGGAAATTCAGAGCGGAGATGGAACATCTTGAGCCGCGAATGGACCCAAGCAGACAGAAGGTTAGCCTGTACTTGTGTGAAGTACAGGCCAAGGGGTGGTTATACGTCCTTTTTAATCTTGGCCCACTCTTCCTTGAGTTTTTGCACAAAACTGGTTTTTTGGTCTTTCTCGCACGCGGTGACGATCAGAGGGGTGATTTTTTCGACGCCAGCCACATCCAGAACAGCATCTTCAACCTTGCCATTCTTGTTCACAGCTTCGCCCAGACCGACAGCGGTTGGTCTGAAACTTTCGTTAACCGCCAGAAAGTCTTCACAGGTCCACTTCGACACAGGCTGCTTGGTATCTGCGGCGTGTGCAAAAGTTGAAAGCGCGGCCAAACTAACTGCGCCCATCATCAGCAGATGTTTTTTCATGAGAATATTTCCCTATACTCGAATGGAAGTTGCTTTGCTTGTGCGGGGGAAAACATAGTTGGGGAAGTCTGTTCTGTCAAAAAACACCCTTGCACAGACACCCCTGAGGCGAACTCGGCATCCTGTCGAGCACGCATGGGTGCGTCTGATCCAGCTATGGAGAGTCAGGCGAAATAGACTCACTTCCCTGACTCCCCAATTCTGGAGAGTGACTCACTTGTTGGATCGGAGTTAAACCATCATTTTTTGATGGCGTGGCAGGGGCAACGCGGTCACTCAGCATGAGTACCATGATCAAAAGTGCAAAAGCCGCAATCACGGGAAATGACCCTAGCCATACTGCGCTGCGGCGTCTGTGCTGTTCTTCGTTCATCAGTACCGCCCCTTGCCACTCAATTAGCGAATGCCTTGCCCCAACATCACGCCATTAACCGACTCACCATATAAGTTTACGCCGTCACCCTCATGGTATTTCTTGCGGGTTTTTTCAACAGAATTGTCGACCATCCGCGGATCCTGTGGTCGCTCATGACTATTCATGTAGGCGGCCACATGCCAGGCTTCGTCATCTGTCAGTGAGCCGCCCTTACCCAGCGGCATGTTTTGCTTGATAAAGCCGGCAGCAGTATTGATGCGGTGCATCCCTGCGCCCCAGTTGAAAGAGTCCTTACCCCAAAGCGGCGGAAATACGAATGATCCAGCAGACTTTTGGCCCTGCCCTTCTGCGCCATGGCAGATGGCGCATTGGTCAGCATAAATTTGTTTGCCCTTGACCAGATCAAAGCCTTTTTCTGGTGCTGGGATAACAGGATAAAGGCGACCTGGCAGGTCCACTCCCACAGGCGCTTTGGTTGCGAGCCAATAGGAGTAGGTGACAAGCGCCTTCATCACATGGCTATCGCCAGGAGGCGCTTTGCCGTTCATGCTGAACTCGAAACAACCCTGCATGCGCTCGGTAAAGGTGTTGACCTTGTTGTTCTTTTTTCGATAAGCCGGGTACATGCCGTAAGCGCCCCAAAGAGGAGCAGCTCCCGCCTTGCGACCTTGATCTAGGTGGCAATTACTGCAGCTAAGCCCATTACCCACAAACTCAGGGGCATTTTTCTTGGTATTCACGAAGATATCCCGCCCCTCGCGCACCAATACCCCGAATGCATTGTCCGGCAGCTCTGACTCTTGCGGAGGCGTAAATACAGATGGGCTGGATTGCTTGGCCGGCTCACCCGCCACGACTGAATTTCCGTGAGCTGTATCAACCGCCGAGGGCTCTCTGGGCGCCATGTCCCGTTCTTCGTAAATCGTTTTCGCAGCCAGAAGCGGCACAGCTATCGCTATAGTGAGAAGTACTTTCACTGGAAATTTCATGGCTTTGCCTCCCCATTCAGGCTGGTGAAATAGGCAGACAAATCTTGAATTTCGCTGTCACTCAGCGAACGCGCAATGTGGCCCATCAAGTCATTAGGATCATTCTTGCGCGTACCACTGCGCCAGGCATTCAACTGTGCTGCGATGTAGGTGCCGGACTGACCAATGAGTGGAGGAAAGCTTTCTCCCACGCCAGTATTCCCCGCACCGTGACAAGCCACGCATGCAGGAATATTTCGGCTCCAATCACCTTGTTTGACCAATTTCTCAGCGCTGCTGCCAATATTTCCCGCGGGGTCTATAACAGCACTCGGCGCAGCAATATCCAATGCACTCAGATAGCTGGAAACAGCCTCGCCCTCGGCACTGCTTAGAGCCTGGGCGATGGGTTGCATCACTGGGTTCGCCCGCTTGCCTGAGCGAAAATCCTCAAGCTGCTTGGCCAGATAACCTTTCGGCAGGCCCGCCAGACGAGGAAAACCTGCGCTACCGACGCCCATCCCATTGGCTGCATGGCAGGTGGTACAGGCCATAGCGGCAGGGGACGCGCCCCCTTTGGTGTAGATGTTTTGCCCTTGGGGTTCGGCATTTGCTACGGTCGCCAGCATAAAAGCGCAGGCGCCAATGCTGGTCTTGAGGCCGAATCTCATTGCAAGATTCATGGTTCGGGACTCCTTTTTTGGCTAATACACATCGTCCTCTGGCTATTTATCTCCCAGGTGAGAGACGCATAGACGGGAACTGATAGATCTCGTTGTAATAGTTTTTAGGAATATCCTTATACCTTAAAGTACTAATGTCAATTTCCACTCATCACTCAGCCAGCGAATTACGGCTCGTCACCGCCTCAAAAATGCAGCTACGGTAGGCCACGAGCCTAATGCCAGCCTGCTGCTCAGCCGCAGGAAACACTCATGCAGAGTAGGCGATCCGGCACCGGATGCTCGAAATTTATAATCGCTAACCGCCTGGCAACGGACACCTGACTGCCATAACAGTGGAAGCCGACTATCAGTACCCTGAAGATACGTCACAGACCACCGTACAACTGCCGTCACACCTATGCGACAATGCGCGTTATGTCTGGCATGAACCCCCGCATTCATTTTCCAGCAGCTCGGCCCTAGTGTGCAGATGCTGCTGTCGACTTATGCGCGACGGATCAACTCAAGCTCAGATTGGAGTGAGCTTGAAAAGCTCCAAATTGATCCAACATTGGTCCCAGCCCAAATTCGCGCTTTCTAAGCTATTGATAGGTAAAGTAATTGATCTCCACAGCTAACATCACGATGCAGTTCGGCGCAAAGCCGCTATTCGAGAACGTTTCAGTAAAATTTGGTGCAGGTAACCGTTATGGCTTGATCGGTGCCAACGGTTGCGGCAAGTCCACCTTCATGAAAATCCTCGGCGATGATCTTGATCCGTCTGGTGGCCAGGTGATGCTGGAACCGAACGTGCGTCTGGGTAAGTTGCGTCAGGACCAGTTCGCTTACGAAGAATTCACCGTAATCGATACCGTGATCATGGGTCACGAAGAGCTGTGGAAGGTCAAGGCTGAGCGCGATCGTATCTACTCGCTGCCAGAAATGACTGAAGAAGACGGCATGGCCGTGGCCGAACTCGAAACCGAGTTCGCCGAGATGGACGGTTACACCGCTGAATCCCGTGCTGGCGAATTGCTGCTGGGCCTGGGTATCGGTATCGAACAGCACAACGGCCCGATGAGCGAAGTGTCTCCGGGCTGGAAGTTGCGCGTATTGTTGGCTCAGGCGCTGTTTTCCAATCCTGAAGTGCTGCTGCTCGACGAACCAACCAACCACTTGGATATCAACACCATCCGCTGGCTGGAAAACATTCTGACTCAGCGTAACAGCCTGATGATCATCATCTCTCACGATAGACACTTCCTGAACAGTGTCTGCACCCACATGGCTGACCTGGACTACGGCGAGCTGCGTCTGTTCCCGGGCAACTATGACGAGTACATGACCGTTGCGACCCAGTCGCGCGAGCAACTGCTGTCGGAAAACGCCAAGAAGAAAGCCCAGATCAACGAACTGCAAGCGTTCGTCAGCCGCTTCTCGGCCAACGCCTCGAAATCCAAGCAGGCCAGCTCCCGCGCCAAGGCGATCGACAAGATCACCCTGGCCGAAGTCAAGCCTTCGAGCCGTGTCAGCCCGTTCATCCGTTTCGAACAGACCAAAAAGCTGCACCGCCAGGCGGTCATCGTCGAGCGTATGGCTAAAGGCTTTGATGGCAAGACGCTGTTTAAAGACTTCAGCTTTACCATTGAAGCCGGCGAACGCGTTGCGATCATTGGGCCGAACGGTATCGGCAAAACTACGCTGCTGCGTACTCTGGTCAACGAACTGACGCCGGATGCCGGTTCGGTCAAGTGGACTGACGCTGCAGAACTGGGCTACTACGCTCAGGATCACGCTCACGACTTCCAAGATGACTGCACTCTGTTCGACTGGATGGGTCAGTGGACTCAAGGCGAGCAAATGATTCGCGGCACCTTGGGCCGCATGCTGTTCTCCAACGACGACATTCTCAAGTCGGTGAAGGTTATTTCTGGTGGTGAGCAAGGCCGCATGCTGTTCGGCAAGCTGATCCTGCAAAAGCCAAACGTACTGATAATGGACGAACCGACCAACCACTTGGACATGGAATCCATCGAAGCGCTGAACCTGGCACTCGAGAACTATCCAGGCACCTTGGTCTTCGTTAGCCATGACCGTGAGTTCGTGTCCTCGCTGGCCACTCGTATTATCGAGCTGAGCCCAAGCGGCGTAATCGACTTCAGCGGTACGTACGATGACTACCTGCGCAGCCAAGGCGTTGTGTTCTGATTTCAGACACCACGCAACGCTGAGCACGGCGCCACAATGAAAACCCCGTCCCTGTGACGGGGTTTTTCATTTCTATAGCCTCTACAAAACCGTTAGCGTGCTTTCTTTTATTCCGAGGTCGAGCCATCATGCCGGTAATCGATCGTCAGTTGGACACTGCCCCCATGTCTGCACAACACCCCTCCCCTGTGAGCTCCCTGTCGGTCACCCTGCAAATCCTGTCGATCGTGTTTTACACCTTTATTGCATTCATCTGCATTGGCTTGCCGATTGCCGTACTGCCCGGCTATGTGAATGACCAATTGGGCTTCAGCGCCGTGGTTGCGGGACTGACCATCGCCTCGCAATACCTGGCTACCTTACTCAGCCGTCCCACGGCCGGACGGTTGGTGGACAGCCTTGGGACTAAGCCGGCCATTGTCTATGGCCTGATCGGGATCGCCATCAGCGGCGCGCTCACCGCCTTGGCAGTCATGCTGGAAGAATGGCCTTTGCTGAGCCTGGGGATCTTGATTGCGGGGCGGATTTTTCTCGGCATAGCTCAAGGGCTGATCGGCGTCGGCACCATCAGTTGGGGGATTGCTCAGGTCGGTTCTGAACACACCGCTCGGGCGATTGGCTGGAACGGCATCGCCTCCTATGGTGCCATCGCCATTGGTGCACCACTGGGCGTGGTGATGATCGACCAACTGGGGTTCTTCAGCCTGGGCGTCACGCTGTTACTACTGGCGTTGTTTGCACTGTTGATGATCCGTAAAAAGCCTTCCATCCCGGTAATTCGTGGCGTACGCCTGCCCTTTTGGTCTGTATTCAGCCTTATCGCGCCCTATGGCATCAGCCTGACCCTGGCTTCGATCGGGTACGGCACGCTGACGACCTTCGTTACGCTGTTTTATATCGACCGTGGCTGGGAAGGTGCCGCGTATTGCCTGACGGTATTTGGCGTGTGCTTTATCCTCGCGCGCCTGATTTTCACCAACAGCATCAACCGTCTTGGCGGTTACACCGTGGCCATTGCCTGCATGACCATCGAAGCGGTCGGTCTGACGCTACTGTGGCTTGCGCCGTCAACCGCTTATGCCTTGGCAGGCGCGGGCCTGACAGGCTTTGGGCTGTCGTTGGTGTACCCGGCGCTTGGGGTTGAAGCTGTCAAACGGGTGCCCATCTCCAGCCGCGGGGCCGGGTTAAGTGCCTATGCGGTATTTTTCGATTTGGCGTTAGCCATCGCGGGGCCCGTCATGGGCGCGATTGCCTTGAACATGGGCTACCCATGGATTTTCCTTAGTGCAGCCTTGCTGTGTTGCCTGGGCTTGCTGCTGACCCTTGGCTTGTCCCGCCGTGCACGCGACTGATTCACTGATTGGCGGTACGCAGGCGCCGCCGGTAGTTTACGCGCCAGAGCCAAACGCAAAAACTCCGTACTCCGGGCAATTCAAGATGCCCAGAGTACGGAGTTTAGTGTGCGAAACGGTTTAGATAACTTACGCGGCGCTGAACAGGTCTTGGTTAATCTGCACCTGCGCATCATTCATCGCTTTGCTGCGTACCTCGTCACCATAGCCAAGACCCTGGGCGCGTACGAACTCGACATCGGTGATCCCCAGGAAGCCCAGCAGTACCTTCAAATAATCTTCATGGGCCACGCCAGTAGCCTGACCCGCATGCATGCCGCCAGCGGTCGACACCACAATGACTTTCTTGTTACCGCACAGGCCAATCGGGCCAGCTTCGGTGTAACGGAAGGTCTGGCCAGCGACCGCAATACGGTCGATCCACGCCTTGAGTTGAGTCGGGATGGTGAAGTTGTACATCGGTGCAGCAATTACTACCGCATCAGCGGCCAGGAACTGCGCCAGAGTCTCAGCGCTTAAGTCAGCCTCGTGCTTTTGCGCGGCATCGCGCAGTTCAGCCGGGGTACCGGCGGCGACCAGTGTGGCGGCCGAGAAGTGCTCAATAGCTTCACTCGCCAAGTCGCGATAGCTCACCACAACGTTTGAATCAGCAGCCTGCCAAGCCTTGACCACTTCACGGCTCAGCTGACGCGAAGCCGAGTTGTCGCCCAGGATGCTCGAATCGATATGCAAAAGTTTCATGGTGATCTCCAAGTGTGAGGATCGCCACTGGGCGATCAAGTGAGGGAGATACTACCGATGAAAGCAATCGACGATAAGTTAGCCAACATGCGATAGTTCGTCCTACTTGTAGGACAGTGAGAAAACCCCATGCAAGATCTTAACGATCTGTATTACTTCGCCAAGGTCGTCGAAGCCGGTGGCTTTGCCGCCGCAGGCCGTGTCCTCGGCATTCCAAAGTCACGTTTGTCACGCCGCGTCGCCGAACTTGAAGAGCGCCTCGGTGCCCGCCTGCTACAGCGCACCACCCGCCAGCTAAAGTTGACCGCGGTGGGTGAACGCTACTTGCGCCATTGCCAGGCCATGCTGCTGGAGGCCGAAATGGCCGACGAGGCCGTGGCCAGCATGTCCAGCGAGCCCCGTGGCCCCTTGCGCGTGTCATGCCCGGTGGGTCTGGCTCACGAGTTTATGCCGGGGGTTATCAGTTCTTTTTTGCAAGCCTACCCACAAGTGCAACTGGAAGTCAGCCTGCTCAACCGGCGTGTCGACTTGATTACCGAGGGCATCGATGTGGCCTTGCGCGTGCGTGAGCTGGGGGATGAAGATCCACTGTTGGTGACCCGGCGACTGCGTCAGGCGCAGACGGTGATGGTGGCCAACCCGGCGTTTGCCCGTGAGTACTCGATCAACAGCCCGGCTGACCTGAAAAACGTACCGCTGCTGGGCGCGCTGGAGGCTGATCGCATGGTCCACTTGCGCATGCTCGACGAACAGGGCAAGCCCTGTAATCTGGTACTGGAAACACGTTTGGGGATTGACGACTTCGTGGTGCGCAAGGCCTGCACCCTGTCGGGCTTGGGGTTTACTGTGTTGCCTATGATGTTTTGCGAACAGGAACTGCAAAATGGCCAACTGGTGCAATTGCTGCCCAAATGGTCACTGCCCGGAGGCTGGCTGCATGCGGTGTACCCGCATCGACGCGGGGTGATGCCAGCCGTGCGGGCCTGGATCGACCATTTGGTCGAATCATTCGAACGCTGTGGAGACAAGTTGCTATGACCCAAAGAGGCATGACCAAACAAGAAGTGGCCGAGTTCTGCCGCAGCTTGCCAGGCGTTAAGGAAGACGTTAAATGGGGTGGGGTCGAGGTGTTTTTTATCGATCAGCAAAAAATGTTTGCTCTGTTCAATCTCAACTCGAATGGACTGTCGTTCAAGGTCGAAAAAGAACTGTTCCTGGGTTACGTCGATCGTCCAGGGATACGCCCGTCGCCCTATCTCGCCCGGGCGTACTGGATCAACATGCAAGCGCCCTATCCCATGGGCGCTGAAGAGTTGAAAGACTTGTTGCAGCGCTCCCACCAGTTGGTGGTCGCAAAACTGCCGAAGAAGCGTCAGATCGGCTTGTTGCTCTGAATCTTCACAGGTTGGGAAAAGTCATTTTCAAGTACAAAACGTCAATCCACACCGCCTGATGCGCCGCAACAATCAGCCAGAACACAACCTGGAAAGGTACCTTGCGGGTTTTGTGGCGCAACACCTGTTGTGCCACAAACGCCCCCGGCCAGCCACCCAGCAGCTCAACCCCGTGCAAGACTTTTTCCGGGGTGCGCCATTGACCGGTCCTGGCCTGCTGCTTGTCATACCAATACAGGCCAAACGCGACAACACTGGCAGTGACATACGCCAGCAGCGGAACACGGGTGATGCCCGTGAGCCACAGGGTCACACAACCATACACGGGCAACACACACAGCAGCGCTAACACCAACACCTTGAAATTCAAGCTGCGAATATGCGTGCCCTTGGGCGTCGACACCCGAACAGGCTCACGCCTGCTTCCGGGCTTTTTCACGCCGCAGCCGCCGTCCAGTCGATCCAGCCAAACTGCCAGGTGGCCAGAATCAGCAGACCAAAGGCAATGCGATACCACGCAAACACGGCGTAGCTGTGGTTGGAGATAAACTTGAGCAACGCCCGCACCGCGATCATCGCAAAGATGAAGGAAGTCACGAAACCAATTGCGAACACCGGCAAATCGTCAGGCTGGAACAGGTGGCGGTACTTGTAACCCGAATACACCGCCGCACCGACCATGGTCGGCATTGCCAAAAAGAACGAAAACTCAGTGGCCGCCTTGCGGGACAAGCCAAACAGCAAGCCGCCGATAATGGTCGAGCCCGAACGCGAGGTGCCGGGAATCATCGCCAGGCATTGCGCAAAACCGATTTTGACCGCGTCTTTCCAGGTCATGTCGTCCACGGTCTCGGCGCGGATCACATGCTGACGGCGCTCGGCCCACAGCATGATCACACCGCCCACCACCAATGCCGTGGCAACGGTAATCGGGTTGAACAGGTATTGGTGAATCACATCAGCAAAGATCACACCCAGTACCACTGCGGGCATCACTGCGATGATCAGGTTGACAGTGAAACGTCGAGCCTGTGGCTGAGTCGGCAAACCAATGACCACGTCGAGAATTTTGCGCCTAAATTCCCAAACCACGGCCAGAATCGCGCCCAGCTGAATAATGATATTGAACGCCATGGCACGTTCGCCACCGAAGTTCAGCAAATCCGCCACGATGATCTGGTGGCCGGTGCTGGAGATCGGCAAGAATTCCGTCAGGCCCTCCACGATGCCAAGTATCAACGCCTGTGCAGCAGTCCAAAGATCCATTGGTCCCCCATTTAAGCTCCGCTTCATGCCGAGCTGAGCAGTCAGCCGAAAGTATAAATTTTCACTAAAGTGGTGTGAAAAAACCGTCAGAAATCAATAAAGATGCAGCTTTGCGAATTCCGGCCGAGATCCTATCAGACACGTTCTACTTTCGCTGCTATGACATAAGCCGCAAACATCACGGCTGGTGTCTGAAAATACCGGTCGGGGGCTGCTCAGTGCTGACAACAAGAAGAAAAACCAGGAGTGACCGCTCTATGAATACCTTACGCAGGTTGTCCATCAGCCAGCGCTTGTGGCTGATTTTGATCGTGGCTATGACCATGCTGCTGGCTCTGGGCCTGTTGATGCTTAAACAGATCCACGACGACCTCTATCAGGGCAAGGCACAACAGACTCAGCACGTGGTACAGGCCGCCAGCGGCATTCTCAACTATTACCATGGCCTTGAAACGGCCGGTTCCTTGAGCCGTGAAGCGGCACAACAGCAAGCGCTGAGCGTGGTCAGCCAATTGCGCTATGACCACGACGACTACTTCTGGATCAATGACCTGCGCCCCTTTATGGTCATGCACCCCGCCAACCCCAAGCTTGACGGCAAAGACCTTTCAGCGATCAAGGACCCCGACGGCTTTGCGCTGTTCAGTGAGATGGCTCGCCTGGCCAAAGACGAGGGCGCAGGCATGGTCAACTATCGCTGGCCGAAACCTGGCTCCGAAGCCCCGGTGCAAAAAACCTCTTATGTACAACTGTTCGAGCCTTGGGGCTGGGTGATCGGCTCCGGTGTGTATATCGATGACATGCAGGCCGAGTTCTGGGCCCAAGTGTGGAAGGCCTGCTGGGCAGGGCTTGGCATCGCGCTGATCATGGCTGCACTGGTCACCGTAATAGCCCGCAGCATCTCACGCCCCTTGCAAGAAACCGTACAGGCAATGGCCAATATCGCCAGTGGCGAAAGCGATCTGACGCGCAGCCTCGACACCCATGGCCAGGATGAAGTCACGGCCCTCGCTCAGCACTTCAACGCCTTTACCGCCAAGCTGCACAAGGTGATCAGTCAGCTACAGTCCACCGCCAGCGCGCTGGATCTGTCCTCAACAGCGTTGGGCAACGACGCCACGAGCGCACAACAGCGCAGCCAGCAGCAAGCCTTGCAAATGGATCAGGTGGCGACCGCAATCAACGAAGTGACCTACGCCGTACAAGAGGTGGCCAAGAACGCCGAACACGCGGCCAGCGAAATGCGTGGTGCCCAGATCCAAACAGAACTGGGCCAGCAGAACATCGACAGCAGTGTGCAGCAAATCGACCAACTGTCCGGCACCATCACTCAGGCCGTCGAAGTGATCCGCCTGCTTGCCAGCCAAAGCAGCGAGATTGGCAGCGTACTGGAAGTGATTCGTTCCATCGCCGAACAGACCAATCTGTTGGCCCTCAACGCGGCAATTGAAGCTGCTCGCGCCGGTGAGCAAGGACGCGGTTTTGCGGTGGTGGCCGACGAGGTTCGCTTGCTGGCCCAGCGCACGCAAAAATCGACGGCTGAAATACAGACCATGATTGAAGGTTTGCAAAAACACTCTGAAGCCGCAGTGGACGTAATCGGCAGTAGCAGCCGCGCCTCGCAACTAACCATAGAACAAGCGAGCCTCGCCGGGAAAAGCCTGACCAGCATTGGCCAGGCCTTGAGCAACCTCAACGACCTTAACGCCTCGATTGCCAGCGCCACATTGCAGCAAGCTCATGTCGTCGAGGACATCAATCAGAACGTGACCCAGGCGGCCGGCTTGTCCCAAAGCACTGCCCAGGCAGCCGAACAGTCCAGCATCGCCAGTGCTCACCTCAAGCAGTTGAGCGTTGAACTCAACGGGCTGTTGCGCCAGTTCAAGGTGTAGGAATAGGTCTCTACGAATGTAGCCGCTGACGAGGTACGAAGGCTGCGCCGTCGATCGCAGCCTTCGTACCTCGGCAGCGGCTACATCGCCCCCAGCAGGCTGTAGCCCTTCGCACTGGCAACGGCCTTGAGCAATAAGTTGAGTTGCAGGCTGGTCCCTTCCAAATTCAGCAACTCATCGTTGCGGCGGCCTTTTGTGAGCAGTGCTTTCACCAAACTCTCGACACTGACCTCAAACGATAAATCCGCCAGCCTGATCTGCAGATGCTTCACTGCACGGCGACTGAATGCCTTGCGCACCAGCAGTACCGTTCCCGTGCCCGTATCAGTCAGAAGCAGATCATCGTCGTAACGACTCACCAGGATTTGACCGGGATCAATCCTTGGCAGGGTCATGCTCACGACAGGCGAACTACGACCAGAGCGACTAACTACCACCGTGCGGTAATGCGCCCGAACTTCCTGGCTGAGTACATACGTGTCGCTATGGCTGTCCCCGTTCAACAGCAAGCTTTCTACCCCTGCAACAATAATGGGCCTGAGGGTGAAGCCTTGCTTAGCCTGAAGTAACAGAGTCGAACCTGCGCGTTTCACTCTTGCGAGGTTCATGTGCAGGATCGTCACATTCTCATTCATCTGGTAGAGCATCTGAGCAGACGAGTTGTAGGCAAACGCGTATTTTTTGCTGGGTGAGATACCCACGAAGCGCACGTTACGCCCAGGAACAATTTCAGTACTTGAGAACACTTGGCCGCTGGCGGTATCGAACCACCCATGCCCGTGCAAGGTCAGTACTCCGCTGTAGTGCCAACGATGGGCAAGACCGGTGAGAGCCTCGGTCAACGTGGGAAGGTTCGCGCTTCGCCACTGAGCGTTGTAAGCAAACCTGCGCCATTCAGAGTCCACAGCGACATGCTGCCAGTGCGCATCGACAGCAACCAGATGCAACTCGCCATTATCAAGGCGCAGCACTATCTCGCCAGAAGCCAAGGTCAGACGTAACCCGCCAGGAACGTGCTCGACGGCACTCAGATGCTGTTCAGGCACAAACTTGCGGGAGACCGGAATAGATGCTGAGGCATTGAGCACAGCCTTGGTACCAAACGCGGTCATTAGCTCATCTGGCGTCATGGCTGGCTGGAAATATAATTTTTTACTGCCGGGCTCAAACAAACGCGCAGTTTTGCCGTCCGCCTCGAACCCCAGAAATTGCAGGGCATTGCCTTGCCGGTGGGGCGAAGCCACCACCACGTGACCGTTGTGATACCACACAGGCAACATGCGGGTACCATCGGCAGCCTTGACCCCGAACACCGCCAGAGTGGCATCACTGCCAGCGACGCTGGCCAAGTCGCTCCACCAGCATGACCTGCCTGCGAGCCAACGCTCGGTAACGGCTTCGTAGCGCAATCGCCCCTGCGCATCAACCCGTGCCACGCGCCCATCTTCGGTGATGGCAATCAAAGTGCCATTTATGTTGGCCGCGCTCGTCAATCGTGCAGCGGTAACTTGCAATGCTCTTGGCAAGCTGTCACCGGGTAGCGACTGCCCCGGCCCCTCTTGTCGAAACAGGGCCTTTTTTCCTTGGCTGTAGAAAAAGAACACTTCCTTGCCATCCGCCCAAGGCATGTTTGCTACCAACACTAGATCGTCCGGGACTGGCCTGGTGCCAGGGTCAAGATTTGGCTTGATCACCGTGCCGTCCTTGCTCCGTACCCAATAACGGTGAGCCCGACCTGCGGCGTCAGTGCCATACACCATCACCAAGGCCGCAGCGGACGGCTCGATCAATCGGCCCAGCATCGCTACAGGGGAACTGCGCAGGCTGTCGGTGATGATGGCGTAGTCAGTACTGGCCTGCGCTAATTGTTGCAGCAACGAGGGTTTACCCAACGTCCGAACCAGCTCCATGTTCGCCCCTTGGATCTGGTACAACTCAGCGGTCTTTTTATCTGCCTGCGTGTAGCGGAGAGAAAGGTAGACCTGATCATGTTCCTGCCACAACCTAATGGCATGCTTGCCCGTTTGAGTGATCAGCGGATTGAATTGCACGTCCACCTGCCCGGTAGCAAGGGTGGTTCGCCACGCGCTCGACATCTCGATATTGTAAAAGTAGGCATGCTCGTCGGTTACCGCCCCCAATTGGGCACCCGCCACCATTAACCGAGCCTGCTCCGTTATGGCTTGATCAGTAGCAGTGAACAGCATCCGCGCCTTGGCTACATCGTAGAACCCACGACTAATACTGTGCGCGTTGTGCCTATAGTTCTCGACTAGTACGTACTGACCGTGCAATCGATGCGCCTTGGCCAGCACTTGCAGATGTTGCTCCAGTTCGTAGTAGGGAACTGACCATTGGTTTGCATCCACACTCTCTACTTCGCAGATCTTGCTTTCGAAGTTGATTTTGAGCCTGCTGTGGTTGTGCAGAATCACCCGTATTTCACCTGCCTGGGCAGGGTCGATGTCGACGATAACACCACCAACCTGCAACTGATGATCCCCGATGCTGATCACATCGCTTTCAAGTTGATGGCTGTCGATGATCCATTTCGAAGGTGGGCTTTTCGCAAGCTGTATGCTCACGCCCTCATCAAGCCCAATCAAATATTCGCCACCCGCCCCCTTGAACACATACTTCAGATAGCCATGCAGTTCCTCGGGCAACGGCGGCACCAGCAATTGTCGCTTACGCTGATCGAGCACCACCTCGACCGTGGTCGCCACGTACGCGTGACGAAGCCGTCGGATGATCTGTTCACCCGGAAAAATGTAGAAGTCGTAGGAGAAACGCTCACTTTCCAGCCTGCGAACAACCTCAAAGCCAGAGTCATCGCGAGCCGTGGCGAAAGGCAGTAATCCGTAGTCATGAGCGATATAAGACGTGGGGGTACACGGGAGAACTACCACCTCGGCTGCGCTGTGAACCAACGGCTGGTGGCTGACCCTATAACCAATACCACTGCGCACCTCAATCGCATGCTCGCGATTGAGGTCGATCTGCGGAAAGTCACCGGCCCATGTGTACTCTGTGCTGTAGATGTACTGGCTGCCGAACTCAATCTGACCCGCGCTCAAGTCCAGAGTCTTGACCACCGCTCCGGGAAGAGGCAGTAACACCTTGTGCGTGTCGTCATAACGGTAGCCATTATTTTTGTACGCAGTGTCGAGCATATGGAAGTAACTGCCCACCGCCTTGGCGTCTTCGGCCACAGCACTAAAGGCTTGTACCAACGCGGTAAAACCCACCGACAGACCGCCAAGAAGTACCGCTGTTCCCTCAGTGATTGTCGCCGCAGCGGCAAAGCCCATTAGCCCTGCTGCGCCCCCGACAAGACTCGCGCCCAAACTTGCAGAGTCAAACGCCAGTTGGGTTCCGAATACGGATTTTTGCAGGTCACTCTCGGCATAGGCCAGCTCGTAAGCGTCCATGGCGACCAGCCCTGCTGCAAGCAACCACCCTGTAGCTGCGTTCAAGGAGTGGAACGCAATAGACGACGTTTTGGCGGACAGTGCTCCACTTCGCAGGGCGGTACTGACCATGTCAAACACCCTGAACACGTCCTGTGCCACGCCGTGAGCCATCTGAAAGGCGTTGAGGTAGCGGTGAATATTGACGGCGACCGCAAGTTTGGACGCTGAAACTTCATGAGCGGGGTCTCTGCGATTTTTATCTGCATAACGCTCAATCAGCGCCAGCGTCATTAACCCGGTATTCAAACCGTCAAAAGATGCGGCTTCACCCGGCCCGCCGCCCGGTCGTATGGGTTCGCGGGCTACTCTCCCCGCCCGCACCTGCTTGTCGACGAAACGGCGAAAGTTGGCAAAGGTGGGATCATCGCTCTCCACCCAGTGGATATTTTTAACCTCGTCACAATTAATGAATGGGACTCGAAAATGGCCGCTGCCTTTGTCTTGCACAAGGTCAATCAGCGGTATCCAGTGGTTGTCCAGCCCGGACTGCTGCACCAGTTGCGTCGCGGCCTCGTACAAACGTACGCCCCAACGCTCTGCATCAAGGATCGCCAGCGCCGTGTGCAACGGGACATCCTCAGCTACTCGCAGATGCGCACCAAGCACATGATCAGCCTCTGTACGTTGCCCCATCACGCTGACTAACGCCCCGGGCTGGGTCAGGTCGGACACTCTCAAGCCATAACCCACAGGCACCCGAGCCATTTGATCGGTGTCGATTTCTACCACGTTAAAACCTGGCTCCTGCAGATTGCCAAACGCGCCATACCAGGTTGCCAATCCGCTCATCAGCAGATGCTGGTGCAATGCCAGGGACAACTTGTCGAAGTCGGTGAAACCAAAAATCCCGACATTAGGGTCATAGAAGTAATAACGGCGGCCTTCAACACCCGAGGTAGCACCCAGAAGCATCGAGTGGCGCTGGGTATTGAGGGCGAACATTGAAGCCCCAGTCTCATTTTTCACCAGAGACAGCGCGTCGGGCAGTGTGTAGTGACCTTTGCTGCTGGACGACTGAACCGCCTCAATGTTCGAGTGCAGTGCTATCAGGCTGTTTTTGAGCAATCTGGAATCGCCGGTCTGTGGATCAGCAGCAGCCACAAACAGCCTTTCCAGCAAACGATCAGCGCCCTGCTCGCCGCCACTGGCCAATGCCACCGCCATAGCCCTGACCAAGGGGTAGCAGCGCCCACCGGTTTGATCACCGACCCGTGACAGGTAAAAGTCTTGTGGCACCAAACGCTCGAAAGTACTGCCAGCGCGCCGAAAGTGCTCACAGAACACTGCCGCTTGCCTCAGTACCTTGTCGATGTACTCAGCCTGGCTGCCGACAAGTGGCTGGATGGCGGCCTGTAGCGCCTCGTCAACCCGCAGCACACCGGCAATACCTTCCTTGGCTTTGATCTGCTGCCATAACCAGGACTGTTCCACTGAACGGATTTCACTCAAGACCACCAGATTCGCGACTCGATTGGATTTGATAGCGTTTTCGAGGATCGCGATTTGCTCGACCGTTACCGAGTTTTGTGGATCTTGCTGGAGCTGGCCAAGCAGTGTGTTCAACGGGCTGGGGGTTTGGATAACCTTGGTGTGAAGTGTGCTCCCCAAACGAATCCATCTGACAATGGCCGGATGTTCTCGGGTAAACGCCCCTCCGGTGTAAACGCCTTCATCGATCCCGTCCACGGACAAACCGAATTTGGCAGCCAAACGTTTCAATTGTTGGTGGTTCTGCTCTCGGTAACGATCAAATTGATCCTGTTTGCGCTGCACCAGCTGCCTGTCTGCAACCTGAATCAAGAGCGGTTGTTCGGCACTGAGCAGTTTGACCTCCCCGTCTTTCAGATAATCCTGACGCTGTAGCACCAACGCCCATTGCCCCTCCTTGAACCACATGTAGACAGCACCGAGGCCAGTATCAAGGCCGGGAAACTGGTAATCCATGTAGTCGACGGCCATCACCACATTGTCGTAAAGCAGAGAACTGTTGTTGCGCGAGTCATGAAAGACACGGTAGGTAGTGGGGTTCAGCTCGGTGACCACTACAGAGCAACCCGAAAGCGTTCCCGTGAACAGAAAACTCCCCGCTGGCGCCAGCTTGGGTATGTCCACATAGGCGGGGGCGGTATTGACCTGATTGGCAAGGACATTACCTTCGTAATTCAGAAAGTAGGCCGCAATGCTATGGCGTCGGGACTGTGGGGCGTTGCTGTTTGAGTCAACAGATACGACATCGTAGGCCTTTGGCCCAACCTTGATTAACTGCGCATAGCCAGTTGCAGGTAGCCGAGCGGCTTTACCCAACACCTCAGCACTGATGACATTGGATGTCGCGAACGACACAGGATCAGCGACAAACTGAAGGATATCGGCACTCCCCTCCCGGGACGAGGAACCGCCGCCCGTGGACAACTGCCCGCCCTTGAGCTCACGGTCGCGGACCGCTTGCGCAAGGCTGAGTAGCGCGTGGTAACTAACATCCGGCGGGGTTTGACTGGGCATACTGACTTACCTGGAAAAACTCGAGAATGTGTCCTCTACCTGTGCCATGAGTGCTAGATAGTTATCGCCCACAGAACATATTTTGAAGGCGCTGAGATCCTGTAGCCGCTGCCGAGGTACGCAGGCTGCGATCGGGCGCATAGCGGCCGTAAACCTGAGACTGCAGTCCATCTGACACACCAAAGGTGTCTGGATTGACGACGGCTTCGCCGCCGATCGCAGCCTTCGTACCTCACCAGCGGCTACATCGGCCCCGGCAGGCTGTAGCCATTTATTTAGGACTGCTTACAAACGGCACTTGACTGCGACAGGTGATTTGGGTTTTCCTGAAACCGGTTTCAGCTCCGCGCGCGAAACCGCCTGCGATAACTCCAATAAAAGGTTTCAGGCCGTGAATAGTTTTTCTGCTGCCCAGCGCACCCGCGTGACCATGCTTGATGTTGCTCAGCGAGCCGGCGTATCCAAGGCCAGCGTGTCGCGCTTTATTGGCGAAGACCGCGCCTTGCTCTCCGAAGCCACTGCGCAACGAATCGAACGCGCCATTGCCGAACTGGGCTATCGCCCCAATCAAATGGCCCGCGGCTTGAAGCGCGGACGCACGCGCCTGATCGGCATGTTGGTGGCCGATATCCGCAACCCCTACTCGATTGCAGTAATGCATGGCGTCGAAACCGCCTGCCGTCAGCACGGTTACAACCTTGTGGTGTGCAACACCGACCGTAACGACGAGCAAGAGCACCAACACCTCGCTGCTCTGCGCTCTTACAATATCGAAGGCCTGATTCTTAACACCCTCGGCCATCATCCTGACGCACTGCAAGAGCTGCATCAGGAAATGCCCATCGTGCTGATCGACCGTAAAGTCGAACAACTGCACACCGACCTGGTGGGCCTCGACAACGCGGGTGCCGTGCGCATGGCCCTGGAACATCTGCAACAGCAGGGTTATCGCGAACTGCTGATGGTCAGTGAACCGGTCGATGGCACCAGCTCCCGAGCCGAGCGGATCAACAGCTTTACCACGCAACTGGCAGCACACTCCAACCTGCGCGGCACGGTTGTACAAACCGGCCCACACCTGCGCGCCGACATTCAAACCTTTTTGCACACGCCCGGCATCGGTCCCAGGGCGCTGTTCTGCGCCAACGGCGTGGCAGCCCTGGCCTGCACCCAAGTGCTGCGCGAGCTGAACTGCCGCTTGTTTGAGGACGTGGGACTGATTGCGCTGGATGATCTGGAGTGGTTTCCCCTGGTTGGCAGCGGCATCACCGCCCTCGCCCAACCAACTCAACGGATTGGCGCCAGCGCCTTCGAGTGCCTGTTCAAACGCCTGAACGGCGACAAGGCCCCGGCTCGCGCCCTGGATTTTGCGGCACAGTTGATCATTCGCGGCTCCACCCAACGAATAACTGCCTGACGTTTTATCGGCTGCAAGCCCTTTAACCGGCGACCAGCCTGTTGCTCAACACCTTTAATAAAAATGAAACCGGTTTCAGAGACTAATAACAATGACCACATTTCCCGTTTCCATCAGTCTTTCGAGCTACGGCGCCGACCTGGTTCGCCAACGCGGACAAGGCAGTTTTATTGAATTACTGGCCAATGCCGGCGCAACGCGTATCGAACTGCGTGAAGAACTGCTGACCGACGAAGAGCCCATCGCCTTCAGCCAGGCCGTGCAAGATCATGGCCTGGAGTGCGTGTTCTCCTCACCACTGGAACTGTGGGAAGCCGGACAATCACGGCCCAACCCCCAATTGCTCGCGACCTTGCAGCGCGCCCATGCGTTCGGCGCCA
Source organism: Pseudomonadota bacterium (assembly GCA_040385125.1). Classification (GTDB taxonomy): domain Bacteria; phylum Pseudomonadota; class Gammaproteobacteria; order Pseudomonadales; family Pseudomonadaceae; genus Aquipseudomonas. The sequence continues at coordinate 123,186 of JAZKIA010000027.1, read as the reverse complement.
AATGGCTGAAAGTCTCGCTGGGCTACTTCACCGAACACTGCGATTTGCAAAATCTGGCGGCCTGCCTCAACCAGCAGCCAGTTCAGTTACTGGTCGAGAACGACCAAACGTCCCAGGGCGGACGTATCGAACCGATGCAGCGCTTCTTCGACAAGGTCGAGCAGCAGCAAGCCCCCATCAGCATGACCTTCGATATCGGCAACTGGCAGTGGCAAGACCAACAGGCCAGCACCGCCGCTCGCTTGCTGGGTCGCCATGTGACCTACCTGCATTGCAAAGGCGTAGTCCGGCGCCCGGATGGCAAGCTGATTGCCACCACGCCGACTGCCGTTGACCTGCAAAACTGGGAACAGCTCATGAGCCATATGCACCACGGCCTGACGCGAGCCATTGAGTACCCGCTGCAAGATGAGGATCTGGATGGCCTGACCAAGGCACATGTTGCGATGCTGGCCCGACTCAGCCAAAAGCAGAAGGAGCTCAGCTATGTCTAACATGCCTAAAGCGGATGTGTTGTCGTTTGGCGAAACCATGACCATGCTGGTCGCCGAACACACGGGCGATCTGGCCCAGATCGAGCTGTTTCACAAGCGTATCGCCGGCGCTGACAGCAACGTGGCCATCGGTCTGGCCCGCCTGGGCTTCAACGTCGCATGGCTGAGCCGTGTCGGGGCTGACTCCTTCGGGCGCTTTGTACTCAATACCCTGCAAGCCGAAGGGCTGGACTGCCAGCATGTTGCGATCGACCCGCAGCACCCGACCGGCTTTCAGCTCAAGTCGCGGGTTGAAGATGGCAGCGATCCCCAGGTCGAGTACTTCCGCCGAGGTTCGGCCGCCAGCCACCTGAGCCGCTCCGTGCTGACCCCGCAACTGCTCAACGCCCGGCACTTGCACGCCACCGGCATTCCGCCAGCCCTGTCGGCCAGTTGCAACGAACTGTCCTTCGAACTGATGAAGTCAATGCGCGCGGCGGGCAACAGCGTGTCGTTCGATCCCAATCTGCGGCCTTCTCTGTGGGCCAGCGAGCAGCAAATGATTCGCGACATCAATGCCCTCGCCGCGCATGCCCATTGGGTATTACCGGGCTTGAGCGAAGGCCAGTTGCTGACCGGCTACGACGATCCGGCCGACATTGCAGCGTTCTACCTCGACCAGGGCGCCGAAGCCGTGGTGATCAAATTGGGGGCCAAAGGCGCGTTCTATCGCACAGCTCACATCGAACAGTTTGTGCCGGCAGTGCCAGTGGCCACCGTCGTCGACACCGTCGGTGCTGGTGACGGTTTTGCTGTCGGCGTGATCAGCGCCTTGCTGGAAAACCTTGGGTTTGACCAAGCGGTGCAACGCGGCAACTGGATTGGCAGCCGCGCCGTGCAAAGCCGAGGCGATATGGAAGGCTTGCCGACCCGCGCCGAACTGATTCAACACACCGCACTGTCCTAACTTTGCTTGATCCGTTACCTGCTGTGAAAAAAACAACAAGATCAGGAGCACCGCTATGCACTCGCTAAAACTCGCCGCCCGCCGGTGGTGGTACATCATGCCTATCGTGTTTATCACCTACAGCCTGGCGTACCTGGACCGTGCCAACTATGGCTTCGCCGCCGCCTCAGGCATGGCCGAAGACCTCAATATCACCCCAGGGTTGTCGTCGTTGCTGGGCGCGCTGTTCTTCCTTGGCTATTTCTTTTTCCAGGTGCCGGGTGCGCTTTACGCGCAAAGAAACAGTGTTAAAAAACTGATTTTTGTCAGCCTGATTCTCTGGGGCAGCCTGGCCACCCTGACCGGCGTCGTGTCTAACGCTTACTGGCTGATCGTAATTCGCTTCATGCTCGGCGTGGTCGAGGCTGCGGTAATGCCAGCCATGCTGGTGTACCTGTGCCACTGGTTCACCCGTGCCGAACGCTCGCGCGCCAACACCTTTTTGATCCTCGGCAACCCGGTAACCATGCTCTGGATGTCGGTGGTCTCGGGCTATTTGGTGCAGCATTACAGCTGGCGCTGGATGTTTATCGTCGAAGGCCTGCCAGCCGTACTGTGGGCATTTATCTGGTGGCGCCTGGCCGATGACCGTCCAAGCGATGCCAAATGGCTCAGCACCCAAGAGAAACAGGACCTGCAAAGCGCACTGGATGCTGAGCAAGTCGGCATGACCCCGGTGAAGAACTACGCCGCTGCGTTCCGTTCGCCCAAAGTCATCCTGCTGGCCCTGCAGTTCTTTTGCTGGAGCATCGGGGTATACGGCTTTGTGCTGTGGCTGCCGTCAATCCTCAAGCAAGGCGCGCAGATGGACATGATCGAGGCCGGCTGGCTCTCGGCCCTGCCGTATCTGGCGGCCGTGATCGCGATGCTGGTGGTGTCGTGGGGCTCGGACAAACTGCAAAAACGCAAACGCTTCGTCTGGCCGCCACTGTTGATTGCCTCAATCGCGTTCTACGGTTCCTACGCACTGGGCGCTGAACACTTCTGGTTGTCCTACGCGTTATTGGTGGTTGCCGGTGCCTGCATGTACGCACCCTATGGCCCGTTTTTCGCGATCATCCCGGAAATTCTGCCGTCCAACGTGGCCGGTGGCGCCATGGCGCTGATTAACAGCATGGGCGCGCTGGGTTCATTTGGCGGTTCTTATCTGGTGGGCTACCTGAACAGCGAAACCGGCTCGCCGGGTGCTTCCTACTTGTTGATGAGCGGCGCGTTGCTGATCTCTGTGCTGCTGACCCTGATGCTCAAACCGACGACCAAAGACCCTGTTGCGCCAACCTTCAAGGCCTCGCAGAGCCTGGCCCATTCCTGATTTCAATGTGAGTGATGACTTTGAAAAAACATATCGTGCTCTACAAGAAACTGTCCGATGCGCTGATGCAGCGGCTCGAAGCCCAGGCACAGGTCACGCTGATCGAGCGCCTTGATGAGCAAGGCATGAATCAACTGCGCGCCGCCCTGCCCCGCGCCCACGGGCTGCTGGGCGCGAGCCTGAAGCTGGACGCACAACTGCTGGACCTGGCGCCGCAACTGGAAGCCATCGCCAGCGTTTCCGTGGGCGTCGACAACTACGACATCGACTACCTGACCGAACGCAAAATCTTGCTCAGCAACACCCCCGACGTACTGACTGAAACCACTGCAGATACTGGATTTGCCTTGATTCTGGCCAGTGCCCGGAGGGTGGTCGAGCTGGCGACTCGGGTACGCAACGGGCTGTGGCAAAAAAACGTCGGCCCCGAGCATTTCGGCACCGACGTGCATGGCAAAACCCTGGGCATTATCGGCATGGGCCGAATCGGCGAAGCCTTGGCCCAGCGTGGGCACTTTGGTTTCGGCATGCCGGTGATCTATCACAGCAACTCGCCAAAGCCAGCGGTCGAAGCTCGTTTTAACGCGCAGTACCGCAGCCTGGAGCAACTGTTACAAGAAGCCGACTTTATCTGCCTGACGCTGCCTCTGACCGCGCAAACAGAAGGTTTGATCGGTGCCGAGCAGTTTGCCCTGATGCGTCCCGAGAGCATCTTCATCAACATCTCCCGGGGCAAGGTGGTCGACGAAGCAGCAATGATTCATGCCTTGCAGCAAGGTCAGATTCGCGGTGCCGGGCTCGATGTGTTCGAGCGCGAACCCCTGGACCCAACCTCGCCGCTGTTGCAGTTGGATAACGTGGTGGCCACGCCGCATATCGGCTCAGCCACCTATGAAACCCGTGAAGCGATGGCCCGCTGCGCCGTCGATAACCTGTTGGCCGCACTCGCGGGTGAACGCCCGGCCAACCTGGTTAATCCGCAAGCGCTCAGGTAATCAACTGCCAGCCTTGATCTTGGTCCACAGCCGCGTGCGGACTCGATCAATGTTCAGCGGCATGGCTTCGAGCGCAAACAGCGTCCCCATCATCTCGGGCGTAGGATAAACCTTGGTGTCAGCCTTGATTTCAGGGCTGACCAAGGCATCCGCCTGCTGGTTGCCATTGGCGTACTGCACGAAGTTGGTGATCTCAGCCATCGCGTCAGGGCGCAACAAGTAGTTCATAAAGCTGTAAGCGGCCTTCTCGTCTGGCGCATCTACCGGCATGGACACCATGTCGAACCAGATCGGTGATCCTTCCTTGGGCACCGAATAACCAATTTCGATGCCGTTATTGGCCTCTTTGGCCCGACTGTCTGCTTGCAAAATGTCACCCGAGAACCCAACCGCAACGCAAATATTGCCGTTAGCCAAGTCACCGGTGTACTTCGACGAGTGGAAGTAGCTGATGTAAGGCCGAACCTTGAGCAACAACGCCTCAGCCTTTTTGTAGTCTTCCGGGTTCTTGCTGTGATGCGGCAAACCCAGGTAATTGAGGGCGACAGGCAGCAATTCCGGGCCGTTATCGAGAACGGCTACCCCGCACTTGCTGAGCTTTTCCATGTATTCGGGCTTGAAGATCAAGTCCCAGGAATTCAACGGCGCGTTGTCACCTAAAGCCGCTTTGACCTTGGCCACGTTGTAGCCAATCCCTGTGCTGCCCCACAGATAAGGAAAGCCGTGTTCGTTGCCCGGATCGTTAACCTCCAGCGCTTTGAGCAGCACCGGATTGAGGTTCTTCCAGTTGGGGAGCTGGCTCTTGTCGAGCTTCTTCAGCGCCCCGCCTTGAATCTGCCGCGCCATGAAGTGGTTGGAGGGGAACACCACGTCATAACCGGAGTTACCGGTCATCAGCTTGCCATCGAGGGTTTCGTTGCTGTCGTACACGTCATAGCTGGAAGCAAAGCCGGTATCACGCTGAAAGTTCTTCAACGTGTCAGGCGCAATGTAGCTCGACCAGTTGTAGATTTTCACCGTCTCGGCGGCCTGACACAGCGTACCGGCGAGCATTAAAGGCAACAGGGCCATACGGATCATGATTCGATTCCTTGCAGTTTTTAAGCAGCTGTTTTTATTGGCAGGTTTCGGCGATCAAAGGATCAATACATAGGTCTTGCGCACGGTTTCCTGGATGTCCCAGATCCCGGTGCTGTTGGCAGGCAACATCAGTGCATCGCCCGCTTCTATGGTCAGGGCTTCACCGTCGTCCGGCGTGAACGTGCAACGACCCTGAATAAAGTGACAAAACTCCTGCGCCACGATCTGCCGACGCCAGCGTCCGGGCGTGCATTCCCAAATCCCGGTCTCGACGCCGTCAGTGCGCTCAACACAGGTCACCGACGTCACCGCCACTGGCAGGCCAAGCGGAACGGCCACCGGGAAAGACTCTTGCAGTGGCGCATGGGCGGTGTTTTTGAATTGCGTGATGCTCATGGGTGCTTCCTGATCAAATAAAACCAAGGTGGGTTACTGCATGAAACCTTCCATAAAACCGGCCACACGACTGGCAAATTGCCGTCGCCAAGGCGAGCTGTTTGGATTGGCCAGGGTTTGGTCTTCGTACACAAAACTGCGAATAATTGCGTTGTAACCCAACCAGCGGCAGGGTTCCGGCTCCCAGGCCTTGAGTGCTTTCAAACCGCCCTCGGTCAGCACCCAGGGTTGCTTAACCTCCAGGGTGTCGCGCTGCAAAATCAAATCTGCCAGGGTTCGCCCGCCGAGGTGGCTGGCACCTACGCCCTCACCACCGTAACCGCCAGCCAGCGCAATGCCCTGTTGACGGTCGCACAGCATGTGCGGCTGAAAACGCCGCGACATCCCCAAATTTCCGCCCCAGGAGTGAGTGATTTCGACGTTTTTAAGCTGCGGGAATAGTTCACCAAACAGATAGCGGCGCAGTTCGATTTCGCTCTCGCTAAGGTCGAAGTTATGGCGCAGGCGCCCGGCAAACTGGTAGCCGCCCCGCGCGCCGAACACCAAACGGTTATCCACCGTGCGCTGGCCATAGGTAACCTGACGACTGCTTTCACTGAAGGCCTGGCCCTGGGACAGGCCGATCTCATCCCAGGTGGCTGCGGGCAACGGCGCAGTGGCCACCAATAGGCTTTGCACCGGCAATTGATAGCGACCCAAGGGCGCCAGGGTGTTGGCATAGCCCTCAACGGCGGGCACCACCCAACGGCTGCGCACCTGGGCCTTGGCCGTGCGCGCATGGCCTGCGTGCCATTCAATGACCGGGCTTTGCTCAAAAATCTGTACGCCCATGCGTTCAACGGTGCGGGCCAGCCCGCGCACCAATTTGGCTGGGTGAAGGGTTGCCACGTGCGGCGTGAATATCGCGCCATAAGGCTTGGCGACGCGAATCTGCTGCGCCAGCTCACTCGGGCTCAACCAGTGATAGTCCGATTCGTTCAGGCCTTCGGCATAGAGCTTGGCCAGATAGCTGCGCAAGCTGGTCTCTTGTTCGGGATAGCGAGCGGCACAATACAAGGCACCACCCTTGCGGTAGTCACAGTCGATGCCTTCACGATCAATGACGCGCTTCACTTCATCAGGAATACCGTGCAACAAGTCGAATGACTCGCGCCGTTGTTCAGCGGATAGCCCTGCCAGCAACCGGTCTTCACCCAGCAGGTTGCCCATCAGCCAACCGCCATTGCGCCCAGAAGCACCAAAGCCCGCCGTTTGCGCCTCGACGATGGCAATGTTCAATTCAGGGGCATGGCGTTTGAGGTAGTACGCCGTCCAAAGCCCGGTATAACCCGCGCCGATGATCAGCACATCGACTTCCAGGTCGTGCGCCAGCGACGGCCGAGGGCCAAGCTCTTCCCCCAGTTGATCCATCCATAAGCTGATTGAGCGCCATGCTGGCATTACCGACTCCACACTGTATTCAGAATGGGGTCGATCCTATCTCCAGCCGTCAGGGCGAGTCTTGCGTGCGTGCCCGCAAAGAAATTTGCTTGGCGTAAGCCTTGGGCGACTGGCCAGTGTGTTGCCGAAAACAGCTATAAAACGCCGATATCGAGTTGAAGCCCGCCGAAAAAGCCACCTCATCGACTTTGACCGGTGCAACCGCGGCATCCATCGCCGCCAGCACATGCCGCAGACGCGCCTGATTCACATAGCGATAAAAGCTTTGTCCGAGCACCTGATTGAGCAAATACGACATCTGATTACGCGTATAGCCACAAGCCTTGGCGACTTGTTGCAGGTCCAGCTCGGGGTCGAGATAAGGCTGCTTGCGCTCAAAATAGCTCTGCAGGTCTTGCGCCATAAAACTCAACTGCCGTGCCGAAAGACCAAGGCGGCTGACTGCCGGGCGTAATGGTGGTTGGCGCAACGCGCTCTGCGCCACCTCATGCACCAGCGAAGCGTATTCATTGACCTGCCAAATCAGCCCGTCACGTACCGTGATCGCCTCACTGGCGCGAAACGACACCAGTCCCTGGCTGCCGCGCAAAGTCATGCGGTATTGAATAAAGGCGGTATCGCCATCGAGCCGAATACGGTCGCTGTGCTCAAGCGCTTCATCCGGTTCTCTGGGCATGGACAGTTGCACGTAGTCACGCAACTCATCGAGTGCCATCACCCGATTCTGAAAAAAGTCGTGATAGCGCACCTGCGGGTGATACAGCGCCATCACCCCATCCAGATCCCGATGCTTCCAGCACAGGTGATAACGCATGACCGTTTCGCCAGTGGCTTGGGTCTGCTCGGGGCCATCGTCTGGGGCTGGCATAAAACGCTCGAAGATAAAAGCAGCAGAATGCCGAGTTTACCCAACGGCTTCAATGGGAATGGGAGGCCCGTCATACCTGCAAAACCACACAAATAGATGATTCACGTCAAAACCTGATTCAACAGCGGCGCCACTTGCCAGAAAAGGCTTATCGCCACTACTGTTGAGTGATAGGTTAAACACGAAACGTTCGTAAACAGACACGGTCGGATTGAGCTGGCCGTAAACGCCCCGAGCAAAAGGAAGCGCTCCCATGAACCCAATTAACACTGTCGACAAATTCACCTTCCCCAACGCCTGCCAATTGATGCGCTGGCATTTTCATCCAATGGGTTTTGAGGCGAGCATGGACGCGCCAAAAAGCATGATTGCCAGGCTGTTTGACCGCGCGACTGGCGAAACCCTGATCGCAATTGCAGGCATTCCCTGTGCAACGGTCATGAATACCGGCGAAGTGGCGCGGGTCATTCAGGCTGTAGAAGATGAACTCGAAAGCTTCGTCCCGCCAAGGGCCTGGCAGGCGCTGGCTTAGAGCGACCCTAGCGCAAAATTTGTAGGAGCGAGCTTGCTCGCGATCGGATCACCGCGAATTGCCTGACACACCGCGCTACTTGCATCGCGAGCAAGCTCGCTCCTACAGAGTTGTGAACGCCACAGATCCCCCTGTAGGAGTCGAGCTTGCTCGCGATCGGATCACCGCTAATTGCCTGACACACCGCGCTGCTTGCATCGCGAGCAAGCTCGCTCCTACAGAACGCGCAAATCCTCAAAAAACGCCTTGCCCTTGGGAATCCGGTCTGATGCCTTGGGGATGTTTGGGCCTTGGGCATCCTGGCTTTCCACATACCAATAGCAATGCTTGACCGCCCGGGTGATGCCGACATAGGCCAGACGCAGTATTTCGTCTTTTTGTGCCGTGTCGTACGGGTCTGGATCGCCATCCTTGCCCAGACCCGCCATGCGATACACCTGGTTCTTATACGGCGAAGACGTCAGATGCTGGCAATCACCCAGCAGGAAAACCGCGTCTGCCTGTAAGCCCTTGGAGCTGTGATAGGTCAGTTGTTTAAGGCGGCGATCTTCAGGCGCCAATCTCGAATCAACATTAACTACTGCCTGTATATCCTTTTCAATCAATAACTTATCGCTACTTTTTCGATACAACATCAAGATACGATCACCCGCGTTGTAATGCTCGGTCAATCGTGCGGCCAGGTCTTGATCGTCACGTTGCAAGACATTCACCGGGACCAGCGCCTTGGGCTCGCCGCTGGCCTTGGCCCGTTTGCCGGGAATCGACGGTGCGGCGCGCACGATGTGTTCGGCCGCATCGATGATGTGCTGATGGCTGCGAAAGTTATCGCTGAGCATCACCCGGGTCGTGGCCGGTGACGGGAACTCTTTGTTGAATTCCATAAAGTACTTGGGCGAACTGCCGCGCCAGCCGTAAATCGATTGCCAATCATCCCCCACACACAGCAACGACGAACGCTGGGCTGCCCGCCCTACGTTCATTGCAGGGCCACGACTGCGGATCTCACGCAGACTGGCGCGCAACCAGGAGACGATTTGTGGCGAGACATCCTGGAACTCATCAATCATCAAATGCGACAAGGGCCGCAATTGCTCATGGTTCAGCAGTTTGAAGTTTTGCGGGGTGTTCTCGCCAAACAGCGAAAACATGCGGTTATAGGTCATGACCGGCGGGGTTTGTGCCAGCAGGTGGGCTTCGAGCGCACGCCAGTACAAACTCAGGGCTTCGAAGAAGAACCGGTCCGGATCGTCCTTGGCAAAACGCATATCACCCACGGCGGCGCCAACGTCGAGCCCCAGGTTCTCGATAAAGCTTGCGGCAGCGACAAAACAGTCGAGCAACGGCGCCGAGCTCAGCTCACCCTTGAGCTTGTAATCAAAGCCCGGGCCTGCGCTCGCGTCGCCGGCAAGGGTCGCCAGTACACGCTTTGCATCATCATAACTTTCCAACCATATCAATGGTTTACTGCAAAAAGCTCGAAACAGGGTGCGCTTTACCGCCCATTCGGCACGCACACTTAGCTTGGCGCCCGGACGGCAGATTTGCGGGTTTTCACGCGGGTCAAAGCCAAGCACCACCCAGGCATCCAACTGCGGGATGTAGCCGTGGCAATGAAACTGCGACCCGTTGATTTGCAGAGGTTCGCGGTTAGGTTCGATGCCTTTGATTGGCCAGGCGCCAGCAGCAAACCACAGATCTTCGAGGGTGTCGCACAACTCTTCATCGCGCTTGGCAGCCAGTTCGGTCACGGCCATGCGCTTTTGCACATCCGGGTGATCACGCTCCTGCTCCTTGAGTTGCAAGGCATGCCGGCACAACGGCGCTAACGTCTGGCGAAAACGCTCATCACGGGTGTAAAGCTCGTGATAACACGCATTGAGCTGCTGACGCTGGGCATCGTTGATTCGCAAGTCGAACGGGTTGCTGTCGGTGTCGTCATCATTGAACAGGCTGCGGCTGCTCAGGGTCTCGAACGCCTGCAACTGGCTGTAGCCGGGCAAACTGCGCACCATTGGCAAAATACGCGAATGGAATGTGCGTACCACCTCTCGCGCTTCTTTAAGGCTCAGGATGCGGCCCCACAAGGCAAAAATCTCTTGCAGCTTGCTGATGAAGTCCTTGCGCGACTCGCGGGTGAACGTCACCACCGTCATCGAGCTGAGTTCAAAGCCCAGATAATGGCTCAGCAGCAGAATCCGCAGCACCAGCGATGTCGACTTACCCGCGCCGGCACCCGCGATCACCGAGGTCGAAGGTGTATCACTGAAGATCATTTTCCACTGCGCCGCACTCGGCTGGGCGTGCTCAGGCAGTAATGCGCCAACATCGGCCTTGATCTGCTTTTTCAACTCAGCGCTCAGCGGCAGACGCCAATCATCGAACAGGTTGTCGTCAATGCCGGGGGCTCGCAGCTCTTGCGGGCGCATGTCGCTGATAAACAGCACCTGGCGACCCTCTTCCAGCCCTTCGGCGTGCCCCTCTTGAAAGCCGTAATCGACCCCAGCGCTGTGGCCGCTGCGAAACCCGTCCGCCTGGCCGTGTAACCAGGACGCGGCATGCTGTGCGCGCAAACGGCTTAAGCCACTGCCAAACACCCTGGCAGCCAGGCGCTTGAGTAATGGCAGTTGAGCAATAGGGGCAAGTTCGACAGGCAGATCGGGGGTGTGTTGCGGCACGCTGACTCCAGGGTGTGAGGCTGTCCGGGCGGATGGGCTATGGTCGCCGCATTGCGCCAAGAGATCTAGCTAATTGCTTGGGCATCAGCTGTTTAGAACGCATTGTGAAGGTAGATAGCGATTAACTCACTCCTCGAAACATCTAATTAGTTGATTGGTTTGAAGAGTATTTTAAGCTTTTTATCGATATATCCTTGAGGGAGAATCACCCCATCAACCACCGGGTAACCGTTCGTACCACACGGCTAACCTGAACAGGAGACGCATCATGCTTGAACTCAGACCTTTCAACACCCTGGGCGGCGCAAACCACGGCTGGTTGGACGCCCATCACCACTTTTCGTTCGCCGAGTACTACGACCCGCAACGCATGAACTGGGGTAACTTGCGGGTATGGAACGACGACGTGATCGCGCCGGGTACCGGTTTTCCGAAACACCCGCACCGCGACATGGAGATCATCACCTATGTTCGTGAAGGCGCTATCAGCCACGAGGACACCCTGGGCAATAAAGGCCGCACCGAAGCCGGTGATGTCCAAGTGATGAGCGCGGGCACCGGGATTGCTCACAGCGAGTACAACCAGGAGTCGACGCCGGCCAAGATCTTCCAGATCTGGATCATTCCCAATCAGGAAGGCGACGCACCGGCCTGGGGCGCCAAACCGTTCCCCAAAGGCCAGCGCGAAGGCTTTGTGACCTTGGCCAGCGGCAAGCAAGGCGACGACGAAAGCCTGCGCATTCGCGCTGACGCCCGGCTGGTGGCGGCCAATCTCAAGGCCGGGGAAAGTGCAGAGTACCGGTTGGACAGCGGCCGCCGCGCCTATCTGGTACCCGCGACAGGCGTGATCGAAGTCAATGGCCTGCGCGCCCATGCACGGGACGGCGTGGCCATTGTCGATGAGACCGTGCTACGGGTCACGGCAATAGAAGACAGCGAGATCGTACTGGTCGATGTTGCCTGATCCACCCAGTACAAAGGCCGAACACCTTTACCGGTGTTCGGCCTTTTGACGTGTGCAACCGATCAAGACACCGCGAGGCTTTCAGCAACAGCCTTGCGTCGTTGAATCAAATACCCCAACACCGCCAGCGGCGCCGTCGCCAGCATCACTTCTACGGTTATTTCCAATGGCTGACTGATGTAGGTCGAGACCAGCAAACTGCCAAGAAAACACAGCCCAAGCTGCAAGGTATTTTGCAGTCCGGCGGCTTTGCCAGAATTTTCCGAAAACGGCATCAGTGCACTGGCCACCACAATCGGATAGCTCGCACCGTTGACCAACGCCATCAAGCAGAACGGGATCAACAACGTAACCAGCGTCGGCTCGGTCTGTGTCGCCACCCAATACAGCCCCACCATGCTCGCGCAGTAAGCGAGCAGCAGCCAGGGCAACAGTGTACGACCCTGAACCCGCTGCAAGAGACTGCGGCAACTGTAGCCACCTACCATAAAGGCCAGAGTGGGGAACGCGTAACTCAAGCCAATATCACTCGGGCTGTAGCCCATGTCGCCAAGAATAAAGGGCGATGCGGTCAACCAGGCGAAGAAGCTGGCCGAACACGCAGCAAAAATCATCACGTTGCCGCTAAAACTCGCGGAGCTCAGCAACTGCCAATAGCTCACGCCGGTCTTTTCAGTCTTGACGATTGGGCGCGCCCCCTCTTTAAGCAGCAACGTTGGGACGATCAACAACAGCGCCAAGCCCAGCAACACGCTAAAAATCGCCTGCCAGCCCAAATGGTTCAGCACCAGCGCTCCCAGCAGCGGCGCCAAGGCTGGCGATAAGCCCATCAGCGGCATAATGCCGGCAAACACCCGATTAGCCTTGTCGGCCGGGTAACGATCAATCACCAGCGCTTGCCACGTCACCGCCGCCGCGCAGATACCTATTGCCTGAATAAAGCGCAGGGTTAACAGCCACACCGTGTTATCGACCCACAGCATCCCAAGGCAACCCAGCGCGAACATCGACAAACCGGCGAGCAATACCGGCTTGCGCCCCAGGCGATCCGATAACGGCCCCCACAGCAATTGCCCCAAGGCGAACCCAGCCAGAAAGATGCTCAGGCTTGCGCCCACAGCGCCCGCGGACAGCCCTAATTCGCTGCGCAAGGTACCAAAAGCCGGCAAGTACATATCCATCGCCAGATAACCGAGCATGCTGAGCCCGGCGAGGTAACAGGTAAAACCAAAAGAGTTCTTCATGTGCGCCCAAAAACTTGCCATCAAACAATTTGTTGACTGGCGTGCATTATCCAGCTGACCATTTGCTTGTGAAGCGATAATAATTGCCGACTGGCATCAAATATTTTGAAGGCAAGCCCATGTGGTCTGAGTACTCGCTGGATGTGATTGACGCCGTGGCCCGGCACGGCAGCTTCAGCGGTGCCGCGCAGGAGCTGCACCGCGTGCCTTCCGCCGTCAGCTACACCGTGCGCCAACTGGAACAGTGGCTCGCCGTGCCGTTATTTGTACGTCGCCATCGGGATGTCGAGCTGACACCGGCTGGAAAAGTGTTCATCAAAGAAGCACGCGACGTCATGAAAAAAATGCTCGGCACCCGGCGTCTGTGCCAACAAGTGGCCAACGGCTGGAGCGGCCAGTTACGGGTGGCGGTGGACTCGATCATCAAGCACCCGCGCTGCCAGCAAATGGTCATCGATTTCTACCGGCATTTCCCGGATGTGGAGCTGATCGTTCACTACGAAGTGTACAACGGCGTATGGGATGCACTGGTAGACGGGCGCACCGACATCGTGATCGGTGCCACGCGCGCGGTTCCGGTGGCGGGCAGTTTCGCCTTCCGTGACATGGGCTTTTTGCACTGGCTGTGCGTGGCCAGCCCGGAGCATCCACTGGCCTTGATTGAGGGGCTGCTCAGCGATGAGCAACTACGGCCTTTCCCCTCGCTGTGCATGGACGACACCTCACGCAGCCTGCCCAAGCGCGACACCTGGACTCTGGATAACCAGCGACGACTGATGGTGCCTGATTGGGACACGGGGCTGGCGTGCCTGAGTGATGGCCTGTGCGTCGGCATGGTCCCGGCGCATCTGGCTCAGCCCCTGATCGAGCGAGGGCAACTGCTGGCGCTGCATTTGCAACGCCCCTTCCCGGCCAGTCCGTCGTGCCTCGCCTGGGCCCAAAACAATCATTCCCCAGCCATGAGCTGGCTGCTGGAGTATTTGGGCGACACCCCGACCTTGAGCCAGGAGTGGCTCAATGAGGCGGATTAATGCTCAAACAGGATCGGATACAACGACAGCACCAACAGTAATGCCATCGACACATTGAAAGTCAGCAACCACTTGGGCTTGGTCAGAACGTTGCGCAGCGCACTGCCAAAGCCTGCCCAGACGCAAACGCTGGGCAAGTTGATGAGCGCGAAGACCAGAGCAATGATGAACACATTGGCGATATAGCCCTGAGACGGCGTGTAGGTCGTAATTGCCCCAATGGCCATCACCCAGGCCTTGGGGTTAACCCACTGAAACGCCGCTGCGCCCCAAAAGCCCAGTGGCTCGCCTTGGGCGTCTTCAGACTGAGACACCGGACCAGAAGTGGCCACTTTCCAGGCCAGATACAGCAAATACGCTGCGCCCAGGTAGCGCAATACGGTGTAGGCCATCGGCACCGCCTTGAACACCCCGCCCAACCCCAATCCTACGGCCAACACCAAAACCATAAAGCCTGTGCTGATACCGAGCGCATGGGGAATGGTGCGGCGAAAACCGAAGTTAACCCCCGACGCCAATAACATCGTGTTGTTGGGCCCAGGAGTAATCGAGGACACAAACGCAAACAGCGCAAATGCAGACAGTAGTTCGAGGGAAAATGACATGGGCAGCTCTGGCAGTCAGGGAGTATTCACACACCCTATCGGGTTGCCGAGCGAGTGTTGCGCTACAGCTGAGCATTATTCCTGCAGCACACATTGCGAGCGACAGGCTTTCATTTTCACTACATGTTTTTCACGCCAGTTTCACATCTCGGGGTCTAGATTGAACTCACTCCTTTAGTTTTAATGAATCCCATTTGGCCCGCTCCCCCCAGCGGGCCTTTTTTTTGCGTGCTATTGCGGGGGATTAATCTTCCAGGGGTTTGGCAGCCTTGACCGGCTTCGCAGGTTTGGAAGCCTTGCCAGCCGCTGCGGTCTTGTCCGGAGTAACCACCGGCGCCGGTGCTTGCACTTCTTTCTCGGCTGCGGGCATGGCATCAATGGTTTTAAACAGCGTCGCAAGGTCTACCTCACCCACTGTTTCGTCTTTTTTCTCGCCGTCCTTGCCGATCAGAATCACCTTGGCTTTGTTATCGATGATCATCCCCGGTTTAAGCCCGCGGATCAGGGCCATCGTCGACTGCGGCTCAAGGTCTTTGCCATCACGCTTGCCGGTGATCCCGACAATTGTGTAAAGCACCATGTTGCGCTCGTTAAATCCCTGCTGATTGGCGGGTTCCTCCAGCGCTTTTTTTAACGTGACCAACGTTGGGTCACTGTCTGCACGTGCAAAAACTACCAGCGGACGAAATTTTCCACGATCCTGTTCAATGGGGCTCGGGACTTCAACAGCCTGCGCCAGGCCAGTCACCAGCAAACTACTGAGGATCAATACACGGATAAACATCCAGACCTCCTTTTTATCATCGGGCCGGGTCACTGAGCGAACGACTAATGCCTTGAAACCCGTGGCGTTGGGCCTGCCAATGAGAGCTTAGGCCAAGGGTTTCATCACGCAACCGGGTTCCCGGACTTTGCCTTCCATGTTGATCAATTGCAACGTCAGCCAGCCCCTCACAAGAGATCAGGCCGTTCGATGCCGCGCTCTGAAGTGGCGCACCACAGCCACTGCCACCATCAGCACAATCACGCACACCACTATCGGCAAGCGATACGGTTTAAGGTCACCCAGTACCCCTTCCAGAAATTCCCCGGCCCAATACCCTGCACTGGCAAACACGCTGGCCCACGTCACTGCCCCCAGCAAGTTAATACACGCAAATTTCAGCGGCGAGACTTTGCACGCGCCAATCACCATCGGACCGAGCAGGCGCATGCCATACAAAAAACGCACGGAAAATATCGACGTAGCAGGGTGCTGATTGATCAACTGCGTCACGCGGTCGATGGTGGCTTGTTGTTTATGCAAACGGGGTAACAGACGAGCACCGAAATAACGGCCGGTCCAAAACAGCAGTTGGTCACCCAACATCCCTGCCAGACTGGCGTACCCAATCACCGGCAACAGCTTGAGAACATGTTGATGAGCGGCCATCCCCCCCAAAATGAGGATGGTTTCACCTTCTAGCAAACAACCGATAAAGATCGCCAGATAGCCGTAAGTTGCCAGTAGATAGTTAAAGTCGATGTGTTCGAACATACGTGTTCAGACGCTCCTTGTGATACGACACCTCAATGCCGGTGTCGATGGTGAATATCCGGAAAATGCGGGTGATTATGGCGAATAGGGAGATGCAGATGCGCATGACTGTGTGGCTCGTTCACCCCCCCCCCCTCGGCATGCTCATGCTGATGATGCTCATCGTGCGTATGGCGGTGCGTGTGTTCTTGGGGCAGATGCTGATGGGTATGGCCATGTTGCTCGGTGAGATGCAGCCAAACGCCGAACAGCATAAACGCTGCCGCCAGCCAGAACAGCGGCGACACCGACTCCCCCAGCACTCCGATGGAGATTGCCGCGCCCAAAAAAGGTGCTGTCGAAAAGTACGCCCCGGTTCGCGCCGCGCCCAAGCCTCGTAGCGCCAGAACAAACAGCACCAGACTCACGCCATAGCCTAAAAACCCGATCAGCAATGTCGGCGTCAACACCTCAAGCGGCACGAACTGTGCCCCCATTGACAGGGCAATCGTGCAATTCACCAGCCCCGCGAACAGCCCTTTGGCTCCTGCGATATACAGCGCATCGGAGGCCGATACTTTGCGTGTCAGGTTGTTATCCACCGCCCAGCACAAACAGGCAAACGCAACGGCCAAAGGCCCGAGCCAGGACTGTGTCACCTCTGAGACCTGCGCGGAAGGCCACGATAAAACGATCCCGCCCGCGATAATCGCCAGCATCCCGAGGACAATTCTGCGGCCAGCATTTTCTTTAAACACGACCCAAGCCAACAACGCCGTCAATACCGGTTCCAGATTCAACATCAACGACGCCGTCGCGCCACTGGTGCGGGTCAGCCCTACCATCAGGGCAACCGGGCCCAACACCCCGCCAAACACAATCGCCCCCACTAGCCATGGCCACTCACTGGCGCTCAGCCCGGAGCTTTTCCAGCCTCGGTCCCTGATACAGCGCACGAGCAACAACCCACCACCACTGCCCAAATACAACAAGCCAGCCAACATCACCGCAGGGATCGCGGTACCCAACAGCTTGGCGAACGGCGTGCTGGCCCCAAACAGCGCGGCGGCGGCCAATGCGTAAATCACACTCGTATTCATCTCGCCCACTTCGATTTCAGTCGTGCAGGCAGACTAGCTTAGGCTATGGGGGGCGTGGTGTTTCAGGTGAGTCGCTGACCGCCAGCGCAAATCGTTGCTCCCTGGCGGTCTGATTTTTCCACTGCTGGCGGTGTTACTCCTCCGTATTCGCCTGGCAGCCAAGCAAGTCGTCATCTTCGATTTCGAACGTCTGAGAGGAACTGATTTTCTGGCCTTGAACGATACATTCGTCCTGGTCCTCGTCAACCAGTCGCACATCCCACGTCCCAGGTGTGACACCTTTCAGGGTAAGCGTCATGCCAGTTTTGAGAACTTGCTCACCCAGGTGATCATCACCCCAATCGTCCTGACTTGAGGGGGCGAAATAAAGCTCATGGATTTCCCATGATGATTTGTTCTCGATGACGATGGTTGAAGCCAAAGCATTGAGGGCAAACAGCGAAAGTCCGACAACAGAGATAAATTTCTTCATGGGAAGTCTCTAGGTAGCGTTGAGTAATATCAACGAGCCATCATCTATTCCCGACGCAGAATCCGTCAACGCAAATCGGACGCCAGAAGCAGGTAGCTTTCAAGCATTTGAGTGAGCAGAAAGACCACAGGGATCAGGTCGAAGTACGTAAGCTGATATCATTCAGGCATTTACAATGCTGAGCAGAAAAACATGAACCGTCGTAAAAAATAACGCAGCTGTTAAAGGCTCACGCCAAAAAGGCCAGCGCCAAATTGGCACCGACAAGCAAGTCTCAATACATCAGTAAAGCTGACCGATTGAAACTGGCGGCAGAGCCCGGTCACGACGCAGCCATCTCCACTGAGAGCTGATCTTCGGCTCTTGAACACCCGCGAGCAACATCACCGAGCGCAGCTATATTTATTACAACGTATGAAACCTTTTATCCGCTTTGGCTTCAATGACAGAACTTTGAGCACCCCTGCCCCTCTATATATTTATACGTGCTCCCTGAATACCCTGATAACTGCCTGATGAGGTTACTAACATGCGAATGACACTAGCCGCCCTTGCTCTGGGCATTATGATTGCGCAAGGAGCGATGGCCGCAGGAGACGGCTCTGCCGCTGTGGGAGGCGGTGTTGGTGGGGTGTTGGGCAATATTGTTGGCCAACAGATGGGCGGGTCCACCGGGGCAGCCGTTGGGGCGGGCGTCGGCGGTGCTGCCGGTAGCGCGCTCGGCGCTCAAAAAGGCAGTAAAACCGAAGCCGCCATCGGTGGCGGTCTCGGCTCGGCGGGGGGCTCGGTCATCGGCAATCAACTGGGAGGCTCCACCGGTTCCACTATCGGGGCTGGTCTGGGCGGCGCAGCTGGCGGTGCGGTAGGCAATAGTCTTGGCGACAATGACAGCAAGCACAGGTCAGGCGGCAAGAGTAAACACAAACACAAACACAAGCACCGTTAATGAACTGAATCCAGTTCATCACAGAGCCCGGCCCAGCGCCGGGCTCTGCGTATCTGCCTACCGCCAGCCCCCTGCCAGAGTGAAATCGTTACAGCGAATGTCTATGCTTAGGTATTTGACCCAGACTCAATCAAACACCTGCGCTTTACCGACAGAATTGAGGCAGAATTCTGCCAATTACAAACGGAGTGTTTACATGAAGTGGTTGAAGGGTTTGGTTCTCGGGGCACTTATCCTGGTAATGGGTGCCGCCGCGCTAGGGCTTTATTATGTGTTACCTCGGCACGAGGTAGTGCTGGTTACTGGTGTCGAAGTCAAGCGCGTGGATAACGACGGGGTCATCAGTGCAGAGAACCCTGCAGACGGCCCAACTCGGGATGTCTACTTTATCAATACCGAAGATCCAGACACCAAGAAGGTCGTGGTGTATCGCAACGAAGATACCCGCTGGAGCTTCCCGTGGTACTTCAAGTTTGACTCGGCAGACGTACAGGCAAAAGCCCAGGGCTATTCGCGTGACGCACAACAATTGGCTCTTATTCGCTACTACGGCTGGCGGATTCAGATTCTGTCGGTCTTCCCCAACATTACACACATCGAAGCCACAACCCAGCGTGATCAACCGTTCCCGTGGTTCAACACCATTTTCTTCGGTGTCACAGCGCTGCTGATACTGGTGGTCGCCGTTATCGTGCGGCGACGCTTCAAAGCTCGTGGCAACGTTACAGCGAGCTGATCCCTCCCCAGCTAGATTTATATCTTGCCCAAGATATATGGATAATCGTATATTTGGTTATCCATATATTCAGAGCGCATTATATGATCACGCCCCCAGAAGTCTTCAAGAGCTTGGCCGACGAAACCCGCGTGCGCGCCATCCTGCTCATCTCTGATCAAGGCGAACTCTGTGTCTGCGAGCTGATGTGTGCTCTGGGCGACAGCCAACCGAAAATTAGCCGTCACCTTGCGCAACTTCGCAGTAATGGCCTGCTGCTCGACCGCCGCCAGGGTCAGTGGGTCTATTACCGCATTAACCCCGATCTGCCGAATTGGGTTCACGAGATCCTGCAAGTGACGTCCAGAGCCAACACCGATTGGCTCATGGACAACGTCGCCCGCCTGCAGAACATGGACGGTCGCCCTGTGCGCGAAACCGCCTGCTGCTGAACCCTGATCGAGTGAACTATCCATGTTTGTCGCTGTTGCTGTTTTCGTCTTCACCCTCGTGCTCGTCATCTGGCAACCCAAGGGCCTGGGCGTAGGTTGGAGCGCCACGCTTGGTGCCGTGATTGCGCTGGCAGTCGGTGCCGTATCGCTGCAAGACATCCCCACTGTATGGGCCATTGTCTGGAACGCCACCGCCACCTTCATCGCGGTCATCATTATCAGTTTACTGCTCGATGAAGCAGGCTTCTTCGAATGGGCCGCCCTGCATGTGGCGCGCTGGGCGAAGGGCAGTGGCTACCGGTTATTCGCGTTTTGCGTGCTGCTGGGAGCTGCGGTGTCTGCGGTGTTTGCCAATGACGGCGCGGCGCTGATCCTCACGCCCATTGTCATGTCGATGCTGCTGGCGCTGCGCTTTTCACCGAGCGCAACCCTGGCGTTTGTCATGGCCGCCGGATTCATTGCCGATACCGCAAGTCTGCCGCTGGTGGTGTCCAATCTGGTCAACATCGTTTCCGCTGACTACTTCCAGCTGGGCTTCACCGAGTATGCGTCGGTGATGGTGCCGGTGGGGCTGGTCAGTGTCGCCGCAACCTTGCTGGTGCTGTTTGTCTACTTCCGAAAAGACGTGCCACAACGCTACGCACTGGATGCGTTACCGGCCCCCCAAACCGCTATCCGCGACCGCGCCACGTTCATCGTCGGCGGCTGGACGTTGCTGATATTGTTGGTCGGACTTTTTACGCTGGAGCCATTGGGCATTCCGGTTAGCGCAGTGGCCACAGCCTGCGCGGCAATCCTCCTTGCTGTCGCCGCCAAGGGTCACAAAATTTCGACTCGCCGGGTGCTGCGCGAAGCGCCGTGGCAAATCGTAGTGTTCTCGCTGGGCATGTACCTGGTGGTGTATGGCCTGAAGAACGCCGGGCTGACGGATCTACTCGCCCAGTTGCTCAACCGCTTGGCCGAGCAAGGGCTGTGGACTGCGACCCTGGGCACCGGACTGTTGTCGGCTCTGCTGTCTTCGGCGATGAACAACATGCCCAGTGTGCTGATCGGCGCGCTGTCGATTCAGGCCAGCGACGCGCAAGGGCTGGTTCGCGAGGCGATGATCTACGCCAACGTCATCGGCTGCGACCTCGGCCCGAAAATCACCCCCATAGGTAGCCTCGCCACGCTGCTCTGGCTGCACGTACTGGAACGCAAGGGCATGCGCATCACTTGGGGTTACTACTTCAAGGTCGGCGTCCTGCTGACACTCCCGGTTCTGTTGATCACCCTTTGCGCCCTGGCCTTGCGCCTGAGCTTCTAACGTCCGCCAAAAGCGGCAGGAGAAATCCATGCGAGTCCTATTCATGTGCACGGCCAACAGTTGCCGCAGCATCCTTTCAGAAGCCATGTTCAATCACCTGGCGCCGCAGGGTTTCGAGGCGGTGAGTTCCGGGAGTTTCCCCAAAGGCCAGGTACTGCCTCGCAGCCTGTCCACCTTGCAGCAGTCCGGGATCTCGATTGACCATTTGTACAGCAAAGGCAACGACGCGTTCGAAGGCAACCCGCCGGATATCGTGATCACCGTCTGTGACAAGGCCGCCGGCGAAAGCTGCCCGGTGTATTTTGGCCCGGCGCTGAAGACCCATTGGGGGCTGGAAGATCCGTCCGACGTGACAGACGAAGCGGCGATTGACGCTGCCTTCCGCGCCACGTTGGCGCGCATCGAGCACCGCTGCAAAGCGTTTCTCGAATTGCCCTTCAATCGTCTCAGCCGCGACGCGCTCAAAACCGAGCTCGATCGAATCGGCTTGCTCTAAGGAGAATTTATGCCAAAGCATCTACCCAACCTGGATTTAACCCTGTTCGATGGCGCGCAAAAAACGACGCCGGCCCAGCACAAACCGCGCATCTTGTTGCTCTACGGGTCGACCCGCGAGCGCTCCTTCAGCCGCTTGCTAGTTGAAGAGGCCGCGCGCTTGCTTGAGCACTTTGGTGCTGAAACACGCATCTTCAACCCGTCCGGTTTGCCATTGCCTGACGATGCCCCGGTCGAGCATCCCAAAGTGCAGGAGCTGCGTGATCTGGTGCTGTGGTCAGAAGGTCAGGTCTGGTGTTCACCGGAGCGCCATGGCGCTATGTCAGCGGTGTTCAAGGCACAGATCGACTGGGTTCCCCTGGAGCTCGGTGCGGTACGCCCTACTCAGGGTAAAACCCTGGCGGTGATGCAAGTGTGTGGAGGCTCGCAGTCGTTCAACGTGGTCAATCAACTGCGCGTATTGGGACGCTGGATGCGCATGTTCACCATCCCCAATCAGTCCTCGGTACCAAAGGCCTATATGGAATTCGACGAAGCCGGGCGGATGAAACCCTCACCCTTCTACGACCGTGTCGTCGATGTGATGGAAGAGCTGGTCAAGTTCACCGTATTGCTGCGTGACCGCCAAGAGTTTCTGGTAGATCGTTATTCAGAGCGCAAGGAGTCGGCTGAGCAACTGATGGCACGCGTTAACCAGCGCTCAATCTGAGAGCAGCCATATGCAAATAAACAAGCAGAAAACAGTGCAAATTGACGTAACCGAGCTTCACTTACCTTTAAAAGGTTCGCACTGAACAACCAGCGCCAACGACAGCCTGTCGCTAACTGCCCGATCCCTCACGGGAGGTCGCATCGGAGTGTGATCTGAGCGCCGCCAGCCGGCGTGCAAATGCCAGGCAGATCGCACTCCGATGCAGACTTGGACTCTTGGCAACTCATCAAATCGCGGTAAATTGCCCGAGCAGCAGCTTGACCAGGCTCGTTCTGCGCCTGCCTCTCACTGAACGATTCGATGCAGTCGAATTGGGTTCGTTGAAGGGCCGTGCAATGCCAGCCATGCGATCTATCTGAATCACGAATTTGCTTTTGCAGAGATCTCAGCTAAGTTTTCTTCGTAAGTATGTTAAATCGTTATTTGAAGCTTCTTCTGCCAAAATAACACGTCTAGCGCACATCATAGACTGGCACTTTCAGCTTAAGATTTCAGGAGGCATCTACAATCAAAAAAAATTGAGTTTTCCTTGCCCATATTAAAAGCATATTAGAACAGCCTTTATAAGACGGGCAAAACTCCAGACCAGCGAGCCAAAAATCAATACTGCTCACGTCTAAACGAGTTGACCATTAAAATCCACAAGTTGGCTACAACCTTATAAATCGCAAATAATATGCGGGGATTTTATACGCTATCTATCGTTAGCCACATAAGCTCACAGCTGACTACTGTCTGTACTGTTTGCGTCGTACACGCAAACAAACTTCCCAGTGGCATCTGACTTTCGTTGAGCTCAACTCAGCCAACCATTGGGGCACTTTACTTTGAACAGTCACCACGTTGCGGTATTTCTAGGTCCCTCCTGTCCTCTCGACGAAGCCAAGGTGTATCTGCCTAATGCCGACTATTTCCCCCCAGCCTCTCGTGGCTCGTTCTACGACATCATCAACGACGGCTACAAAGTCATTGTTTTAATTGACGGACTGTTCTACGGAAAAATGTCCGTATGGCACAAGGAAATCATGTTCGCACTTGACTCTGGCATTGCGGTCATTGGCGCATCGAGCATGGGAGCGCTACGTGCCGCAGAGCTTCAGGGATCCGGAATCACTGGAGTAGGCACAATTTTTAGCTGGTACATGGATGGAATGATTGACGGCGATGATGAGGTCGCCTTGTTACATGAAGGCGCCGAGGACTGCTATACCCCTGTAACGATTCCGCTCGTCACGCTTCGCTGGAATTTGAAGCGCGCTATTGCCCGTGGCCTTATTGACCAACGTAGCGAAACGCTGATCATCGAGTGCGCGAAACAGATGTGTTTTACCGACAGGACCCTCGAAGGAATATTAACGCCACTGAAGAACGAGATCGACGTCAACGCAGTTATGGAGGCGCTTGCTGATGCCGAAGATATCAAAAAAATCGACGCTATCCTTGCTCTTCGCATGGCTGCTCAGATGGCATCGAGCGCAATAGCATCACCCGCTCCAAAGGTGCGTGACTATGAATATATTCATATAAATCTTGGAATAGAATATTACTCGAGCGAACGCTTGACATCGATCAAAGCGAAAGGCAATGGCACAGAGATTCCCTTAGCCGAGTATCTGGGCAGAATTGACACCGACCATCCAGGCTACCGCGATCTGGTTAGAGCGCGAATTTGCCAAAGGCTCATCGTGGGCTGGGCGAGGGAGTTACATATCGAAGGAGTCGCTGAAGATGATGGCATCTCGGTATGGGATTCTGAGGCGCTCGATCTTGACCACAGGCGCGCGACGGGCCTGACACTCATCGACATAGCCCGGGAGCGTCGCGACGATGCACTTTGCAGTCGAATGCAAGAACGCTTCTGCTCCCCGGACACTGACGCACTCGTCGCAGCCGTTGATCTACAGTTGACCAGGCACAGGCAAGATGCACCGATCGCCTGGCAGCGGATGGTGGTGCTTACCGGACAACTGGTCTACACGATGTACTGTATGGGCCTCAAGAAGCAAATTCGCCCCAAACAGAATAAAGACCTGCAACAATCCACACGCTTGCAGGAAGACGCCATCTTGGCCGAGGCGACCCGTGTACTTGCCTACGCAGAGTGGATATATGAGGTGGGGCCACGCATCTTCGGCTATGTACTTGATCCTGCACGAGAGGTACTGCTGGCGCATCAATATCTGAATTGTATGGATCGACTCAACAAGGAGGCGGCATGACAACAATTAGCCCAGTTGCAGATAGAGAGTATGCGCAAGGAACTCAGCGCATTTGTGATCCCGAAGTCACGCTCCTCAAGATCACGCCGATTCTTGCACAGTGTGGAATCACGCGCGTTCTTGATATTACCCAACTCGATCGCATAGGTATCCCTACTTACAATGCGATCCGGCCTAATGGAATCATCCTGAGCATATCCAACGGCAAGGGCTGGACTAATGCCGCAGCGGCTGTCTCGGCAATCATGGAGTCCATCGAGGTAGAGCACTCTGAGTATCCACTTACTTCAGACTGGCACCTTGCCACAAGCGCAGAAGCCCTTCGCCAAGAAGGCCACGAGCCTATCGATCCAACTACCCTGATCCAGGACTGCCTTTGGCCAAATGACGAGTATGGAGGGCTTTACTACTCACCCGAACTCATTCTCGATTGGGTAGAAGCGGACGAACTAATCGACGCTAACAAAGTGATGATTCCGGCGAGCACGATTTATGTGACTCCGCCGTATCTACAGTATTTCACAAGTAACGGCCTCGCCAGCGGCAACAGCTACGAAGAAGCCGTCCTGCATGCTATTTGTGAGATCGTCGAGCGCGACGCTATTGCTAAGCTGATGGGCAGAACCAAAGACTCTCCCCCATCGCTTTTGCGTCCGTTAAGGCTAGAAACCCTGCCGGGCCACCTCGTCGACTTAGCAGAACTGGTGTCTTCGGGCGGCATCGAGATGTTTTTACTGAGCATGCCGAGCACAATAGATATTTACACCTTTTGGACGATTTTTTATTGTCCCGGTGAGCCGACTTTTATCCTGAATACGTCCGGTGGTTATGGCACTCATACGGACCCGACTATAGCGGCGTCAAGAGCGCTGACTGAAGCCGCTCAAGCGCGACTGGCACACATCCATGGAGCCCGGGAAGATCTAGGTATCGACCATGTTAACCGACAACTTTCGGCGGATGAACTTGCGCAACGCACTTCTCTCCAAGCGCGCACCTTTGACAAGTTCAGAACCATGCCGTCCTGGTCTTGGGAAGAAATGCTAGAAGCCTATCCACATCATTGCAAGAACCTTGATATCCAGGGCAGCCTTGATCGAGTACTGGATATGCTGGTCGAGGCCGGCATGGGCAAAGTCTTTGTTCACGATTTGACTAAACCGAATCTGGACGTCGCCGTGACTCGAGTGTTTATTCCTGGCATGAAGATCAGCGCCAACATGCTCTAGTGTGGTTCGACCGAATATTATATGGCCAGCCCCCAGCTTATGTAATAAAGCGACGGAGGAGATCGCAAATGTCGTCACCTTCACACGAGTTACTTATCGATACCCCGTTAGCAGAGCTGATTCGATTGGCCGAGTGCCATCCGGCCTATACCTTATTGGAGGTCATCGCACTGCTGGATCGGGACCG
Organism: Pseudomonadota bacterium; assembly: GCA_040385125.1. Taxonomy (GTDB): domain Bacteria; phylum Pseudomonadota; class Gammaproteobacteria; order Pseudomonadales; family Pseudomonadaceae; genus Aquipseudomonas. Next base: position 97,213 of record JAZKIA010000027.1, on the reverse strand, counting down.
GTGGGATATTGAAGCACCCACTCAGTCAGAGTACGCGCTCTACAACAAGATCAACGCACGCAAGGCGCTCGAACACCTGCGTAGATCTGTTGACGGCTTTCAGTCCGCCCATGCCCTCGACTCGCCTGAAAACTCACATCAGTGGCTGGCGACTGGCTCTCACCTTCGCGTCAACGCGCTGGTCGATCAAGAGATGCGGGATCGCCTGGTATCGCACTGCGACGCCTTGCTTGATGTACCGGGGACACCGCCGCTAAGACTGTTAGAGCACCCGCAGTGCGTGGATCAGGACATGCTTCGCGCCATCGCGACGACGGTATTGGCGTCGTTACCCGACTCACTGCCAATAGGGAGCCGGCCCGCTATTCTCAAACGGCGTACGATTCTGCGCCGCACTTTCCCCCCCTGCCGACTGCCGGCTCAGTTGGGCAACGCCAACAATCAGTTTTGGCATCAAGATACCAACGCACAATTCAATGATGCTCCGATGCTGACTCTGTGGATTCCCCTGCAAGAAGGGAGCGGAACAATACGACCAGGCTTGCAAATCATTGATGCCCCCGTCGCTTATTTCTCCATCGTTCACGGCGACTCGTCACGCGCCATTGCCCCTCTTCTCTCGCAGATGTTTCCCGCCTCGCGTGTTGAATCGCTACAAGTCGCGGCAGGTGAGTGCATCGTTTTCAACGGACTTACCTTCCACCAAACGTGGACCACTGAACATATGATGCAACATCGAGACGCACTGCTGATAAGGATAATCGAAGAACGCTCAGCACATCTGTTCGCTGTCGTTGACCCACATCAAGAGCTTCTGTCTCTTGTGTAACTTGACCATCCATGTAGTCGGCGCCGGCGCACTCGGCCTAGCCTATGGCTATTTGCTGAATGAGCGCAGGCACCACGTTTTTCATACCAGCCTGCGAGGTATACAGATCCCTCGATTGCAAGTTGCCCTACAAAGCGCCCGTCATCTATCTCGAGCGTGGTACGAGCCATGTTATCGGCACGACACGCACCAGGAAGAAACTGCACATGTGAATATCTTTGCCGTACACGGAACACAAATTTCCGAGGCATTGGGCAAAGGTGGCAATACATTGTCGCCACCCGTATTCAACCTGGTGTTTTGCAGCGACCCAGAAGTTATAGAGGCCGGTTGGCGGCAGATTTCCACAGATATATACACGCTGGTCTATCCTCTGCTTTCGTCAGAGTATTTCGACAATCAAGTGCTGCGTATTATCACAAACCTCGAGGTAGAAGTATGTGCGCCCCATGCAATGACTACTGATGAGCGCATGGCCTTGGCAGCACTGTTTAACCGCATGGGATTAACCGTATCGGCCTGGGTAGATAGGCCACGCTTTCGAACACGATACTTACAGACCGCCGCCGTTTACACCGTAATGTTCGCGGTTGGGATCGGGATGATCAATCGAGACCTCGTCGATGCGGCGCTTCTGAGCGAAATCCACGAAGAACTGGCCTTGATGCCTGCGACGCCTCACTACCCTGCGAGTGCTGTGGAAGTTACGAGTGATCAACACCTCCATTATCCGCTACTGGCGGCGCTGATCGCCACAGGGGAACAGGCGAGCGCCAAAACACTGTTGGCTGAGAATCTTGGATACTTGATAAACAAAGGCCACTACAAGTTGAAAGCTCATCTCGCACCGATCGCGCCAGCATGGAAAGACCATCTTGCTCATGTATCGTCGCCAACAGCGATCCAGGGTCTGATTTCGGCGGTGCTTGCCCAATGTTCATCATGAAGCCAACCTGCCGTAGATGGCCGTGTGGCTAGCGGTAATTTCGTTTTGTGCGAGCCCTTGCCATGATGCCTTCAGGGGCCTCGAGACTATAGTTTGCTTGACCGCCAGTGAGATTCAGGGCGGTTTATCATCTTGCAGAGCTGGAGGATTGACGTTGAATACTGTCACGATCGTCGTACCACCATCATTACGCCGTTACGTGGATGGCCAATCACGCGTACCCGTAGAGGCCGCCACGGTGCGAGGCGCGCTTGACGCCCTGACTGTCGGGTCAAATGCGCTGCATGCGCATCTGTTCGATCAAGCCAACGAGGTCAATCGCTTTGTACGAGTGTTCGTCAATGGTTGTCCGATCCGCTCTATCGAGAACGATAAAGTCGCTGACGGCGCCGTAGTAACGATCCTGCTTGCTTTGGCGGGGGGTTAGCATGAATCTACAAGAACAGCGACTGGAGCAGCTAAAGGCTGAAATCACGGAGATCGATCCTCGAGAGGCTGTCGAGCGCATAGACGCCGGCGCGATCCTGCTTGATATCCGTGATACTGAGGAGTGGGCGCAAGGCAGTCCGGTAAAATCACGACACGTCGGCCGCTCCTTTCTCGAGCAACAGATCGAGACCATCGTGGCCGATCCAGACACCCCGTTGATAATCCTGTGTGGCAGCGGCATACGCTCACTGTTCGTCGCCGATGCATTGAGTCGACTGGGCTATCGATCTGTTACTTCTGTGGCCGGCGGATACCGGGCATGGAGCGAGCTTGGTCTTGCCGTTGAACGACACAAACTTCTAAGCACCTGCGAGAGAGAGCGATATGCACGCCACCTCTGCATACCGGAAATAGGTGAAGCGGGTCAGGCTCGTTTGATGGCACGGCGCGTGGCCCTGGTTGGGGCTGGCGGCTTGGGTTCGCCCACGGCTTACTACCTTGCAGCAGCGGGGATTGGAGCGCTCGCACTGATCGACGACGACCGTCTCGAGCGCAGCAACCTGCAGCGACAAATCCTGCATACCGATGCGCGTATCGGCGAACTCAAGACGCGTTCAGCAGCTGAAACCCTCACCGCTTTCAATCCAGATGTAAAACTGGAGTTACATGAAGTACGCCTTGACCACAATAACGTCGACACTATTCTCGCCGGTTATGACCTGGTCATTGACGGCAGCGACAATCTGGCCACGCGTTATGTCATCAACGATGCCTGTTTGAGGCTGGGCATCCCCATGATCTATGGAGCGATATTTCGCTTTGAAGGCCAGGTATCCGCGTTCTGGCCGATGGGACCTCAGGGAGGCCCATGCTATCGCTGCCTGTTTCCCGAACCGCCGCCGCGAGATCTTGCGCCGTCCTGTGTTGAGGCCGGCGTGCTCGGCGTACTGCCCGGCGTGATCGGCACACTCATGGCAACGGAAGCGCTAAAGATTCTACTAGGCATCGGCGAGCCGCTGATGGGGCGACTGCTTACATACGACGCTCTTGGAGCCCGTTTTGACGAATTGCAGGTGGACGTCAACCCGCATTGCGAATGGTGCTCATCACTGCCCCGCAATAGCACCGAGCCCAACCTTTAACATCGTAATTGCTGGAGCGCTTCATGCGAAGATCCTTATCCCAGCCGGGGAGCCCACCCGGCACCGCTCAGTCGCCTCTGCGAGTGTTACAGGCGTTCCGCTTCGCGCCTACGGAACCCGAGCATATCAATCGGTTGCTCACTTGGGCCGAGTTGCCCGCCGCAGGGCGCATACTCGACTTGGGTTCGGGTAACGGTTGCATCGCGGCACAGATGCGAGCACAGCGTCCCGACCTGACATTTTGTTTGGTCGATAAGGATCAACTGGCGCTCGATAGCGCCGGACCCGAATGGCAAACTCATTGCACCGATATCTGCAGCGTTCCGGAGCCCGATAATGCGTTCGACGCGGTAATTTGCTTTTATGCAATGGGCTATGTATCTCAGGTTGATTTTTTTCACGAAGTCGCACGGCTAGCGCGTGTTGCAGCACCCGTTTTCATCGTGGACATGGTGCCGATCCATCACGCGGACCGAGCCCTGTCGTTATTCGGCTATGCGATCCGCGACCGGGCCAGTGTCGAGTCACAAGCAGAGTCGGTGGGATTAAAGCTCGATTTCTACATGGAGCCAACGGACGATGGAACCTGGGGGGAGTCACAATTCCCAGGTTATTTTCACATTTTTTTTGGAGACCTGCGGCCAGCAATCTGGCGCTTTATGAAGGCTTAACGCAGGGAGAGCTGCGAGCCTAGGTCATCAGGAAAACAGCGTTTTGAATTCCGGGACGACGCACTTGACGACCGAAAAAGGTCGCTCTGGCGGAGACAGCGTCCATGAAAACAAATGCGAAATACCAGCCTCGCGGGCGCTCGTTACGAGCTGCGCAAGCGCGGTCGAGGGTGCAACCAGAATGTCATCACTTGCCGCTTCAAGAGACACGATAAACCTTGTGCTGGCGCGCAGGCGTTGAAGCAGAATTCGCTCACCTGCCGACGCACCGGTTTTCAACATGGCCAGTTGTTCTCCGGATAGAAGCATCCCTCCCCTCATGCGCTCTGGTGGAATACTGTCTTGCTGGCAAGCCGAGCGCGTAGCATTCCCCTGCACGGCTTCAGCTATGGCCCGTGCCATTGCAATCAACAGTTCGTGATGCGCCCCCCAACCAAAGCTCACTTCCAACCGTTCGGTGGCGCACGCCTCGATAGGCGAAAGCGCACATTGAATCACTACGACTCCTAGCATCCGTCCCAGCAGGAAAAACTCGCAACGCCAGCCGGACGCGTTGAGTTCGGCAATAGCCTCGCAAAGTGGTGAAGGGATATCCCGCAAATCCATAAACAGCACTTGCCCCATGGACTGCAGGCTTAAAGCTGTTACGTGGCGCTCAATCAACTCATACAGTGCGTGCAGGCGCGCCTCGACCAGCGAGTTGCCACTTGCCAACCCATTGGTCGACACATGAAGAACATCACCGACATCTTCATCGGGTAGAAAGTTTTCACTGACAAAGCCATACACTGGCGCAGCCGTAAGAAGATCAACACCGCAAATCATGGCACTGTTCGCCGCATCGTCGGGGAGCGAACTTGCAAGTACCGCCTGCTTTTTCACCGCCGTGTAGATCAAGGCGTTTGGATCGAGGTGACTTAACGTCGTCACCGCCACCTGCGGTACTGTTTCAACAGTACAAACTTCTATTGCCTCCATGTAGCCGGAAACAAGCGCAGCTTCAAAGCCAAACCCTTTGCCGAGATTAAGGTAGCCCGAGCGTGGCTCGCCCCTGAATACTTCAATCGAGCGTATGCTTTCAACACCCACCAGTGAATGCTCGGCAAATCCGTAAATATCATAATCAGGCAAGATAGGTTGTATCGCCGCGAGCGTGTCGGTAGCGGCGATCATGCGCGTTGACGTTACTAAATTAGTTGGCATAAAGTCGCCACTAGCAAGTGTTGGCGAAAATGGCCCACCCGAGAACGCATCAGCACTTCCCAAGTGGGCCAATGATTACTTAATCAATGCAGCAGCCATGGGTGTACCGACCGACACCGATTCAAGTTCCTCATCTGAGAGTTCAACATCGCTCTTTACTAATGCCTTGGCCAGATCGGCATCCGAAAGATCAATACCTTGCGCCTTGGCCGCCTTGATTATCTCAGCGGAGTTAGCACATCCTTTGATGGTTTTGACAAATACAGGGTCCGACTCCAATTTGTCGCGAAACTTCTGTGATGGGCTCATAATAGCTTCCTTTCCAGAGATTGTTGTTAAACCACAATTAGTGCCCTAGAGTTATAGGCGAGGCTTGCACATGAGGCAAGTTATTGGCGTGTGGTCTTAATAGTCTAAATTGTTATTTAAAACCGCTTCTTGCAAACAAAGGCGACACCCATGACGACTGGCCTATCGATTTGAATGATTCGTACCTGCCGAATGACTCAGCGTTGAATGAAACGCTGGCGAGTATTTGTGCGGCGATCCAGGGGGCCGACAGCGAAGCAGTCTATCTGGACGCCCCAATCTCTTCGCCCCGTCCACAACTCCCCTTTGTCGATCTATGGTGGCCAGCAGTTGATTGCGCACTCGTGCGTCTGCACCACCGGGTGAACGCGACACCAGGAGCGGCGCCAATCGCACGACAGCTCGATAGCGATCTTGCGCACGTACTGTTGGAACGACTATGTACGCTGGGCGAGCAACCTCTCTGGGAACTCTTCAAAGCTCTTCGCGGCGTGGGTGTTTCGGTCTGTGCCTATTTCGACTTTCGCGAGGGTGTCACCGAACCATCATCGCGCGAGCAGTATCGACGCTTCATCGAGCGCCATCGAGCCGATGGCTTAGCAACATTATTGGGGGAATTCCCGGTACTTGGGCGGTTACTGGCACAGGCGGTAGTGTTTTGGCTCGATAGTAGTGCTGAGGCCCTGATGAGGGTACAGCGTGACCGGAAGGACTTGCAGGCAGCGCTGGCCATTCCAGTCACCGCGCAGTTAGCTAGCATCCGTCAAGGTATCAGCGATCGCCATCGACAAGGGCGCACGGTTGCGATCCTCACATTTTCAGAGGGACCAGACACGTGGGACGTTGTCTACAAACCCAGAGATCTAACGATCGACTTCGAGTTCCAGCGCTTGCTGGAAGAGCAGGAGGTTATTTGCCTATTGCCCCCACTGGCGTCGCTCAAAGTGCTGAAAAGGGCCGGGTACGGCTACATGGAACTTGCCAGACATCAACCATGTGTAGACGAAAAGGAACTGGCTCTCTTCTACTCTCACGCCGGTCGCCTCGCTGCCATCTTGTATCTTCTCGGCTGCACCGATGGGCATCATGAAAATCTGATAGCCAGTGGTGCCAACCTGCTTCTGATCGACACCGAGACACTATTCGAACCGATCATACGAGACGCGTTTCGTGCAGCATCCAGCGCGGATGCGATGATGAGCCGAACGCCCCTGCAAAAGCGCTTCGAGGCTTCGGTTGCGCGCACCGAACTATTTCCCGCATGGCTGCTCGTGGGGCTCCAACAGCAAGCGATTGATACCAGTGCGTTCGGTGTGCCCACATCGTCGCATATACAGCGCACTGTCCCAGGATGGCAGAATCTAAACTGCGACGACATGGCGCCTGGTACTTATACGGCTCAAGAAATGCAGCCGAGTAGTTTACCCGTTGGCCGGAGCCAATCGAACCCCTTTGAACAACACCTCACGCATTTGCGCAGGGGCTTTTGCATGCAAGCCTGTGCCTTCATGCAAATGCGCGACTCGTGGCTGGAGCCAGGGGGAATACTTGAGCGCTTCAGCGGACTCACAGGCCGCGTTGTCTTGCGCGCTACACGCATTTATTTCGGTATTCAACAACAGCAATTACGGGCTGATGCCCTGCGCAGTCTGCCAGAGCAACAGCGCAGTCTGGATCAGCTATCTCGACTCCACGGCACAGCCGCTTCACCCGAGTGTAACTGGCCCGTTTTCGCCGCAGAGCGATGCCAAATGGCCCAACTGGACATTCCATATTTTGCCCATAGAGTCGATCAAAATGATCTGCTGCCAGTGGGCAGTGCCCCCCCCATCAATGACTACTTCGAAACTAGCGGGCTGGAGGCTTGTCGCCGCCGTCTAGAAGACCTGAGCGAAGACGTTATTGCGTTTCAACTGCAGGTGATTGATGGCATGAGCGCAGCAAAAGCGCTGAGAGCTCATCAAATAAAAGCCGGCAATCTGCCTCCAGGTGCGCCAGGTATTACGCCCGTGCCAAGCCATACTCGCTTGCGCATGGCCCAAGCCATCGCCGATGACCTTACCGACACCATCGTTGAGCAGCACCCAGAGTGGCTGGGGTTCGATTTGACCAGCGACGGCCGGCGCTTTCATTTCAGACCGCTTGGCCTATCGCCTTATAGCGGCGCGCTAGGTATTGCGGCCTTTCTCGCCTGCCTCTCTCGCTCGAATGAAATGCCGTGGTCACGGCCCGAGGCGGGGCTCATGATCCAACGCATCATCGAGCCGTTATATACGCTTGCAGATCAACAGCAGGGCCGCACACTTCTGCGCTGGTGGCGTGACCAACCCCTAGGTCTTGCCGGATGTGGTGGTCAGTTACTGGCGCTGCTTGCCATAGAGGACACTGGCCTCATGCCCCCTTGCGCGGGGGCGGGCCATGCGCTGGCGATCAAGCTTGTAGAAGGCTTTGATGAAGTATGCTTGACTGATTCGCCACCCGATTTGATCCTCGGCGCCGCCGGGCTGCTCGGATCGCTGTTGATCCTGAACACGGAGCGTTCGGTTGCAATTGCCATAACAATTGGTGATCAACTTACAACCTATGTTCCCGGAGCGATCAAAGGCAGCGGCACAACTGAAAACGCAAACCTGTACTGCCCAGGATTTACCAAAGGAGCAGCGGGAGTAGTGGCTGCCTTGACACGTTTGTATCTGCGTACTGGCTTCACTCGTTATCGCGAACATGTGTGGGCGTTGCTCAACCATGACCGCGAAGTACTGGGCATCGGCAACGACGGCTGGGAGAGCAGACTCGCACATTCGATGGCGCAAGAACCCTCCCAATGCAACAGCTGGTGCAGGGGAAGCGCTGGCATGGCACTCGGGCGACTTGGTTTGTTTGGTACCGAGTTTTGGGATGCAACGACGGCGCGCGAGATCGACGCCCTCCTCGGCTCATTGCGAACCTCGACAGGATTGGCTGACCACGTATGTTGTGGGAGTTTCGGCGTCGTTGCCGTGCTACGAATAGCTTGCGATATTCTTGGGAACGCCAAGTGGCGAACCCGTGCCGACGAGATAGAAGCCCTTGCGACCCGTATCGCCACCCCAGAAAAGCATCATCTGGGCCTGATGAACGGTATCAGCGGTATCGGTCTCGTCCTTATCGACAACCCCCTCAGTCGCTCAATGATGAAACGACTACTCGGTGTCGGCTTACTTGATTGTGTACGCCCATACTGACGCTGCGGTTTTCATCAGCCTGATGAAGTACAATCGCGACGCGACGGCGTTCAGCTGTTTGATACTGCCGTATTGCTGGGGCCAGACAGTCTGATCGGCAGGTACCGCAAAGCCCACTTATGGAACCGGGAAAGGCTCTGGTTCACGCCGGGCAACTTGGGTTTTCCCGTATTTGACACGCCGATTGGGCGCATTGGGCTGTTGAGGCGCTGCTAGGAGGATTGTCATGGGCCTATTCCAGCAACGCAACCGGTTATTGGCCTGGGTACCGCGACATGATGGAAGACCTGCCCTCGCCGCCATTCTGGTTGCGCTGGGTCGTGGGCGACATCAGCGAAGTAACGTTTTACAAACACAAGTTCGCCTCTGGACGCTGCAGGCCCGCCCCCCTTCACTCAAGCAGCGGAATTGCAGTTCAGCATTCGCATCACGTCCATAACCCGAGCTTCTTGAAGACTCATTCATAGGCATTAACTGCTTCCCCTTACGCTCGCAAAAAGCATTGGCCTGCTCGCCGGCCTGATTACTGATCTTGTTGCCCAGTTGCCGTTGACGTGACAGCGGGCAGTTTCAAGAAGCATTTATGATCCGTGGATTCATAAAACGTATCGCGCCCTTGAGCAATATTCGACTGCCCATGATTGTCCCCAAAACTCGCAAAAGTTCATGCAAGTCGTCATTTGCTGTCAGACCCTTACCCCTGATTACCACCCGTAATCCCCTCGCACCGTAGGCCCATTCTGATTCTCTCGCCAAGGGTCTTTGCTGGGTTGTATCACCGAATGTCCACTCGCACCATGCGCCCACTTTGGGTGTCATGGATCGAGAACAGCGCATGCGCAACGCCAACGCGGCTCACATTTCTTTAGTGATCAAAGGGGCCAGCACTGACTTTCAGGTCCTGAGCTTTATCGGCCGCGAGGGCTTGAACAGGCCCTTTTGTTTCGACCTTGAACTGATCAGTGAGCACGCCAATCTTCCGCTCGAAACCCTGCTGCACAAAACCGCTTTCTTGACCTATGGCGGCTCTGAAACCGGCAAGGTTCACGGTCAGGTGTACAGCATCGCCCAAGGCGAATCCGGCCATCGGGAAACCCATTACCATCTCTCGTTGCGACCACGGATTGCGTGGCTGGCGCATCGGGTTAATCAGCGTATTTTTCAGCAGATGACGGTGCCGCAAGTCATCGCCCAGGTACTGGAAGAGCACGGCATTCTGGCCGACACCTTTGAGTTCAATCTGGATGCGGTCCCGACACCCCGCACTTACTGCACGCAATACGATGAAACCGATCTGCACTTCATCCAGCGTCTGGCTGAAGAAGAAGGCTTGAGCTTTCATTTTCAGCACAGCGATCAGGGGCACCTGCTGGTGTTTGGGGATGGTCAGCGGCTGTTCCGAAAACTGCCACCACTGGCGTATCGGCAAGACACCGGCATGGTGCCCGGAAAGCCGGTAGTCAGCAGTTTTGGTGCGCGTCTGGAGACCCGCACCACACGGGTGACACGGCGTGATTACAACTACAACAAACCCTTGTTCCAGCTCGAAGGCGAGGCCAAAAGTGCAGACAAAGGCCCCGGCCTTGAGGATTACGACTATCCGGGCCGCTTTGAGGACGGCGCACGCGGCCAGAAGCTGGCGGCCCATGCGCTGGAGCGTCATCGCAGTGATTACCGGCTGGCCGAGGGTAAAAGTGATCAGCCGCTGCTGCTTAGCGGTCACTACCTGCCGCTGACCGACCATGGCAACGACAGTTGGAATGACCTGTGGTTGCTGACTGAAATAACCCACGAAGGCCGTCAGCCTCAGGTGCTGGAGGCGTTAGGCTGCAGTGACGCCACGTCGGATACGGACGGCTTTCGTCAGGGCTATCGCAACCACTTTCGCGCCACCCCGTGGGACGTGCCTTTCCGGCCAGCTCTGGATCATCCCAAGCCCAAGGTGCTCGGCAGCCAAAGCGCGGTGGTGACCGGCCCTGCGGGAGAAGAGATCTACGTCGACGCGCTGGGGCGGATCAAAATCCAGTTCCATTGGGACCGCGAGGGTCAGTCTGACGCCCACACCAGTTGCTGGGTGCGCGTGGCTTCGAACTGGGCCGGGCAGAATTTCGGGGCGATCTCCCTGCCCCGTGTCGGCATGGAAGTGTTGGTCACCTATTTGGAAGGCGATCCTGATCAGCCGCTGGTCACCAGTTGCCTGTACCACGCGGTGCATTTACCGCCGTACAAACTGCCCGATTTCAAGACCGTGGCCACGCTCAAGAGCAAGGAATACAAAGGCAGTCGCGGCAACGAATTGCGCATCGACGACACCACCAGCGAAATCAGCATTGCGCTGCGCAGTGATCACGCGGCCAGTGCGCTGAACCTCGGTTATTTGACCCATCCACGCCCAGCCGGCGGTCAAGCGCGGGGCGAAGGTTTCGAGTTGCGCACCGACCGTCAGGGCGCGTTGCGGGCGGCGGGCGGTTTGTTGCTGACCACCGAGCCGCGTCCCAACGAAAGCAAGCACCACAAGGACTTGCCCGAAACCGCCGAGCGTTTGGCCACCGCCAGTGACCAGCAAGACGGTTTTTCAATTCAGGCGCGCGAGGCGCAGGCGCAGGAGTCTGGCGATCAAGATGACGTGGCCAGCGCACTGAAGCGTCAGTATCAGGGGATTTTGGGCAGTGGGCCCAACCTCACGGGCAGTCAATATCCGGAGTTCGCAGAACCGCATCTGGTACTGGCCAGCCCTGCCGGGATCGCCCTGAGTACCCCGTGTTCAACCCACATCGCCAGCGGTGAACACCTGGCCCTGAGCAGCACCGGCCATACCAGCCTGGCCATCGGTAAACGTCTGCTGGCCAGTGCCAGCCAAGGCATGCGCCTGTTTGTGCAAAACCTGGGCTGGCGTCTGGTGGCCGCATCGGGCGACATCGACATGCGGGCGCTGAAAGACAGCATCAACCTGCTGGCCAAACTCAACATCACCGCCACCGCTGACCGCATCTCCCTCACTGCCAAAACCGAACTGGTGATTCAGGGCGGTGGCAGTGCCACCACCTACAACGCGGGCGGCATCACCCACGCCACCGCCGGCCCGTACACCGCACAGGCGGCCAACTTTGCGTACACATCCGCCAAAAGCAGCACGGCGGTTTTCCCTGAGTCACCGAAGCCGGGCGTGGGCAACCTCGAACTGCTCAATCAATACGCCCAGTTACAGGGGCTCAAGGGCGGTGGTTTTGAGGTGATCGATGCCTTGGACCAACGCCTCGGCGGCACGCTGGACGGCAAAGGCTTTGCCCGGGTTGCCGGGGCCGCACCTGGCCCGGCACGGGTGTTGTTTGACCTGGACCCGGCGGACACCTGGAGCGATAGCAGCGTCATTGCCCAGATTGAATGGCCACGCGAACCGGCTCTTGGGCAAGACATCGGTCACGCCCAAGGGCTGATGGACTCCCTGCTGGCGCAAGCCCGAAGCCGCGATGGGGTGATGAAAACAGCCCGCTTCGGCCTACCTCGGCTTGATGCCTTACCGGCTGGCACCCTGCCGACCTTGCCGACACCCTCTACCGTTCTTAACAAGTTGATCTCATGACCGACCAGCCCGCTGTTCCCGCCAAACAACGCGAACCTCAGGTCGCGGTCGCTCCGCTCAACACCATTGCCGTGGAAGACGTCGGGCGCGGCGCAGCCAAAGTCGATGCCTGGCTGCAATCCACCAGTGGCGGCGTCGTCACCCTCGACCGGATCAAGAACGTCGCCGGGAACTTGCCCGTGGTGGGCAACATCATGGCCTTGGTCGATGCACTGGGCGACATCATCACCCTCGCCGAAAGCGAGGAGCCCGATCTGCTGGACTGGGTCAGTCTGGGCATCAATCTGATCGGCGTATTGCCGTTGCCGCCAACCATGGCTGCGGCGCGCATGACCCTGCGCCCGGCGCTGTTTCTGGTGCGTCAGGAACTGCGTAACAGCAGCAAGCTGCTGCTGGGTGATGCCTTGATCGAGGTGCTGGTCGGGCACCTGAACGCCAGTATCGTCGGCACCCTGGATGACTTTATCGCCCAGGCCCAACCCAAGCTGTTCGCGATTCTGGATGACGCCGGTCAGTTGGGTGAGCAGGTCATCACCGAACTGGCGAAAGGCCTCGAGGCCGTGGTGAACGGCCAGCTCGACGCCAAGGGTGATCTGAGTGCTGCGGGCAGCCAACTCAGCCTCGCTGGCGATCAACTGCTGCATGACCCCAAGGCCGTCATCGGCAATATTTTCGATGCCAGCCTCAGCGCTTATAAAGCTGTCGGCAAAGGCATGGCCAATGTGGCCGCAAAAAGCCTGTTACCCGAAGAAGCCAAGCAGCGCGTACAAACCAAAACCGCTGAACTCACGGCCCTGTGCCCGGAGCTGCGCAACCAGATCAGCCGCCTGAGCGACCCTCGCGCGGTGCACTCCATTGGCTGGTTGTTGCATATGCTGGCCGGGGCTGTCGCCACCTGGCGCAAGCGGCAGGCGCTGGGGCAAAGCGCCAACGTCAAATCCAACACCACCAGCAAAGCCCACCACCTGGCCGGCAAAGGACGACTGGAGGTCGTCAACAGCCAAGCAGCGGCCAAAGGCACACCCAACACGGCCAAAAATGGCGTCTGCCCCGCCACCTGCCACAGCATCAGTTTTGCGATGGGCAGCGAAACCCTGAGCCACAGCGACTTCAGCCTGCCCGGCCCGTTTGCCATCGAATGGGAACGCACCTACTGCTCAAGTCTGGGGGCTTACGACCACGGCCTCATGGGTGCGCGCTGGATCAACGCGTTCACCACCCGTTTTGAGCGTGTGAAGGACGGCTTGCTGTTCCATGCCGCCGATGGCCGCAGCCATCGCTACCCGCTGCCCAACGTCGGCAAGTACCACCACGACGCGATTGAAAACCTCACGCTGGTGCGCACGGCTGACGACACACTGGTGCTGTGCCAAGGCTATGAGCGCAAGGAAACCTACCTGCTTCATGGGCAGCACTACCGGCTGGACGGCATCGAACTGCGCAACGGCGCCGGGGTGATGCTGCAGTATGAGCACCGGCACGGCGACGAAGCCATCCTGTCAGACCTGATCACCTATCAAGGCGATATCACTCACCTGCACCTGAGCACCTTGATCGACGATCACGGCCGTTTGAAAGGTCTGTGGGAAATCCGGGACGGCAAGCCACAACGTCAACTGTGTGCCTATCACTACGATGCGGACGGCGACCTGATCCTGGCCCAGGACGAAAACGGCGCCGCCTGGACGTATCAGTACCAGCACCACCTGATCACCCGCTACACCGACCGCACCGAGCGCGGCATGAACCTGCAATGGCAAGGCACCGGCGCTGATGCCAAGGCCGTGCGCGAATGGGCTGACGATGGCAGCTTCGACACACGTCTGGACTGGGATGCAAACATCCGCCTGACCTACGTCACCGACGCCCACGGTCATGAGACCTGGCACTACTACGACCTCCAGGGCTACACCTACCGCATTCGCTACCCGGATGATCGCTCGGAATGGCTGTTCCGCGATGACGCGAAAAACCTGATTCGCCATGTGCATGTCGACGGCAGCACCGACCGCTATGCCTACGACGCCCGCGACAACCTGCTGCAACACATTCGCGCCGACCACAGCGTGGTGCACTACGCCTACGACGACCACAACCAGTTAATCAAAATCAGCGATGCCGAAGGCGGTTTGTGGCTGCGCGATTACGACCTGCACGGCAACCTCACCGAAACCCTCGACCCGCTGGGCAATAAAACCGAATACGCCTACAACAAAGCCGGCCTGCCGACCGCCATCAAAGACGCCAACGGCGCCGAGAAAACACTCGGCTACACCCCTGCCGGGCAACTGACGTCCTACACCGACTGCTCGGGCAAGACCAGCACCTGGGCGTACAACGCCTTGGGCCAAAGGGTCGGCTTCACCGATGCCGCCGGACACACAACCGAGTACCGCTATCAATCCGGACACTTGGTCCTGATCAAACACCCGGACAACACCGAAGAACAGTTTCGCCGCGACGCTGAAGGCCGTTTGCTGACCTACGTTGACGACTTGGGCCGTTGCACCACCTGGAGCTACACCGCAGCCGGCTTGATCGCCGAACGCATCGACGCCGCTGAACAGACCTTGCGCTACCGCTGGGACCGGCTGGGCCGGTTACTCACACTGGAAAACGAAAACCAGCAACACAGCCGCTTTGAATACGACCCGGTCGGACGCTTGCTCAACGAAAGCGGGTTTGATGGCCGCGTCACCCGCTATACCTACGACGCTGAAAGCGGCCGACTGGCCAGCACGGTTGATGGTCAGCGGGTAATTAACCTGCAATTTGACCCGATGAACCGGCTGGTCAAACGCACCGCCACCCTGGGTGAACAGATCCAGGAGGAAACCTTTGCCTACGACAGCAACGGCAACCTGCTCCTGGCGAGCAACCCGCACAGCCGCTTGCAATGGTTCCATGACGCGGCGGGCAATATGCTGCGCGAACACCAGCACTACCTGAGACAGGCCGCATCCACGGTCAGTGTGTGGCAACACGAATATGATCCCCTGAATCAACGAATCGCCACCACCCGCCCGGATGGTCACCGGGTCAGTTGGTTGACCTACGGCAGCGGCCATGTGCTCAGCCTCAAGCTGGACGACCAGGAACTGGTGGGCTACGAACGCGACGACCTGCACCGCGAAGTGGCGCGCCACCATGGCAATCACCTGGTACAACGCCAAAGCTGGGACCCGCTGGGGCGCCTCGAACAACAAGTGCTCATCCGCAGTGACGGTAAATCCCTGCTGCTTAATCGCGACTACAGCTACGACAATGCCAGCCAACTGATTCACATCAGCGACAGCCGCCGTGGCCCTCTGGCCTACCGTTACGATCCCGTGGGTCGTCTGCTACACGCCACCAGCCGCCTGGGCGAAGAAACCTTCGCCTTCGACCCGGCCAGCAACCTGCTCGACGAAAAAACCCAACAACCGCAACGACCGCTGGAACCAAACCCCAACCGCAGCAAACTCATGGACAACCTGCTGCGCGACTACGCGGGCACCCACTACGAATACGACGAACGCGGTAACCAGACCAAACGCCAGCACAACGGCCGTGTGAGCCACCTGCACTGGGACCTGTTCGACCGTTTGACGCACTTCAGCGACAACCGCCTGACCGTGGCCTACACCTACGACGCCCTGGGCCGACGCCTGAGCAAAAACGCCGAAGCGCGCTTCCAGAAAGACCCCGCCGCTGGCTCGCAATGGAACATCAACCAACACGCCCTCAAACAGCGCGAACTGGGCTGTGACTACACCCTGTACGGCTGGGACGGCGACACCTTGGCCTGGGAAACCTGCCCACCCCTGATCGACGGCGACACCGGGCGCACCGTCCACTACGTCTACGAACCCGGCACCTTCATCCCCGTGGCTCAGGCCCTGCGCTTCGCCACCCTGCGCATGCTCAAACAGCCTGACTACAGCGGCGCCTACGACCCGGAAACCGATCCACTGTGGACCTACACCCCCGTCGTGCCGAAAATCGACGTCCTGAGCTGGTACCACTGCGACCACCTCGGCACCCCGCAAGAAATGAGCGACCTCAACGGCCAAATCGTCTGGAGCGCAGACCACAAAGCCTGGGGTGAAATCCGTGAACAGCGCTCAGAAAAAGCCCAACAACAAGGCCTGAGCAACCCACTGCGCTTTCAAGGCCAATACCACGACCACGAGACCGGGCTGCACTACAACCGCTATCGGTACTATGATCCAAGGGTCGGACGGTTTATCAGCAAGGACCCGATCGGGTACGCCGGCGGGCTGAACCTGTTTGCGTATGCGCCGAATCCAGTGGGGTGGGTTGATCCGCTGGGGTTGGCTGGAAGGTCACTCCCATCAAAAACACCAGTTCACCGGATAGGCGGAAACTCCACAGAAAACCTTCAATTAAAGGATGCAGAAAAGAATCTTAATCCACCTGGTATATCCGTTCTTCACAGTTGCTGCCCTTGCGACGCTTCAAAGCAAATGCGAGAAGCATTCCCCAAAGCAAGCGCCTTGCAACGAGCAGCAGGAACGGTTGCATCAGGATCCGCGGATAAAATCAGGTCTGCCGGATTTGATGTAATAGAGGACCCAACAAACAAGTTCCCTAACCATGCGAGGATCATTCACCCAGATGGGGAAATTGGGTTCAACGATGATAACTTAGGAAAACTATCTAACGCATTAGGGAGCACAACAAAATGCCCATAGATACTACAAGATATATTTTGATGGACAAAAACGGATCCAGTATAGGATACATCACCCCAGTCCAACTAACCCCATACATACAAGGAAGATTTACGCCAACCACAGATTTTTCCGAGTACAAATCCATTTTTTCAAAACTCGAATACGCTGCAAATAATATGCTATTCAGCCACACTGACGAAATAGAGAGAACGATAAACTGCATGGGCTTTTACATCATCAAAGAAGACAACCCAGCATTAAAAATCAAAATAAAAAACCTTCAAATAATGAACCAAGAAGCCGTAGCCGAGCTCCAGCCGGCCATACCAACACAACAAAAACTATCATGAATACACTCTAGAAAACCCACGAAAAATATTTGCATTATATGGCCTGCTATCTATCCACTAGACCTTATGCTCATCACGCGGCAGGGACACCCCTATAAATACTTTAAATAAAACCAGTCAAGGCCAAAATTGTATTTGCTTAAAAAACATAACATTACAACCTCAGGGAGGCGTGACCATGACGGCTCAGAGGTATTTGATCATCCTGATGACCATCAGAATATGACTGGAGGATCCCATCCAGAACATCATAAAAGCCCGCATATACATGCCAAGAATAAAAATGGAGAGTCCATAATATTCACTTATCCGGGCCTGATACAAAATGAACAATTATAAGATCGTATGCTTCCGAGCAAAATATGACTAATTCAAAAAAACATCAAGCTCTTATATATGTTCGCTCCCCGCAAAAAAAAATGATGAATTCGCGTTACTGAGCGCTACAAACACGCAAGGAGCTATAGGGTTTGACACCGCCCCCCAAGGAATTTCAACGCTAAAAAAATAATTGAGAGTTGCTATTTTTTCGACATGAAAAACCTCATCCAACCTCCTAAGCCATGCAATATAAAATACATGCCTGAATTTTTATTTAGAGACAAAAACGGAGCTTTTCAGAAATTACTAGACGAACACAGAAAATATGAAATCAATCTTAAGCGATACGAAATAATTTCAAAATATCGAAAATTAGACGAGCCATCTCCCTCAGTAATTTCAGAGTTCTTGCAGGCAACCGAATACAAAATCAGCAGAAATGCTTTTGAGCAACTTAATAGTAGCTGTCATTATATAGCCATAGCAAAAATCTCAGGAGAATATGGATTTGGTGCATTTGATGTATTTTCAAAAAACCTGGACTTTTTCTTTAGCGAATTAGAAGCCATTATTGTGGAGCCGAAAGTACTAAAAATCGTTGAGAACTTGACAAAAATCTGCCCGCACTGAGATATTTCTATCTAAGAACACTACATAAACATTTGTAAACACTGTCATGAAACCACTGCTGGTACTATGACCCCGGGGTCGGGCGGTTTATCAGCAAGGACCCGATCGGGTATGCGGGTGGGTTGAACCGCTGGGGTTAAGATGCGATAGCCCTGCGCAAAAGCTAAAACGCAAATTATCGGCCTTACAAAGTGCAGAGAAAACTGCTAATCGTATACGTCGACTGCCAGATGGTCGTATCAGGTATTACGACAAAGAATCTTTAGCCAAAAGGGAGGTCACATGTCACAGAATATAACTCAGCCACTGGCCAAGTGCGTACATGGGAGGAAACCTATGATCATTCCGGCGCGGAAAACCGTGTTCGTCCAAAAATTAACAACGGGGAGTTATTAGAGTTGCCACACTACCCCCCCAACACAATCAGATATTGATCAAGGCATCTCGAGCACTAGTGGACGAGCCATAAAAAAACACCAATCTGGATGCTAATCATGAATGACTATAAAGCAGAGGTCAGATTGCTGGAGGAGTTAATAACTCATGTAGAGTCTGTGCCTTACGACCCTTTGCGACTCGCAAAATATATTTATGCCAAGCGATTTGACGAGCGCATCTATCAATATGAAAATGAATTACTAAATAAACTTTTTGATCTGTTGGGAGGCATGAGTGCAGGTGAAGAATTTTTTTATTCAAAAGACGAAGCTCTTGAAATGCTAAATAATTGTTTAAATGCTTCAAAAAATAAAATCAAGAACTGAGACAGGGCATTTAATGAAAGACCTCATCCGCCTAGGCGACACAACCACTCACGGTGGAGTAGTACTCGAAGCTTTCCCCCAGACCGACCTCAACGGCAAACCCATTGCCGGGGTTGGCCATAAAGTCAGTTGCCCACTGTGCAAGGGAGTTTTTCCTATAGTAGAAGGAAGCAAAACCTACACAATAAGCGATATACCGGTGGCACTGGACGGTATGAAAACTGCCTGCGGGGCCGTTTTGATCGCCAGCGCCCCCAAAGGAGCTGTTATCAGTTAAACATTATGTTCAGCACTCCATACTCAACATATCGGAGGCAAACCCATGC
The DNA here is from genome assembly GCA_040385125.1 of Pseudomonadota bacterium. Lineage (GTDB taxonomy): Bacteria > Pseudomonadota > Gammaproteobacteria > Pseudomonadales > Pseudomonadaceae > Aquipseudomonas. The sequence continues at coordinate 77,810 of JAZKIA010000027.1, read as the reverse complement.
GCAGTTCACCGCCCGCCACTTTATTTAATAACAAAGTTATTAGCCATGACTAACCCCACACTTAAATCTATTGAAGGTATGCAGACGCTGGCCCGCGAGCGTGGAGGCCAATGCCTGTCTGACACTTATCAAAACTTGAATACTCATCTGTCATGGCGTTGCGAGCAGGGCCACGAGTGGCTGGCGGATCCATACCGGGTTGTTCGCGGAAGTTGGTGCCCAGTCTGCGCACGCCTGCAGCGCCGAACTTCGTTAGAGGCTGTGCAACGCCTTGCCCAAGAACGAGGAGGACTGTGCTTTTCAGAGCACTTTCAATCGCGCCGTGAACATCTGGATTGGCAGTGTGCAAAGGGACACCGCTGGCAAGCAACACTGGCCAGTGTCAAGCAAGGAAGTTGGTGCCCAGCCTGTTCTCACGTCAATCGGCGCGACACGCTCGAGGCATTGCAACAAGTCGCCATCGACCGTGGTGGCCGCTGTTTATCCCTGGCCTATTCCAGCTGTGAAAATGCCTTGCTCTGGGAATGTGCCCAAGGACATCGCTGGGAAGCAATCGCCAGCAGCGTGAAACACCGCCGTTGGTGTCCGGTCTGCGCCAGGGCGGCTCGCTGTAATACGCTGGAAGGCTGCCAAGCCATTGCCAAAGAGCGTGGCGGCGAGTGCTTGTCTTCACGCTATATCAATGGCGGCACCCGGTTGGCATGGCGTTGTGCAGAGGGACACACTTGGGAAGCCAATCCGGGCAGCGTTAAACAAGGTACCTGGTGCCGCCTGTGTTACTACGAAAGCATGCGCAGTACGATCAAAGCCATGAGGCTCATGGCCCAGGCTCGAGGAGGCAAGTGCCTGTCGCAACATTACGTCGACTCGCAAACAAAACTGCAATGGATGTGCAGTATCGGGCACACCTGGATGACGATGCCTCATGCGATTACGCAGGGGCGCTGGTGCCCGCTGTGCGCGTTTATGGCCAAGTGTCGCAGTCATAAAACCCGGAGAAAGTATCTGTCGGCTCGATCGGTTTGAGGGCTAACACTCCTTCTGCGGCGACCTGCCGAACGCCCCCTCCAATTCAAACGAAATAATGTCCATCATCGAGTGCCGCCCAAATGAATACTTTACGTATTAATATGCTTCCCTTATATTTTTGGTGACGACTCGGCTGAGCACCAGAGTCGAAAGCACTCGCATACCATTTAGAGGCGATCAACATGCCAACACCAACAAAAGAAGAAATGATCCGCGCCAGCGACAGCATCAAGCATTCGGTCGCGAAGCTTGAGGAGACTTTCAGGACTCTTGCCTCTCAGGGTCAACACGAAGAAGCCCAAGCACTTGAAGCGTCGCTCAAGGAGCTTAAAGCATCACTGTCCCGGATACGGGTGTGCGATGAAGGCAAGGTCAGAATTGTTCATTGATCAGAGGCAGGCACCAACTCCTGCACCACTTCAAGCCCCCACGGCTATGGCGTCGCAGCTTGATTGGCAAAAAAGTATCGCCCACAAAGTGAATGGCGGCCCAGTTCAATAATTGCGGCCCGGAAACCAACAAGGGCCTGCACGCGAATCGCCTGCAAGCCCTTGATTTGTTTGGTGCCCGAAGCCGGAATCGAACCGGCACGTCCTTTCGAACGGGGGATTTTAAGTCCCATGCGTCTACCAATTTCGCCATTCGGGCGGTAGCGCTGTGAAGCGGGCCAGGAAGGAAGGTGCTTTAACGATCAAAGTACTCAAGAGCCTGCGTGACAGGTGGGTGAATATATAGAGCCTGCGCCGAGGAGGCAAGTTGGATAGTGCTGATTAGAGACATTTTTTATGATAAGCCCAGTTAAAACAGTCGATAAATCATAGAGCTATGAAACTAATGGCTGTTTTGCGTCGGATTTTCCCCATGAGATGCCCCGAAAATTACTGTGTCCTTACAAGATAAAACCACTCCTGTTTTTTCTGCAGGAGCTAGTGTCTGCTCCTGCAGTGGCAAGGTTATTCGCTGTCAGAAGCCTACCGTCGCGGAAAGCAGATAGGTTCGCGGTGTGGCGAGAGTCAAACCCGGCTCGCTGTCATCCGAGGCGCCTGCCGAGCTCCAGAACCTTTTGTCCAGCACGTTTTCGACATTGGCGCGCACCGTAACGGCTTTGCCGCTGACTTTGAAGGCATACCGTGCGCCTGCATCGAAACGCTCCCAGCCGTCGATTTCTTTGCTGTTGGCCTGGTCCAGGTACTGCGAGCTGGAGTAGATGCCGCGCCCGGTCAGGGTCAGTCCTTGTACAGCAGGCACATCCCACTCTGCCCCCAGGTTGACGTTGTACTTCGGCGTGGCAGGTGCCCGGTTGCCGTCGTAGGTGCCGTTGGTGGTGTCGGTCAATGTGCTGTCGATGTACATGACGCCACCCAGCACGCGGAACCCCTTGAGTGGCTCACCGAACACACTCAGTTCCACACCCCTGTTCTGACGCTTGCCGTTGGGGCCAAACATGTTTGTGGTTGAGTTGGTCTCGTAGGCTGGCTGCTTGATCTGGAATGCACTCGCCGTGATAGCCAGCGCACCCAGGTCATATTTGGCGCCTATTTCTACCTGACGACTGACAAATGGCGGGAAGATTTCGTCATCGTTCTTCGAAATCGATGGCGCGATCTTGCCCTGGCTCAGACCCTCCATGTAGTTGGCATACAGCGATAATTCGTCGGTCAACTTGTACAGAATGCCACCCGAGGGCGAGAGTTTTTCCTCGTCGTAAGCGGTCTTGCCTTTAACATCATTGTTCCAGTCATCAACCTTCACCCGCTGCCAGCGAGCGCCCAGGGTCAGGAGCAACCGGTCATCCAGGAAGCCAAGCGTGTCGGAAAGCGCTACACCGCTGAAGCGGTTCTCGGTATATACCTTGGGGTCTATACGCGTGGGCGTGCCCGGCGCAGGTGTTTGTACAGGGTCAAACAGATTGCTTGAAGATCCCGCATAGCGGGCACCACCATTTGTGAAGTCCATATAGAAGTAGCTGGCGGCCAGGTTGACTTCATGGCTCACCGATCCGGTATGAAACCAGTTGCGCACCCCTGCCGTGGCGGTTCTGACGTTTTCATCGCGAGTGAAGTCCCGAGGTTGCACGTTGAAGTCACCGGCGTCGTTGATGATCGAAACGGCATGCCGAAGGAAGGTGTGGTTACTTTTGCGCGCCCCCACTCCGCCATACAGCATGGCCGAATCATTGATGTCGAATTCTGCGTTAACCATGCCAAAGGTATCTTTAGTGCGCGCCTTGCTCCAGGCCTGCGCGTAGTTGTGACGAACGTCATTGGCATTGGGAACCTTCACGTCGGGACCAATCTGCACCCGTTCCTGAGGGGCATCGGTGTCGCGCTCGGTGTGTCCGACATCCGTCGAAAGCCGGAGGCGTTCACCGCGAAAATCCAGACCCAAAACAGCCAGCTCACGGTCAACGCTCTGGTGATCCCACTCAGTATCCCCGGACTGTTTCACACCGTTGAAACGCACGCCGAACTGGTTCTCGTCGCCGAATCGACGACCCACGTCCACTGCACCGCCGACCTGGCTATTGGACGCATAACTACTGGTGAATTCAGTGATCGGTTTGTCGGTAGCGCGCTTGGATACCACGTTGATCCCGCCACCCACGCTGCCGCGCGGCGAAATACCGTTGATGAGTTGGCTCGGCCCTTTAATGATGTCCACCCGATCCGCCATTTCCATGTCGATGGTGTACGTCGGCAGGATTCCATAGAGGCCGTTGTAGGAGACATCACTGTTGAACAGACTAAAACCGCGGATAGTGAACTGCTCATAGCGTCCACCCGCCGGGTTGGTCGCACGAACCGAAGGGTCACTCGCAATCAAATCACCCAGGGTTCGTGCCTGTTGGTTCTTGGCAACCTCGCTGGTGTAGGTGGTCATACTGAACGGCGTTTCCATAAAGTCGCGCGAACCCAACAAGCCTTGCGAACCACGGCGCGCGACCTGGCCACCGGCATACGCCTCGCCACCTGCAGAGTCGGCGGCACCGAGAATCGAGGTGCTGGGCAATTGAACACTGCCTTGCGGAACGGGCGTCAGGGTGTAGGCCTGATTACCGGCCTGCAACAGCTGCAGACCAGAGCCTTGCAACAGCCGGGAAAAGCCCTCGTCTACTGCGTATTCCCCGGTCAGTCCGCTGCTGTTGCGTCCGCTGACCAGTGCTGGATCGACTGAGAGGTTAACCCCCGCAAGCCCGGCAAAACGGGTCAGTGCCGCACCCAGGCTACCGGCAGGCACTTGATAGCTGCGACGTTCGCTGCTGTCAGCCCAACTGGACGCGATAAACAAAGGACTGGAGCTGAGGGTTAACACAAGGCCAAAACGCAACAACGGGCGCAAGCGCAAGGGCGATACTGCAGGCATGGGACAAAGTTCTCGTATTTTATTCACTTACCTGAAATGACCGGCGAGTTGAAAAAAAGGGACAGCCCTCATGTCACATTTTTTCGAGGCGCCAGCGTGACCCAAAAACGGGTACGCGTATGCACCTCCACCGGCAGGCTTGCGGCCAGCAGCGATAAGACGCGATCAGTGTTGTCCAGACGAAAACTTCCCGTGATCCGCAACGCTTCAAGTTCGGGCTCCCAGCGCAGTAAACCGGGACGATAGCGGCTAAGTTCGCGCAAAAAATCCCCCAGCGGCTGGTTGTGCGCCATCAGCACTCGCTCGCGCCAACCAGGCAGCAGCGTATCAAACGCCATCACCTCCCCTGCTCCTTGCGCTCGCAGCTTGACCTGCTGGCCTTCACGCAGCAGCAGATCCGGCCCTTCAAGTGGCTGCAACTGCACCGCGCCGCTGACCACTGACACCAGGCAATCCTCGGCATTAAGCCGCACACAGACTTCGCCGCGACTGATTGTGATGCGCCCATACGGCGCCTGAATCGCCAAAGGTGCGCTGCCGGGAACCCTGAGCGCCATTTCACCGAGCACCAACGTCAATTGCCTGGCGGTCATATCGACATTTACCGCGCTGCTGGTATTGAGTTGCAACGTGCCGCCATCAACCAATTGCAAGCGCGTGAGTTCACCAGTAGCGGTCTGCAGGTCGGCGCGCCATACATCCAGCGGCAATTGGCGGGACAATATCCAGGCAGCAGGAACCAGTGCCGCAACGCACAACGCCTGTTTCATCAGCGCACGCCGGCCCGGATCAGGGCGATCCAGAGTGGCCATCGCCAACGCCGAAGGCAAGCCGCTAAAACGCTGACGAAGCAACTGCACCCTCTGCCATGCGGTCTCGTGGGCGCAATGACTGTCACGCCACTGCTGCAACTGCAAACGCTCAACGTCACTGATCGCCCCAGACTCCATCAGCGCCAGCCATTGAGCGGCCGCCCGAGCAACTTCACGGGCCTGGGACGAATGCCCGGAACCTTTCAACACTCCACCAGCAGGCAATGCTCGTAGGCTTGAGCCATGTAGCGTTTGATCGTGCGCTCAGAGACCTGCAAACGCTCAGCGATCTCTCGATACCCAAGCCCTTCAAGCTGACTCAAGAGAAACGCCCGACGCACCACCCGCGGCATGCCATCGAGCAACTCGTCCAGCGCCTGAAGCGTTTCGAGCAGCAACCAGCGTTGCTCCGGGGACGGTGCACACTCTTCAGGCAACTGCGCCAGCGCCTCTAAATAAGCCTGCTCCAAGCTGCGCCGGGCGTAAAAGTTACTCAGCAGACGCTTGCCGACCGTCAGCAGATAAGCCCGCGGCTCACGCAAGTCCGTCAACTGCTGAGAACTGGAAAGCACACGCAGGAAAGTATCCTGACTCAGATCTGCCGCATCCCAAGCATTGCCCATACGCCGCCTCAGCCAGTTTTCCAGCCAGCCGCTGTGATCGCGATACAGGGTATGAAGGGTCTGCTCCGTTGGCGTCGCTGCTTCAATCATCTCAAGAGGCCCTGTGCGAAGGATGCACTAAATGAGACTGATTCTAATTAGTGTTACATCTCAATACCAAATCCTTTTTGCACAAACTGCCCTCAACACATTGTTCGCCTCAATGACCTCGCAGCGCTCATCGCGAGCAAAGCCCCCCCCGCAACCGTGCCAACTTGTATGACAACAATGCAGCTATTTTAATTACGTCGTAAAACCCAGCGTTCCACAAAACGCTTAAACGCCATAAAACTCAGGATATTTGCCGATTTTGTTGATTCTGAATGCGCACACATTTTCCAGTTGCAGGAGAAAAAAACCAGTCGTATGATGACTGTCAACTTGACAGCCTCATCCAATAACTCACAACACAGGCCTTCCTCATGAATCATCAAGAACTCAAGTCCATCCTCAGCGAAGGCCTCCTGTCCTTCCCTCTGACCGACTTCGATGCTGCTGGCGACTTCCGCGCGGATACCTACGCCAAGCGCCTCGAATGGCTGGCCCCTTATGGTGCCAGCGCGCTGTTCGCTGCCGGTGGTACTGGTGAGTTTTTCTCGCTGGAGTCGAGTGAGTACTCGCAGATCATCAAAGTTGCCGTCGATACCTGCAAAGGTCAGGTGCCAATTCTGGCCGGCACTGGCGGTTCTACACGCCAGGCAATCGCCTATGCCCAGGAAGCTGAGCGCCAAGGCGCTGCAGGCGTTCTGCTGCTGCCGCACTACCTGACCGAAGCAAGCCAGGAAGGCCTGGTTGCTCACGTTGAGCAAGTGTGCAAATCGGTGGACTTCGGGGTCGTTGTCTACAACCGCAACGTTTGCCGTCTGAACGCCAACAGCCTGGAAAAACTGGCTGATCGCTGCCCGAACCTGATCGGCTTTAAAGATGGCGTGGGCGACATTGAGAGCATGGTCTCGATCCGCCGCCGACTGGGCGACCGTCTGACCTACCTGGGCGGCCTGCCAACTGCCGAAGTTTACGCCGCTGCTTATAAGGCACTGGGCGTTCCGGTCTACTCTTCGGCGGTGTTCAACTTCATCCCGAAAACCGCGATGGACTTCTACCACGCCATCGCCCGTGAAGATCACGCCACTGTTGGCAAGATCATCGACGATTTCTTCCTGCCGTATCTGGACATTCGCAACCGCTGCGAAGGCTACGGAGTAAGCATCGTCAAGGCAGGCGCCAAGCTTGTTGGGCATGACGCTGGCCCAGTCCGCGCACCACTGACCGACCTGCTGCCTGCAGAAATGGAGCAACTGGACGCACTGATCAAAAAGCTCGGCGCTCAGTAATCAATATGTAGCTACCGGCGGTACAGCCGCCGGTTTCAGCACAACGTAGCAGTGGACGAGTAGAACGAGGCCGCGTCCGACTGCGAAGCAGTCGTAAACCGCGCTGCTCGGTTCTTCAGGAGCTCCGCAAATATCGATTTCACGAGGACTTCGCCCCCGGACGTAGCCTCGCCGAGCTCGTCGACGAATGTAGCCGCTGCGGTCGGCCGCTACACAGCCCCCACACACGGCTCGACATGACGCAGCGACACTCCCAGTGTCGCGCGGCGGCGCAACCACGGGCCCGGGCGGTAACGAGGGTCCGCAGTGAGTTCGGTCATGCGCTCGAGAATGGTCAGCAAGCGCTTGGCACCCACGCGGTCACCCCAGATCAGCGGCCCCTGCGGATAACCCAAGCCCAGACGCACGCCATCATCAAGGTCCTCCACGCTGGCAATACGTTGCTGGACGATGTCACCCGCCAGGTTGACGATCATCGCCAATACTCGCTGAGCAACGAAACCAACGCTGTCGTTAATTACACTGACGCCCACACCATCACGCGCCAGCAAGGCGTGCGCGGCATTGCGCATGTCGATACGGGTGATCGGCGTCTGCATTAATGTGCGATAGCGTGCGCTGTCGAGCAGCGGATCAATGCACATCGTACGAGTCGGGTCGGTAGCAAAGCGTTCAGCGGCACTGGTGGCATCCAGACCATAAGGCGCCAGCAAGCACAGCGCGTTACGTGACGGTGTGGTGCCCCGCTCAATCTCTGCACCCAAGTGCTCCAGCAACGCTGTCAGGTTGGCGCGATCAACCTCGTTTTCAGTACCTAGCCACACGGGCGGCAAGACCTTGACCTCCGGGATCACCTGCGGCTGCGGTGGATCAATCATCTGGCCGTTGGCATAACGATAGAAACCACGCCCGGCCTTGCGCCCGACAAAACCGGCATCCAGCATCTGCCGGGTCAGGGCAGCCGGACGGTAGCGCGGCTCCTGATAAAACTGGTTATAGATCGATTCAATCACCGGGTGCGACACGTCCAGCGCGGTCAGGTCGAACAGCTCCAGCGGCCCCATGCGAAAGCCCAGGCCTTCACGCAGGATACGGTCGATTTCGCCCGCATCAGTCACGCCTTCCTTGAGAATTTGCAGGGCTTCGGTGCCATACGCTCGGCCAGCGTGGTTGATGATAAAACCCGGCGTGTCCTTGGCCCGAATACCTCGGTGGCCCATGCGCGTCGCCAACGCTTGCAGGCGATCACCCACCTGCGGATCGCTGGCCAGACCGTCGATGACTTCAACCACTTTCATCAGCGGCACGGGGTTAAAGAAGTGAAATCCCGCAACCCGCTCCGGTCGCCGACATTCCCGAGCAATACTGGTCACTGACAGCGACGAGGTATTGGTCGCCAGCACGCAATCATCGCTGACCACCGCTTCAAGCTGGGCGAGCAAAGCCTGTTTGGCATCCAGACGTTCAATAATGGCCTCAACCACCAGATCAACGTCCTTGAGTTCAGTCAGCACAGTCGCAACCTGCACCCGAGCGAGTGTTGCCTGGGCCTCATCGCTGGAAACCTTGCCTTTACTCACCAGTTTTTCCAGCGTCTGCTGAAGGTTGTCGCGTGCGACCTGTGCGGCGCCTTCGCGGTTATCAAACAGCAGCACTTGAAGACCGGCCTGAGCCGCAATCTGTGCAATCCCGGTGCCCATGATGCCAGCACCCACAACAGCCATACGGTTGAACTCGCGCATCATCAGTCACTCCCCGGAGAACACAGCTTTACGTTTTTCGAGGAAAGCATTGGCGCCCTCCTTCTGATCCCGCGAGTCAAACAGCAACTGAAACGCCTTGCGCTCCAAAACCAGGGCGCTGTCCAAAGGCAGGTCGGCACCGCTCAGCATTACCTCCTTGATTTGTGCCACCGCCAGGGGTGGCAAGGCGGCGATTTCGGCCGCCAGTTCAAGGGCTCGCGGCACCGTGCGCTCGTCACTCACCACTTCGCTGACCATGCCCATGGCCAGCGCTTCGGGGGCCGTGACCAGGCAGCCGGTCAGGGCGATTCGCATCGCCTGGAACTTGCCGACGGCGCGGATCAACCGTTGAGTCCCACCGGCTCCCGGCATCAAGCCAAGTTTGACTTCCGGCTGACCGAAACGAGCCGATTGCCCGGCGACGATGATGTCGCAATGCATGGCCAGTTCGCAGCCACCGCCCAGCGCAAAACCGTTGACGGCAGCAATCACCGGTTTAGGGCAGCGCGCGATGGGCTCCCACAAATATTCGGCGTGGCGACGATAGATCTCGATCGGGCTGGCATCAGCGAATTCGCGAATGTCGGCACCGGCGACGAAACATTGCTCACCCCCTGTAAGGACAATTGCACGGACCCGCTCATCGCAGGCCACAGCACGGAAGATCTCTGCCAGTTGCTCACGTACAGCGCGATTGAGCGCGTTCTTTGCCTCAGGCCGCTCAATCCGCACAACCGCGACACCATCGTCTCGCACTTGCAGATCCACTACAGGTTTACTCGGGGAGTCCATACGTGCCTCTTGTTATTGTTTCGCTATGCGAAACTGCATACCGTTATTAAGCACAATCATAAGGATGCTTTCGAATATCTGTAAACAACAAAACCATTAAATCTATTTTTGTCCTTTGTTTTCAGGCAATTAGCCTAAACAAAGAAATGGATTTGTTTTTTGAAAAATGGCGAATACAATTTCGCCATACGAAACTGAGTTTTATTTACTTGCGCTTCTCGAAAGTGAGGTTCTACCATGACTCGCAACAAGGCCGACTACCCGGCCACCGACAACGCGAAAGAAACCGATGACATCAGCTTGCTGAAAATGGGCCTGCTCGATCCCGCCAGCGCACTGGGCGAGGAAGAAAGCGCTGGTCAGTTCGTGACGGCACTGGCCCGTGGGCTGGAGCTGCTGAGGTGTTTCACACCCCGCGACCATGTACTCGGCAATCAGGACTTGGCGCGTATGACCGGGCTGCCCAAGCCGACCGTGACGCGCCTGACCAACACCCTGATGCGTCTCGGTTGCCTCAAGCGTGAAGTGCATTCCGGCAAGTACCAACTGGACGTCGGGGTCCTCGGTTTTGGCTACGCCATGTTGTCGAACCTGTCGATTCGAGCGGTGGCACATCCACTGATGGAGGAGCTGGCCAATTACGCACAGGCCTCCGTCGCCATGGCCGCCCGCGATCGGCTGCAGATGGTCTATCTGGATGTGGTTCACGGTCAGGGCAGCATGACCATGCGCCGCCAGATCGGCAGCTATTTGCCGATGGCGCAGAGTTCGGTGGGGCGCGCGTGCCTGGCGGCGATGCCAGAAACCGAGCGCGAGTTTTTGCTCGACCACATTCGCCAACGCGAATCAGAACAATGGCCAACCCTGCGCAAGGGACTGGACCGGGCATTTCGTGATTACGCCGATTACGGTTTCTGCCTGTCGATCGGAGAATGGCACCGCGACGTCAATTCCGTTGCAGTGTCGCTGTTGCACCCACAGTACGGACTGCTGGCCTTCAGTTGCGGTGGACCAAGCTTTCAGATGACACGTGAAAAGCTGATGGACGATATCGGCCCGCGTCTTCTCAACATGATCAATAACATGGGTGCCGTTGCTCGCTGACGCAACAAGGTCACGGCGCCCCCCCCAACCGCGGCTCGCTTGCGGGCCGCAGGAGCGCACATGATCCGTGATACCGAAACCCTGCAAATGCTGCTGGACGCCCTGCGTCAGTTCGTCAATGAAGTGCTGATTCCTCGCGAAAACGAGGTCGCTGAGACCGACGCCATTCCCCAGGACATCGTCGCGCAGATGCGCGACATGGGCCTGTTCGGCATGACGCTACCGCCAGAGTACGGAGGCTTGGGCGTGACCATGGAGGAAGAGGTGAATATCGCCTTTGAACTGGGCCACACGTCACCGGCCTTTCGCTCTTACATCGGCACCAATAACGGGATCGGCTCCATCGGCATCCTGCTCGACGGCACTGCCGAGCAAAAGCAGCATTACCTGCCCAAACTGGCCAGCGGTGAATTGCTCAGTGCCTTCTGTCTGACAGAACCCGACGCCGGTTCCGATGCCGCCTCACTCAAGACCCGCGCAGTACGTGACGGCGACAGCTACGTGCTCAACGGCACCAAGCGTTTCATCACCAATGCTCCGCATGCTGGCATCTACACCGTGATGGCGCGCACCAGCAGCGAAATCAAAGGCGCCGCCGGTATCAGCGCGTTTATTGTCGAACGTGGAGCACCCGGTATTTCACTGGGCAAGCCTGACCACAAAATGGGCCAGAAAGGCGCGCACACCTGCGACGTGATTTTCGACAATGTACGCGTCCCTGCCAGCCAACTGATCGGTGGTGTCGAAGGCGCAGGTTTCAAGACCGCCATGAAAGTCCTCGACAAAGGCCGCCTGCACATTGCAGCCCTAAGCGTCGGCGCCGCCGAACGAATGCTCGACGATGCGTTGCGCTACGCCTTGGAGCGCAAACAGTTCGGACAACCGATTGCCGAGTTCCAGCTGATCCAGGCCATGCTCGCCGACAGCAAGGCCGAAATCTACGCCGCCCGCTGCATGGTGCTGGATGCCGCGCGGCTGCGTGACGATGGCCGCAATGTCAGCACCGAAGCCTCCTGCGCCAAAATGTTCGCCACTGAAATGTGCGGCCGTGTTGCCGACCGTTGCGTGCAAATCCACGGTGGCGCGGGTTATGTCAGCGAATACGCCATCGAACGCTTCTATCGGGACGTGCGCCTGTTCCGCATCTACGAAGGCACCACCCAGATCCAGCAACTGGTGATTGCCCGCAACATGATCCGTGACGCGCAGGGCTGAAGGGCAGTTCTTAATGTAGACGTAGCCGCTGCCTTCGTATCTCGTCAGCGGCTACGTTCGACCATACAGGCTCTAACGCTCAAACATAGAAACCTCCACCCGGCCTCGCCATGCTGCCTATATCTTTTTTGCGCGCCTGCAATTCACGGTATGCGGTTTTAACTTTCCTGTAACCCTCAACTGTATATTCGTCGCGTTTGAGCTCACGCTTCAGGAATGACTTGAATTCACCCGTCGACGCTTTGATGAAAGCTTTAAGAATATCCGCGTTTAATTCGAGGGGAAGTTCAGGAGTGGAAAATCTCGCATACACTTGACCTCTTTTTCTATCCGCCTTTTCAGGCTTGTCAGCTCTGGATATTTTATCGCTATTTGATGATCGTGAACGCCCATAGATCGTAGTGCCCGCGGCAGCATGGGTGATATCGTCTTTTAGAAACCTTCGAGCATCCCGCAGATCATAGAATGTAAAACCAAGCCACCTCTGCATGTCATTTTTCTTCACCTTTTCCCTCAGCTGCCAATGAGATGCTATTGCCGGACTATGTATTATAGGTTCTACCCCAGCAATCTTGGGATTGCGCATCCATTTTGGCGGATCATCATCGGGGCGCTCAGGAGACAAGGGATATATATGAATCTTGCCTGTTTCCACCTCAATAACTCCGGTATATCCATAACCTGGTTGAGACTGGCCAAGTAGTTCCACCGACGCTTTAGACAGTTTGAGTTTATTGGGATATTTAAAGTCCAAATACACTCGCGAGAACGGCTGTCCATCATCAGAATCCTCTCCCTGCCTGCCTGAACGAGGATCAAAGTAGTGATAGTGTTTCGCGGTTTCCGGAGCCCTCCCGTCAACATCATAGAAAGTAACCGGATTATTCCTGCACATCCGAAACAGGTTCAGCCCATCAATATCGCCCGCCGGGTCCGGATTAATCCAACGATTGAGCCACGGTGCGTAATAACGCAAGCCGTAGTAGCACAATCCCGTCGCGTCCCGCTCCTTGCCCGAGTATCGAATGGTCTTGTACTTGGCTTCTGTGGCATTACGCCCAGCCCAGCAGGCAGTACCGCCATACGGGTAATACCCTTCCTGACTGATTAGCTGTGCTTGTTGATCCAACTCAAGACTGCTGCTACCCAAGTGATCGCTCAGGCTATAACGTACTTGGTCATTCGTCAGCTCGTCAGGTTTGCCCGCTTCCCAGTGCAGTACCCGCACCCCGCTACGCCCCGCAGTAACACTGATCACCTGCAAGGTTTCACCGGTGGCGGTATTGGTGCGCAACTCCAGGCCTGGCAAATAGCGAACCTCGGCTCGGTGCATCACACTCTGGGCTTGAGTGCGGCGAATTTTCCGTACCCGTTGGCCGTCCCCGTCATAGGCATACACTTCATCGTCATTGGCGGCTTCGATCCGCACCACCGGAGTTACCTTGCGCAGTTGATTGCGCAGGTCCCAGGTTAACGACTGCCCCGGCTGCAACTGCTGCAGGTTGCCGTTGGCGTCGAAGGCCGTATCCAGCTCCAGCTGGTTTTTCACCACGCTGCGGTTACTGCGCTCTGCCACTTGCATTTCCAAGGTATAGGACTGCGCACCGACATGCCGCAGGCGGGTCAGATTGCCACCTGCGTCATAGGTATAGCGCTGGGTATAGTTGGCCAACTGATTGGCATCGACCGGCGTCGGTTGCAACCCCGGCAGACCAGGTCCCTGAGTCGCAGCGACAGACTCGCAACCGGTGGCTGTGGTGAGTTGATACAAGGTGTCGTATTGATACGTGCTGACCGGCTCAATGCGCTGGTTGTTGAAGTAGCGCACCGGCTGGACGTCATCCTGAATGCTCAGGATATTGCCCACCGGGTCATAGCCATAGGTCAACTCTTGTAGCCGAGCATCGACCTTTCGGGTGAGCAGGTGCTCCAGTCGACCGTCGAGGGCGCAATAGCGGGCGGTGCTGACCACCCCGTTGCCAGCGGTTTCGGTCTCGACCTGGCCGAAAGCGTTGTAGCTGATCGCCGACAGCAGCACTTGCTCATCCGACTCACGCTGGCCCGCCAACAGCAGCCAAGCACTGTGCAGTTGCCCCGCAACGCTATACGCACAGCGCTGACGATTGCCTTTGGCATCGGTCTGTGTCAGCGACTCTGCCAGCACGCTGTACTGCTGACGCGTCACTGCGCCCGCCCCCGGCTCCAGCAATTCATCACGCTGTGACTCTGCCAATGGCCAGTCCGCCAGCACTTCCTCAAGTAGAAAACGCCGGGACTGTTGCAGCACATCGCCACTCAGGCTTGCCTCATGGATCTGCTGGCTACCGGCAGGATCGTCGTGGCGGATCAACTGACCATACAGATTGTGCGCGCCAGCCTCGCGACCGCCATAACGCAAGCGCTCCACGCAGCGCTCGCTCTCGCCCTGCTCCCGTTCAAACACCGCGACCGGACGCAATAGGCTGTCATATTCAAAACGCGCCACACTGCCGCGACTGTCCCAGTACCGCATTAACTGACCCGACTCCATCGCCAGATTGATCCTCCATCCGGCATCGACACTGGAGGTGCGCGCAACCTTACCCGACAACGTGACAATATTTTGCAGATTGGCCAGCGTCCACAGCCGCGGGTCAAAAGCACGTATCGCACGCCCTGCAGGGTCATACATCGTGCGCGAAATCCGCGCTTGCAGCTGAGCCGTACTTGCCACGTCAGGCGAGCACCAATAATCCACACCGCGTACGGGCAGACCACGGCCGTCGACAACCGATAAAGCAGGCGTGAATAAATGATGTGAAGGGGCTCTACTCGCCTTTGACTGCATTTGCCTCACTCCGTTTGCTTAATGCAACGTTACGGCCGGTGGTTTTTCCTGCATCTGTTTTTCGGCCTCCATGTCGTTCTCGTCCTCGGCAATGGTGTACCAACCCAAATAGGTCATGCGCCGCTCGTAGCCCTTGGCGGTTAGGGCATGGATCTCGCGCCCCAGCGCGTCGTAAAAGTGCTGGTCGCAGTAACCAAACTTGCGGAACGAGACGTCGTTGATCACCCGATGAGTGTTTGAGAAATAGGGCCTGTATGTACGCACCGGCAAGCCCTTGTTGTTGTACTCAACCCGCTCGCTCACCCGCCAACGCGGATCGGCCTGAACCTTGACCGGCTGGTCATTGGCATCGAGATTCAGTTCACCGTTTTCACCAACGCTGTAAGCCTCTCCCGGCTCAACTTTCTGCTTCGATTGCAGGACTCGACCAAAGCCGTCGGAAAAGGCGATAGCTATGCGGATCTGACGTTCCGGATCCCCGGGGTAACGGTCCGCCTGGAATACGGCGGCGTGATTGGGAATGCGCGCCACTGGCTCGGCAAACACAGCCCGTGCCGAAGCTCGCAGATGACCCGTTGGCATCAGCACGCGGCGAATCACCAGCTCATCAAACGATGCGTCCAGCGGCTTCAGTTGTGCATAGGTCGGCTGCCCCATCCAGCTGAAAGCATCGTAAAAGCAACTGGTCGCTGCGTTTTTAAGGGCTTCCTGGGGGTTCGCCAGTGCTTGCTCCGGCAGTTCGCACTCCGTTTTATAGGTGCCAATCGGATCAAAGCCCACAGGCTCACCGCGCTCTGTACCATGAAAACTTGAGGCCCGCAGACGGCCAAGGCCGTCGTACAGGGCCTCCTGAATGTTGTTATTGGGGTCGGTAATGTGAACTGGCTGGAACGTCCGGTAATCGTAGCGAGCTTTGGTTGTACAGCCATCCGGCTGGGTCACCGAGACTATCTGGCCCCCATAATCATCGTATTCGACCTTGGTGATCCCGTGACTGAGCGTCGGTTGCAAAGCGATCACCTGATAAAAATCCTCAATTGGCGCATAGGTCGCAAAGTTGGATTTGACCGCCCACAATTGAGCGCTACCGGACGGCAGTTGCTCCGGCATCAATTGGTAACCGGCCTCCATTAACAGTCCATCCAGCGCCTCTGGTGCCACAACACCGGTATAGGCGGTGAGCGCGTGCGCATCGAGTTCCGCGGTTTGTGTGTAGTCGGCAAGCGCACCAAAGGTCGCCGCGCCGACTTCGCTGCCCTGGTATTTTTGCAAGGTCAGCCCGGTCAGCGTGCGCTCGACCTTTTGCTGCCCGACTGGATCTTGGGGGTCGATAAAGCACTCATAGCTGATACCTGTTGGTGACAGCTCGACTCCAGCGATGACAAACGCATTGGCACGGCTCAGATAAGGCAGACCGAGTTGCACGCCGGTGCTGCGATCCGTGAGGTGAATCGGCTGGAGCAGCGTTTCACTGAAGTAATAAGCGTTCTGTGCCTCGTCATGGGCATCGTTCCACCAGCGCGCTTTGTGTTCTTCGGTGTAAGGACACGCCACATCACGTCGGGCATAGCTCACGCCGATGCTATGGGTAGGCATGGCGAACGCATCAAAGGCAAGCATTAACCCGTGCTGGCACATCGGGTCGTTATCAAACTGTTCATAGCCCCGAGTCAGGGTTTCCAGCACCAACGGTACGGTGATTGAATAGCGTTGCCCTGGCGGCTTGGGTTCTTGTAAACGAACCAAATGCCGCGTTTCGCTCACCGCAAAAGGTATCGCCGCTTGCACATCACCCACCATGGCAAAGGTCTCGCTGCGCAGTACGCTGCCGCTCAAGGCGCGGATCAGATCCTGCTGTGTGGCCAGGTCAAAATCATTGGTCACTTCGTCTTTTTCGCTTGATAAAGACCAGCGCGAGTAGAGCGTGTCCCCAAGCGCAACCGCTTTCGTGTCACCGAGATAAAAGCCTCGGTGCTCCACATCAGACCCGGTGTGAAACCAGGTTTTGACCCGCACCGGTGCGGTCTGCTCATCGGGCAGAGCCCCTGCCCCCTGTACAGGCAGCTCGGGAATCGTTTCTGCATCGGTTTGCACCAGCAGCCCGAAACCGCGGAACTCACGCTCTACGCCATCATAAAACCCCTGTCGGTAAGAGAACCGCTGTTGCAGCGTGGCCCCCGTGATTTCATCGGTTTGGTTCTGCCCCGTGACCACATGCAGGGCAAAAGGCAAATACGACACCGGCTTTTCCCCTGCCGCGACCCGCTCGTTTTTTTCATCGAGCCATTCCTGTGCCGAAGAGCGGTACTGCACGCCACCCTGCATGCCCATATTGTTGTTGGTTTGATTGAGCAAGTAGGGTTTAGCCTGCTTCACGAAATCGCAGCGCCATTGCTGCGGTTGCGGATAAGGCCGACTAATGACCAGGCTAGCACACCCCAGCCCCAGCAAATCAGCCACGCTGACCTGACACAGCCGGTCATAGGTAAAACCTTCTGGCCAGTCAAGAAAATGCGCCGCGGCAAAACCATTACCGCTCTGATTGAGGAAGATTTTTGCGTGTTTGCTTTCCAGATAAATCAGGTCTGGTGCACCGCTGCCGTCAAGGTCTGCCAGCAGTACCCGCGCCGGATCAAATGTCTCGCGCTCAAACCCCGGGTTGAATAGAAGTCTGCCAGCGCCAAACTTGCCACGCCCCAGATTGGGCCAGACTTTGACTTCGTTATGGCGTATACGCACCAAATGTTGCTGCCCACTGCCCAGCACATCACTGAAGGCGACCAGCTCGTTATAGCCGGTGTTGAGCTGCGGCAGATCATCCGCAGCGTGACTCACATCCTGCCCGGCGCCGAAACCCTCGGTGCGCTGGTTAGGGTAAAGGCGCACGCTGCGTGGCCCAATCAGCGCGACCTCGGACAAGCCATTGCCGATCAAATCGGCAAGCTGGGCCGAAGGGTGGAAAAACTCGGCAGGAAATGCACCAAAGGGCGCAAAACCACTCCAGGTACGATCAGGTGCCAAGGTAAAAAAACCGCACATGCCCGGCTGCGCCACCACCCAGTCCAACTTGCCGTCCCCGGTCATGTCCATCAAGGACTGACGTATCCCCGCACCCATGTTCTGGGCCGGGATCAGCGGCAGGACCTCACTCGCGCCATACGTAACATCATCCCCGCCGGTAGCTGCCCGCATGGGTTCCTGATAGCGCCAGGCCTTGTCGCTTTGCCAAAGCACCCCGCTCAACCCCTCCCCGTACAGATCAACCATCTGGTACGGCACGTCCGGGTTGAGTCCGTGAATGACAAAAGGGCTGAATGCGGCCTCTTCGAGCGCAAAGCCGCTATAGGAGAACTCCATCGGTGGGCAATAGCTCGGCTTGCCCTGTGCGTCATAGGCAATCAGGTGGGCGGCACTCAGGTGAGTCAGCAGCGGATCTTCGTCATATTCAAATAACAGCCGCTGGACTAACACCGGGGCATCACCCAGCTCGGCGAAGTGATGAAACATCAGTACTTGGTGGCACAAACGCCGGGTCGTCAACTCAAAGCCAAAGGCACAGTCGTGAATGATGTCCAGACGCGCCGGGGCCACGGGTTCCGGTTGCGGCAGTTGATAGCTCGGTACAGCCGTCAGCGCAGTGGAGCGCTGGCCGTAATCGACTATCAACTCGCAAAGCCATGTGTCCGGGATCGTATCGCCAAACAGATAAGGCAGCCTGGAACCGACCAAGTTTGCGTAACGCACGCGGCTGAGCGCCAGATTGCTCGCGCAGCCAGGGTCAGCACTGTAGTCATAGAAAATGTGTTCGCCGTTCGGTGTGACCGTTTCTTCCAATAACCATTCGGCAATGCGCGGCGGCTCGCCCAGATCCTCGATCTCTTGGGGGGCGACGACTCTGGCAATGGCACGCTTGCCAAACACTTGTGCAGTGCCGTCAGCGCCTTGAATGACCCAAAACCCACTACTCTGACCATTGCTCTGATCACCTGCAGGGCTCCAGTGCTCGATCCAGTCAAAACTGCCCTCGACCCTTGGTCGATAACGGGTAACGAGCGCTTTCGGTACCGCCACACCTCTGAAAATCGCTAACGTTTGGCTGATCACCGCCCCCGCGGCAGTCCGCTCCGCCATGATCACATCACCGCTCGGGCCGAGCATTTCATCGCTTACGCCGTAAGCCGGGACACCTTGCGCGGTCCGGCGCCGGATCGAGGCGCGAGCCATGCTCCAGCCAACACCAAACAGACCATTACCGCCTGTGCTTTGGTAATCGAGTGACAGACCGGGGGCAACCCCTCGAACCACCGAGAGCGGAAATGCAATACTCTGCGAAGCGGCCCCCGACGTACCCACTGCCCCCCAGCCCTTGCCGATGCTCTGGATCGCTCCGCCACCCTTGGGCAGCGACGGGGCTGATAGCGTGATGTTTTCTTGGCTAGCCATTTTAATCACCTGCGCGCGTGCATCGATAAAAACCATGCCCCGCAGATGACCCCAAGCCTCTGGCTGCTGGACGCCCATCAATTGAATGACTTGGCCTTGATGTTAAGAGGCCTGCGCCCAGCCGACCACTGTCAGAAATGACAGGTTTGTTTACCGTTCATCCAATGCATCAAGCCGCAACCACTCGCTGAGTGTTGTGAGTCACTTCAAACTGCCCCACCAGTTTCTGCAGCTTGTTGGTATTGATCCGCACGGTTTGAGCACTGCTTTGCAGTACCACCACCGTCTGACTCATTTCAGTTGAGGACTGGTCGACCTTTTTGATCGTCCTGCCGCAGTCGAGGCTGCGATGGTTGAGTTGCTGAATGATTGCAAACAGGCTTTCCACAGCTTGATGCAACTGCACATTTTCCGAAGATGCGTCTTGCGCAAGGCGCAGGTTGCTGTCGACGTCTTTGACCCCCTCTTCCATGAACCTGACGGCCGTTTGCGTTTCGTTTTGCAGGCCTTCGACCATGTGCCGGATGTCTTCGGCCGCCCGCGCGGTGCGCAAGGCCAGGCTGCGGACTTCATCGGCAACCACCGCAAAACCGCGCCCATGCTCGCCGGCCCGCGCAGCCTCAATCGCGGCATTGAGTGCCAGCAAGTTGGTCTGGCTGGTGATAGCACTGATCAGACCGGTGATGTTGCCGATCTGGGTCATTCGACTGTCGAGCAACTGCACGCTTGAAGATGAGCGGTCGACCACATCACGAATCGATTGAGTGCCCTCCTGCACCGCCACAAACTGCTCCCGTGCACGGGTTACAACGTCGTCCATCGCCTGCTTCATTTGTTCGGCGCTGGCTGAAGCTTGCTGGATTTCACCCAACTGGTCTTCAACGATAATCATCATGTGATGCACCGCTTCAGCAACTTCAACCGAGGTCATGCCAGCTTCCTGGCTGCGGCCCAACATCAGCTGATTGGTGGTGCCAACATTGCGACTGGCCCTCACCACTTGCCCGACCACCGCGTCCAGACGATCGATAAAGCTGTTGATCCAGCGCCCCATATCGCCGGTTTCGTCGTTGGCCATTTTTGTTCTGTCCAGCCGCTGGCGCAGGTTGCCCTCCCCCTCGGCGATGGTTCTTATCACACCGGTCATATCACTCAAGCGCACCGCAAGGCGCTTGGGCCCCAGACGGCTGAACAGCACAGCGGCCAGTAACATGCTCAAGAGTTCCACGCCATCGATCAGGTTCTGTGACAGACCGCTGTAATGCTGAACCACAAAATTGCAGCCGAAGAGCCCGGCCATGGTCGCCAGATACGGTTTCATCAAGCCGTAGCTCAGTGAACGTCGGCGGTAAACCTCTTCCAGGTCGGCCTCGCACATCATCCCCCACAGGTCGGGGGAGCCGGCCAGTTGAAAGGTCACGCCCTTGCCCACCACTGGAATGTGCCGGTAGTCGGAGTAACCGGGATAGGTCACAAACAGGTTGGAGCCGGTGCGGATGGTTTCACGTACTCCGGGGTGCAATTGCTCGGTGGCCGGATCAGTGAAGCGCAACTCCAGTTCGGTGTGGCGCTGGATCTTTACGGTTTTCCAGGGCGTGTGAACCCCGCTTTTCAGGTTTTCGCCGTGGCTAAAGGTGCCGTCTTCAAACCGTGAACGTGACAAGGCGCTGCCCGCCTGGATAGCAGGATCAAAACGCGACTGCGCCATAAACAGATAGTTGTCGCCCGACTCGGCAAAGATGTGTCCGGCCTCACGCTGGATCAAATCGCCCAGCACATCGTTGGGCACGCGCCCACACAGGCAGCCTAGAACATTGCCGTCAACTTTCAGCGGCTGATAGAACATCAGCGTGACTTCATCGTGGAAGCGTGAAGACGACGGGCCGATTTTCAAGGTCAATGGATCGCTGTAAGGGCCATGCAAAAATGGTGCTTTCAGGCCCTCGACCAAAGCCCGGCTTTTTTCGGGCAGACCTTTGACTCGCCCGCTCCACGTCGAGGCAATGACCTTGCCGTGTGTGTCCACGACAAACAACTCCGAGAAATCCTCAGCCTGACTGAGCTTGTCCATCAGTAACGTACTGTCGGGCTGAGCAAAATCACGCCCGAGCGTGTCAGCCAGTTCTGCCAGATGCTCCCACTGCTCATGCGTCCAGTTATGCAGCAAGCGCACACGGGTCTCGGCAATCGCTTCAAACGTCTGTTCAAGCACTCCGCAAGCCGACTTGTTGAGCCAATACGACCAGCTCATTGCGATTTTCCCGGTTTTTCCGAACCAGGGTAGCCAGCGCTTTTCGCCAGAAGACAACTGCATGGCATTGCTTGCTAGCGACATTCACTTCTCCAACCGCACTCAATAGATGAGGAGTCATCAGCAAAAAGCAGGCCAGTTGAAGGGCGCACGCGCGCAGGGCCTGATCAAGCCAGCGCCATGCATCAACTCGGTGCGCCCAGCGTAAAACGCGCCATAACAGCGCCGAGCGACATCAGTGTGGGAGCGAGCCTGCTCGCGAAGCGCTCAGTAGGCGGTATTACTAACGGCCTTCGCGAGCAGGCTCGCTCCCACAGAGGCTCCAGCATTGAGGGTGAATTAGTCAGGTGACTTCTCCGTCTGGCGGTCGGCGATGCAAGCGTAGCCTCACGGTTTTTCGGGATGTTCAGCACCGGGTTGTCCATTGCTGCGGCGGCTGTGCGACGCCTATAGTCAGCGCTCGCCTTAGGGCGACCGGGTCTGCCGGATTTTCGGGATTGACCGGTTCGCCAACCCGCGTACAGCAGCCACCTATTTTTGTTTGGCGACGAAAGATCGCAGCCGTCGTTCCTCGGCAGCTCCTGCGACATCTCATCAAGGCCACATGGTTTTTTACAGAAAAAACAATGAGGTGCGGTTTGTCTGATACTCCGCACCGATACCATCGCGAGCAAGCCCGACTCCTGCAGAGGATCTAACTGATCAAGACTGCATTGCAGCAGCCGGCGGAATACGAAAGGCAACCCCGAACCGATTAAACGCGTTCATCAGGCCGATGGCATATGTCAGGTCAGCCAGTTCCTTTTCTGTGAACTCGCCAGCAGCGGCCGCATATTCAGCATCCGGCGCCCCGGTTTCAGTGATCCGCGTGACCGTCTCGGCCCAACGCAAAGCCACTCGTTCGCGCTGACTGAACACCTCACCCGCGTCATGCCACACCGGCACCAGCACCAACTTTTCGACCGCCAGACCTTGCTTGAGCAGGTCACGCGAATGCATGTCGATGCAATAAGCGCAGCCATTGATTTGCGACACGCGCAGGTAAACGAGATCAATCAAGGCCTTGGGCAGACCACTGTTTTGCACCGCTACATACACACCACCGAACGCTTTGTAGCCTTCAGGCGATGCTTTGGAATAATCAATACGCTTGCTCATGTCGGGTCCTTGGTAGGCGTTTAAGTGAGACCATAGTGCTGGCTCTTGGACTATGATAAAAGAGCCATGAATCAACTTTATGTGTAGACCATGATTAGCCCTGCCCCGCGTATTTCGCCTCTTGATCCCGCTTCCAGCGAACCCATCTACCGCCAGCTCTATTGGCGCTTTCGCGACGCGATTGCCAGTGGCGCGCTCAAGCCCGGTGATAGAGTCCCCGCGGCCCGGTCCTTGGCCAAAGAGCTGGGGCTGGCACGCGGCACCATCGATTCAGCGTATTCACTGCTGGTATCGCAAGGCTACTTTCAGGCGCGTGGTCAAGCTGGCACCCTCGTGGCGCCGGGTATCGACAGCCAAACCAGCGCTGACCCGGCAACCCCTACCAGCCGATCACAGGTCAACCCCACCATCGGGCAGCCGCCTGCGCTGCTGCCCTTTCAAATGGGTGTGCCAGCGCTGGACGCTTTCCCGCGAAAAATATGGGCGCAAATTGGCGCACGCTGCGTACGCAGTACCAGCGTACTGGACATGACAATTCCTTCGGCCTATGGCTCGGCGGCCTTGCGCAGCGCAATTGCCAGTTACCTGCAAGTTGCACGTGGCATCAGCTGCTCGCCGGCTCAAGTGCTCGTCACCTCGGGCTACCGCGACACACTGGGGCTCATCGCCCATGCGTTGCTCAAACCACACGACCGGGTATTGATAGAAGACCCCGGCTACCCGCCGACACGCCAATTGCTGGAGCATCTGCAGATCGAAACCGTGCCAGTATCCGTCGACCAAGACGGGATGCATGTATCGCAGGGTCTGCACGATGCCAGTAACGCCCGAGCCGCCGTGATCACCCCAGCTCATCAGAGCCCGTTGTGCGTGTCGTTATCGCTGCCGCGCCGACTGGAACTGCTTGAGTGGGCCAGCCGGCAGCAAGCTTGGATCGTCGAGGACGATTATGACGGCGAATACCGCTACATCAGCCGCCCACTGCCTGCACTCAAAAGCCTGGATCGCGATGGTCGGGTGCTGTATTGCGGCACCTTCAGCAAGGTGCTGTTTCCGGGGATTCGCCTGGCATATCTGGTGGTGCCCGAAGCTCAGATCGAGCGCTTTCAACTCACCAGCCAGAGGCTACAGGGCGGTTGCCCAGCCCTGACACAAAGCATCGTTGCCACCTTTATGGCCGAGGGCCATTTTGCGCGACACATACAGCGTATGCGCAAGCTGCTTGGCGAACGTCGGGCACTGACCGTACGCGGCCTGAAAAACGTTCTGGGCGAGCGCGTCGAAATTGATGCCAACCCCGGCGGCATGCACCTGATCCTGCGTCTGAATGGTCAACCGTCAGACACCTTGCTGGTCGAACGATTGCGCCACGCGGGCCTGTTCGCCGAAGCCCTGAGTGACTGGAGCCCACGCAGCCCAGCAGCACCCGGGTTGCTGCTGGGTTTCGCCAATATCGACTCGCAAGCAACCGCCGAGGCGTTGGCTCAACGCCTCCTGGCGTTGATATGAAAATCTAATACCCACACCCCAACAACCAAAAAGCCCCGTCGCTGATAAACGACAGGGCTTTTGGCTTAACTTGCAGTTAACAACTTGTAGCTTGTAGCGTCTCTCTTAACGCCCCTTCGCCCGCGCAGCATCTGCGGTGTATTCATCCGGCTGGAATTTGCCTTCGTTCAGAATCGGGCCTTTTTTGGCTTCGTTGGTCATGCCGTAGCCGGTGTATTGACCCGAGTTCAAGTCCATGAAGAACTGTGAACCCGCCTGCCAACCACTCATGTCCGGGTGGTAGTAGTAGTTGATCATGGCGTGCTTCCACAACTGCCCGCGGGCATCGTAGTTGTCCGCCATCACCGAGTTCCACGTGTCTTCGTCGACAAACATTACACGCTTGCCGTACACGTGACGGTAGCCTTCCTTGAGGTCGGCTTCCAGCACCCAGACCCGACGCAGTTCATAGCGCATGACATCCGGGTTGGGATGGTTAGGGGTCAGGATGTCGGCGTATTTCAGCGTACCTGCGTTGGCTTTAAAGGCATTGGCCGGGCTGTAGATTTCACGCTTGCCCACCAGTTTCCAGTTAAAGCGCTCCGGCGAGCCGTTGAACAAACGGTCTTCGTCGACAGTCATGGTGCCGTTGGTGCCAATCATCGGCTGATCGTAACCATAACCTGGCAGTTGACGCACGCGACGGGTCGAGGGGCTGTAGCTCCAGGCCTGACGCGGGTTGGTCAGGAAGTTGTAGGGTTCATGGGAAATGCTGATCGTGCCATTGTCCCGCGTCGGCTTCAGCGTGGTGTTGTTACCCATTGCCTGAACCTTGTCTTCAGTCTTGGGTTCAACCGTCGGTGAGTTGGCCTGCGACAGGCCCCGCGCATAAGCGCGGCCCCAACCAATGCTGCCATTGGGCAGTACCGAAGCCAGGTCACTGGTTTTTTCTTCGGTCCAGGCGCGCGCCGGAAGCTGGTGGTTCCACAGCAGTTCCATACCACTTTTCGGGATAGGGAACGGGACTTGGCCCAAGCCTTCAACACCCATGCCATCGTCCACCAGTTTGGCATTCAAGGCGTTACTCATGGCCCGGCGACACACGTAGTCCGGGTAGCGGAAATCGCGATGGCCAGGGTAGATGTTCATTTTGTAGGTGGTCGGATAACGCTTGAGCAGCGCTTTCTGGCCCTCGGTGAGTTTATCCGCGTACTGATCCATGTTTTGCGCTGTAATCACCAGAATCGGCTTTTCATCAGCATACGGATCAACCGGTTGGTCGCCAGAAAACTTCACGTGATTCCAGCCTGGCACTTCACCCAGGTATTTGCCGGTATACGGCGGGATGGTGCCCGCCGCGTTACCCGCCTTCTCAGCACCTACACAGGTCAGCTCTTTGCCCAGTTTTGCCGCTTCTGCGGGCGATACCTGGGCGGATGCCGTGCCGATGGCGACCACATTGACGGCCATGGCGGCTGCGAGCATTACGCCTGTTCTTGTTATTTTCATGTATTGCCTCCTACGCGAATAAGGCTTGCTGGGGGTATGCGTCCATTCTTCGCCATCTACAGGCGAGTACATCGTCCACTAAGACTAATCAGGGCGTTACCAACACTTCTTTGAGCAAACCTTTGAGCATCTTGCCCGAAGCGTTACGGACGAACGGCGTGTGCTGAATATGGATCTGCGCCGGGACTTTGAAACTCGCCAGGCGCTGAGCAATAAAGCGGCGCACGCTCTCACTGTCCGGGGTACCGGCGGGCTCGCCACGCACCACCAAAAACACCACTTCACCCAACACGTCATCCGGTACTGCGAAGGCTGCTGCCTCAACCACACCTGGCATTTCACAGGCGCAGGACTCAACTTCCGCGGCGGATATTTTTTCACCGCCGCGGTTGATCAAGTCTTTGGCGCGGTCGGTGATGTAGAGGAATCCTTCGTCATCCAGGTGACCGATATCACCGGTATCGAGCCAACCATCGCGCAGGGTCTGAGCGCTGGCCTCGGGCAGGTTCCAATACCCGCTCATCAAGGTCGGCGAGCGCACCCAGATCAGCCCGCTGACGCCCCTCGGCAGTGGCCGGCTCGGGTCATCGCCAATGCGCACGTCAACGATGGGCAATGGCCAACCCGCCGACGCCGGTTTGTAGACAAACTGATCACCGCCAATCGCCGCGCAGATGCCATTGCTTTCGGTCAGGCCATAACCGCTGCCGCCAACCGCTTCGGGTTTGCGCTGGGTCAGGTGCGCCAGCAAACTGCTGGAAGGTGCCGCGCCTCCAAGGCCCAGGCCAAACAGGCTCTTGGTGTCGGCCGTGCCAAAGCGTGGCGAGGTCAGCAGTTGCTGCATCATCACCGGAGCACCGTTGAACTGGGTGCACTGCTCGTCGCGAATCAGGTCGAGGGCTTTTTCCACGTCCCACTTGTACATCAGTAGCAAGCGTCGACCGCTGCGCAGGGCCAGCAAGAATTGCGCATGCAAACCGCTGACATGGAACAGTGGTACCGCCATCAAGGTGGTCGGCGCAAAACCGCTGTTAATCACCACGCTGATGCGTTCTGGTGAGCTCATGGCACAAAACGCGCCCTGAAACTCCAGCGCCACCAGCGCCTGGCACACCGCACCGTGGGTTGACAGCACGCCTTTGGCCAGGCTGGTAGTGCCTGAGGTGTAGAGGACCATCGCCGGATCATCGAGGCTGACTTTGACCGCCGGGACGGTCAGTGCCGTCTCGGCCAGCAGATTTTCCAGCCGCTGGCAGTACTCATCCAGCGGCTGATCTGCAGCCATGCCCACGACGATGGTCGCCAACCCTTGTTCGCGCAGGTCGTTGACGAGCAATTGCAAACGCGGCTCGTCGCACAGCAACAGGCGCGCACCGCTGTCCTGCAAGCCATGGAACAGTTCGTCGCGCAGACCCCAGCTGTTCAACGGCACGCACACACCGCCGCAACGCTGGATGGCGGCGAATGCCACCAGCCACGCCGGCTGGTTGCGCATGGCAATCGCCACACGATCGCCCTTACGCACGCCAAAGCGCTGGATCAATTGCCCGGCCAGTCGATCCACCTGATCGAAAAACTGGCTGAAGGTGAGGCGCTGTTGCTCCCACACCAGAAATTCGCGGTCGCCATGTACTCGGCCACTGTCAATCGCAGCCCAAACACTTTCAGCCGTATGACGAAAATACTTCTGTCCGCCACCTGGCGGCGTGATCACTTCATAAGGCGAGCCGGCACCAATCAATTGCTGCCAGGCGCTCTGCCATTGTTCAAGCTTCATTTTGTTATTCTCCTGACTCGAACCGTCCACAACAGACTTAAGCGTGCGCCACGGCGGCATAACGCTCGCAGTGGTAGTCACCATCCCCGAGGCAGGCCTGGGCGACTCGAATGCGCTTGAGAAACAAACCGACATCCAGCTCGTCGGTAACTCCAATGCCTCCGTGCATTTGCACCGCTTCATTGGCGACCTTGATTGCCATCTCACCGGCCTTCCACTTCGCCAGACTGACCAGGCGCTGACGTTCAGCCTCAGTCAGAGTGGTATCGTCGAGTGCTGCCAATCCAGCCATGACCGTGCTGCGCGCCAGGGCCAACTCCACATACAGTTGAGCTGCACGGTGTTGCAGGGACTGAAAGGAGCCAATCACCACGTCAAACTGAACGCGGGTCTTGATGTAATCGAGGGTCATTGCGAAAAGTTTTTCGGCCATGCCCAGCATCTCGGCGGCCAGACACACACGCCCGCGATCCAGGGCCATGCTCAATGCCGGCCAAACCGATCCGACTTCACCCAGCAACGCCTCAGGCCCGACGTGTACCTGATCCAGTCGTACCTGTGCATGGTTACGCGAGTCGATCAGCGCCAGTGCACTGACCGTCAGGCCCGGTGCATCCGCTGGCACCAGAAACAGACTGATACCCTGCTCCGAACCTGCCTCTGCGCCTGTGCGTGCTGCCACCAGATAACCATCTGCGCCAACACCGTCGATCACAAAATATTTTTGCCCGGTCAGGCTGTAGCCGTTACCCGTTGGCACGGCTTGCAGTGCCACCTGCGCCGGGTTGTGGCGTGGGCGTTCGTCCAGCGCCAGGGCCAAGCGCCGTTCGCCACTGATCGTGGCCGACAACCAGTGATCCTGTTGCTGCGCGTCGCCTTGCAGGTGCAGCAAAGAACCGCTGAGCACCACGCTTGAGAGCAGTGGCGAAGCACTGAGGTTGCAACCGATGGATTCAAAAATAGGGCCCAGGCCCATGCAGCCAAAATCCAGGCCTCCGAGGTTTTCCGGGAATGGAATCGCGCTCCAGCCCAACGCCACCGCGTCTTGCCACAGAGTGTTGTCAAATCCGTACTCGTTGCGCTCATCGCGCAGCGCACGTTGGCGAGACACCGGGCTGCGTGCGGCCAGGAACTCGCGGGCACTGTCGGCCAAGAGCCGTTGTTCTTCGCTATAAAGCAGGTTCATGGTCTGGTTCCTTACTTCACGTCAGGCAGGCCGAGGACCCGCTTGGCGATGACATTGAGCTGGATTTCCGACGCGCCGCCAGAAATCGTCAGGGCAAAACTGTTGAGCCAGCCACGGGTGATGGCCTGCTCCTGAGGACTGAATGCCTCCTTGTCCCAGCCCAGGGCGTGATAACCCATGACATCCAGCAGCACTTCGAACTTGTCCCGCTCCTGTTCGGTGTGCACCAGCTTCATGATCGACATCAGCCCGCTGACGTCCTGACCGGCGCGGGCTTCTTCGCCCATGCGTTGCACAGTCAGGTTGTAGGCTTGCTCGTTCATCGCACAAGCGACGGCTCGGGCCACCAGCGCTGACTCACTGGTGCCGACCGGCTCGGGCAAGTACTCGTCAACCAGTGGCAATAGATGAAAATGCGTCGGCAAGCTGAAGTCGCCAAATTTGGACATGGCCTTGCGTTCGTGTTGCAGCAGACGCTTGGCCAGGTTCCAGCCACCATGCAGCGGGCCGACAAGCTGGCTTTTCGGTACTTTGACGCCATCGAAAAAAACTTGGCAAAACGCTGATTTACCGCTGATCAAGTCGATCGGTGCAACGCTGACGCCTGGGCTTTTCATGTCGAGCACGATCAGGCTGATGCCTGCATGCTTACTGGCCTTGGCGTCAGTGCGTACCAACGCATACATCCAGTCCGACTTATCGCCGTAAGAGGTCCAGATCTTGCTGCCATCGACCACAAAGTGATCGCCTTCATCGCGCGCCGAGGTTTTCAGGCTGGCCAGGTCGGAACCGGCATTCGGCTCGGAGAAGCCCTGGCACCAGCGCACCTCGCCTCGGGTCATAGGGGTCAGCAAGGCTTTTTTCTGTTCTTCGGTACCAAACTCCAGCAGTACCGGGCCGAGCATCCAGATGCCCAGGTTGATTTGCGGCGGACGGCATTTAAGGCGACGCAGTTCGCTTTCGAGCACCGCGTTGTATTCCGCGCTCAGGCCAGCACCGCCGTACTCCAGCGGCCAGTCCGGGCAAAACCAGCCTTTGTCACGCATGCGCTCAAACCACAGTTGGGCGTCTGCATTCGGAAACTCAACGTCATTAGCGCCCCAGACCAACTCACCTTCCGGGATGGCCTTGCGCTGCGACGGCGGGCAATTTGCCTCGAGCCAACTGCGGGTTTGCTCTCTGAACTGGTCAATCGCGCTCATGTGCTGCACCTGTAGAAAGGTTAAAACCGGTCTCGTGTGGGAGCGGGCCTGCCCGCGATGAGACGGTGACACCGCGTCATCTGCATCGCGGGCAGGCCCGCTCCCACAGGGTTCAGAATCGTTCGTGTTAGCGCTGGGTACGGGGCATGCCCAAACCAAACTGGGCAATCAGCTCGCGCTGAATCTCGTTAGTGCCGCCGCCAAAGGTCAATGTCACCGAGGCACGCACTTCGTACTCCAGATCGCCTTGCAGCAACGATGCCGCCGAGCCGCCGCGCACCAGGCCATTGGCGCCCACGATGTTGCTCAACACGCGCAAGATCTCAATCGCCGACTCAGAGCCGTAGACTTTGGTGGTGGAAGCCAGCGCCACGTCCATGCGCTCGCGCTCAAGGTCGGCGGCGATGCGCAGGTTGATCAGGCGCATCGCTTCCAGTCGTGCGTAGCACTGCGCCAGACCGGCGCGCACCCAGGCTTTGTCGGTGGCACGAGCGCCGCTTTCATCCGCCTCGCGAGCCCACATCAGCACCCGGCGAAACAGCCCGACGACTTTGTCCGACCAAGCGCCCAAGCCCAGGCGTTCGTGGTTGAGTTGCGCGGTGATCAGTTTCCAGCCGCCGTGCAACTCGCCCACCAACATGCTGTTGGGCACTTTTACGTTGTCGTAATAAGTGGCCGCAGTCGGGTTGCTGGTGGTCGGAATCACCGTGGTCGAAAAGCCTTCAGCCTGGGTGTCGAGAATCAGGATCGACACACCCTTGTGCCGTGGCCGCTCTGGGTCGGTACGCGCCGCCAGCCAGATGTAATCCGCTGACTCGGCACCCGAGGTCCAAAGCTTGCTGCCGTTGACCACGAAGTGATCGCTTTCAACTCGGGCGGTGGTTTTCAGTACCGCCAGGTCGCTGCCGGCATCCTGCTCGGAATAACCGATGGCGAAGATGATTTCGCCTGCCGCAATGCCCGGCAAAAACTTGGCCTTTTGCTCCTCTGTACCGTGCGCCATCAGTGCCGGACCCACCGTACTGATAGTTACAAACGGCAGCGGCGCACCGGCGATGTTGGCTTCTTCAAAGAAGATAAATTGCTCAGTCGGGCCGTAGCCCTGGCCGCCGTGCTCCTTGGGCCAGCCCACGGCCAGCCAGCCATCGCGGCCCATCTGGCGGATGGTGTCGCGATAGAGTTCGCCGCCCTCTTTGCCGCGCAATTGTTCACGCAGCTGCGGGGTCATCAGGTTTTGGAAATAGTCCCGCACCTTGTGGCGCAGGGCGTGTTGTTCGGGAGTGAGGTCGACGAACATGAAAGCTCCTTAGCCTTAGGCTGTACCCAGAATCAAGCCGCTGGTAGGAACGCCGGTGCCAGCAGTCACCAACACGTTTTCCACGTTATCAACCTGGTTAACCGCACTGCCGCGCACCTGACGTACCGCTTCCGCCACGCCGTTCATGCCGTGGATATAAGCCTCGCCCAATTGCCCGCCATGGGTGTTGATCGGGAACTTGCCGCCGCGAGCGTGATGCCCGGCACGGATAAACTCCTTGGCCTCACCGCGCTCGCACAGACCAAACTCTTCGAGTTGTGGCAGTACAAACGGGGTGAAATGGTCATAAATAACCGCGGTTTGCAGTGCGTCCGGGCCAAGACCCGATTGGCGATACAGCTCTTTGGCGACCACGCCCATTTCCGGCAGACCGGTAATGTCATCGCGGTAGAACGAGGTCATGATTTGCTGACCCGAGGTAATCCCTTGCGAGCCGGCCTTGATCACTACCGGCTTCTGACGCAAGTCCTTGGCGCGTTCGGCCGAGGTAATCACCATCGCCACCGCACCATCAGACTCCTGGCAGCAATCGAGCAAGTGCAGAGGCTCGCAGATCCAGCGTGAAGCCTGGTGCTCTTCGAGGGTGATCGGCTTGCCGTAGAAAAACGCCGCCGGGTTGGTCGCCGCAAAATCACGCACGGCCACGGCAACACGCCCGAAGTCTTCGGAGGTGGCACCGTAGGTGTGCATATAGCGCTGGGCGAACATGCCGACCCAGGACGCCGGGGTATGCAGACCGTGAGGCATGTACCAGCCGTAGTTGACGTTTTCGAAAATCGGCGTCGAGGCAAAGCCATAACTGCCGCTGCCGAAGCGATACCACGAACGCTCGTTCATGGCGCGGTACACCACCACCACTTTGGCCACGCCGGTTGCTACGGCCATCGCCGCATGCATGATCGGCGCACAGGCCGCGCCACCACCGTGGGGCACCTGAGAGAAGAACTTGACGTCTTTGCAGCCCAGCAAACGGGCGATTTCATACTCCGGGACCTTGTCCACGGAATATGAGCTGAAGCCTTCGACTTCAGACGGGTCGATACCCGCGTCTTTCAGCGCTGCAAGCGTTGCTTCCAGTGCCAGGCGCAGTTCGGTGCGCCCGGAGTTTTTCGAAAATTCGGTCGCGCCCAGGCCAACAATGGCGGCACTACCGGAGAGTGACGATTGCGTCATGTGTGCTGTCTCCCGCTATCAGGGCAGAACCAGCGCGACCGTACCGGTCACGTGGTTGCCCATCGAATTTTTGCCGCTGAGGGTTATTTCCACCGTGCGGGTGGCAACATCCTGGCCGGTGACCGCGCCATTGAAGGTCATGCAGTCGCCGGGATAGTTCGGCGCGCCGAGCTTGATCTTCAGCGATGCGAAACGCGCTTCAGGCCCCGCCCAGTCTTCGACATACCGTTGCACCAACCCGTTGGTGGTGAGGATGTTCATGAAAATGTGCGGCGAGCCGAGGGCCTGGGCAGCGTTCAGATCATGGTGACCCGGGAAGTAATCGCGGGTCGCAATCGAGCCGCCAGTGACCAGGCCCACGGTGATCGGGATCGCCAGCTCCGGCAGGGTTTCGCCGGGGCGCACGTCGTCAA
The DNA here is from genome assembly GCA_040385125.1 of Pseudomonadota bacterium. Classification (GTDB taxonomy): domain Bacteria; phylum Pseudomonadota; class Gammaproteobacteria; order Pseudomonadales; family Pseudomonadaceae; genus Aquipseudomonas. Next base: position 45,012 of record JAZKIA010000027.1, on the reverse strand, counting down.
AGCGCTTGGTGTTCTTCGAGGTCATATTTCCATCCCAGCTTGTCGTTATGGCTCAGCCAATCGCCGAGGCGTTCAAGGCTTGCTGCCGAACCACCGAGGGCACAGCCCAAGGCGCGGCTCCAGTAGAGAAAGCGATGCATCGGATACGTCAGGTCGACGCCAATGCCGCCGTGTACGTGCTGGGCGTTATGCCCAATCAGATGGCCCGCTTCACAGGCCTGCCAAGCGGTGGCCAACGCTTCGGACGGCGCGGGCAAGCCGGCATCCAGGCGGTAGCACAACTGCCACAGGCTGCTGCGCAAGGCTTCGAGGGCAATATGGGCATTGGCCATGCTCATCTGCACGGCCTGAAAGCTGCCGATGCTGCGCTCGAACTGACGACGCTCGGAAACGTATTCCACGGTGCGTCGAATCTGTTCGCAGCTGACGCCCAGTTGCAGCGCCGACAAGGCCGCAATGCTGCGCGGTTCCAACCACTCAAGGGCCGCCACCGGGAGCACGTGTTCGGCACTGATCAGCAGATTGTCGATACTTAAATCAGCGATCGCTTCGCCGTGAGTCATCTGCCCTGGCACATGCTTGATCGCCTTATTGGCGAGTTCGACCAGTGCCAGACGCGCTTGCCCTTCAACCGTCACCAGCAGCAACGCCGCCTGCGATTGCTCGGCCAGCGCCAAGGCACCAACCCGGCCGCTGAGGCGCCATCCGCCGTCTGCCGCCTGGGCCTGTAGTTCAATCCCGTGAGCGTTGCTGACACCGCTCAAGTCCAGGCTCAACAGCGCCCGGCCTGCTGCGGCCTCACTGGCCCAGCCCTGCAACGACGGCGCGGCAAAATGTGCCAACGTGGCTGCCGCCAGTTGATGGCGCCATAACGGCACCTGCCCCAGCGCCCTGCCCTGTGCTTCCAGCACTTGCATCAGCTCGGTCATGCCCAGACCGCTGCCGCCCTGAGCTTCCGGGATGGCCAGCGCTTGCAGACCGGTTTCCACGCACAGTTTCCACAGCGGTTCCATGTAAGCCTGGTCGCTGGTGTCGAACTGCCGCAGGCGGTCATCGGTGCAATAGTCGGCAAACACGCTGCCGGCCATTTCGGCGATGGCGCTCTGGTCTTCGCTAAATTCAAAGTCCATGCTGCCCCCTTACTCGGCTGCAGGCCGGAACAACGGCAAGCTCAACTCGCCGTCAAACGTCTGGAATTCCAACTGCAAGGGCTGACCGATGCGCAGTTCATCACGCGTGGCGCCCACTAGCCCGGCAACCAGACGTACGCCCTCTTCCAGCTCGATCAGGCCGATCGGGTTGGGATGGTCGAACGGTGCCACTTCGGGGTAATGCATGATCACGAACGAATACAGACTGGCGCGACCACTGGCCTCAACGCTGTCCCAATCGAACGAGTGGCATTCGATGCACACTGGCGCAGGCGGATGACGCAGGGTCTGGCATTGCGTGCAGCGTTGAATCAGCAGCTTGCCGGCATCACAACCTTCCCAGAAGAAGCGGGTGTCATCGCTCATGCCCGGCTTCGGACGCTTGACCGCGGCAACCGCAGCGGTTTCAACCTTGGCCGGTGCAGCTTCGGCGGTGTGGTTATTGGCCGGGCGAAACTTGAACACACGGAACAACAACTGGCCCACGGCCTCGTCGCCGCTCTTGTGCTCAACGAAATAGTTCATCACCAGAGTGACGAAGAAACCCGTGCCGAGGCCGGTGGTTTTCTCGTCACCAACAGAGTCCAGACGCGTGGTGTAGTACAGCTTTTCACCGGGACGCAGGTTGCGATTGAAGGTCAATTCGGAGTTGACCGCGACCACTGACGGATAGCCGTAGCCCTCAATCAGCTTGAGTACCTCGTACGGGTTTTCGGTGGTCGAGCCTGGTGGATAGTTGTTCGCGTGAAACCCTTCCATGCACCACACCTGCAGCATTGCCGGTGGCGCCACCAGACCGTCATGCACGCTACCTGCGGCAAAGGCGGGATCGGTGTAGAGCGGATTGTCCACGCCCATGATTTCGCACCATTGGCGAATCATTGGGGCGTTGACTTCGTCCCAGGCGTATACGCGACCATATTCACGCCCCACCAGGGCGCGCACGTCGGTTAGCAATTGAGAATCAGCCAAGTTCGTCTCCTGCGTGTTGAGAGCAGCAACCCATTGGTCGCCGCTGAAGGTCGATCAGTGCGCAGCGCTTTGCGCCGCACCCAGAAATGCCGGGCGTTCACCGCCACCGTGCAACAACAAATTGCAGCCGCTGGCATAGCCGGCCATTGGCGAAGCGATAAACAGACAAGCGTTGCCAATGTCCTCAGGCAGCGCCATGCGCCCTGCCGGAATTCCGGCGCTGACAGCTGCAATGCCTTGTTCGTCGCCGTAATGCAGGTGCGATTGCTCGGTGCGCACCAGTCCCGGACTGACCGCGACCACACGCACCTTGGGCGCCCACTCCACCGCCAGCGATTGCACCAGCGCCAACACCCCAGCCTTGGCCGCGCCATAGGCCGCCGTACCCGGCGAGGCGCGCAAGGCACTGATGCTGCCGATAAACACAATGCAGCCGCCCTCGACCTGTTGCTGCATCAGCGCATTGGCCTGTTGCGCAACGTTCAAGGGAGCAATGAGGTTGAGCCGAATGATGCCTTCGTGAAAACGTGGCGAAGCGCTGCCAGCATCGGCGGCTGGGCTGCCACCGGCATTGTTGATGACCACATCGAGACGACCGAAGTCAGCGCGAATACTGTCGAACAGGGCCTTGAGCGACTCCAGGTCACGCACATCGGCGGCCATGAAAATCGCCTGCGCCGAACCCGCCTCGGGCAATGCCTCGGGAGCGGTTCGGCCGCACACGACCACCCGTGCCCCGGCCTCAAGAAAGCTGCGGGCAATACCTGCACCTATACCTTTGGTACCGCCGGTGACCAGCACCACTTTACCGCTGTAGTCCAGCCCTGAAAGTTGGCCCATGACGCGCTCCTTTTCTTCTGATGGAGCCACTCTAGGGGCAATCCCTGGGCGGCTCGTCGTCTGAATGGACGATGAAGCGCTACCGTGCGAACGCAACAATCCAGCGCACGCTGTGCTGACAGCATCTGCCTGAGAGGAACCCCATGCCAGACCCATCTGCCGCGCCGGTATTACTTGAATTCCCGACCCCGGGCGTGGCCTTGCTGCGCCTTAATCGGCCCCAGGCCACCAACGCCTTGAGCCTTGAGCTCCAAGCGCTGTTGTCGCGTTATTTCATAGAGTTGGCTGAAAACCCGGAAGTGCGCTGCATCCTGCTCACCGGCGGGGACAAAGTGTTTGCGGCTGGCGGCGACATCAACAGCATGGCCGGCGTTGGCCCGATCGACATCTACCAGCGCCACACCGAGCGGGTCTGGGCACCGATTCAACATTGCCCGAAGCCGGTAATTGCGGCTGTATGTGGTTATGCCTATGGCGGTGGCTGTGAGCTAGCGATGCTGGCCGACATTATTGTTGCCGGGCGCAGTGCAAAGTTTTGCCAGCCGGAAATTCGTATCGGCATCATGCCTGGCATTGGTGGCACCCAGCGCCTGGTGCGCGCCGTGGGCAAGGCCAAGGCCATGCGTATGGCCCTGACCGGCCAGCCGATCACGGCTGAAGAAGCGTGGGTTGCAGGGTTGATCAGTGACGTGGTCGACGACGAGCGAGTGCAAACCCATGCGCTGGAAATGGCCAAGCTGATCGCCGCCATGCCGCCGCTGGCAGCCGAGCAAATCAAGGAAGTGATATTGGCGGGTGTGGACGCGCCGCTGGAGACTGGCTTGGCGCTGGAGCGCAAGGCCAATGCGTTGTTGTTTGCATCGCGAGATCAAAAGGAAGGCATGCAGGCGTTCATTGAGAAACGCCCGGCGAAGTTTGAGGGGCATTAAATCAAGGAAAGCACAGGGGGATAACTGGCCCGCCGAGTACATATCCAACCTGTCTATCCAACTGAAATACAGGTTTCGCTCTTACAGCGTGGCACTTTTGGCAAACGGCATTACGTAGCCGCTGATGAGGCACAAAGGTTGCGATCTTTTGGGTCCGGTCAGAAACATCGCGAAGCTCTCAAGAGCATGCGCGGCATTACAAATGGCTTGGCCCCACACCAACCCTCACCCTCCGGGTAAGGGTTGGTGTGGGCCAGTTACACAATCCCCGCCCGCAACTCGTTCTTCGCCACTTTATTCGACGCATTCACCGGCAGCGCTTCATAAAACCGCACCATTCTCGGTACTTTGTAGTTGGCCATGTGCTCGCGAGCCCACTGAATCAGACCCGACTCATCCAGTTGCTGGTCGTGGCGCAAGACTACGCAGGCACAGCCCACCTCGCCCATGCGTTCATCCGGCACGCCAATCACCGCCACTTGGGCAATCGCCGGATGTTCGATCAACCCTGCTTCGATCTCCGCCGGGTAGCAGTTGAACCCGCCAACGATGAACATGTCTTTCAGCCGATCGGTGATCCGCAGGTTCCCCGCCGCGTCCAGCTCGCCAATGTCGCCAGTGTGTAACCAGCCCTCACTGTCGATTGTTTCAGCAGTGGCTTTGGGGTCCTCGAAGTAGCCCTGCATCACGTGGAAACCACGCAGGCAGATTTCGCCGGTGCTGCCCGCCGGTAACGACTGATTCTGCGGGTCGCGAATGCTGACTTCAGTGCCTGGGATCGCTCGGCCACTGGTTCCGGCGATGACAGTAGCTGGATCGGCCGGGTCGCAAATCGTTGCCAACCCGCCACACTCGGTCAGGCCATAAGCGGTAGTGACCACCGAAAACCCCAGCTCGCGGCGCATACGTTCGATCAAAATCGGCGGGATGGTCGCCGCCCCAGTGACCGCAATGCGCAGGCTCGACAGGTCGGTTTCGGCCAGTTTGGGGTGCGCCAACATCGACAGGTACAAGGTCGGCGGGCCTGGCAGAACGTTGATCCGTTCAGCGGCGATGCGCTGGAACACTGCTTCGGCGTCGAACACCGGGTGCGGCAGGATCGTGGCACCCGCCAGCAGGCACGTCAGCCACCCGGCCTTGTAGCCAAAGGCATGGAAAAACGGGTTGATCACCAGGTAGCGGTCACCGGCTTGCAAGCCAATCACCTGTACGTATTCGCTAAAGGCGCGGATGTTTTGCCCATGGGCACTCATCACGCCTTTGGGCTTGCCGGTGGTGCCGGAGGTAAACAACAAGTCACTCAGGTCAGCCGCTTCGATACTCGCGGCACGCGCCTGGGCACGGGACTCGCTGACGGTCGCCCCCAAGGCCAGAAACTCACCCCAGCCCATGTCTTGCGCGCTGGCCACCCGGTTTTCGCCCAGGACAACCAAGTGCTCAAGGCCGGCCGGACGGTGCGGGGCCAGCAAGGCCAGGTAATCGGTACCGAGAAAAATCGGCTGGATAAACAACAGCCGCGTGCCGCTGCGCAGCAGAATATCCGCAGCCTCGGAGCCCTTCATTCGGGTGTTGATCGGCACCATCACCGCGCCCGCACAATGGATACCCAGGGCCGCGATGATCCAGTCACGGCCATTGGGCGCCCAGATTGCCACCCGGTCGCCTTTGCCAATACCCTGAGCCATCAGGCTGCGGGTCACGTCCAGTGCCAGGCGCGGCAGGTCGCGGTAATCAGTAAGTGTGCCGTTTTCTTCGATGGCAGTACGCCCGGCATGTTGCTGCGCGGCGCTGAGCAGCAGCTCAGGGATCGAGCGAGGCAGGTTCAGGGCCTCGCGGGGGGTTGCTTGCAGGCTGGAAGTCATCGGTCACTCGTCTGGCTGATTATTCGGGAAAGCGCACGCGCAGGTGTTCACTGTTGGGCACCGATTGGCACGCCAGCACCCAGCCGTCATTCAGTTCTTGCTGATCAAGGGCATCGTTGCGCAGCATGTCGACACTGCCCCGTTCCACGGTACACATGCAGGTGGCACAAGAGCCCACCAGGCATGAGCTAGGCGGTTTCAGGCCGGCGCGCAGCATCGCATTGAGCACGGTTTCGCCTTCGGCGCAGGGCACCTCGAACTCTTCACCATCCAGGCGCACCGAAAGCTGACTGCCAATGACATCGGTGTCGACCGGCGCTGGCGCCGCCACGCTGCCCTCTTCGGGCAACGAGACAAAACGCTCGACGTGGATGCGCGAGTGCGCCATGCCGATGTGTTGCAGCGCGCTGACCGATGCGTCCATAAACGGCCCAGGGCCACAGATAAACGCCTGGGCCTGAACAAACGGCCGCGCCAATTGCGCCAGTTGCTCAACCGCCGGAATCCCTTGCACCGAGTCCAGCCAGTGAATGATTTGCAGGCGCTGCGGGTAGGCGCTGGCCAACGCTTTGAGTTCACCGGCAAAGATCACCGACGCCTCATCGCGGTTGGCGTAAATCAGCAAGATACGACCCGTACCGGCGATCAATGCAGAGCGCAGGATCGACAGCACCGGCGTTACGCCGCTGCCGCCACCAAACAGCACGAAGTCATCGTCAAAGTGCCGGGGTACGAATACCCCGGCCGGCGCCAGCACCTCAATCTGATCGCCCTCGCGCAACTGCTGACACAGCCAGTTAGAGGCCCGACCGTCGCGTACTTGCTTGATCGTAACGCGCAGCGGCTCGTTTTCCAGCGGGGTGCTGGACAACGAATAGCAACGCGGCAACCACCCACCCTCGAAGGGCACGCGCAAGGTCAGGAACTGACCGGGCTTATAAACAAATTGCTCACGCAATGCCGCGGGAACCTCGAACACCAGCGATCTGGAGTCCGCGGTTTCAGTGACGATCTGCGCCACACGCAGGGAAAAATAAGCCGGTGCGTTCATATCAAATACTCATGACAAACTGACCACTGTCGATCCGCAGTTCGATGCCGCTGATGGCCCGTGATTCATCACTGGCCAGGAACAGGACGCTGGCGGCCACGTCTTCGGGCAAGCACATGCGTCCCATTGGGTCGGCGTCGATGGTCAGGCTCTGGGGGTCCAGGCCCGGCGGCAGGGTCGAAGTGGTCATAGGGGTAAGGATGCCGTCCGGGTGCAAAGAGTTGCAGCGGATCCGGTATTTGCGCCGGCGGCACAGCACCGCCACCGAGCGCGTCAATGCCGCTACGGCGCCTTTTGAGGCACTGTAGGCGGCGTAGTCATCGCGCCCGGCAACGCCGGCAATCGATGACATGTTGATAATCGAGCCGCCCTCACCCTCTTTCATCAGGCTGATAGCGGCGCGACAGCCAAGGAATACGCTGTCGGAGTTAACCCGTTGCACGCGCTGCCAATCGGCGAAGTCGGCGTCTTCAATGGTGCCCTTGATTAAAATGCCGGCGTTGTTAAACACGATGTCCAGGCGTCCATGACGCTGGCGAATGGTCTCAATGACCCGCGCCCAGTCAGATTCGCTGCCTGCATCATGCTCAATAAACAGTGCTTGAGGGCCGATCTCTTCGGCCAGGGCCAGCCCGGCGGCAACATCAATGTCGCTGATCACGACGCGGGCGCCTTCACGGGCCAGCAGCAAGGCACTGGCGCGCCCAACACCACTGGCGCCACCGGTGATCAAGGCTACTTTTCCTGCTACGCGTGCACTCATGCTGTTGTCCTTTTATTGAGGCTCAAGGGCCAGACTTTGAGAGGTAGATTGAATCTCGGCACTGACGGCACGTCCGGCACGCCGCCCGGAGAACACACAATCGGCCAGCGACAGACCACTGATATACAGGTGTGAAGCGACACCAATGGCTGTACGCCCGGCACTGAACAGCCCGCCAATCGGCTGGCCGTCATCGTCGAGTACTGCGCCGCTGTGTTCATCCACCTTGAGCCCGCCAAGCGTCAGCGCTCCCAGCGGAAAAATCGGATTGCCAACACCAATGTCGCAAGCATAAAACGGCCCTTGATCCAGGACTTGCCGGCTGCCTTCAGATTTGCCAAAGGCGTCCGGCGCCGTACCGCGAGCACCGGCGTTGTAGGCTTGCAGGGCGCCTCTCAGTTCGGTGGGCTGCATGCCGCAAGCAATCGCCAACTGGTCTGGGGTTTGCCCCTTGCGCACCTTGAGCAGCATCAGCGCCAGCGCCGGTACGCTCTGGAACCACCAATAGCCACCGAACAGCGCCTGACGAATCGCCTGCTTGCGCAAGCGCGCATCCAGCACCAGCCAGGCCTTGCCGCCCTGCTCTTCGCACAGCGGTTGACCGAGGGTTGCGCCGTATACTTCTTCGTTGCAGAAACGCTGGCCATCGGTGTTGACCACAATCCCTTTGGGCCAGCAAAACGGCGGGTTGATAAAGCGCCAGGCAGACACTCGGCTCAAGCGCTCGCTTTGGGCCCCAACCGACTGGCCCAGACGCAAACCGCTGCCATCACAGCCGGTGGCACCGACCTTGAAGTTACGGCGAAATTTAGGCGCTTGGTCACGGATCAATTCGCGATTGAAGATAAAACCACCGGTACTGAGGATTACCCCGCGTCGCGCCCGTACCAGAATTGGCTGAGCGTGCGCTTGCTCCAGCTGGCTGATTTTTTGCCGCAGCCGATCACAATAGCCAGGTGCAAAGTTTTGCAGGCGCTCGGCCCGTGCGGCCAGGCGCGCGTGCACATGCGCCTCGCGGCTGCCCGCAGGCAAGCTCCAGAGTTCGGCACCGATGACCTGGCCACTGGCGTCGACCACCAGTCGCCGCGCAGCCGACTGCAGCAAGGGTTGCACCCCGGCGCGCAGGCAGGCGTCTTTCAAGTGACCATAAAGCACTGCGCCGCACTGGCCCTTGCCCACGGTGCGATGGCCACGCGGTACCGGTGGTTGATCACCGGCATGAGACGGCACCAGTTCATTGCCCGAGTAATACAAGAAGTAGCCATCGGACGGATAAGACGTTTTGCCACCCGGCGGCACACTGTGGGCGTACTGCGCACCATGGCCTTCGAGCCAGCTCAGGTTGTTGACGCTGTCGGCGCAGAACTTGCGCAGGGTGTCGTCACTGACAACACCCTGGGTTTCATGTTTAAGGTAATCAAACATCGCTTGCGGACTGTCGCTAAACCCGGCGTCCTGCTGTTGCCGGGTGCCGCCTCCGGCATACACCACGCCGCCGCTTTTAGCGCTGGCACCGCCGCCGACAAAGCGGTCGGCTACGATCACCTGCGCGCCGTGGCTGCGCGCTTCAAGGGCCGCGCAAGCGCCCGCCGCACCCCAGCCGATCACCAGAACATCGCAGGTGTCGCTCCAGGCCCGGCCGCCGAGTTGATCCTCACGCAAAGGCGACAGAATCTGGGTGTTGCTGTTGGCGACGTGGCGGGCCTGGCTCATAGCACTGCCTCACGCTTTACATCAGCGGTCACCGGCGCTTGAGTCACGATGTGGTTGGCAGCGACGTAACCGAAGGTCATCGCTGGGCCCAATGTGCCACCAGCACCGGGGTAACTGGTGCCCATTACCGAAGACGAGCAGTTACCAATGGCATACAGACCCGCAATCGGCTGACCGTCTTCGCGTACCACTTGGGCATGCTGGTTGGTCAACAATCCGCCCTTGGTGCCAATGTCACCGGCATCCAGACGCATCGCGTAATACGGGCCTTTGCGCAACGGAGCCAGGCACGGATTGGGCTTGATATTGCTGTCGCCGTAGTAACGATCAAACACGTTGCCACCCCGATCAAAGTCGAGATCGACGCCGGTTTGCGCGTAGTCATTGACCTTGTTCACGGTGCTGTTGAGCCCTGCTGCGTCCACACCGATTTGTGCGGCCAGTGCATCAAGGCTGTCGGCTTTCCAGTACACCGTATTAAGCCACTCTTTGCGCAGACGGCTATCGGGTACCACTTGAGCCGGCATCAACGGACCCATCGCGTAATGGAAGCGGAAATGCCCATCGAAGATCACCCACGACGGCACTGAACCACCGGTTTTCTGGTGGTCCTTGTACATGGCATCGACAAATTCAAGGTACGGCGCGGCCTCATTCACAAACCGCTGGCCCTGGCTGTTGACCACAATGGCGCCTGGGAACGCCCGCTCGGCAAATACACCACGCGGCTTCTCTTCGCCGGGTACGGCAATGGTCGGCGCCCACCACGCCCAGTCCATCAGCGAAGTTGCCGCACCGATATTGAGCCCGGCCTCTAGCGCGGCCCCGGTGTTGTTACCCGGTGGCGTGGCACTCCAACCGGCACGGGTCGGTTGTGGCAGGAATTTTTCACGCAAGGTCTGATTCTGCTCAAAGCCGCCGGAGCCAAAAATCACCCCGCGCCGCGCCTTGAGCTCAAGTACCTTGCCACCCGTGGCCACTTTAATCCCGCAGACACGGTCGCCGTCCAGCAACACGTCCTGGAAGTCGGTGTTGAGCCACAGCGGCACATTGCGGTCCATCAAGGAGCGGCGCAAGGAGGCGACCAGTGAGCTGCCGAGCGCTGCGCGGCGGTCGTATTTGCTTTTGCGGCGCCATTTGAAGTCCAGCTTGTAGCGGGCCATCAACTTGAAAATCAGCAATTGCCAGCCAAAGTTGCGGGCCATCGCCTTGTGCGCGTCGCGGGCAGTCCAGGCAATGCGCCCCATGAGCAAGGTCGAAGGCGAAGGTTTACGCAGGTTGGGCAATTCTTCAGCCAGCAGGCTGGTATCGAACAGTTCTGGATCGAGGGTACGACCACCGGCGAGCGCGCCCGGCAGTTGCGGGTAGTAATCCGGGTATTTATCGGCCACGGCATAACGCACACGGCTGTTTTGGGTGAGCTTTTTAATCATCGGCGCGGCGTTGTCCAGGTACGCCTGCAAGCGCACTGGATCGCCATGTTCGCCGGTGGCAGCCTTGAGGTATTGCATCGACAGCTCAGCACTGTCCCGCCCGCCAATAGCGGCGAAGTAATGGTTGTTCGGGATCCAGATACCACCACCAGAAATCGCCGAGGTACCGCCATACTTGTCGCTTTTTTCGACGATCAACACCGAAAGGCCCTGATCGGCGGCAAATAGGGCCGAGGTCATGGCCCCGGCTCCGGAGCCGACCACGATAACGTCATAGCTGGACTGAGACTGAACGTGAGCTGTCATTATTGTTATGCCATCCGCTGAGGTCAGAATGGGTGCTAACGGAACGGCCCACGGTGCTCGCGCGAGCACCGTGGGCACTATTCAATCAACGCCGGTTATCAAACAAATGGGTCTGCGTTAGGCAGGCCCAGCTGTACCAGCCCGTAACTGCGACGGTAGGCCGCTTCGTTATTGGCAATGTGCCCGCGGGCCTGGTGCAGATCCCGGAAGAAACGTGCCACCGGATTGGTGTTGTACAAGCCCGAGGCAGCCATGCAGCGCAGCAGATCACTTACTCGATCAGCGCAAACATTGGTCACGTGGGAAGACTGATAGCGATACAGCAAGCGCGTTTCTACATCCGGGTATTCGCCGGCTGCGGCCAGGGCCGTCAGGTTTGCGTAGTTGCGCATCAACACCAACTTCAGCGAATCGACGGTGATGATCGCTTCAGCCACTGCGGCTTGGGCAGCCGGGTCTTCGGCGGTTTTGGCGCCGTGTTTGCCAATGTGCTTGGCCGCGTTGTCTCGGAACTCATTGATCGCCCCTTGCAACGCACCAATGGCCGACGTCGACACGGCGCGAGCAAAGACCTGAGCAAACGGGATGGAGTACATCGGGTTGGTATTGGTCAGGCGACCCGGTGTGGCTTCGACGCTGTAGTTGTTGGTGCGCTGTACGCGGTGAGCCGGGACAAAAGCATCTTCAACGATGATGTCGTGGCTGCCGCTGCCGCGCAGGCCCAATACGTCCCAGTTCTGCTCGATACGGTAATCGCTGGCCGGAATCAGGAATGTGCCGTGTTCGGTCGGACCGGTTTCGTCTTGCGGCACGATGCCACCCAGCAAGCACCATTGCGCATGCTGACTGCCACTGGAGAAACCCCAGCGTCCGCTGACCTGATACCCGCCCTTTACCGGCGTGACCTTGGCCACTGGCATATAGGTCGAGGCCACCAGCACTGAGCTGTCTTCACCCCAGACATCGCGCTGGGCTTCTACCGGGTAACGTGCCAGTTGCCACGGGTGAACACCCACTACGCCAAACACCCAAGCGGTGGACATGCAGCCTTCGGCCAGGGTCATTTGAATTTCAAAGAAGGTCCGCAGATCCACTTCGTGCCCGCCCCAGATCTTGGGTTGCAAGGCGCGAAACAAACCGGCCTCTTGCAGGTCACGAACGGTTTCATCCGGGAGTTTGCAGTCCTTGTCCGCCTGCGCCGAACGGCTTTTGAGCGCGGGAATCAAATCCCGTGCGCGTTGCAGCAGCTCAAGCTCTATCGGACTTTTCTCTCGCATCTGATCCATCCGTCTGTTCTCCGTCAGTCTCTCGCTGCGCGAATGCGCGGGCGGTGTATGACGAATAATCCGACTTGGAAGGCTGTGCATCATCGTCAAAGCGGACTAGTTGTAACCGCTGACGATGCACGAGACGGTGATCGGCGGCCCAGAGCCCGCAGACCTGGACCCTCGCGCCGTTCAGTACAAGGCGTTGAGAAGTGGCGTCTGCGCTTTATTCAATATGCATGGGGAACCGGGGTGTGGCGAGCGTAGCGCTCTTCCTGGGGGGGGCTTGCGGTCCTTGAAACGGTGCAAGGACAGCATGACCTGGTATTTGGTACCAAATCCGTCAAGCACAGGTCACTTATCCCTCACAAACCACAGCATTTTTCGTCAACTGTGGCTGCGCAGTGAAGCGCAAAAAAGGCGCTATCCAATCGCTCGGATAGCGCCTTTTTTACATCGATGCCATCGCGAGCAAGCTCGACTCCGACAGAGCCAGATGACGCTTACAGCGCTGGCAACTTGGCCCACGCCCGATCCTGCTCAAGCTGTGCGCCCACGCGCAGCAATACGTCTTCCCCGCCCATTGGGCCGGTGAACATCATGCCGATTGGCAAGCCACTGTCGGTCATCCCAATCGGCAATGAGATTGCCGGCTGGCCGCTGACGTTGGCCAGCACGGTGAAGGCCGCGCTGCCCATCGCGTTATGGGCGTAGCTGTCCCAGGGCTGGTTCAGACTCAGCAAACCCAGTTCCGGGGTGACGTTGGCGGTGACCGGCGACAAGATCACGTCAAAGGTCTCGAACTGCTGCTCCATGTAGCCACCGATGGTTTCAAACGACTGTCGTGCCCGGTACAGGCCCTCCCCCGTGACTTTCTGCGCATTGCTCAGCACCACTCCAGTGATGCGCTCGAAATCTTCCGGAGTGGAGGTTCGGCCCAGCACTTTCTCCCGATCGTGGATCATGGTCAGCAATGCTTGACCAATCACCGAACCATGCGCACCGAACAGTTGCCGCGGGTCGATTTGCAAACGCAGCTCTTCGACGTGATGCCCCATGCCTGCCAAGCGCTTGGCGGTGTCGTCCAGCACCTTGGCCACGGCCGGGTCCAGCGGTGCGCCAGTCAGCGAGTCGCGCACCAGGCCGATTCGCAGGCGACCGGGCGCAGCCCTCAATTCTTCGGTATACGGCCGTACCAGCGGCTTGGCCCAATATGGGCTGCCAGCCTCATGCCCTTGGCCGACATCCAAAAACAAGGCCATGTCACGCACATTGCGCGACACAACGTTAGCCACGCTGGCACCGAACCAGCCCTCGTATTTACCCGGGCCACTCGGTGTGCGATAGCGTCCGGGCTTGAGCCCGACCAGCCCGCAGTAGGACGCTGGAATGCGGATCGAACCGCCGCCATCAGTGGCATGGGCTACCGGCACAATCCCAGCGGCCACTGCCGAGGCCGCACCACCGGAGGAGCCACCCGCGCTGTAAGCCAGGTTCCACGGGTTACGGGTTTGCCCCCACAGCAAAGACTCGGTGGTGGTGGTCAGGCCAAATTCAGGGCAGGTGGTTTTGCCAAACGGCACCGCGCCAGCCGCTTGATAGCGCGCGATCAAGGTGCTGGTATGCGGCGCTGCCGGCGCGTCTTTGTAGAGACGACAGCCATTGGAAGTCGAGGTGCCTTCAAGGTAGGTATTGAGATCCTTGATCAGGATCGGCACCCCAGCCAACGCGCCCGAGGCCGACGTACCGCCAGCGCGACGAGCCTTGAGCAGCGCCGTGGCGTACTCGTCATGGCGCATATTGACCGCATTGACCTTGGGATTGACCGCGTCGCAACGGGCCATGGCCGCAGCCAACAGATTTTCCGGGCTGAGCTCACCCTTGCGCACGGCCGTCGCCATGTCCCAAGCGTCCATCGACAGGTACTCGGAAGGCGATACGCCGCTACTGCTGGCGGCGTTGGCGAAGCGCCCAAGCAAACCGGCGCCCACGGCCAAGGCGCCAGCCTTGAGCACATGGCGCCGCTGCCAACCATCCGCGATTGAAGGGGCTTCAGGTGTTGCGACAGGCTTTTGCAAGGTTTGTCTCCAAATCAAATTTTATTGTTGTGAGCCCGCATACCGACTACGGGAGCTGCGCTTAATCGGCAGTTACCATCGACTGCATGGTCGCCAGGAAGTGTTCACCGTAGGGCGGCAGCAGGCCCCATTCTCGGCGCGGATCATGGGCCGAGGCCTTGAACACGCTGCGCAGGTGACTGAATTCGAGGAAGCCTTCGCGACCGTGGTAATGCCCCATGCCGGAAGCACCAATGCCACCAAACGGCGCATCGTGCAGGGCCGCGTGCATCATCACGTCGTTGATCGTTACACCACCGGAAATCGTGCGCTGCAGCACGTAGCGCTGTTCTTCCTCATCCTGGCCAAAGTAGTACAGCGCCAACGGCCGCTCGCGTGAGTGAATGTCGGCCAGCGCCTGATCCAACACGTCATAAGGCAGCACCACCAGCGCTGGGCCAAATATTTCTTCGTGCATGATCTGGCTGTCACGAGGCGGGTTGACCACCACTTGCAGCGGTCGCCGACGCGCCTGCTCATCGGCGACCAGTGTTTGCGGGAAGCTTTCGACCCGCGCACCGCGCCCCCGCGCATCCTGCACATAGCCTTCAATGCGCTGCAAATGCCGGGCATTGACCACCGCCACCACGTCCTGATTACCTTCAATGCTCGGGAACAGGTCGCTGTAGGCCACCTCCAGCGCACCGATAAAATCTTCCAACTGCTCGCGCGGTACGTACACCACGTCTGGGTTGATGCAGATCTGCCCGCCGTTATTGGCTTTGGCTGCCGCAATGCTGAACGCAGCCTTGGCCAGGTCGGCGCTGCGAGAAATAATCACCGGCGATTTGCCGCCCAGTTCCAGGGTCAACGGCACCAGGTTTTCGGCGGCGTTGCGCATCACCGAGCGTGCGACTGCTGTGCTGCCAGTGAACACCAGATGGTCGAAGGGTTGCGCGGTAAACACCTGTGCCAGCTCGGCATCGCCAGTTACCACGCCCACTTCCAACGGGTCGAATAGTTCGGCAAAAGCTTGCGTCAGCACGTGGGCAGTACGTGGCACCACTTCCGACGGTTTGAGTATCGCCCGGTTACCGGCCGCCAAGGCACACGCCAAAGGGCTCAGCAGGGTAAACAGGGGGGCGTTCCAGGTGCCGATAATCCCGACCGTGCCTTTAGGCTGATACATGACCCAGGCCTTGGCGCCCAATTGGTCATAGGGCGAGAACACCTGACGCGGCTCGTCGCCCATCCAGTGCTCAAGATGATCACGGGCGTATTTAAGCGACGCCAACGACCCCAACACATCATTCATCAGCGAAAAGCCCTGCGGGCGACCACCAAAATCTGCATCCATCGCCTCAACCAGCGGCTGCTGGTAGCGCACCAGCAACTCAATCACACGCTGAATGCGCTCACGGCGCAACTGCGCGCTGACCGGTCCGGCCTCGATAAATGCTTTTTTTTGCCCCGCCAACAGGCTAGACAGCTGTTCGGGGGCAGTGCTGATGGATGTCATGAATCGATCCTCTTAGGTCGGCAGCGCGGACATGCATTTGCGCTAATTTTATCCGTCGACGCTAGCTAATTACCCCCGCACATGCCTCGTCCAATCGGACGATAATCGGCCGAATTCGTTAGTCCATTAAGACGATGTAGCGCCCCGAATCGAGGAGAATACTGCCAACACGAAAATTCAATCCATGAGGTTCGTCATGGCAACGCAAAGCAGTTTCGATCCGCAGGCATTCCGCACCGCGTTGGGCACCTTCACCACTGGGGTGACGATCATCACCACCCAGGCTGAAGACGGCTCACCCATCGGGATTACCGCCAACAGTTTTAACTCGGTGTCGCTCAATCCGCCGCTGGTGCTGTGGAGCTTGGCCAAGTCCGCCCGCAGCCTGCCGGTGTTCAGCTCCGGCAAACACTGGAACGTACACGTGCTGTCGACCGAACAGGAACCCCTGTCCGGGCGCTTTGCAATGCAGGGCGAAAACAAGTTTGCCGAAATCGAGCTCGACAACGGCATCAGCGAGGCACCGCTATTGCAAGATTGCACTGCCCGCTTTCAGTGCCGCACAGCCTTTCAATACGAAGGCGGCGACCATGTGATTTTTGTCGGTGAAGTGCTCGCGTTTGATCACAGCGACCGTGCGCCGCTGGCCTTCCAGAGCGGTCAATACGCACTGGCGACCCGCAAGCCACGCAGTGAACTGCGTCTGGCAACCACCCCGCCGCCACCGGAGTGCAGCTACACCGAAGACCTGCTCGGGTATTTGCTGGGTCGCGCGCATTACCAACTGCTGGATGCGCTGCATCGTCTGCTGAGCAATCAGCAACTGGACGAACACGCGTTTTTCATCCTGTCGGTCCTGTGCATCCGCGACAACCTGACGCTCAGCGAGATGAATACCTTCACCAGCTACACCGGGCACGTGGTGACAGTGGCCAGCATGCGCTTTCTGGAAAAACAGAACCTGGTGGCCGTAGAAGGCACCACGGAGGAACCGCGTTACGTGCTGACAGCAACAGGACGCGAGGCTTCACTGCAACAGTTGGCGCTGGCCAAGGCCGTGGAAGAGAACGTCTCCGCCAAGCTCGGCCCTGGCGATGCCCAGGCGCTCAAGGTTTTGCTCAAGCGCCTGATTGCCGCCAGCGATCCCGGTTTGCCTGATTTGTGGGCTCCGCGATAATCCTGGTGCATGACGCACGCGTTTCCCCTGACAACAAGGAACACATCTGTTTATGAGCATTATTGAGCGCTTCAACCTGACCGGCAGCGTTGCCGTGATTACTGGCGGTGGCCGCGGGATCGGCCGCGCGATTGCCTTGGCCTACGCCGAAGTGGGTGCCGATGTGGTGCTGGCAGCGCGGACCTTGAGCGATGTTGAAGCGGTGGCCGAAGAAGTCCGCGCTCTGGGTCGACGTGCGCTTGCCGTGGCCTGTGATGTGAATGACGCCGAACAGCGCACGGCACTGGTGACCCAGGCCCGTGAACACATGGGCCGTATTACCCACTTGGTGAACAACGCTGGCGGCGCCGGGCCAAACGACCCGCTGACCCTGAGCGTTGAGCGCTTTGAAGAAATCATGCGCTTCAACGTATCGTCGGCCTACCACCTGTGCCAGCTCTGCGTGCCACACATGCGCGAAGCCGGCACCGGCAACGTGATCAATATCACCTCGGTCGCGGCGCGCTATGCGCAAACTCAGTTCAGCGCCTACGGCACCGCCAAGGCTGCCCTGACGCACATGACCCGCCTGCTGGCCCAGGACTTCGCGCCACTGGTACGGGTGAATGCGATTTCCCCCGGCCCGATTCTCACCGACGCCCTGAACCGCGTACTGCCGGTGGCCATGCGCGACGGCATGATCAAAGCCACGCCGTTGCAAAGTCTGGGCGAGACCGAAGACATTGCCGCCGCAGCGCTGTACCTGGCCACCCCGGCTTCGCGCTGGGTCACCGGCAAGATTCTGGAAGTGGATGGTGGTGCCGAATCCAGCGTGTGGCCGGGTTAAGCCAAATCTCGAAACCCTGTAGCCGCTGCCGAAGGCTGCGATCGAACGCGAAGCGGGCGCGCTTTTAAAGCGAAGGTCCTGCGGCCCTTACCGCAGCCTTTGGCAGCAGCTACAGGTTGCTTGTGTGTTTTGTTTATTTAGAAAGTGAGGGTTTATGGACACGCAGTTGATTGAAGCCTTGGGCGATGAGCTGTTTCACGCGTTGCTTGAGCGCCGCAGTTTACAGCCGCTGACCCAGCGTTACCCGGACTTGACCCTGGACACCGCCTACCAGATTTCGCTGCGTTTTCTACAACGTCGCGTGGCCTTGGGCGAACAGGTGGTGGGCAAGAAAATCGGCGTCACCAGCCGTGCCGTTCAGGAAATGCTCGATGTGCATCAGCCCGATTTCGGTTTTTTGACCGATCGCATGCACGTCGCCGACAACAGCGATGTGAGCTTTAGCGCCCATCACCTGGTTCAGCCACGGGCCGAAGGCGAAATCGCCTTTATTCTCGGCGAAGACCTGCACGGCCCCGGCATTACCGCCGAAGACGTGATGGCCGCCAGCCAATGGGTGGTGCCGTGTTTCGAGATCGTTGATTCGCGCATCGCCGACTGGAAAATCCGTATTCAGGACACCGTGGCCGACAACGCCTCGTGTGGTGTGTTCGCCCTCGGCGAGCAACGCATCGACCCGCGCACGCTGGATCTGTCCAAGGTCGAACTGCACCTGCTGAAAAACGGCCAACCCGCCGGCCACGGCTTTGGTTCGGCAGTTCAGGGCCATCCGTGTGAAGCGGTGGCATGGCTGGCCAACACCCTGGGCAAGTTCGACATTCCGTTTCGCAAAGGCGAAATCATTCTTTCTGGAGCGCTGGCGCCGCTGGTGCCGGTACAGCCTGGCGATGAGGTCAGCCTGAGCCTCAGCGGCCTGGGTACTACCCGCCTGCGCTTTGTGTCCTAACCCCCCGTTCGAGAGCCTTCCCATGAGCAAAAAGATTAAATGCGCCCTGATCGGGCCGGGCAATATCGGCACCGACCTGCTGTACAAACTGTTGCGCAGCGAAGTGCTGGAGCCGGTGTGGATGGTGGGCATTGACGCCACTTCCGAAGGCCTGACACGCGCCCGCGAAATGGGCCTGAAAACCACCAGTGACGGTGTCGACGGCCTGTTGGAACACGTGTTGGCGGACAATATCCAGATCGCTTTCGACGCCACTTCCGCCTACGTACACGCCGAAAACAGCCGCAAGCTCAACGAGCTGGGCGTGCTGATGATCGACCTGACCCCAGCAGCCATCGGCCCGTACTGCGTGCCACCGGTCAACCTCAAGGACAACCTCAAGCGCGGCGCGATGAACGTCAACATGGTCACCTGCGGTGGCCAGGCGACCATCCCGCTGGTCGCAGCCGTGTCCAGCGTACAGCCCGTGGCTTACGCCGAGATCGTCGCTACCGCGGCGTCCAAGTCGGTGGGCCCTGGCACACGCAAAAACATTGATGAATTCACCCGCACCACCGCCAGCGCCATCGAGCAGGTCGGCGGCGCGAAAAAGGGCAAGGCGATCATCATCGTCAACCCGGCCGAGCCGCCGCTGATCATGCGCGACACCGTGCATTGCCTGACTGAAACCGAGCCGGATCAAGCCGCGATCAGCCTGGCCATTGCCAACATGATCGAGCAGGTTCAGCAGTACGTGCCTGGCTACAAACTGGTCAACGGCCCCGTGTTTGACGGCAACCGAGTGTCTATTTTCATGGAAGTCGAAGGCCTGGGTGACTACCTGCCCAAGTACGCCGGCAACCTCGACATCATGACCGCTGCCGCTGCGCGCACAGCTGAAATGTTTGCCGAAGAAATCCTCAAGGGCGAGCTGCAGCTCAAGGCCAGCGCCCCTCAACCGGCCCTCGCATAAGCCGTGCATTTAATTTAGGAGCTACCCATGGACCTTCGCGGCAAAAAAATTACCGTGCATGACATGTGCCTGCGCGACGGCATGCATCCCAAGCGTCATCAGATCAGCCTGCAACAAATGAAAGATATCGCCTGTGGCCTGGATGCCGCCGGGGTACCGCTGATTGAAGTCACCCACGGCGACGGCCTGGGCGGCAGTTCGGTGAACTACGGCTTCCCGGCGCACACCGATGAGCAGTACCTGTCGGCTGTGATCCCGATGATGAAACAAGCCAAGGTCTCGGCGTTGCTGCTGCCTGGGATCGGGACCGTAGACCATCTGCAAATGGCCCATGAACTGGGGGTCAACACGATTCGGGTCGCCACCCACTGCACCGAAGCGGACGTGTCGGAACAGCACATCTCCTACGCCCGCAAACTGGGCATGGACACCGTGGGCTTTCTGATGATGGCGCACATGAACAGCCCTGAAGGCCTGGTCAAGCAAGGCAAGCTGATGGAGAGCTTCGGCGCCAACTGCATCTACCTGACCGACTCGGCTGGCTACATGCTGCCCCATGACATCAAGGCGCGAGTCGCGGCGATGCGTGCGGCACTGCACCCGGACACCGAGATCGGTTTTCACGGCCACCACAACCTGTCGATGGGCGTGTCCAACTCAATCGCTGCAATCGAAGCCGGGGCTACCCGAATTGACGCGGCCGCCGCTGGTTTGGGCGCCGGTGCGGGCAACACACCGATGGAAATTCTGGTGGCGGTGTGTGATCGCATGGGCATCGAAACCGGGGTCAGCGTATTCGGCATTCAAGACGTCGCCGAAGACCTGGTGGTGCCGATCATGGACTTCCCGATCCGCAGCGACCGTGACGCTCTGACCATGGGTTACGCCGGGGTCTACGGCTCATTCCTGCTGTTCGCCAAACGCGCCGAGAAGAAGTACGGCGTACCGGCCCGGGAGATTCTGGTTGAAATGGGCCGACGCGGCATGGTCGGTGGCCAGGAAGACATGATTGAAGACACCGCCATGACCCTCGCCCGTCAACGGGCCTGAAGTTCGCAGTGATCGCAGGCGCGGCCGCTTGATGCGTCCGCGCCTTTGGCGTTTTTATCGGATAAGGATTTGACTATGTCCAACACTCACGTCGGCTGGCGCAGCCACGGTTTGCTGTTATTGCTGGCCGCGGTGTTTGCCGACAATTTTGTCGGGCGTCAGATTCTGGCGGTGATGATCGAACCGATCAAACTCGAATTCGGGGTCAGCGACACGGCGATGGGGCTGATTTCCGGCCTGGCATTTGCCGGCGTCTACGCCCTGCTCGCCCTGCCTGCCGGACGTTTGGCCGATCGTATGTCGCGCACCCGTTTGCTGGCGGTGGCCTGCCTGCTGTGGGCCGTGGCCACCATGCTTTGCGGTCTGGCCGTAAGCTTTTGGATGCTGGCTATAGCGCGCATGGCAGTGGCGGTCAGCGAGTCGCCCACCACCTCGGCCTCGATGTCGATCATTGCGGACCTGTACCCGCCGCACCGGCGCTCGTTTGCCATCAGTTGCTTCACCGCTGCACCGACTTTTTCTGCAGTGATCGGGCTAAGTCTCGGCGCGTGGGTGGTCGAACACTACGGCTGGCGCAGTGCATTTATCATCATCGGCCTGCCGGCGCTGCTGTTTTCCACGATCCTGGGGTTTATCGCCAAAGACCCGGCCCGTGGCCGCTGGGATCTGGCCAGCGCTCATGCTGCACATCCACTGCAAAGCCTGAGCAGCGAAGCGCGCAAACTATGGGCTTTGCCCGCCTACCGCTGCCTGATTCTGGCAGGTGGCCTGACCACCCTCAGCTCGTATGCCATCGGCATGTGGAACACCAGTTTCCTGGTGCGCTCCCACGGTTTGTCACTGCAACATGCGGGGCTGCTGGCGGGGTTTATTTGCGGCGGTGTTGCCGGTATCGGCGCGTTATTCAGCGGCTGGCTGAGCGATCACCTGACGCCGCGCAACCCGCACTGGCAAGTAGGTATCCCTGTTATCGGTCACGTGGCCGCCATCAGTGCGTTGTTTGCCTATCTGTTATGGCCGGACACCGTGTGGATGCATCTGGGCGACGTGCCGATCCCCAGCGCCATGCTCTGGTGCGCGCTCTACAGCTTTTTTGTAGTGTGGTGGGTGGCGCCGTCTTACAACCTGGTCACGCAACTGGTACCGGCCAACCGCCGCGGCACAGCGATGGCCTTGCAGACCATCCTCTCGACGCTGTTGGGAGTTGGCGTAGGGCCGTTGCTCGCGGGGTTGTTCAGTGATGCGCTGCAACCGGCCTTTGGCGTGGAGTCACTGCGTTACGCGTTGCTGTTGGTGAGTTTGCCGGGACTGGCTGCGATCGGGTTACTGGTTCGAACCTCTAGCCACGCCAGACAATCCCGTTATCTGCACGTGGAGCGGGCGGCGTAATCCTCAACCAGCTTGCGGGTCAGCGCATACGACGACAACTCAGCGCTGCGCCCGGGGCTCAAAGGGAAGGCCTGGCCCGCCCACAAGTTGATGAAATCGCCGCTGCCTCCAGGCTCGGTTTTGGCCTTTAGCGGCAGCAGTACACCGCCTGCCAACGGGAACGCCGGAGCCTGCGAATTGATTGGCCCCAGCTCGCGCATTACCCGATTGACGATGCCGCGGGCCGGGCGCCCGGTAAACAGATTGGTCAGCGCGGTGTCACTGGAAGCCGCCTCGCGCAACGCCCGATGATGGGGTTGAGCCAGTTTGGCCTGCGGGCAAAACAGATACGCCGTGCCTATCTGCACGGCACTGGCACCCAGCGCAAACGCCGCCGCGATGCCCCGCGCATCAGCAATACCGCCTGCAGCAATCACCGGTACCGACACTGCATCGGCGATTTGCGGGACCAGGGCAAAAGTACCGATTTGAGTCGTCAGTTCCGCGCTCAAAAACATCGCCCTATGACCTCCCGCCTCGTACCCCATAGCAATGATCGCGTCACAGCCATGCTGCTCCAGCCACTGTGCTTCCTCAACGGTGGTGGCTGAGCTGAGAACCTTCGCGCCGCAGGCCTTGACCCGCGCCAGCAATACCGGTGATGGCAAGCCAAAGTGAAAACTGACGACTTGCGGACGCAGTTCCTCAACCAGCGCACAGGTGGCCTCATCAAATGGTGCACGACTGGAGACCGGCGTCGGAGCCACAAAGTCAGCGCCGGTCTCGGTGTAATAGGGCTTGAACAGCGCCTTCCAGTGCTGCAGTTGTGCTTCATCGGGGACAACGGGTTGATGGCAGAAAAAATTCAGATTCAGTGGCTGATTGCACACGGCGCGAAAAGCCGCCACTTCACTGCGAATCGACTCCAGGCTCAGCGTGGCACAGGCCAAAGAGCCCAGACCACCCGCCTTGGCCACGCCAATCATCATCTCGGCTCCCGCCCCCAGCATCGGGGCCTGAATGATCGGGGCAGTGATACCCACCAGATCGATAAAACGTGAATCAGGCCAGATGTTCATGCAGGGCTACTCTTCATGAAAATTATTGTTGATTGACCCAATGCTTACCGTGAGCACTCAAGCGGTATTTTTGCACCGGACTGCGGGGAGACGCCGGGTCAGTCATTTCAATCAATCCGGCAGCGAGTGCCGGGTTGAGATAATTGCCACGAAAGGTCGGGCGGTGAGCCAACCCCAACCGCTGCATCAACTCCCCCGCCTTTAGCGCTACACCCTCGCTCAGGGTTTTGAGCAGCCGCGCTACTTGGTCGCTTACTTGGTCGGATACTTGATCGGTTTGTGATGTAACAAGCAGAGACTGATGCAGCGCCTGCAGCATGAATTCCACAAAAGGTGTCGCTTCAACCCGCTGATCAGCGGCAGACAGGGCCGCGTAATACGCTTGCTGCTGCTCACAAATCACAGTCTCAACCGGCAACCAGGCCATCACCGGACGCCATTGACTGAGCATCAGCGTTTGCCAAAGTCGACCCATGCGTCCATTACCGTCAGCAAACGGGTGGATAAACTCGAATTCATAATGAAATACACAGCTAGCTATCAATGGGTGCAATTGGGTAGTGGATAACCAATCGAGCAAGTCATCCATCAATGTCGACACACGGCTCTGAGGTGGAGCCATATGCAGCAAACGATCGCCACGGTAGATCCCGACATCGCTGCGCCGGTATTGACCGGCATCGTCGAGCAGACCGTGCATCAACAATCCGTGGGCAGCCAACAAATGCGCTCGTGAGGCAGGCGTCCAACTCGGCATCGCGTCATAGGCCGCAAATGCATTGCGTACTTCCTGGATTTCACGTGGTAAACCCAGCACACGCCGCCCTTCCAGCAGTGCCGTGACCTGCTCAACACTCAAGGTGTTGTTCTCGATAGCCAGCGACGCCTGAATAGTGCGAATGCGATTACCGCGACGCAGTTGTGGAGTCTGGGTTGATTCACTTTGCGCCAAGAGCCTGCCAACCTGCTCGCTGATCTCAGCGACCAAGGCCAACATGCCTGAAGTCAAGGTCAAGGGTGGTTGATAGCGGCTCACAGCGCGGCTATCTCCTGCTCGACATTGTGAGTACAGACCAGATTGAACACGGTGTACGCCATAAACACTTCCTGACTTGCATGCCCCTTAGGGAGACGGGGCAACATGATAACGATATATCTTTTAGCGAACTACGAATGTAGCCGCTGGCTCAACGCTTGCCCAATGCCGTAATCAGCGCCGGATCGTGGTCATAAATATCCGGGGCATAGGTCACATTGCCTTGGCTGTCCGCTTGCGCCGTCCAGTAGGTCATAAGTATCGGCACTGGGTTGGAGATTCTGAATTCGTGGGTCAATCCGGTGCTCAGCAGATCTTCGGTGCGCACTTTCTCAGCCGGTGTCACCAGTAAATCACGCAGTTGGAATACCGATTCAACCCGCACACAGCCTGAGCTGAAGGCCCTCGGCCCTTTGCTGAACAAGGCCTGGCTAGGGGTGTCGTGCAGGTACACCGAGAATGGGTTGGGAAAGCGAATGACGATACGCCCCAACGGGTTCTTCGGCCCCGCGCCCTGGCGCAGCAGGATGTTACCCGGACGATCCCAATCAATATCCTGCGCCGCCAGCGGTTGCCCGCTACTGTCGAGGACTTGCAAATCATGCTTGCTCAGGAAGGACTGATCCCGGCGAATTTGCGGTAGTTTGTCCTCGCGAAAAATGGTCGGCGGAATGGTCCAGGTCGGGTTGAGCGTCAGGCGTGTCACTCGGGACTTGAGCAAGGGCGTCTGGCGCTCGGCACGCCCTACCTGAGTGCGGGTCTGCCACACAGGCACGCCACCTTGATACACAATCAACAGGGCCGCAGGCACATTGACCAACAGACTAGTCGGCTCGAAGTCATGCGCCATCCAGCGAAAACGCTCCAGATTGATACGCAGTTGCTCACGCCGCGTCGCTGGGCTGACATTGAATTCCTTCAAAGTGCCCGCGCCAATCACCCCATCGCTTTGCAACGAATGGGTGAGCTGAAAGCTTTTAACTGCCGCCACCAATTCGTTGCTGTAGAGATTGTCAACGATCAGCGGCGGCTGATTCAGGTAGCCCTCGCTAAGCAGTCGCTGCGCCAGCACAGGCACACGCGCATCCTGCATGCCCGGGCGCAGCAAAGGGCCGTCGGCGATCAACGGCCACTGCGCCAACGGCTGTAGGCGCTGGCGGGCATAGACCCGGCGCAGGTTTTGATAGTGTTCAAGGCTTGGGCGTGCACGCGCAAAAGCACCCGCCACATCTTGCAGGCCCGGACCAGCGATGCTCAGCACTTCAGCCTGTCGATCAGGTACTGTCGAGTCCGAATGCCACACTGGCTCGAAACGAGCCTGAGGCAGACGACCGTAATGCAAATCCTGCAAGGCTTGCAGGTACTGAAGGCTGGTGTCGATGTCGGCACAATGACCTTCAACACTCGGCAACGGGTAGTTGAGCGGGTCCAGACCATCGTCGACCAGTTGCGATAACCCCCCCTTCAGCGCTGCCAATCGCCCATCGACCGACCAAATCGGCTGGTAGTTCTGGCCCGCATACAGTCCCTGTACAAGCGTGCGGGTCGGCTCGCTCAGGCGTGCGACCAACTCCGGGCACGCTTGCGGCAGTTGAGTCAGCGCCCATTGCAGGGGCGGCATGGGCTCAACAGGGGGCACATCGGCCAGTGCGACCAATGGCGCTGCGAACAAGGCTATGCTCAAGTAATATGTACGTTTTTTGATCAACTACTTTACTCCAATCCATGGCCGTCGCGCTGAAGGGCACCGTATCACCCCTCAGCTAACATCTAAACAGGACCGCCATTGGACGGACCGTCAGGAGCCAACTCAACAGTGGAAACTCTTTACCTATGCTGATCTTTTTGCGACGGTTTTTTCTGGCCGCCGCGACCCTGGGAGCACTTTGCAGCCCTGCGTTCGCCGCCACCCCTTCCAAGCCGGTGCTGTTCAACAGCCTCGCCCACGCAGCCCCGGAACTCAATCCCCAAGCCTTAAAAAGTGCAATCAGTGCCATGCAATGTGCCGTCAACAACGGCGCAAGCCAAGCCCGGCACCTGGCTGTTATCGATTATTCGCAACCCTCAACAGCACGGCGCCTGTGGATCTTCGACTTGCGTAAAAAGTCGCTGGTACTTCGTGACCTGGTGGCCCACGGACAAAAGTCCGGTGAAAACTTCGCCACCCAGTTTTCCAACGTCGAAGGCAGTCACCAGTCTAGCTTGGGTTTGTTTCGTACTCAGGAAAGCTATCAAGGCGCACACGGCTACTCGTTGCGCATGGATGGCCTGGAGCCGGGCATCAACGACAGCGCGCGTGATCGTGCCATCGTGATTCACGCCGCCAGCTATGTGAACCCGCAGTGGAGTGAAACTCAGGGACGCATCGGCCGCAGCCAGGGCTGCCCTGCCGTCCGCCCGCAAGTGGCGCGCAAAGTGGTAGACAAACTCAAGGACGGACAGTTCATGTTTGCCTGGTACCCTGACCAGCGCTGGCTACAGTCCTCGACGCTCCTCAACTGCCAACCACGTCAGGTTGCAAGTATTGCTTCGTCGAAACAGGGTTAAGAGACCGCAGTGACGCTCTAATGAGGCCGCAACCTTCATGTTGCCGGCCTCAACTTTAACTCACGCTAGTCCTTATGGACGATGCTGCACCTCATCAAGTAACTATATTGGTTTTCACCGTGATGTTTTGGCATGAAAGGGAAAACCATGCTTATAAAAATAACAACTACACCGGATCATATTTCAACCCTTCTATTCGCCTTGCGGCTGTACCCAACACTCTCACGACACTGTTCGAACAGTTCCTACTGTACGTACTGCTGCCACTTGCCTTGATATTTTTCAGTGGGCTACTTACCCACAGAAACAATACCGCTCTCGCTCTAAGCGCCTATTTTACTTGATAACCCGTCAGGTCGATCACGTGCGCACGCTATAAACCCCCGCGGCCCAGTCACGCCCTTTATTAACCGAAGGTCACTGCCCAGCATGAACTATAACTATAAAAAAACACTCTTCCCCCTCGTCCTGTCATTGGTGGTTAGCGCAGTAAATGCTGCCACCCATCCAGCGCCTGACGCCAGCGCGCCAGCCCCCCAAGCCGTTGAACGGTTTGAGTTGCGCAGCGAACTCATGAAGCAATACCCCAACGTGTTGAACACCCTGCGCTCAAACCCGAATGCCGGGTTTGGTGGTCAGGTTTCGGCGGCCATTGCCAACCATATGTACAGCCGAACCAACCAGCCGGCGATTGATGATGCGCGCACCATGCTAACGGTTGAGCCGCAGGGCAAGGGCACTTGGCTTTTGCGCCTGCCCTTTGTCAATGTCGCGGTGTTCGAAACCCGTGACGGACTGGTTCTGGTTGACACCGGTTATGCACCGGCAGGCCCGGCCCTGCTAGAAGCACTGCGCAAGATCAGCAACAAGCCAATCAACACCATCATTGTTACCCACCACCATGCCGATCACGCCTTTGGTGCCTGGGCGTTACTGGCTGCCGGCGAGAAGCCGCGCATCATTACCACTGATACCTACCTTGACGAGCTGGCGATCGACACCAAGCTGGTCAACTTCTCCATCGTGCGCCTTAATAATCAGGACCCCAGAGATGTGCCACGGCGCATGGAAGACACTATCCTGCCCACAGAAACCTTTCACGGCAGCAAGACCCTGACGATAGGCGGCGAAGACTTCGTCCTGACCCAGGCCCGTGGAGAGTCCGCCGATCAACTGTGGGTCCATGTTCCCTCTCGCAAAGTGGTTGTCAGCGCCGACTATTGGCAGCCATTTCTGCTCAATGCCGGCAACGGCAAACGTCGTCAGCGCCATGTGGCTGAATGGTCCCAGGCCTTGCGCGATATGGCTGCCACCGGAGCGACGCGGGTGCTGCCGATGCATGGCGCAGCAATGACATCCGCCGCCGAAGTTCAGGACAAATTGCTGGCCGCCGCCGACATGCTCGACTCGGCCGTGACTCAGGTAGCCAGCGGCCTGAATGCCGACATGCGCCCGGATCAAATAGCCGCGGCCGCCAAGTTGCCTGAGGCTCTGCAAGGACGCCCGGACATGGCCGAAACCTATAACCGCTTTCAGGACGTGGCAAAAATGGTTCTGAAGGAATACGGAGGCTGGTGGGACGGAGTGCCTTCGAATTGGTCGCCTGCACCGCTAGCGGATCTCAGTAATGAATTGGTGCAGTTGAGCGGCGGGATCGACAAGATAACTGCGCGCGTTCAAGCCTTGCAGGATGTTAATCCGGCCTTGGCCTGCAAGTTAGCGGACATCGCTTACTTTGCCGCCCCTGATAATAAGGACGTTTTACAAGTGTCACTGGATGCGTATGCCAAACGCATTGTTCCTGGTGTACCTACACAGGAACTTACTGTTTATCTTGAACACATGCTCAGCCTTAAGCAGCGCCTTAAGCACTTGAGTACCGCGTCGGACCTTAAAACGGCCGACCGTCAATAACCCAAGGAAATATCACGTTTCACTTACACACGATCTCTTGCCCTGGATGTTCAAGGGCTCTCACTTTTAGACTGACTTTGCGTGCAGGTTAAAATGAACTTCAACAAAAAAAATATTGTATTAACCCTGTCGTTACTCACCGGACTGGGTGCGTCGTCGACCGCTCTGGCCAAAGTGACCGCTGAAGAAGCCGCACAACTTGGAAAAAACTTAACGTGTGTGGGCGCCGAGCGCGCCGGGAATGCCGCGGGCACTATCC
Source organism: Pseudomonadota bacterium (assembly GCA_040385125.1). Taxonomy (GTDB): domain Bacteria; phylum Pseudomonadota; class Gammaproteobacteria; order Pseudomonadales; family Pseudomonadaceae; genus Aquipseudomonas. Next base: position 15,997 of record JAZKIA010000027.1, on the reverse strand, counting down.
CCGCCTACACAGGGGAGTTTGTAGACCGTGTTCCTGGCTGGAATCACACTTTGTATTCCGGCGATCAACCTGTCGATCCATTCAAGGACGAAGCACCGGTACTGGTATTGACGTCGGCAAACTACAAGGCCCATGCCGAGCACTTGACCGAAGGCCAGAAAGTCCTGTTCGAGAAGAACCCGGGCACTTACAAGATGAATATTTATGCCGGCAAGCGGATCTTCGGCGTGCCCCAATACATCTGTGATCGTGCTCAGTCGAATGCCCTCAATGCCGAGCTGCAAAATAATGGCATGGGCATCAAGGGTCTGGGACAGGTTCCCTTCCCCATCCCGAAAGACGGCACCGAACTGCTCTGGAATCATCTGTTGACTGCTGGCCCCTGGACTCAGGACATCACTCGCTCAAATGCCTCGGTCCTGCCCAACGGCGGTATCGGCTGGGGCAAGACCCGCCTGCGTGGTTTGTCACCCGGCAACAATCCCAACGTGCCACCTGTGACGGAAGGTGTCCGGGCGTTTTCCTGGAACTTCACCATGCAGCCGCAACGCGAGTCGGGGGTCAGTACGGTCTCCCAGGACTTCTACGACTGGAGTACTGATGGGCGACTCGCCTGGAGCTATAACCCCGGCACCCGTCGCGTTCGCCAGTTGCCTGGATTTGGCTTCGACCAACCAATGATTGGCACCAATGGCACCATGATCGTTGACGATGACCGCCTATTCAATGGTTCTCCTGAGCGTTATGAGTGGAGCAACCTGGGCAAAAAAGAAATCTATATCCCGGTTAATGCCTTTCGCGTTAACAGCGGCCAGCTCAAATACAGCGACTTCCTGACTCCGGTCCATCACAACCCCGAATACCTGAGGTTTGAACTGCGTCGGGTCTGGGTGCTGGAAGGCAAGTTGAAAGAAGGTTATCGCCATATTTACAGCAAGCGGGTCATTTATCTGGATGAAGACACTTGGGCCGGCACATTGGCCGACAACTACGACGCGCGCGGCACTATCTGGAAGCACGCGATGAGCAACTATTACCACCACCCGGATGCGCAACTGGCCATTTCTGGTGTACAGCTTTTCTACGACCTGGCATCGAAGCAGTACACCGCTTATGGACTGACCAACGAAGAGCGCAAAGGCCCGATCATGAACAACCTGAAGCTGACGGCTGACATGTATACGCCGGACGCCTTGCGCGCCAGCGGCCGCTGATTCGGGAGCCCTTCGATCAAACCAGGAGCACGACCTGTGTTGTGCTCCTGGTTTCTTGCATCAACGCATTTATCCATAGGTGATAACACCCATGAAAAAGTATTGGATCATCACTGCACTTGCCATCGTTGCACTCCCCTTCGCCCTGCTGCCCGTTGCCAACCGTGAACGTGCTCAAGCAGTGCCTATCGAGGGTCAATCGTCCGCGCCAGTGCAGTGGGACACAGGATTCAACCCGGCAGAGGTTCCGGGCACTGTAGAAAATCACCCGTATCTGGCCCCTCTCGGGCAAGGCACGATGCATGGCGACAGCTTTCAATCAGACACCCACCCTTTTAACGGACCGACAGGCAAGGCCATTGAGGTGCGCACCCGCCAAGGGGGCAACTGGTTACCCCGCCAATGCGCGACATACGTGTACCGCAGTGATGGCAAGATTATTTCGATGTGCGGAGGGCTGAGCGGCTTTCGTCTGGTTCTGATTGATCCAACAACCCTCGAAGCGCTGGCCAGTTACGACTTGCCTGTGCGCCCCAGCTCATTCCAGGCGCTGGTTAATCGCGACATGAGTCTGATGATGAGCGACTCCTCAGGTGGCGCCTATCTGTTCCTCGACAATAAGGACCGCGTGGTCCTTGGGGACAGCCGACAAATGATCCAGCGCATTGCTGTACACGAAGACGCTGGCCAGTGGCGCTTCGTGATCGAAAAAGAATGGGACATGCGCCCTCACGTGCCACACGACTGCCAAAACTACGACAACTGGTTCCCGTCTGGCGCCTGCGACATGATTACCACCGTCATGCCTGATACCCAAGGCAATTACTGGTGGATGACCCGCTATGGCCGCATCGGCACACTGAATCCGCAGACGGGACAGGTCAAGCAACTGCAACTGCCGGACGAAGAAATCCAGAACGCCGTGGCCATGGATAACCGCGCTGTTTATGTACTTTCCGATCATGCGCAATACGCGTTCGCGGCCGATCAGGACGGTATGCCACAACAACTCTGGCGTCACGCGTACGACCGTGGCGACGAGCGCAAGGTTGGCACCATCAATCAGGGCAGCGGCACAACCCCCACCTTGCTCGGCGAGCGCTATATCACCTTTGCCGATAACGCCACGCCACGAATGAATATCGTCGTGTTACGCCGTGGAGAGCTGAAAACGGGCGAACAACGCGAAGTGTGCCGGGTTCCCGTATTCACTGAAGGCAGCAGCACCACCGACAACTCAATGATTGGCTGGGGTCATTCAATTCTGCTCGAAAACAACTCGGGGTACCAAAGCGCCCACACCCAAAAGGATTGGAATGCCATCACTGGCGGCGTGGTTCGAGTCGATATTCGGACGGACGAAAGCGGTTGCGACACGGTCTGGACATCGCCCCTAAAAGTACCCTCCTCGGTTGCCAAACTGTCCACCCGCAACGGTATTGCCTACTACTACAGCTTTGACCTGAACCCTCAGGGCACGCAGGACTGGGCAGTCGTCGGCCTCGATTTCAATACCGGAAAACAGGTGATCAAGATACCGACTGGACGCGGCAAGGTGTTTGACAACAACTGGTCATCAATGTCGATCGCCCCGGACGGCGCACTTTACGTAGGCACTACGCGCGGCATGATTCAGATACGTAATAGCGCAGAAAAGTCGGCTAATCGTTAACAAGTAAATAACAAGAAAATGGGAGACAGGTGACTGACACAGGAAGCGCCAGACCGGTTCGGAGTTGGCGCTCTCCGATAGAATTCTTGCCCCGAACTCACGCAGTGCCTGCTAGCGGAGTTGAATCTGGACAAGATTGAAAAATGGCAGGGGCGGCTGGATTTGAACCAACGCATGGCAGGATCAAAACCTGCTGCCTTACCGCTTGGCGACGCCCCTGTATCTGTTGCGACGAGTGACTGGCACTCATTTCCAGACACTTTAGCTTACGAATATTGCTGTTCGTAGCCAGCCCCGTAAGGGCCTGTTCTGGAATGTGCGCAAATATACCAACATCTTTTAAACCTGGGAACCCCCAAGGCAAAATAAATTTATTTAAAAACAGCCACTTAGTGTTGGGCCGAGATCAAGAACCGCGCTGCCAAACATATCCCCCCCTTCTGGAGCCGCAGTTTCAGGCGCCAGAAACAGAACTCTCATACGTGCCGAACAACCGCTTACGCACGGAAAACCATCAGCTATCAGGTCAAGATCCAGCCCTTGCAGTTTGGGGATCTGACTGCTGACAGGCGGTCATTTCAGTCACCAGTATATACATATAAATTATGCATACACATGAAGACGATCAGGATTCAATACAACCACGAAAAAAATGTCGCCAACCAGAAAAAACACCGAGGTGTCAGCCTGACTGATGCCGAAACAGTATTTTACGACGAGCGCGCACTGACCCTTCAGGACCGAGACCATGCAGAGGAGCGCTGGGTCACCCTGGGGGAAAATACAGCCGGACAGCTCTTGGTTGTTGCCTACACGTACCGAGATCCACATTTCATACGCATCATCAGCGCTCGTCTCGCATCTAAAAACGAGTGTCGTCAATATCTGGAGGCTTGAACCATGAAAGACGAATATGACTTCAGCACCGCCAAACGTGGGGCGATTGCCAGCTCCAAAGGCAAAACCCGAATCACCATCATGCTCGATGATGCCGTGATTCAAGCTGCCAGAGACCTGGCCGAAAGTGCCGGAACCGGTTATCAAACGATGATCAACAACCTCCTGCGCAGCGCCCTGCTTCCTCCTTCCACGTACAATTACCTGCAAGTCTCTGAGCGCCGCCCTAACGAGCAGCTCATCATCCCTGACACCATCAGCCACTCAGAAATCCAGGCACTTGAGCAACAGCTTCTCGCCGTTGCTGCAGAGCTGAAGCGGGTACTGGGCACGACAAACCCGCCCCACAAGTGACCGTGTTAAAGCGCATCCTGCAGACCGAGCCCAGGCGTGCTCGGTCCAAGTACCGCTCTTCCTCTGCACCATCCTCCCTCCCCGCACAGGTGACGCCAGATCATCTGTACCTTGACGATCCATCCTTTGTCACGACCCTGTGCAGTGCCCTCTAATGCCGAAAAGCCGGATGATTTCGATCATCACGTTCAACAATAAAAACTATCCCTGGAGATAGCATGCACAGCGCTCCCACTCTATTGCTGGTGTTGTTTTGCGCCATCCTTCTAATCGTCTTTCTTATCGTCAAAGTTCGCGTCCATGCCTTCCTGGCCTTGACTGCTGCAAGCTTTGTGGTGGGGATCGGTTCAGGCATGCCACTGGCGAAAATCGCTGCGGCCTATGAGAACGGTGTCGGTGGAACGCTCGGGTTCCTGGCAACGATCATTGGCCTTGGTGGCATTCTCGGCAAAATGCTGGAAGAGTCCGGCGGTGCAGAGCGTATTGCTCAGACACTTTTGAGCGTTCTGGGCAAGGAGCGCGCCTCATGGGCCATGATGCTTGTAGGCTTTATTGCAGGCATACCCGTGTTCTTCGAGGTGGGTTTCGTTCTGCTCATTCCGCTGATCTATGTGGTAGCGAAAGAGACCAGGATTAACCTTTTATACTTGGGCGTGCCTTTGGCCGTCTCGCTCATGGCCGTGCATTGCATGCTGCCTCCACACCCTGCCGCGATGGCGATTAGTGCAATGCTCGGCGCCGATGTCGGCAAGGTAATTGTGTATGGCCTGATTGTGGCGTTACCCACCGCCATCATTGCCGGACCGCTCTGGATCAAACTGGTTTGCAAGAGTGAAGCGCCTGACACTCAAGACGCCTTTCTGAACGAGCATTGCATTGACAGCACGACCCGGGAGCTGCCTGGCCTTGGCTTGACGCTGCTGACCATCCTGCTGCCACTGCTGCTGATGGTGGGCAAGACCTTGGCAACCAACCTGGCCCCTGAATCCATGGCTTACAGCGTGTTTACGTTTCTGGGAACGCCGCTGATAGCACTGTCCATTGCGGTGGTATTCGCCTATTGGACGCTGGGCTTGCGCCGCGGCTTATCAATGCCTGACTTGCTGGCGCACACTCAAAAAAGCTTCCCGCCATTGGCTAGCATTCTGCTGATCATCGGGGCCGGCGGGGCGTTCAACGGCATTTTGGTCGACAGCGGTGTGGGTGATGCGCTGGCCGGTTCGCTGACCCAATTAAACATGAACCCCATCGTCCTGGCATGGCTGGTAGCCGGACTGATGCATTTCGCTGTTGGCTCGGCCACGGTGGCAATGATCAGCGCCGCAGGCATGGTGTTGCCGATGCTGGGCGCTCATCCAGGCGTGAGCAAGGAAATCATCTGCATTGCCATTGGCGCCGGCGCCATAGGCTGGACCCATGTGACGGACTCCGCCTTCTGGGTAGTCAAGGAGTACCTGGGCGTCTCGCTGGCCGATGCGTTGAAGAAGTTCACCCTGGCCACCGTACTGGCGTCCTTGGTCGCGCTGGGGTTGACCCTGCTGCTTGCGAATTTTGTTTGAATTAACCCGTATTTTCAGCCTGATTGTTTAAAGGGACCTCTGTCATGATTTCAGGAAAAACACTCGAAAGCTGGTACGCCAGCAATCCTCTGATTCGCAATCTGGTCGCGCTGCAAGAAACCACCTGGTTTAACCCTGGTGTGGCTCCGGTTGCGCAGGCGATAAGCGATGTAGGCTTGACTGCCGCAGACGTCGCCGATGCCAGTGAGCGCCTGACACGTTTTGCTCCCTACCTCAGTCGTGTGTTCCCGCAGACACAAAGCAGCGGCGGCATTATCGAGTCCGACGTTCTGCCTGTGCCGCACCTGCAGCAATTGCTGGGTGAGCGCTACAACCAGGTATTGAACGGAGCCCTGTGGCTCAAGCGCGACAGCCACCTGCCCATTTCGGGCTCGATCAAGGCTCGCGGCGGTATCTATGAAGTCCTCAAGCATGCAGAGGACCTGGCGCTGGCTGCCAATCTGCTGACGCTGGACGACGACTACGCGCTGCTGGACAGCGATGAGGCTCGTGCCTTTTTCGGTCAATATAAAATCGCCGTCGGCTCTACCGGCAACCTCGGCATGTCCATCGGCATCATGGGCGCTGCACTGGGCTTCCAGGTCACGGTGCACATGTCCGCGGATGCGCGCCAATGGAAGAAAGACAAGCTGCGTTCACACGGCGTGACAGTGATGGAATACGCCTCTGATTACAGCGTGGCCGTTGCCCAAGGCCGCCAGCAAGCAGAGGCCGATCCAGCCTGCCATTTTGTCGACGATGAAAACTCGGTCAACCTGTTCCTTGGTTACGCGGTGGCCGGCGAACGTCTGAAAAAGCAATTGAACGCAGCCAACATCACCGTGGACGCTCAACACCCATTATTTGTCTATCTGCCCTGTGGCGTCGGTGGCGCACCTGGCGGCGTAGCTTTCGGCCTGAAACTGGCCTTTGGTGACGCCGTTCATTGCATCTTCGCCGAACCCACGCACTCGCCCTGCATGATGCTGGGTGTCTACACCGGGCTGCACGACGAAATCAGCGTGCAAGACTTCGGCATCGATAACGTAACGGCCGCTGACGGTCTGGCCGTTGGACGCGCTTCAGGTTTTGTCGGCAAAGCCATGCAGCGCTTGCTGGATGGTTTCTACACGGTCAGCGACGAAGAGATGTACAGCTTGCTGGCACTGATGGAGCGCAGCGAAGGGATGCGCCTTGAGCCATCCGCGCTCGCCGGCGTACCCGGAATTGCCAGAGTGTTGGCCGACCAGCAAGGCTATTTGGCTCGCACGGGCCTGGACAGCCAGGCCATGGCGCAAGCCACCCACCTGATTTGGGCAACCGGCGGCAACATGGTGCCTGCGAATGAGATGGACGCTTACCTGGCCAAGGGGCGTGAGCTGCTGGCCAAGGGGTGATCGGACCAATAGTGCGCCGAGCCGCTTCAGGCAACGGCGCCTCGCTGATGTAAGCGCAAAACCGGATGTGGCAAAATAAACACCTCACCACATCCGGTGTGCCTGATCACCCGCCATGCGTACAACGCAAGGTGGTTTCCGGGCCTGAGGGAACATTGCCGTGCTCAACCTGCCTCCTCGTATCAGCTCCCGGCTCAACAGTAGCCAATTCGCCAACCTTCATACCTTTTTAGTCGCTGCTCGCCATCTGAGCTTCGCACGTGCGGCCGAGGAACTGTGCTTAACCGCCAGCGCCGTAAGCCACCGCATCAGCCGACTGGAAGCTGCACTGTCCATGAAGCTGTTTCAGCGCCTGACCCGCCAGGTCAGCCTGACCGACGAAGGCGAGCGCATCTTTGAAATACTCCAAAATGCGATGGGCGAATTGTCCGAAGCACTTGAGCAATCATCACAAGCGGAAATTGCCGGTTCCATCGCGCTCTACGTAAGGCCCTCAGTGGCCCAGTGCTGGCTGGTTCCCCGGCTGGCTGACTTTGTTGAGCGTTACCCGCTGGTCTCACTGGATCTACGGGTAGGCAATGACAATGTCGACTTCCGCACCCGAAAAATTGACTTGGCCCTGTACTACGCCAATGGCGAATTCCCCGGATTGACGAGCCACCGGTTGATGCGAGAACAACTGGCACCGGTGTGCAGCCCCGAGTATGCACAACGTTATAACCTGCAGGAGAAACCGGAAAATTTAAGACTCTGCACCACCCTCCACGACTCATTGGCTTGGGATCATGCGGCCTACGATGCCGAATGGACGCTATGGGCAGAGCAACACAATAGGCTGGCAGACCTGCCCAAGCGCACCCTGACCTTCGATCGCTCGGACCTGAGCGTGACGGCTGCAATGAACCACGCTGGCATCGCCATCGGGCGCCAGCAACTGGTACAAAAACGCGTTGATCGGGGTGAACTGGTACTCCCCCTTGGCGGGTTCAGCCGGTCTGGCCACTACGATTATTATTTAGTTCATCCACCGCTCAGCACTATCCCCAAACGGTTACTGGTGTTCATGAACTGGCTGCGCGAATGCGCGAGCCAATCATCACCTCTGGATGAGAAAACTGATTAAGAGCCAGCGTTGATTACCAACCCTGCCTTCTTTGGTCATGCTCGGATAGGATTCGCATGAGGGGTGGAGACCGCACAGCACAATTCATAGCCGGATAAATCAAACCGAACCCTGCCCGCCAGCAGGGGTCAGATAAGTGACCGTCTTCAGAAACGACACACGCGACGGCGTTATAAATCCCGCGATGGAGGTTTGATTATGAGTACCTTGACGGTTGAAGGCTGGTGCAAAAGCAGTGACGGCGAAATGTCTACCCCAGTGGGGGACATTCACTTTTACGTCGATGGCCCCCTCCATCAGCGTCTGGAGCAAGCTGAAGAACGCCTGCAAAAGACCCAGGAGTCTGAAGCCATGGTCGATGTCGACCTACAATCAATGGACCTGATCCTGCCGGAGGGAATCGGCCCCTTGTCCGACTGCCAAATGCGGGTCTATTTGCACCTTGAGCGCGGCCAGTTCCACCTGGTCGGACATCGGGCAAGCGATGGCAACCTGGTCTACACCAATGCAATTTTGATTGATCAGTTACTTTAGCGACTGTACGGAATGTTTTCGAGCGCAGGCCCGGCAAACCGCAGGTGTTTTGTTACAGCGCAGGTTTTGCGCCGAAACCGTACACCCATCCAGCACTTCATTAATGGTCTATGGTTCTCCTGCCCCATCACATTGGTGGGGCACGTCGGAGCTAACCATAAACTTGCGAGGTAACAACATGGCTACCCTCAATGGAATGCTGGACCCGGATGATGCTGTCATTTTGCTTATCGATCACCAGAGCGGATTATTCAACACCGTTCGTGATGTACCCATTCCTGATCTTCGCAACTACGTAATAGCTATAGCAAAGACAGCGACACTGCTGAACATTCCCGTGATCACTACCGCATCCGTGCCGGATGGCCCCAATGGCCCACTGATTCCAGAAATCCATCAGTATGCTCCTCACGCGGTGTATGTACCGCGCACCGGCCAGATCAACACTTGGGACAATCCTTTATTTGTGAAGGAGATTGAAAAGACAGGGCGCAAGACGCTGATCATCGCCGGCACACTTACCAGCGTGTGTATGGCCTTCCCTGCGATAAGCGCGATACAGGCAGGTTACAAGGCATATTGCGTGGTTGATGCTTCAGGAAACTGGAGTAAGTTGGCCACCGACACCACTATCGCTCGGGTCACCCAGGCTGGCGCGATTGTGACCGATACTTTCGCTATCGTCGCTGAGTTGATGCAAACGTGGAACCGCCCAGAGGGCTCGCGCTTCGCGCAAATACTGTCGGATCATGTGTGCCCGGAATACAAATGCCTGATGGAGAGCTTTGGCAAAGCTCAGGCAGTGGTCAAGGATGGTCCGGAAACACATCTCGACAAATATCGGTAACCGCTAATCAGTCTCTGCCTTGGAAGATCACAGCAAAAAGCTGTGGGTGCCTGCCCCCTCCCCCACAGCTCCCCAACCGTCTCCATTGATCATTAATTGTTTTGTGTGCCTGGCTTTTTCGCTGAGATAAACCCAAAGCACTAATTAGTAACGATTCCCAATCGTACTATCTCTACAATTAACAATTCCGGAGCCCCTCCCATGTCGCGCACCACCCCGCTGCGTAATTTCAGCGCGTCACGCAATCTTTTGGCCACGGCCATTTGCATGGCCACCCTGGCGCCGGCCTTGGCCGATGACAGCAGCACTACACAAGAAAAATCCAAACAGACCACCCTGGAACTTGGCGCCACCGAAATCACCAGCGCCCAACTGGGCAGCATTACCGAAGGTTCCAACTCCTACACCACTGGCGCAATGTCCACTGCGACTAAACTGCCGCTGACAATGCGTGAAACACCACAAGCCGTCACTGTAATTACTCGTCAGCGCATGGACGACCAGGCCATGACCAGCATCAACGATGTGGTGAAGGCCACCCCTGGGTTGTTCCTCGATTTTTCCAGCGGCCCCGGCCGGCAGACGTATTCGGCACGCGGTTTCGACATCGACAACCTCATGTATGACGGCATCCCGAGCGGCTATCAAGGCTGGACTGTCGGCGCCCAGCCGAACTTGGCAATGTTCGACCGGGTCGAAGTTGTACGCGGAGCCACCGGCCTGGTGACCGGTGCAGGAAATCCTTCGGCGGCCATCAATCTGGTACGCAAGCGGCCACTCGCCTATCAGAAAGTCACCCTGACCGGCGCCGCCGGCAGTTGGGACGACTACCGTGGTGAAGTCGACGCCTCAAGCCCGCTAAACGACAGTGGTACCCTGCGCGGCCGGGTAGTCACTTCTTACCGCGATGCCAACAGCTTCGTAGATAATGCCGAGGAACAGCACGGCCTGTTTTACGCCGTCACCGAAGCCGACCTTAGCGAAGACACCAGCCTGACCCTCGGTTTCTCACACCAGAAGGACAAGACCAATTACTTCTGGGGTGCCTCGATGATCGGCCTGGACGGCCATCATCTGGACCTGCCACGCTCGTACAACCCCGGTACAGATTGGGAAAACAAGGATCAAGAGATCAATACCCTTTTCGCCGAAGTCCGTCAGCGGCTGGCCAATGACTGGAACCTTCAGCTCAACGCCAACTACTCCGAACAGAACGCCATGTTCACCGGGTCTTATCAGTCGCGCTGGGTCAACAACACACTGGCCCGCACTGTCTACCAGTCCGCCCACGATGAAAACCAGGCCGGCCTGGACGCCTTTGCCAGCGGCCCCTTCGAAGCGTTCGGACGCACACATGAACTGGTGGCAGGTGCCAGCAAGCGCATCTACGACATGACCACTCACAACTATGATCCGTACGACACCAACTGGCCGATTAACGCCGGCAAACCGGATTTCGTCCACACTGACAACGACCGCGAAGTGACCACTCAGGACGGCCTGTACATAACCACCCGCCTGAGCCTGGCCGACCCGTTGAAGATGATCCTCGGCGCACGTCTGGACTGGTTCGACTACGACAACCGTGATGGCGACGGGGACTACAAGGTCACTCGCAACCTCACCCGCTACGCCGGCCTGATCTACGACCTGGACGACCATTACTCGGTTTATGTCAGCTACAGCGACATCTTTACGCCTCAGAGCGCCAAGGATTCGACAGGCACCCCACTCAAGCCGATCGTCGGCAAAAACTACGAGGTCGGCATCAAGGGCGAATATTTCGACGGTGCCCTGAATGCGAGCCTGGCCTTGTTCCGCATTGACCAGGAAAACCGTGCAGTGGCGGTGTTAGTGCCGGACTGCCCGCAGGCCTCCTGCAATGAGGCCTCCGGTGAAATTCGCAGCCAGGGCATCGACTTCGAACTGCAAGGCGCGCTGACCGAAAATTGGCAGGTAGGCGGCGGCTATACCTATGCCCGTGTACACACCCTCAAGGACTCTGCCAATCCGCAGAACGTGAACCAGCGTTTTGACCCAGACACACCGGAGCACATGTTCAAGCTGTCCACCAACTATCGCTTCCAGGGCCCGCTGAGAAAACTGCGCATCGGCGGCAACGTCTCCTGGCAGAGCCGCATGTACAACGACATCAAACTGTTGGATGGCAATTACTATCGCCTCACGCAGGGCTCCTACGCCATTACAGACCTGATGGCCGGCTACCAGGTCAACCAGCACCTGGATCTGCAGCTCAACGCCAACAACATCTTCGACCGTGAGTACTATTCGTCCATCTCAAACTCCGTGAGTTATGGTGGCGACACCTATGGTTCACCCCGCAACCTGCTGCTGACCGCCAAGTACAGCTTCTAGATTAACCAGGGACAGGTGTGGCAACGCGAGCACCTGTCTTTCTCGACTCCAGGAGAAGCGATGATTCCCATTGAACAGGCCACGCTGATGGCCGAACGACTGCGGGCCGCACTAGAGACACGCAATCAAGAGATGACGCATTCAGCCGCGCTAGAGCTGGTAGCACAGCAACTGGGCTACCAGAACTGGAACTCTGCGTCAGCGCTGCTGCCCCAGCAAACCAGCCGGCCCGCAATAACCTTCGAAAGACCCATTCCCATATTGCGCATGTTTGACGAAGCCAAGGCTCGAGAGTTCTACCTGGGCTTTCTAGGTTTCCATGTCGAGTTCGAGCACCGCTTCGAGGCCGACCTGCCTCTCTATCTGGGGATCAGCCGCAACGGCTTGCAGATACACCTTTCTGAGCATCATGGTGATGCGAGCCCAGGGTCGACAGTGTTTGTCCCGATGCACAATATCGAGCTGCTTCGAGATGAGTTGCTGGCCAAACATTACGGCTACGCACGACCCGATATTGTTCAGCAAGGCTGGGGCAAAGTACTGGAAGTCCATGACCCGTTCGGTAATCGAATCAGGTTCTGCGAAGACTGATCTAACCGGGCTCAAGCTCGCTCCAGGCTCAGATCGCCCCCGGTTAGTCCGAACGAGGTAAGTACCGACCGGGTGGCTGTGAAACGATCAAAAAACCCAGACTCTGAGTTCATGCCAGAACTGAGCCAGTGATGTGCAGGGGTATATTTTTGAACGTATGACAGGGAGATCAATGTTGACGGATATCTTTGACTATATCGTGGTGGGTTCTGGCTCGGCGGGCGGCACCTTGGCTGCGCGCCTTAGCGAAGACGGCCGCTACCGAGTGTTGGTGCTGGAGGCTGGCGCCAGCCACAAGAATCTTTTAGTGCGCATGCCCGCGGGCTGGGCAGCGATGACATACAGCCCCAAATTTTCCTGGATGCACAAGACCGAGCCAGAAAAGTATGCCGGCGGCCGGCGCATGAAGATGCCCAGGGGCAAGCTTGTCGGCGGCTCGTCTTCGATCAACGGCATGATCTATATCCGAGGGCACGAGCAAGATTACGCCGATTGGGTCACGGCTGGCGCCACGGGCTGGAGTTGGCCGGAACTGTTACCGCACTTTGTCCGTACCGAAGATCAGCAACGCATTCGTAATGCCTGGCATGGTCAGGGCGGCCCTCTTCCGGCGAGCGACCTGCCGACAGTCCATCCGTTGACATATGCGATGATTGACGCCGCTGCACAAGCGGGCCTGGAGCGTGTAGATGATTTCAATGATGGCCAGGCCAAGGGCGCAGGGGTCTTTCAGGTCAATTTCCGTGACGGCCGGCGCTCCTCGATTGCCAGTAATGCTATCGAACCGGCCCTGTGCCGCCCCAATTTGAAGTTGCTGAAGCGGGCGATGGTGCAGCGAATTGTCTTTGACGGGCGCCGCGCAACCGGCGTGGAATACAGCCTGCCCGATGGCAGCCGCCACCTCGCCAAGGCCCGGCGCGAGATACTGCTGTGCGCCGGGGCCATACAGTCGCCTCAATTGCTGATGGTCTCGGGTGTCGGCCCGGCATCGCAGTTACAAGCACTGGGTATCCCGGTGCTTGCGGACTTGCCCGGCGTCGGCGAAAACCTGCAGGATCACGTGAGTGCGCCGCTGTGCTGGCGGTTAAAACAGGGCGTGTACGGGATGAACAGCAAGTTCCGTGGCTTGAACCTTGCGGGCTCGGTACTGCGCTACCTCACGAACCGCACCGGGCCGATGCTGAGCCCGCCCGCAGAGTTCGGCTGCTACCTCAAGAGCGATCCCGATCTGGCGTATAACGATATTCAAGTTTTTGGCCTGCCGATGACCGGTCAGACCGACTTCGACAGCGACAAGCCCCCGCAACCGGACAGTTTCGAGGGCATGACGCTGGGCCCCTTTCAGGGACGGCCGTTCTCCCGCGGACATGTACGACTCAAAAGCCGCGACATGGATCAGCACCCGGCGATTACCATGAACTATCTTCACGACGTGCGTGATCGTCGAGCGCTGATCTGGTCACTACGCTGGTTGCGGGACATGGCTAAACAGCCAGCGCTGGTCGGATTGATCGACTCTGAGATACGACCCGGCCCTCAGGTGCAAACCGACGAACAATGGCTGGCCTGGATGGAGCCTTTACTCACCACTGCATATCATCCCGTGGGCACTTGCCGCATGGGGCATGCAGATGACCCGATGGCTGTCTGCACTCCTGATCTGCGTGTACGCGGGCTGCAAGGCTTGCGGGTGATCGATGCATCGGTCATGCCCAATCTGATCTGCGGCAACACCAATGCCACGACCGTGGTAATTGGCGACAAGGGCGCTGATCTAATACTGGGGCACGCACCATTGATCCCGCTCCACCTCTAACGAGCACTGTCATCTGAACCTGTAGGAGCCGAGGCACGAAGGCTGCGATCTTTTGATCTGCTGCCGAGCTAATTGCTCGTTGCCTGGCTTGGCGCCACCAATCAAAACGCCGCTCAAAGAGCGGCGTTTTGCGTAGCGTACAGCGCGAGCATGAGGCTCACCTGTTATTCAGGCGTCTCAGGCGTTGCAGTTCCAGGGACGATCACCCTTCTCGTCTTTGATACGGGTCGGCAGACCCATCACATCCAACGCGTTGAGGAACGGCTCGGCCGGAAGCTCTTCGACGTTGACCATACGCTGTACATCCCACTCGCCGCGAGCGACCAGAAGGGCCGCCGCTACGGGTGGCACGCCAGCTGTATAGGAGATGCCCTGGCTGTCAGTCTCTGCGTAGGCGTCTTCATGATCAGCAACGTTGTAGATGAACACCTCACGCGGCTGACCATCCTTGGTGCCCTTGACCAGGTCACCAATACAGGTCTTGCCGGTGTAACCAGGTGCCAGCGAGCTCGGATCAGGCAATACGGCCTTGACCAGTTTCAACGGCACCACTTCCAGACCTTCAGCCGTCTTGACCGGCTGCTCGGAGAGCAGACCAAGGTTTTTCAAAACGGTGAACACATTGATGTAGTGCTCGCCAAAGCTCATCCAGAACCGCACGTTCGGGACGTCGAGGTTCTTCGACAGCGAATGCACTTCATCATGGCCAGTCAGGTACAGGTTCTGTTCCCCTACCACCGGCAAGTCGTCGGTGCGCTTGACCTCGAACATGGTGTTGCTCGTCCACTGGCTGTTCTGCCAACTCCAAACCTGCCCGGTAAATTCACGGAAGTTGATTTCAGGATCGAAATTGGTAGCGAAATACTTGCCATGTGAACCGGCATTGACGTCGAGAATATCGATCGAATCAATGCGGTCAAAATACTGTTGCTTGGCCAGCGCTGCATAAGCGTTGACTACACCCGGATCGAAACCCACGCCGAGAATGGCGGTGATGTTCTTCTCTTTGCATTCCTCGAGGTGGTTCCACTCGTAGTTGCCATACCAAGGCGGCGTCTCGCAGACTTTGCCCGGCTCTTCGTGGATGGCGGTGTCAAGGTAAGCCACGCCGGTATCGATGCAGGCACGCAGCACCGACATGTTGAGAAACGCGGAGCCGACGTTGATAACGATCTGCGATTCGGTTTCGCGGATCAGGGCCTTGGTCGCTTCGACGTCCAGGGCGTTCAGCGTGAAGGCTTTAATTTCAGCAGGCTGCTTGAGGCTGCCCTTGGCCTTGACGCTGTCGATGATGGCCTGGCATTTGGAGATGTTGCGCGACGCGATAGCAATACGACCGAGTTCGTCGTTGTGCTGCGCGCACTTGTGGGCCACCACCTTGGCGACACCTCCTGCACCAATGATAAGAACGTTCTTTTTCAATTGCTTTCTTTCTCCTATATCCGCCAGCTTACGAAAGGCTGGACAGGTAGTCGTCGTAACCAAATTCACGAACCACTTCGACTGTACCGTCGAGTTGTTTCACTACGATGGACGGCATTTTCAGGCCGTTGAACCAATTTTTCTTGACCATGGTGTAGCCCGCGGTGTCGATGAACGACAGCCGATCGCCGATGG
>JAZKIA010000026.1:0-55824 GCA_040385125.1 Pseudomonadota bacterium | reverse complement strand
GTCTAAGACCGCTTCTTCATATCCCCCATTCCCTTAAAAGTCAGCCGCTATAGCGGCAAGGACGAAGTCATGCCTGAAGTAACTGTCGCGCCCGTCGCTCCAGCGGCTATCGAATACGCCTACTCCACCAATGGCGAAGACTGGACAGCCGACTGGTGTTCGTTCCTCGATCAAAACGAAGAGCTATCCCCTGGCGACGAGTGCCAGCGCGGCGAGATGCGCTACGCAGATCCTGCCGAGTTTGTAGATTCAGACGCAGTGATCAACTCCATGGCCGACAACGCGAGCTCAAGTGATCTTGGTGAGTGGGCCGATGATTTCCCAAGCGTCAGCGCGGAAGCCAAGCAGGAACTAGAGGACCTTCTCGATGCCTGGGCCCGCAAGAACTGCGACTGCTCGTTCTACCGTGTCAAGAACATCGAAACATTCAAGATCGCCCATGAGGATTTGGAGCATCTGGACCAGGCCGCACCATGACCCATCACCCCAAAGGCGGTATGTGCTGCGCTTGCCAGCACGCCCGCCGAGATTGCAGCGCCCTACCCTTCAAGACTATGCCGCCGATCCGGGGCGATGCCAGTACGGTCATCGTGCGGTGCACCGACTTCAAGCGGTAGCTACAAACCAAACCCTTACAACTCAACAACCCTGCCGGTGATCGGCGGGCGAGGATTCGCTATGGCGAGCAAAAGCGTTGCCCGCAAGGCATTGATCCAGCCCCGGTTCATGCGCGCCGGTGAAGCACCGGAATATCTGAGCATGAACCTGGCCCTTTTTAACGAAATCGTCCGCCCGTACGTGAGCGAGTTCCCGCTGGGCGAACGCGGCGTTGGGTTTGATCGGCTTGAGCTTGATGAGTGGGCCTCGTCCTACGTTGAAGCTAGGGCAATTGATAAAAAAGGCGCATCGGAGCAACAATTGCCCCGCAGCGAGCGCCAGATCGGAGATTCAACATGGCGCGGAAAACGATCACAGGCCTCTCCCAAAGGAACGGGCTCTGGCATATCGACAAGAAGATCAACGGCGAACGACTTTACGAAAGTACTGGAACTAGTCAACGGGAAGAAGCAGAGCGGTACCTGATTCACAGGCTGGAGCAGATACGGCAGCAGAAGGTGTATGGCGTCAGGCAGGTACGAACGTGGAGGGACGCAGCAATGCGCTTCCTTCTGGAAATTCGAGACCAGCCATCAATCAAGCTATCAGCCCATCACCTTTCGCAGCTGGATCCGTTTATCGGTGACATGCCTTTGACCCACATTGATGATCAGGCTCTTGAGCCCTTCATTAAAGACCGTCTGGCCACCTACAAGATGCCTGACGGGAAGATCAAGAAAGGTGTAGCCAACCGGACAGTGAACATCTCAATTGAGCGCGTAGTGCGGGTTTTGACGTTATGCGCACGGAAGTGGCGGGATGAAGAGCGGAGGCCGTGGCTGGATAGCGTGCCAATGCTTACGAAGCTAGAAGAGAAGAAATCGAGCCGTAAGCCCTACCCTATGTCATGGGAAGAGCAGTCGATTCTTTTTGGAGAGTTGCCCGCTCACCTGCAAACGATGGCCATGTTCAAAGTGAACACTGGGTGTCGCGAGCAAGAGGTCTGCAAATTGATGTGGGATTGGGAAATTGCGGTACCGGAACTGGGTACCAGTGTGTTTCTGATACCTGCTGATTTTGGTGGCCGGCATGAGCGGTCAGGAGTGAAGAACGGTGATGAGCGCCTGGTGGTGCTCAACAGCGTGGCCAAGTCGATCATTGAGAAGCAGCGCGGTATCAGCAAGGAATGGGTATTTCCTTACAGCGGTACCGCAATGCATCGAATGAATGACTCGGCCTGGAAGAAAGCACGAGTGAGGGCGGCGAAACTCTGGCAGGAGGAAAACCTTCGCCCCGCTCACCCCGGATATCTGTCTATCAGGATTCACGATTTAAAGCACACGTTTGGTCGGCGCCTTAGAGCGGCAGGTGTGACCGAAGAGGACCGCAAGGCTTTGCTCGGACACAAGAACGGCAGCATCACCAGCCATTACTCCGGCGCTGAGCTGGGGCATCTGATAGAAGCTGCAAATATGGTATCAGCAACTGACTCGCGGGGGCCGGTGCTGACGATTCTGAAGAGGAGGCAGGCATGAAATTCGGAGAAGTCACGCAAAAGTCACGCACATGAAAAAGGCCAATGCGGTAAACATTGGCCTAAGTCATTGAATTATATGGTCGGGACGGAGTGATTCGAACACTCGACCCCTAGCACCCCATTCAAGCTTGTAGCTCTACAAGCCGCTAAATTCAAAGCTTCGCACTTGGCACTCGCTGCAACGATGCTCAACAGTGCTGAACCGTGAGTGACGAAGTCACTCGAAAAGTCACTCGGCCTTTTTGCCTCCCACCGACGTCCTGCCGACCGAACACTATTCCAAACCTGCCCGCATAAAACCCATCAAGCCGCTTCAGCTAAGCCCTATGATGGCTTGGATCCTCTAGTCCCTTCAGCCTTGTAAATAAAGGCTTCGCGGGTTGACAGGAAAGCACTACGGCTCCCTTATGGTCGTTACCGCCAGTAGCACCTCACCTACGTTTTAACCGATTTATAAGCTAGATTTTCTATATATTCTTTGTAGAAGTCTTGATACCCAGAAAGTATGAATCTGCCTCGACACATTTCTTGCTGAAACTCATCAGCGGATGTGCAATTTTCAAGTATCGTCAAAATCTGAGGCACACTCATAAAAGATGAATTGTAAAAAGCACGTCGGTTTCCATCGGCCAAAGTATTATCTTCAGCCATTAAACGTCTAAGTTCATGAGTCCACTCCCTCCACTTATCCAACCTCAAATCAATCTTAGGATCTGAAGCATTAACGTCTATCCCCACCACTGCACCAAGCACTGATTGCAATACCGATCTACTCTGAAACCCACCAAAATCAGCAAGACTTACAGAAACCCTCTCAACCTCTTTTCCTAACAGAGCAATAGTTGATACTTTCCCTGTTTTATCTTTGAGTGAAATCACACCTTGCTTTCGCAACTGCGCCTCGGCCTTATATGCCTGAACATGCGAGCGCAAGAGGCTATCACCTAGATCTATCAATAGCTGATAATCCACTCCAGCCATTGCTTTTCTAGTAAGGGCCTTCTTCTTAACCTCCATAAAAAAAACCACTTCATTTGTATCTACAACTGCATCACACTCACCCACCGACTTTTTAGCCTGAGCAACTATATCACCACTATATACAGGGATACTCCTCAAGCTTATCTGATCATTAATAAACTTCTCCAACTCAACTCCCAGCCTGATCTCAAGCCCATCATTTTGTTTGCCGCCGGGTCTCGATATCATATTTAAAACTGCATTCAAGGCTGCCATAGCTGTAAGTGGTCGAGGAAGAAGTAAAAATTGCTTCCCAACGCAAAAAGCCGGCTTAAAATTAGTATCTATTTTTTCGCTTGACGGTGGAAAGGCCAGTTCTTGATTGGCAGTTCCCTCTGAAAAAGAAAGCACCTTACTCAAAGCTTCCAATGCTAGATCTTTTCGTACTCCAGATCTCCTAGCAACATCGTCTAAGGAAACCTTTGAAATTCTCTTCTGACTCGACAAATCAATAAGCGACAACGCGATCGCGCACACGACTTTCAAATACACCCCTTCACTTGAGTGTTTTTCAGCAATAAATATCTTTGTAATATCATTAATAATCAATCGAGCGTGACGCCCACTAATCTGCGACACAGCGATCAAGTTATCATAGAGTACAGTTTCACGTAAAAAACCCACAAGCCCATCACCACCTAGAAATGGAACCTCCCACACGCTATAAGGCTGAATTTCAAATACAGTTATTAAATCTTGGACAAAAGCTACTAACTCAAAAAAACCTTCCTGAGCCTTACCCTCTCCATTGTCATGTAAATGACGAACACCAATGGCAATCAAATAACCCCAGGGCGTAGCAGGTGATACGGTAAAGAGGCCATTAGAAACCGTTCTATATATCAGATATCTGCCCAAATCCTGATTGAATTGAGGAGCCAGGAATCTGAACACTGATTCCAATATATTTACTCCGCCAACTTCCACCGCAAGCTTGTTTATCCGCTGCCCCACAAACTTGTATGCATGCTTTGGTATTACAACCTCCAAACCATCTATCTCTACAAGAACGTTCTGAGACTTCAACTTTGCGCACGCGCTTCCAAGAGAAGTCTCGCGATCATCAAATCTCGCGGACGCATAATCCTTAAACCAGTGCAAACTTTCACGACCACAATATGCAGCAGCAACCACCTCCTCCCAACTTATGGGGAGTTCCTTATCTTCTGCATCTGCATCTGTTCCATTGGTAGCATCGAAAATAGTGGACAAGAAACTTAAATACGGGTCTTTTACGGCCTCACCTAGAGCTTCTTTTATTGCTAGATGTTTCCGCAGAGCCCCTGCGATCTTTCGTATCTCATTTAGTTTTCCACGATATAAACCCTGTAGCTTTAAGTAAACCTCCTTACTATCCAACAGATCATAATTTACTCCTTGTTCGACTACCGTGTCACACAACCTAATAAATGTTAAAACATCCATCTACCTGCCCCTAATCCCTATATAGTCCATCGCAACTGGACGTCATGATTTTCTACTCGATTCTTAGCTTAATTAGTATCAGCTCTTCCCCCCCGCCACCCGCTCGACCTGCAGCCCTAATTCCCTCTTACCGCATCCCCTCTAGAAACCGTATTGGATGCCATTCATGGGAGCTGAAGCAGATAGCCACACATCCTGACACCAACCTCCATGTAGGTACCAATCCTAAAATCCTTGGGGGGCCTGTAAAGAAGTAATATTAGTAATATCCCTTTCGAAAAATGGCTTCAGCCCTTGCAGATCAAGGCTTCCAGCGCTTTCAGGAAAAAGCGATATTTAAGCGATAAGAAGGCGATAGTATTACCTTTCTTAAAAGCTATATTTCTATTCTTTAAAACCCAATGAATCCGGGGGTTTGGCAGAAATATTACTTTTCATATCGCTTCATATTACCTTCCCTTGTAATACCGAAAGCCCAGTAAAACCGGGGCCTCCACAGCTATCCTTCGATTCGTATTACTCATATCGCTATTTTTGAAAATACCCCCCTCGGCCTGAGAACCAATCTCAATAAAACGAGGTTTTTTAGACGAGGCTGATTTTCCCGAGCAACGGGGAATCTGATCGTCGACCGTGTGCAGTCCCGTGAAATCCAACAGATACGCTACAAGCCCAGCCAGTCGTGGCGCACAGGGAATTTAGCCTCTCCCCGCACACCATCAATACCTGCCCGAAAAAGATCGTGCGCGTTTTTGAAAACACACCGAAACCCACGTTTTAAAAGTTTTCGCCCAATGAATCCGGGCTCTTGACCGCCACCCTCTCAGTGACCGCTCCGCGTGCTGCTGTGCAAGCGCGCTGCACTTTTCTTCAAAACTTTGCATTCTGTGCAATTGCCGATCGGCTGCAGAGCCCCACGGCCCGCCTGGGCTGCAGGTTCGTTTGCACTACATCCGGATTTGCACAAAAAAAGGACACAAGGCCCGTCGGCGGGAGGGGGATAAGTGCTTTGGGGGATGATTTATTCTTCACTTCTCATTTTTAGGTGGCATCATGATGGCATAGAAGGAATTATAAAATACTCAAACTAACAAGGGTTTTGCTAAGTGAAGCTATTTAAGTATGTTCATCCACAGCGGATTGATATTTTAGAAAACAAAATGATATGTTTTTCTACGCCGCACCAATTGAATGATCCATTCGAATTAAATCCCCACATTAAAGATGTTGCCTCCCAAGAAACTTACAACTCATCTATCAAAGAGGAGGTTGCAAAACTTAGAGGCGATTATTCGAAGCTTTCAAGAAATTCAAGACGCACGATGACCTTTGATGATTTTTCTAGGCAGGTATCTTACTTTACACACAAAGGACTTACTAGTGAAGTCAAGCTCGGCATGACAATGAAAGCAAAAGAGATTATCGATAAAGAGTTGACTGGGAAAACAGGAATTCTTTCACTCACCGAGCGCCCTGACAACTTGCTGATGTGGGCGCACTACGCTGACTCCCATCAAGGATTTATTATTGAGTTTGATCCTGAATCTTCATTCTTTAACCAAAGAAGAAGTAATATCGACGAGTACGGATACTTAAGGGAAGTCAAATATAGTGAGACTCGGCCATCACTGATTCTTGAGGAAATTAAAGATCTTTCTCCGTACCTAACTAAAGGCAACGTATGGAAGCCAGAATGCGAATGGCGAATGATGCTACCTATCTATATGCGCAACAAAGAACTTTCCTGCGGCCATAATTTATTTTCCTTTCCTGCACTCGCTATAAAAAGCATAATTTTTGGGTGTCGCACAACTGACATCACGAAAAACAAAGTCAAGGAAGCCATTAAGAACAACCCTGAGTTTCTGCACGTCAAGCTGATGACCGCCAGTATTGATCAAGAGCATTATAGGATTAACATAGATTGATCACTTCAAGGCACGACAACTTAGAAAACTATCGCACACTATGGCATTCCGACTGCATAAACAACAAACTCAATAATAATTCAGAGCTTTTGAATATGGATATCAACAACTCCCTTAAAGCTATAGGTTCATTCTTTGCTGAGATACTAACCAGCGAAACATTTGTGGCAGCGTTGATTACAGGGTTCGCAGCAATATTAGGCGCAGGAATTGCTGGATACTGTAGCTTTTCGGCAATAAAAAAAGCACACCAATACAATATGGAAAAAGCAGACCTCGAAGAAAAAACAATCACTAGCAATACATTAGCACTGATAATGACTGAGATCAAAATAGCTTGGGAGGTTTATAACAACGAGTACGCCAAGGACCTAAGACTGCTAGAAGATGGAAAGCCCTATGTTGTTATGTTCCCAGTAGGCACCAATACATTCTCACTATATGACTCATCTCCATCATGCTTAGCAAATCTACCGATTGAAATATCAGAAAAAATTGTCCTTATATATATGAGAATGAAAGGACTAATTGCAATGATTGAGATAAATAATCATGATACGAGACAGGCGCATTATGCTGCCGAAAACACCCTACAAAAAATTCGTAACGACATGACATCTTTCGGCCGAACACTTGATGGCGAAAACCTAAAAAATGTCTACAGCACCCACGTAAATTATGAGGCAACCAAAATTGGCATGGGGAGCACCGCTGACGGAATGAAACTTTTAGGCGCTGAAATTGAAGACTTATACATTTCACTATTGAAAATCAAACTACGCTACCAAAACCTCTAGAACCAATATATCTGATTGCTTTTGGAGCAGAAAAATAGAGCGCCCGCCCCCCCTAGAATGATCTAAAACACAAGCTACACTTAGGTCATCTAGGGGTGCGACTTAGCGATCTGTTATTGCTTCAAGATTCTGCAATAGCAATGATGCCTCCATAGCCATCAGAGTAAAAGCCGCCTGATTACCCGGCACTTGGCTTGAACCATGTTGATGTATAGCAATCTCAGTATTCATATCTATCACCACATTTATCAAATCACAAACAACTTGCAAGACATTAACCCCCTCTGAACCAAGCCAAGTTTTAGGAGATTTGAAGTTCTGACTCACACCAGTCACACTCTTTCTAACCCCCTCAATCCGCTCCTGCATATCGCCACCCACGGTGGCGTTGTACTTATCCCCAACCACCAGATTCAGGTCGCGGCCCGTGGCTTGGTGCAAGTCATCCACAGCCGCCACGCTCATTGATCCGCCTGACAGTAGTTTCACGGCGCCCAGTGCCTCTATGGTTTTGACCCCGCCGACAGTCTCTTTTGAATGGTCTCCTACTTCTTGCGTGTGGTTTTGAAAGCGCTCCTGGTTGTCCAAGGCCTGCACTTCGCGGTCGGCTGAAAAGTCCTGAATGCGGCCATCGGTTTGCCGCGACCAGTTGCCGTCGGCGTCCACGCGCTGCTGGGCGGTTTCGCTGTGCTGCCAGACTTGATCCCCTTTGGGCACCTTGGGCAGGCTCAGGCCGTGGGGCAAGATGGTTTGAATGAACGGCTTGCTGGGCATCCCGTAGGCGAAGTTGACCACCACCATGGTGCCCTCCCCCGGGAAGCCGAAAAAGCCCATCTCATCACCGCCCACGGGCACTGGTAGCGGTACACCGGCCAGGATCGGCAGGTTGGGGTCGGGTTCGCCGTCTTCGGCCAGTACCTGCAGGTCTACCGCGTACCGGGGCCGGAAGTTGTCGCAGATGCCGGACTGCGCCGGGGCATCGGCCACGCCTTGCACCAGGGCGAATCTGGGCAGGTGGTAGCCGCCGCTCAGCTCGGGGAATTGGCGTTCTACGGCGCGTTTTATTGCTTCTTCCACTTCAAACCCATTTGATTTGCGGCCAACGACACCGAAACGATGCGTTGCGCCTGGTTAAAGGTTGCACCAGGGCGAATGCCTGGCATGGCGGCTACCATGGCGCTTTCGTTGCCCTGGTAGCCGTCGAACAGTTCGATTGGCAACTGCAACGCCTCCCGGGCACCAAAGAAACTGTCGGCCCAACTGCCCACAAAGACTTCGCCGTCGCCCTGCTGCTGCCAGATCAGGTCGGGGATGCTGAACACCCGGGCCAGGCTATCCATGGCTTGAATGCCGGTGGCCAGGTTGTAAAAGAACGGGGCTTTGACCTTTGCATAAGGCTGGTCTGGCACGCGGAACGTGAGCCCGGTCTTATTGCTGATCGCGGTCAGTACGGCGCGTAGATCAACGTGCCGCAGGTTCAGCGGCAGCGGCTGGCTCAGGACTGCAGCCAGCTCGCGGCAGAACAGCACCTGCTCGATGGCGTTCACGCTGGTGCAGCGCTCGACGTAGCCCATGAAAAACCGCTGCAGCGGCTTGTCGTTGTATCCGATGTCCAGCGTCACCAATCCTTTTAACGGGGCTTTGGCTTGCACCGTGAACGAGGCTCGCCCCGGGGTGCGCAGTTCCAGCCGGACATCGTCTTTGATCAGCGGGTATACGGTGCCGCCGATGGTCAGCACTTTGTGCAGTTTCATGGCAGTCAGCCCATCCAGTTATCGATTTTTTTCAGCACGGCCTCAAAGCCGGTCAGTTCTTGGCCTGGCTTTTCTGGATCACTGCCGTTCTCACCGGCAACGCCTTGCCCCGGCGCCGACTGACTGGCCACGCTGTTGCCTGTGCGACGGCCTTCTACCCGCTCGGGGTTGCTCAGCTTTTCGGTCAGCGTGAACTGGATCAGCCAAGCCTGCAGCGTGTCGTGTTCTCGGGAGCTGACCCCGTCGCTGAATTGCACCTGGCGCATACCGAACGCGGCGGCCGTGTCGTGAACGATGCGATAGGTCTTGAGTTGTCCACCGCTCTCTGTTGCCTCGGCCAGGCGCATCAGCGTGCGCAACCAGTCCGCATCGGCATGGCGGATCAACCCGGAAAAGGCCAGGGTTTTGGGCTTGAAACCGGTGTGGGCCTTGTCGCTGTTGCTGGTCTGGCCCGACATATCCCCGCTTTCAATGCGCAGGTTTGCCGTGGCTTTCATGTTTTTGCAGCGCACTTGCTCGCCATCGAGTAGCAGCGTCATAGGCCGATCATCTCCTGTACAAAGCTCAGTCCTTTGCGCGACCCCACCAGCACCATGCCAGCGCAGATCCCCCATTCGTGGCCAGGGGCTTGGCCTTCCAGCAGTTGGGCGCTCAGCTCGGCGCCGTTCCCCGGGCCAATCAGGCGGCATTGCATGGTGGTTTCAGCGGTGTTCCCGGTCAGCAGCTGCTGCAGCTCTGCCAGCTTTCGGTCGTGGGCTTGGGCCTGAGTGGCCTTGCGTGCAGCCAGTGCCGCCAAGTCGGCCATGGGCGAGCTGTCAGCGGCGTAGCCCTCCAGCGCCGCCAGTTGGCTGGACAGCGCCTGGCTTGCTGCTTTGGTCACGGTGCAACGCTCCAGGGGCATCTGCCCCCAACGCGGTAATGCACCGGCAGAGGGTAGCTCCCACTTTTCCGCCTCCAGCTTGAACAGCTGTTGGGCACGGCGTTGGGCGCGCTCCAAATCCGGGAACGGCAATAAGGCGTTGAAGCGCGCCAGGGTGGCGGCGAACTGGTCGTACCGCGTACCCAGGAACAAGATCACCAGGGCGTATTGCTGGCCGGTGGGCAACCCGGTGTCGTGGCTGTCCTTGAGTTTGGCGCTCAGCAGCTGCAGCAGGTTCGGCGCTGCCAGGGCACGCAGTAAGCCGGTGCCCTGGCCAACCCCGCTCTGGAACGGTGTCACCACCAGGCACGCCGGGATTTCGCCCAGGGCGTCAGCCATTGCCGAGCGTCCGGCCTCGATCCCCTGCTTTGCCAGTTCAGCAACCGGCCCCGGGCTGGTGGTGGCCATGCCCTTGAGCGCTTCCAGTCGTGACGCAGTGCTTACCAGCTCGGCACCAGCCATCTGTTTGGCGGTGGCCAGCTGGCTCAGCCATTGGGTCGACTGGCCTGGCCAGCGCATGGTGACGGGCGCCCAGCTCATGCTTGGCCTACTGCCCAGCTGGCCGCATCGATCGCAGCCAGGTCGTTGGCGGTCAGAGCGGCATCCAGCCGGTCTTTGAGCGACAGCGCTTTTTGCTGGCAGGTCAGCCGGTGATGGTTGAATGCGGCGCTGACCAGGTGCAGCTGCTCGGCGGTGTGCTCGCGGTAGGATTTGACGCCCTGGGCATCACGGCAGGCCAGGTGCCCGTCGTTGCCCAGCACCACTTGGCTGGTCAGGTTGACCTGGTCAATCAGGGTACTGTCATAGCGGTGAGGTTCGTCCAGGACATCACAGTAAAAGCCGCCCGTGATCGTTTGTTCACAGGCCATATTGATCGCGGCCAACTGGTCGGCGTAGCGGATTTTGGCCCGTGCCGGCACATCGTCGACCCACTGGCTTTTGTTCCATACCTGGTGCTCACCGGGCGCTTTCAGGGTGTAACCCTTTGGCAGCGGCTCAGGTGTTTCGATCAACAACGGCTGGCCCGTGAGCTTGTGGTAAACGATTTCGCCCTGGTAGGACTCGATCAGCTTCCATTCTTTGCCGTTCCAGCGGGCCGCTTGGTGTACAGCAATAGTCGGTGGCGCAACTTCCACGCAGCCGCCCGGGATCAGCCAGGCATCAGGTTCCAGGGGCGAACGATCGGCCACGGTTTTTCCGGTGTATATGCCCAGATGATCGGTTTGATAAACGACTTTAGTGTCCATGGCGGTCTCAGTACTTGATGCAGGCAAGGAAGGCGATGTTTTGCGGGCGAGTTTCCGAGGCCCCTACATAGTTGAGGGTGACGGGATGGGTGTGGTCGGGAACAGGCGCGACTGTTACGGGGTGGATGTGGTCGCCGTTTTCGCTGGTAAATTTGTCGTGTACGCCAGGCTCGTCGTAGTTGACGATATTTCGCGGCGCCACCATGGAGCCGGTGGTTTCCTTGGCGTTGGGGGTATAGATCCCCGATCGAATAAGGTGTGCATGATTGCCCGCGGCAGCTGTAGTAGCTCTAGGCGTGTGACCACCGCCTGGGTTGGTGTTGCCGGTGAGGGTATGGCTGCGGATGGAGTCCACCTGATTGCTGGCCAACAATCGGCCGACATCGATGCCCCGTCCGTCATCCAGCACGCGAATAAACTTTCCCCGTGGATCAGGTAGGTTGAAGGTGTTGACGCCGTCACCGGCGCCGTAAAGCGTGCCGATCCGGGCGAACAGCGCAGCGTAGGCACTGCGGGAAACGGCTGCACCGTTAGCCTTGAGCCAGCCAACCGGCGGCGTAGCCATCGCAAAGCTGCAGACCAGCCCGGTCAGCGGATCGTCTACGGCCTTGCGCAGAATGTTCAAAGCCCGGGTAGTAGCCAGAATATCGCTGCTGTTGGTCTGCGGGTCGTCGCTCTTGGCGTTGGGCAGCTCACTGAGTCCGACATCCTCTTTACGGGTTGCTCTCGCTCGTAAGCCTTCGTAATCGCCGTTGCGAGCGGCCAAGTAATCAATCACAGCCCCGTCGATGGGCTGGGTTGAGCGAAGATCGGACACAGTGACTGAGTTCGGCAAATCTGCGATCGGGACGAAGTAATGACGCGTCCCGGCGCTGTCGATCGTGTCCACCCGATTGGTGCCAAACACCACCTGCAGCGTGGCCACCACATCGCTGCTCTTGCGCTGCAAAGCCACTTCCACCCACGCTTTGGTTGGCAGACTCGGCACATTGATCACAGTGGGTTCTGGATGCAGAACCCGAATGCCTTCGACGAATCCAATACCCGGTTTGAGTTGGTAGCTGCTCCCCGCTTTCACCAGTTGGAAGGCGCTTCCGAAGAAACGCGACCGCCCGTAAAAGTCACGGCTGGCCAGCCGCTCGCGCTCATCGATGCCGATCAGGCGTGCAGTAAAGTCGTGCTGCCAGGTGTTGGCGTCGATCGTTACGCCGGTCATTGCCTGGGCGCCGCTGAACGCCACCATAAAGTTTCGGGTCAGGTTGTTGCCCACCTGGTACGGCGGTCGGCTTTTACGCTTTTCCTGCACGGGCACATAAGCGACAGCCAGCAGCACGTTTTCCGCTGTTTGCAGCCCTACCCAGTTGAAGTTCCAGTCACCCACGTCTGAACCCAGCATCACGCTGTAAACCACCTGATTAGGGTTCACATAGCCCGAGCGCTCAACTGGTGCCGTGTGGACGATTTGAGACGCTGGGGGCAGGACGGAGGCGCGGTTGACCTCGCTGTCAGGCTTAAGGCCCGGGACGAGCGCGAACACAAAGCGGCTGACTTGCAGCGCTTTCTGTTCACCGTGTTTTTTCGCGATGAGGTTTTCACCGGCGATCGTGATGTTTGAAGACATGCGTCTACCTGTTCAGTATTTTTTAAGCGTTCGGGTTGCGGTCAAAAATGCTCGCGCCCGGCCCCAGTTGTTTAAGCAGGACGTACATTCCCAAGCCGCGCAGGATCTCCCCGGCCCAGAACCCGAAGAACATGCCGTTATCCGTTCCCAGCCGTACCGCCGGACTCCAGCAGCCGTTCATGGGCTGGCCCGGCACAGGCGTGACCACGTAGTTGCTTTGCAACTCGGTCACACACGCCTCGATCAGCATGTTCAGATGTGGGTGTTCACAACCGGCCATCGCAGCCATGCAGGCACCGGATAGCCACAGGCCCGTCATATGCCCGGTGAAGTCATCGGGAACTGGCTGTGGAAGGCTGGTCATTGGAAAGTCAGTGGGCAGCGCGCCGTTGTAGCGGACGACAAACTCACCCAGCCAGTTGATCCAATTGAGCACATACGCCTTTAACTTTTCCGGTACCGGGTGCCCACCCTCGACCAATTGCTGCCAGGCACGACATGCGCCCTGGAATGCCCGGGGCTGGTAGCCAGACCAGGCGGTGCCGTCACCCCAGTGGTGCATGGTGAAAGTGTCCGGCTGGCCATACTTGAAGTTGTCCCAGCGGTTCCACACGTAGGCGCTCGCACCCGGGCCGAGCTGGCCAAATTTCTGCTGGTACCACTGCTGCGAGTCGTAGAGAAAGTCGACCATGTTGCCCAGTTGTCGGCTGTATTTTTTCGGCTCCAGGGTGTAGATAAATGGGTATTGGTAGCCCGGGTATGGCATCCCGTGCCATGCCCCGATTTGGGCTGAACCTTCCTCGTAGATGTTGGAAAAAGGAATCACACCCGGGGTGTAGGCCAGCGAGTCGTCGCGAAAGCCGGTCACCGTACAATCCCCCACCGTTGCGTGGAATGCCTCGGCGCAGGTCAGGGTCAGCCGATAATTGAGGCTGTAGCCGTCGTCCAGTGTGTACAGCGGCGGCACGTCGTTGACGTAGGCATACGTCCAGCTGATGTTCTTGTCTGAGCCGTTTTCAAGGATCACCGTGAACTGGTCGATGTCGGTATAAACCGGCGCGGCGGGATCTGGGTCATCCGAGTGGTTGGGCTGATAGCCAGACAACACCAGGTCACCCGGCTGCAGGGTTTTGGTGACCCAACTGTCCAGGGTGTTTTCAAGCACCCAATACCACCGCCACCCATTTGCGTCTTCAAACCGCAGGTCTGTCTCGCCGTTGGATTTGTAAGTGATCCCGGTGATAGGCGCGCGTCCGGTCTCGCTCGTCCAGTTGCCCACGATAAAGCCCGCGTCATCGTCCGGAAAAAAACCGGTGACGGTGTTCGCCCGCCGAGTGCCCAGCACTGCAGTGTCGTAATTCTGGGTGATGACCAGGCCGCCGTAATCGGTCACGGCTGACACGTCGGCGGTGATATAGGACGAACCGTCGTCTTTGGCCAATTGGTAAAGGCTGCCCAGCGATACATCGAGAGAGACCGGCTCCAGGCGGGTCGACAGCGGCAGCGCCAAACCCCACTTTTTGCCGTGGGTTTCGACCTTGTCCGTGCTCAGCAGCACTTCCACCCGGGCTTCCACGGGTGCGCCATTAACGCCGATACCGCCGAACGTGGTGCGAAAACCCGATTTCTGATTGAGGCGAAACCACACCGATTGCTGCTCAAGGGACACGCTGGATGCACGATCGGATTCAATGGTGATAAAGCCCGCCGCATCGCGGCCGTACGTGAACTCTGTGCCACTGGGGTATGCAAAATCGTAGGAAATGCCATCAGTGAACGGTGTGCTGGCCTCAATCGACTGGCGAAAGAATTTGTCCAGGGAGTCGATTTTTGTGTATTCGTAGTTGGTGAACAGGCACGAATCCAGTGCTTTTTTGTAGGGTTCCTCGCCGGTGATTTTCCACAGCAAATAGCAGGCGTCAGCAAACCATTCCTCGCCGTCTGCCGCGTTGCCCATCTGGTTGGTGCTGCCGAGCAACGGCACATGCAACGGGCGGTTGTGTTGCACGGCATTGCGCGGGATGTACTGCCCACCAAACTCTACGGGTTGGCGGGTGGCGTAATTAAATTTGTACGTGCCTTGTAGCGTGGTGTCCTTGAGTTGAACGGAGCCAAACTCAGCCGCACTGTGGCCGGTCGACAACACGTTGCCATCCCAATCAATCTTTTGGCCCGTCCAGACGATCACCCATTCGACATCGAACTGTTTACCGTCGGCGTTCCAGTCAGTTGAACCATCCGCCTTTTGTGCTTTAACGGACGCATTGATCGCGTCCCAGGCCAAGTCCCCTTCAAAGGCGAAGGTGGCTTTGTCCAGGTACTCGCCCCAATGCGGCGCGCCATGCGGGATCTGGGTAAACCCATCGACAAACTCAAACTCCACACCTTTAAAACCGCTGTGAGTCGGACTCACCGGATCGATCGGCCAGTTGGCCAACACCGGCTCTTTTGAGTTCACGATCCAGTTCGCAATCCAGCGCGAAGGGTTGTCCGGAATGGGCTGGCCAGCGTAGAAATACGTGAGGTACGCATCCCAGTGCTTGCGAGCTGCTGCCAGATACTCGGCTTTACCTGTGGCCAAATACGCATAGGCATAGCCAATGATGTGCAGGGATTGCCCCTCGGTCGTGCCATCACCGTTGGGCTGGTACTCCATTTGCGAATGGGCAATAAAGTGTCGGTTGTTCGCCAGAACACCTTGATGGTTTTGCACGTAATGCTGTGCCGTGGAGTCGAGGGTGTCACCAGTGTTTTTCAACAGGAACCGGTGGTGGCCCTCGATCATCGACAGAGCGCTGTCCACGCCAGGTAACCTGCTGCCGATCAAGCGACGGCTGTTGAGAGAGGTGCTAAACATTGAACCAGCCCCCGTCGACCATCCCGCGCCAACCCTGTGTGGCTGGATCAGATACCAGCGTTACCAAGTCATACGCACCGGACACATAAGACAGCACAGGCTTGCGGTTGTATGCCCACTTCACGTTCGTTGGCCACTGCACTTTATTGGCACCGCTGCCCTGTCTTAAGGTGAGCGTGATCGCCCGTAAATACCCCTTGGGCACCTGTTCATTGAGCAACGAAAGTGCGCATTCAGGTGCTGTCAGGGTGATGTCGAATGCAGACACGCGGCGATTGGTGTCAACGTTTAAGACCACCGCTGGGCCAGCCGCATTGATCGTTTCAACCATTGGCAGCAGCACGCCGCCCATGGCCTCCATGATGGTGTTGGCCAGGCCCGCCAGAGTCGGAATGCTCCCGGCGTCGGTCGGAACCAGTTCATCACGACCGCCGTGGTGGAATTGGCGCCACGCCTTGCCCAAGGCTTGTAGCTTGGCGATTTCAGCGGCTTGTAGATCGGACAGTTCGCTCATGGTTATCCCAGATACTCAGGCAGTTCAACGTGGGTGAAGTAGTACGCCCGGGCCACGCTGCGGTTCAGTTCGTCGAGCTGGGTCTGTTCTTCGGCAAGGATCGAGGCGCTAAAGGTTTGCTGGTCGTCGTTGAATTCCACGGTCTGCATCTGCAGGGTCAACGGTGAGAAGTTGACGAATTCATAACGTCGACAGGTGCGGCCGTACTGCTGAGTGATCACGCGCAGCAGTTCGGGGTTTTTGCTCAGTTGGGATTCAGAAAGGCGCAGCTCGATCACGTCCCAATCGCGCCCTGGCTGTCGCTCGACAATCTCCACATAGCCCACACCCAGGCGCTCAAAAATCCTTTTCAGGCCAGCCGTAGATCCACCGTCCACAGCGTTGATAAAGGCGTACTTGACCCGGGATCGATACAGCGCCTCTTTCTCAGTCCGAAAGCGCGTGATGTCCCGTTGCCAGGCGAGCATGTCCAGCACGCTCAGGTGGCAGGTTTCGGCGTCCAGCTGCAGCAGCGGCCAGCGCATCCAACCCTCGACCTGCTCCCACCAGGTTTGGGCGGCCGCCTTGAGCTTGGCCAGCTCGGGGCCGTCCAGCCAGAAGGGCAAACGCAGCTTAAGCATTGAGCGACACCTCAACCCCGGCCAGCCGGGGAATGGTCAGCTCTGACACGATGTCGGTGTTTTCAAACTGCAGCGAGTCGATGCCCGGGAACTGCAGGTGGATTTCTTCGCCCAGGCGGCTGAAAGAAAACCGCGACTGTGGGTAGGTCAGGGTCGGTTGGTAATCGCTGGCAGTGCTCTCACGAAAGGCAGCCCGAATAAATAGCGTTACGTCACGTACCAGAGCGGCGTGACGCTCATCCCCCAGCTCAGCTTTGGGCCAGATCCCGACCTTCACTGCGTGGTGAGTGGCGGGCATCTCAAACACCAGCAGGTCGTCACCGTGGCCGTGGTTGCCTGAGTCACGGATATGGTCGTTGATTTGCGTCAGGTAACTGGCTGCCGGGGTGTCCGCCTCAAACAGCAGGTAGGCATTGGCACTGCCTGGGCCACGCGGGGCGTTGTGTTCAAAGTAAACGCCATCAGCCTGCACACCTGGGAACGCGGCGATCATGGCGCGATATACCGCGTCCGTGTGCCACTGGTTCACCGCTGAGAACTGGTTGCGCACGCGCAGGCGCAGATCGTCGTCGGCCTCCACATCGGCCCCGGGCTGGCTCAGCCAGTTGTCCGCATTGACCGCCAGAATCACCCCGGGCACAGGCTCAGGGAGAATCGAGTAATAACCAGGTGCAAGGTTGAAACCGCTCCCGGCCTCTTTGGCCCGGGCTGGCACCTTGAGCTGAAATTCACCGTCCACGAATGACGCCAAGGCAGTGGTCAACAGCTCGTACACGTTGCCGTTGATGGACACCGACTGCACCCGGGTGCCTGCGGGCACTTCCAGTACCCCGGCGCTGCTGACGCGGGTGAACAGCAACACGCCTTCGGCTTTGGTCGAGGCTTTACGGGTGACGTTCACAGCCCAGGCCAACGTGTCCAGCCAGGCCCCCTTTGCGGTTTTCACAAAGAAGTTCGGCAACACAGTCCCGGCAATGAATTCGATCAGCCACATCACGGGCGTGGTCACCAGCGCCGTAATCACCCGCCAGAATGGTGACCAGGCACTGCTGTTGCTCAGCTTGCTGCCCTGAGCGGCCACTTCGGCTTCCCAAGCCTGACGCAACTTGGCCTTGGTGATTGGGATGCCAGCATCTGCCAGCGCCTGTTTAAAATCTATTTCGCTCACACAGCCACCTTGATAATGCCGAATTCAACGGTTTGGGCAGTGACCAGGTACTGCCCGTCTTTCTGGTCGATGATCCGGGCTGTCCCGGGTACCAGGCGCCGGTCGTCCTCCACGATCAGTTCCATTTGCTGGATACAGTCAGCACGCTGGAAGCGGTCGCGCTCGGCTACCAGCCTCACCAGCAGCCCGCTTTCGCGGATCATGTGAGCGATGTCCTGGGCGATGCTGCCCCGGTCATCGATCAGCACCGGCTGGTTGGATGGATCCAGGGTCAGGTCGTTGTCAGTGATCAGCAGATCGATATAAAGCCCCATCAGCCCACCGCCATGCCGATCATGTTTTCCATCTCCAGCGGGCTCATCGGCTTGCTGTTGTGGATCTCGACTTTCTCCACGTGCGTGCCTTTGTTCTGGGTCTGGTTGTTCTGGATGCTGTTCAGAAAGCCGCCCTGGGGCACGGAGTTGGCCCGGGTCGGTGACAGGCTGGGCATCGATGCGTTGAGGGTTTGTTGAAGTTTTTCGCCACGTCCCGCCTGGTCGGCTGCAGACATGGCCATCTCGGTACCGGGCATTTCTGGCAGAGCGCCAAAGGCCGCATCGATGTTTACGCCGGGGATCTTGTTCAACATCTCGATCAGGCCGTTGATGGCGTTTTTAAAGATGTTGATGATCCCGTCCCACGCGGCCTTGGCCATGCCAGACCAGCCGCCCATCGAGCTAAACCAGTCACTGAGGCCCTGTAGTTGGTCACTGACCCACTTGAACGCGGCGCTGTTGAGTAGCGCGGATGTCCACTCGTCCCAGTAATAGGCAGCAGCCACCACGGCAGCGATCAGCGCGACGACCCCGACTACGATCCACACAATCGGGTTGGCCAGCAGCGCCGCATTGACCAGCCAGATCGCGCCTTGCCACAGCAGCATGGCGCCGCGAACGATGCCCATCCACGTGGCCATGGCCACCAGGCTGACCACAAAGGCGGTAACCATGGCAGCGTGAAACAAGAACATGGCAATGCTGCGGTAACCCGTCCAGGTCAGCAGTCTCCAGACGGTAATCATCCCCAGCCAGACCATTTTCCCAAGGCCGACCACAAGCGTGAGCGCGGACATTGCCGCCGTGATGCCTAGAAGAGTCAGCGCGGTGATGCTGACCACACGGGTGATGTTGGGGAACAACTGCGACCAACGTGTCAGGGTTTGCGCCACGCCGGTCAGCTTGGCCATCAGCGGCTGCAGGATGGGAATCAGCGCCTGACCGAATGCAATCCGCAACGCCTGTACTGCAGCGCCGAACTGTTGCCACGGGTCGACCATGGCCTGGGCCATTTTCTCGGCGCTTTCCAGACCGCGCACCTTGCCCAGTTGATCGAGACCATTGCGCAGCCGTCCGGTGTCCTTGGCCAGAGCGCCAATCACCCGCGCACCTTCGCCGCCGAACGCATCGACCAACGCCGTACCGCTGGCCGCGCTGGTCAGGTCGCCAAACTTGCCCTGCAGCTTGTCCAGGATGTCCAGCATCGGCATCAGCTTGCCGTTCTGGTCGGTGAACTTCATACCCAGCTTTTCCGAGGCACCGCCGATGTTCTCAAACAGGGCCTTGTACATGCCCCCGGCGTCGCCACCTTCCATGGTGCTGCTCAATGAGCCAATGACCGCGAACTGCTCGGCCAGGTCTACACCCGCAGTGGTCGCGATCGCGCCGACTTCCTTAAACGCATCCTTGAGCTGGGCTCCGTCGGTGCGGAACAGCTGCACCGCCAGGGCGGTCTGCCCGCCCATCTTCTCGACCCATTGGCTTTTGCCCATGGCATCAGCCTGGTCTTTGAACAGGTTGTACATGGTGCCCACGTAGGCGCCCATGGTTTCGGCGTCGGTTTTGGTGGCCTTGGCCAACAGGTTGCTGGTGTTGGTAAAGGTGGCCAGCTGGCTACCGCTCAGGCCCTTGATAGCGCCCTCAATGCTGTAGGCCGAGGCCACAAAGTCTCGGGCGTTCGCCCCGTAGGCCACGGAGAACTCCAGCGACTTGCGGTTGAGCGCATCCAGTGCGTCTTCGGCCACGCCCAGCGATCGGACTTCGCCCAGGGCACGATTCATCTCCAGCGCCGGTTCCAAAGACTGACTAATCGCAACGCCCGCACCCACCATGCCCGCAAGCCCAAGGCCCATGGTTTTGATGTTGTTTTGACCTTGTTCTGCCAAGTCCGAAAAGCCGGTTTTCACCCGTCCCAAAGGCGCGGTGATCTTGTCGGTCAGGCTCAAAATAAAGGCCAGCTTTGCGCTGCGATCTGCCATGTTTTATCCGTTCAGTGCGTGGGCGATGCCGTTGGCCACTGCGATTTCCATCCGTCGCCAGTGCTCGTCCTCTAACCACTTGGCCGTGCCCATCACCTCGTAGGTGGGGTCGGCGCCGGGCAGCCAGCGATTGGCCAGGGCCACTAACTGGCCCAAGCCGTTTTCGCTCAGGCGCTCAGCGTGTTCGAGGGCTTTTTTACGGTGATTTCAACGTCCGGGCCGTACTCTTCCAGCAGCGTGCCCGCCAGGTTCATCACCATCAGCGGGTTGCCCAGCAGCCCCTTCAACGCGGCGCGTTCTTCTTGCTTAACGGTCGTCACCAGCAGGTTGTTGGCGGGTGACACCTTGTTGGTCTGAGTCAGGGTGTTGAAGTACTTGGTCACGTCCTGCGGGGTCAGCTCAAAGGTGAACTCTTTTTCGCCAACTTCCAGGGTGATTTCGCGACGTTCAGTCATGGGTGTTTTCCATTCAGGTTTAAAAGTGGGTGATTCAGCGCAGGCAGATCCGGCGCACGTGGTCTTGCAGCCCCAGGATCATTTCTCGACTGAGGGCGAGCTGATTTCTGAGGGTGAAATAATCCGATCGAGCATCTGCAGCGAGTTCGGCGGTGCCTGCATCAGCCAGGCTGCCGGGGCTGGTTTTGGCAGCTGGGCAGGCGGCTTTAATGCGCAGCCGCTGACGACCATCAGCAACATCACGCTGCAGGTCAGCGTTTTCAGAAAGTGCATGGTTCAGTGCCTCGGTTCGGGTGCGGTCGTTTTCGTCACGGTCGGCCAGCATTTCGCCGCTGATACGGGCCGCTTCGCGCAGCCCACTGGCCTCAAACTGGGCGCTGTCGCGCTCATCGATGAGGCGTTCAAACACGCCCCAAAGAACTAGGCCCGACAGCAGCACGATCAACGCGGGGCTGATTGAGTTCACAGGCCGACCTCGCACAGCTCACGCTCGGCAGCACGACGGTTCACCAGCCCGGCCAGTTGCTTGCCACCGGCATAAACCCAGCGTGATAACTGGGCGCAAGCGCCCCGCACGTCCCCGGCATTTAGCAGGCGCAACAGCGTGGAGCTGGAAAACTGGCGCTCACCTACGTTGTAAACAAAGGATCCCAGGGCAGCGCGGCGTGTATCCGGCATCGGCACGCGTACCTGGCGATCAACTGCGGTCAGTGCGATACGCAGTTCACGCTGCAGCAACTGGTCGCACTGCTCAGGTGTGGCCCGATCCCCCAGCTTTACGCCGAGGGTGACGCCTTCGCAGAGGGTCGGAATGCCCACCGGGTCGAGGTAGGCCACCAGTGAGCGGCCTTCAAACCAGCTGACCAGAGCGCCAGTCATGCCCAGTACACCCGTTAACGCTCCGATGGCGATCTTGTTGCGCAGGGTCATAACTTGCCCTTCCAGTCGCGCAGCATCTGCCGGTACTTGGGGGCCAACAGCAGAATCTGCAGCACCATGTAGAGCGCGGTCAGCATGTAGGCCACCGCCGACCAGTCGACGGCGCCGGTCGCACCAGTAGCGGCCACGCCGATTGCCGGTGACGCCTTTATGACTGCCATCGCGGTGTCTTGAGCGGCCTGATTCGTGCTCATCGGCGCCCCCCTTTCTCAAAAATGGACTGGCACGGCGTGCAACGCAGGATCCCGCCCAGCGCTTGGCGCGCCTTGGGGATCTCACCGTCACAGTCCAGGCACTCACTACGACTTGGCCCGCTCGGGCGCCGCTTGGCCAACTGGATGGCAATCGCCTGGTCGCGCTCGCGTTGCTCCTGCACCTGGGCGCGGTCGAACGGGCAAGACATCAGCTCAGCCCCTCGATCTCTGCAGCGGCCAGGTACGGCACGCCATTGATGCGGATAAAGTCCGGGCTGGTGACGTCGAACGGCACCTTGTGCTTGCTCTTTTCGCCGCCTTTTTGGTCGATGCTCAGCAAGCTGGACACCTTCAATTTGCAGCCGAACGCCTCCACGCGCAGCTCTTCATCACCCGTCTTGGCAAAGAAAACGGAGTCGAACGGTTCCAACTGGCGAAAGCTGCCTGCACTGCGGGCAGCGTCGATCAACAAGTTGAAATTGAGGGAGTCGAATTCAAATTCCCCGCTGGCCGAAACGTCGCCGTCCACATGGCCATTGGGCACACCCCGGGTTTGCGCCGTGGCGCTGTTGTCCGTGATGTCGAGGGTGCAGCTTTCAACGTGAACCAGCAGATCACCCAGGTTCACGTCGAAGTTTTTGCCGCCAATGCGTGACATAGGGGGTTACTCCGAAGCGTCGTTGGAAAGATCCAGGGCGATGTTCGCCGTGATGTCTTTCGGGCAGTTGTGGGGTTTGAGCTTGATGTACACCTCAATGGCGGTTTTGCTCTTCCAGACCAGCACGATGTCGCCGTCTTTGGGGGACTCGATCTCGCCCGGAAATACCTGGCCTGCAAACGAAACAGACTTGGCCATCGCGCGCAGCGGGGTCATCAGGGCAGTGACCGCAACGGCCATGCTGTTGGCGGTGCTGTTGAGGCGTCGATCAGCTACGCGGCGGATCAGTAGCGGGCGCACCTGACGCGATGCCTTGTCAGCCAGGCGCAAATACTCGATCACCAAAAAGTCACTGGTCGGGGTGTCCAGCAGGTTGCCGTCGCCCCAGTACACACCGGGGTAGTCGGAGTAGGTTTGCGAAACCGAGAAGCGCGCTTTATCCAGCTCGGCCCGGGTTGCAGTAGGCAGCGGCACGCTGTCGGAGTCCTCCGGTGTCGGCCCGAGGCCGAGCACAGCACCAGTGGCCACACGCATGGGGCTGTCCGCAATGCTCGCGGCGGTGTTGGCCAACCGACCGGCCAATACGCCCAGATCATTGCCGTGCAGCTGCGGTACCACCAGCACGCGGGGCGCGGCCAGATTGGCCGTAATGGCGCGTTGTTCTGCGAGGTACTGCGTCCACGATTGCGCGGCGGTGATACCGGCAGACGCGGCCATGACAAACGAGCGGCGACCGTAAACGTCGTTGAGGCGCACGGCGGCTTCGTGCATTTTCGACAGTTCGGCCCCCGTGGTCACTGGCTTAGTAATCACGATGGCTTCGACCGAATAACCCTGTTGTTGGGCTTGTTCCAGTGCTTTCGCCCAGTCATCGTTCGCACCAATCGGGGCGGCTACGCACGCCCAGCGATCGCCGCCATTAAGGCGGGCTGCCATGATCTGGGTTTTCAGGTCGCTGGCCGGGATGCCCAGTGCCCCGTCCAGATCACTGTCGGTATTGAGGGCCAGCAACGCGCCTACGTTTTTGGCTGCGGGGCCAATAAAAAGGAAATAGCGCTCAATCTCGGTCACGGCCCCTTGGCCCAGATTGAGATTGTTAACGCTGACTTTGCCGAGTGCCATGCAGTGCCTCGCTTAGCGGGGTGAATTGAGTATTTGTTGAAAGACCTGGTTAACCAGCTGGCTGGTTTCCTGGCCGATGCCCACGCCGAGGAACTGGCGTTTAGGCAGGGTGATGTCCCAGCTTTGCGCGCCCGATGTCTCGGATTTTTCATCGTTCAAAATGCGGATCAGCAAGCCCGCTTTGGCGTAATTCACGTGTTCTTGAATCCACGCCACAG
The DNA here is from genome assembly GCA_040385125.1 of Pseudomonadota bacterium. Taxonomy (GTDB): domain Bacteria; phylum Pseudomonadota; class Gammaproteobacteria; order Pseudomonadales; family Pseudomonadaceae; genus Aquipseudomonas. Next base: position 31,941 of record JAZKIA010000026.1, on the reverse strand, counting down.
ACGGTTTGCTCAAGGTCTTTTTGCCCGGCACAAGCACCCGAAACCCCAGCTGACGTAGGCGCTTGGCTTGTTTGTCAGTGCAGGCCACACCGGGCGGGACTCGGTTCCAACGGCGCATTTGCGCAGCAGTGCGTCGCTCAGTGGCGCCGTTGTGCTGCTGTGCGGCGACCCACCTGGTCAGGGCGTTTTTCCAGCCCAGTTCCGCTTCGTCCGAACTGACGCGGGTAACCTGCAGCAGCTTGGCCAGCCCGGCTTCCATCTTCTTTTTGCCCTTGGCTGAACCTTTGCGCTCAGCAAAAGGGGTGCCGTCCAGGTTCTGCTGTCCGCGCACGCGCTTGCGGCTCATCGAACGCACACGTTTGGTGACGTTGTTCAGCAGTCGGCGGCGCAGCTGGGGCGACAGCTCAAGCAGGGCCAGTTGGGCGTCGACATCGAGCAAGCCCCTGACATCGAGGTCGAGTGGATTAGTGGCCACGGGTGCCTACCTCGCCCTTTTCAGCGACCCACAGGTCAAACGGGATGAATGACCAGGTCTTGTCGAACGCCTCGATTTCGCCACCTGAGTCTTCGGCCAGGTATTGCGATTCGACAAACTCCAGCGTGATTTCCACGTCCGCCAGGTCGTTGTCCAGGATGTCGATGGCAAAGGTTGGATTGGGCAAGTCATCGCGATCAGGGTCATAGGTCTGCAGCCAACCGGCCAACAGCGCCATGAGCCGCCCGGGCTCATCGGCGAAACGCTCAAACACCACGACGGCGGTGTAACGCATGTCCGCAAAGTGCATGCCCTTGAGGTCAGGCTTCCAGATCAGATCCAGACTGACTTGGCTGGCCCAGCTGTCGAGCTGCTCGGGCATAACCAAATTGCGGGCCAGCAGATAAGTGGTCAGTGCCTTGAGTTTGTTCATAGCAGCGCCGCCGTGATGCGGCCACGGCCCTGCAGCAAACGGACGGCCTGCTGGCTGAATGCGAGAAAGGTTTCCGATCGTTCAGGCAATTCCTTGCCGAGGTTTTCGGCGCTTTCGCGGCGCACCACGGTGGCGAACTGGGTCAACAGGCTGGCTTTGGCGCGGCAATACACGGCGCGCTTGTACGTCGCTGCTTTAAAAGCAGGATCTAGCAGCACCGTAGGGTCTGCAGATTCGACACAAGAGACGCCTGCTTGCTGCCATTTGGCTTTGCGCTTGGCCAGGTCACTGTTGACCTCGACCATGGCGGTCTTTAAATCAGCGGCCAGCATTTCGCCCAGGTACTCACCTGGCAGGCGATAGCCTTTCTGGAACTCGCTCACCGACAGGTCGGGCCAAAAGCCGTCATTGTCGATCTGCTGTTCCACCAACGTGGTGGGTTTGCCTGAAAAGCTCATCGCTGGCCGCTCAAATAGGGCGGGAAAACTGTTGGCGGTGAGTCGGACGGCCATAAATGGCTGACTCACTTCCACAGTTTCCCGCTGGGGGGGGGTAGTCGGTTATTCAGTGGCCGGTTCTTTCTGTTCTTTGGCCAGGGCTTTGCGAGCACCTTCCAGGCGAGTGCCTACGCCGATGCTTTCGAAAAGCTCTTCCGCACGTTCGAAGTGCTGAATGGCTTTTGCGAAGTCGCGTTGCTCCAGTGCCAGAATCCCGATTTGCTTGTGGTAGCGCGCCGGAATGCGCTCAAACAGCTGCCATTCACCGTCGACAAAAGGCAGCAGGTCAGACAGGTACGGTTCGGGACTGCGTTTGGCCTTGTGCTCTGCTTCGCCCCAGTCGATCACCTCGTCAGCCACAAAGGTCTGGATGTCACGCTTGAAGCGCTCAGGCATTTCCTGACCCTGGCTCATAGCAAAGCGAGCCAGGCCCAAGCCCTCTTCAAACTGCACGGTGTCGAACAGCCACACCATCACCTGCATCAGCACCGGGTTGGCGTGGTTCAGGCCGCTGTCGATGTAGCGTGCGACATAGTCCTGGTACTTGGGCAGCAGCTCGTCACGCTTGAGCTGTTGGCGTGCTTCGCGACTGTTGATCGCACTGATGCGCTCCAGATCATCAGCCAGTGCGACTTCCATCAGCTTGAGGTGCTTTTGCGCATTGGCCGGGCTGGCCAGCGCTGTCGATGAGCTATAAGGCACAGCAGTCGCCTCGACCGCTGGGCCTTGCGCGAGTACACGCCGCTTGTGGGCCAAGGCGATGCTCATCAGATCAGCTCCAGGTTACCGGCTTCGATCGCCGCGAATTTTTCCAGCTGCTCGATCACATAGCCTTCGTTGCGGCCGTTGTAATCTTCGACGCGGGAACGCTTCGGGTTTTCGAGCACGTGACGTCGCCAGCTGCTGTCCTGGAAGTACAGCGACAGGTTGTCCCAACTGGTGACCACGACGCCGGTGGCTGGAAAGTGAGGAACTACGAAGGACGCCAGACCGCCGTAGGTCGCAATGATCTGGGCGCCTTCAATGCGCTCTTTCTCTGTCGGGGTGTCGCCCTGCTTGGCGTACAGCTTGCCCTTGTCACTGGCCAACAGATCGCTGCCAATGATCGCGATCAGGTCGCCCGCATCACGGAACACCGGATCGATCATCTGCTTAACGTCATGCACCAGGGCGTCAAGGTTCACGTAGTCGCCGCCGACTCCGAGCGTGATCTTGCCTGCGGCCTTGCCTTCCTTGAGTACTTGCGCCGGGATCTGTTCACGGGCGATTTGCAGCCAGCCCTTGTTCACGTCCTGCAGCATTGGGAACGCGACGATGTCGGTCTGCAGTGCAGCGTGGGTGCCGTGGAAACCGATCATGATCCGATCGAGCGCAATCTGACGTTGCACGGCGGCGGTGTAGCGATCGGCAAAGTCCGGGAACTTGGCCCAGCTGTCGATCTTGGCGAAGGACAGCGCCACGTCGGACTCAGTGTGGAACAGCTCGTAACCGATGGCCGACAGGTCGCTAAAGTCTTTGGCTTCGCGATCGGTGGTGTTGGTGTTGGTTCGGCTCGATACCGGGCCACTGACACCCATCATCACTTTCTGGCCTTTGATTTCAGTCACCGGCACGACGTTGATTCGCTCAAGAAAGTCGGCTTTCTCGGTGATTCGATCGTTCAGTTCCTGGGCCACGCTGGGTTCAACGGCGAACTGACGAGAAACGTCGTTCACGTTGTACGCTTCGCCCAGGTCATCTTGCAGCAACGCAAATTGATCCTGTCCGTGAGCACTAAGAGACTGGGCCATTTACACAGCTCTCCGCTTGTTGCTACGGGTGTTCACACCAGTAGTGCGCGCAACCGGGCGGGTTTGGGCCGCATCCAGCAGCTTCGAAAACTTCTTCTCGATGCCATCCAGACGTTGTTCCAGTTGGCTTTGGACTGTGCCTGTAGCCTTACGTTTACGGGACATTTCGCGGTCTTTGTCGGCGTCTTCCAGAATCGTCTCGACAGAGTCCTGCACGTCTTCAATCAGGGTCGGATCGACTTCTTCGCTGACGGCTGGAACCAGCGTTTGCAGACCGGTAGCCACGATCAATAGCTGCTCGATGAGGGCTTGTGCAGCCTTGGCTGTTGCTTCATCCATTGGGATTTTGCTCTCGGTGGGGGGTGGGGTTTCGTCGGTTTTCTCTTCAATCCCGAAGCGTTTAAAGAAGGCCGCACACATCGAAGCCAGCTTGCTGAATTCGCTCTCGGGCTGACGGCCCTCGCCAAGATCACCCAACGCAGTGAATGCGGCGTGGTAGGTGTCTTTCTTAGGTTTTTTGGAAAAATAGAGTTCTTGCGTGCCGAGGCTGGCCGGCTCATCCGTGACGGCCAAGCCGCTCAAATAAGCCTTGCCGCTGCCAGCAAAGTTGGGGGTGATCTCAATGCTGGTGAAGAGCTTTTGGCCCTGGTCGTTGAGCCACAACAACCGGTCGTTGGGTTTTAGCTGCGCTTCCAGAGCGACTTGGCCAACCTCCAAATCCTCGGCATCGTCGACCAGACGCACGGAAAATACGGTGCCGTGCGAGCCGGGCTCACGGTCGTGGTCACACCAGATCGAGGCGGTGTATCGAGACAACTTGTAGGTCTCAGCGATGTCGCGCAGTTCCTGGGGAAGGATTTCGCGACCATCAGCGGTGGCGCCGCTGGTGGCAACACGTTTCCAAGCTGAAATAAGGGAACGGGGCATGGTGCTAACTGCGCTCAATCGGTGAGTTGAGACGCCACGATAGGGAGCGAAAGCCCCTCAAACAAACGGTTCCCTTGCGTGTTCCTCCTATATTCGCAATCTAGGAGAATGGCGGAACTTAACACCGCGTTTGCTGCGTTTTCGCCGCATAGACTGCGGCCCATGCTCTATTCAACCGAAGTTAAAGAAACCGCCAAACGCTTGTTTCTGCGCCGCTGCAAGGCCAAGGAAATTCAGGCACAGCTCAACCTGCCCAACATCCGGATCGTCTATTACTGGATCCGCCAGGGCGGTTGGGAGGACATGCTTTCGGATGAGGAACCGCTGACCGCGGTTGGCCGCCGAATCACCTTGATCCTGGACAAGCAGACCACGCTGACAAAAGGCGACCTGGACGAACTCGACCGCCTGACCAGCGTGCGCGAGCGTCTGTTAAAGCAGAGTGCAAAGCCGGTACCGGCCCCGATCGGGGATCAACCGGCAGACGCTGGCCAGCCCCGCGAAGGTCGACGCCGCGAGCGTGGCGAACGCGCAGACAAAGGTGGTGGCAAGCGCGAAAAAAAGATTAAGAACGATGTCAGCGGCCTGACCGAAGTGGACTTTCTGGATAAGTTCATCGGCAGCATGTACGGCTACCAGAAAGAGCTGTTCGCAGCCAAACAGAACCCGCTGGCCTGTCGTATCCGCAACATCCTCAAAAGCCGCCAGGTGGGTCTGACCTACTACTTCGCTGGCGAAGCGTTTATGGATGCCGTGCTGACCGGCGATAACCAGATATTCCTGTCGGCCAGCCGCGCCCAGTCGGAGATTTTTCGCAGTTACATCATCCAGTTTGCCCAGCAGTGGTTTGGCCTGGAGCTGACCGGCAACCCGATCCAGCTGAGCAACGGCGCCGAACTGCGCTTTCTGAGCACCAACAGCAGCACCGCCCAGGGTCACCACGGCCATGTGTACGTGGATGAATACTTTTGGATTCGTGATTTCGAGAAATTGAACACGGTGGCCAGCGCCATGGCCACCCACAAAAAGTGGCGCAAGACCTACTTTTCAACGCCAAGCGCGGTCACGCACCAGGCGTACCCGTTCTGGAGTGGTGAGGGCTTTCGCAACAGCAAACGCGGGAAAAAGCTCGCTGCAGACTGGCCGAAAGACAAGGCGATCGCTCAGGGCACGCTGTGCCCGGATGGGCAGTGGCGCAAGATCATCACCATCGACGATGCCATTGCCGGTGGCTGCAACTTGTTCGACCTGGCACAGCTGCAGCTGGAGTACGACGAGGACAAGTTTGAACAGCTGTTCCGCTGCAAATTCATCGACAGCACCATGAGCGCCTTCACTCTGTCGGATCTGGAGCGCTGCTATTCCGACTTGGCACTGTGGGCTGACTACGATCCAGACGATGCCAGACCCTACGGCAACAGTCCGGTGTGGCTGGGCTATGACCCAAGCCGTACCCGCGACGACGCCACCTGTGTGGTCATCGCCCCGCCGCTGGAGCCGGGTGCCAAGTTCCGCATTCTGGAAAAGCACAGTTGGCGCGGCCATTCGTTCACGTATCAGGCCGCTCAGATCAAAAAACTGACCGAGCGCTTCAATGTGCAGCACATCGGTATCGATACCACCGGCATCGGTTATGGCGTGTTTGACCTGGTGCGCGACTTCTACCCGCGTGCGACCTCGATCCACTACAGCTTGGAAACCAAAAACGCCCTGGTACTCAAAGCCCAGGACACGATTCAGGGCAGCCGCATTGAGTGGGATGCCGGGTGGACTGACATCGCCCAGGCGTTCTTGACGATCAAGCGCGGCACCACCAACAGCGGGCAAGTCACCTACAGCGCATCGCGTACCGACGCCACCGGCCATGCCGACGTGGCTTGGGCTGTCATGCACGCCCTGCAGAACGAACCCCTCAACACCAACAAGCAGCGACGTAGTCGCTACACACTCAGCGGATCGAACAGCAATGGCCCGGCCAAAAAAACAGCAGCAACGCAAACCAGCACACGGGCGCACGCAAGCGTTTTCGTTCGGATCCCCGGAACAGGTGCTCACCGAGAACATCGGGCAATACCTGGGCATCTTTGCCAGCGACGACGGGCGCCTGTACACCCCGCCCGTGTCGCGCCAGGGCTTGGCCAAGCTGTTGCGCGCCAACGCGCACCACGGCGCCATTCCGGGCTTCAAGCGCAACTTGCTGCTGCGTGAGTTCATCCCCTCAGAGGGTGTCAGCGTTCACACCATGCGCTGTGCTGGCCTGGACTTTATGGTCTTTGGCGAAGCCTACCTGCTCAAGCAATTCAATATGTTTGGGGAAGTCCTGGAGCTGGAACACCTGCCAGCTATCAACATGCGGGTAAAAGTCGATGGTGGGTTTGTGATGTTGTTGCCGGACGGCAAAGAGGACGAGTTTGAGCAAAACGAAGTCGTCCATATCAAAGACTACGACGTGGAACAGAACATCTACGGCGTGCCCGACTACCTGGGCGGACTGCAGGCCCTGTTGCTCAACGAAGCCGCGACCTTGTTCCGCCGCCGCTACTACAGCAACGGTGCCCACGCGGGCTACATTTTCTACACTAACGACCCAAACCTGACCGAAGAAGACGAAGACGAGCTGCGCGCACAAATCACCGCGAGCAAGGGTGTGGGTAACTTCCGCTCGATGTTCGTCAACATCCCAGGTGGTGACAAAGAGGCGATCCAGATCATCCCTGTGGGCGACTTCCAGGCCAAAGACGAACTAGAGAAGGTGAAGAACATCACCCGCAACGACGTGATCGCTGCCTGGCGAATGAACCCCGCACTGGCGGGCATCATCCCCGAGAACAACGGCGGCTTTGGGGATATTGAAAAGATCGATCGGGTCTACACCAGCAACGAGATACGCCCGATCTGCCAGCTGTTTGACCAGGTCAATGAGGTGTTGCGGGAGGATCGGCGGATAGCGTGGCGGGAAGAGGAAAAAACGATAGAAAGCACTAATTAAAACGCGGAAAGCAGCATGAAATTACGCTGCCAGACGATACAATGGCAAATTATTGCACCCTGGGGAGGGACACAATATGCGTGTTGTTTGTAAGTGTGGCCACAAAGGGCGCATCGCTTCACGGGAAACTTTTTCAGCTGATTTTTCGAAACTCTATTGCCAATGCCTGGATGCATTGTGCGGCCACACATGGGTTGCAGAGCTTACGTTCTCCCATACTTTGAGCCCATCAGCTCAGTCATACGAAAGAATGCTGCTCGATCGCTTGCGCGAAATGCCCAAAGCTAAACAGCAAGAACTGTTCGCACAACTCTCATCACATGCAGTCGCGTGAACCGTAAACCGCCGACTCAAAATATCGGCGATCGGTCACGTCCCTAGCGGGAAGCTAACCCTCTGCAGGCTCTTCTGGATTCGTTGTCAGGGCCTCAATCACTCGTTTCATCTGCAATTGATCCTGCTCACTCAACAAGCGGTAAAGCCTGATCAAATTCCGCTCTACTCTCGAAAGCTCATGCGATTCAAGCTCTGCCGTTCGTACAGGGCCGCTTTCGTTTTGTACGTGATCCAACATGCCGACTACTCCATAAAGTGCATTGCTGAGTCGACGTTATCGGAAGGAGGTGCAGCTTTAGAACCGGGAGAGACAAAATTAATTAATAGCCCGCGCAGCATCATCGGCCATCGCTTTGAGAATACGACGAATAGCCTTTTGATCATCGTCGGGAATGCTCTGGTACTGCTGGATAATGGCGTGTTCAACCTCGCTCAGCGAATCGCTCGTGGGTGTCCTGCGCACGCCATTAAGGATGTACAGAACATCAAAGCCCAGTTGGCTGGCTGCCATACTCAGGTAAGACGCAGTGGGATCACTAGCACCTGACTCGTAGTTTCCTTGGGTACGTTTTGAAACGCCGAGCTTTTCCGCAAGTTGGTCTTGAGTCAGGCCGGTTTGTGAGCGTAGCTCACGCAAACGCGCCCCAATATCTTCAGATAGAGTCAATTTATTTCCACTCGCATATTTACAATGGCAGTTTTTTGCCACATCCTGCGCTTGTCATCACACGAAAACGCAAGGAATTGCACTATGCCCAACATAAGCACTAGCGAGCAAGCGCGACAGCAGGCACGTGAAGCCTTAGAAAAGCGCGGCCAGACCGCGAAAAACTTTGCCGTTTTGCACAACCTGAACCCTAGCACCGTTTACGCAGTATTGAGTGGCCAGAGCCTTTGTCGCCGCGGGGAGGCACATCGCGCTGCAGTATTGCTCGGCATCAAAGACGGCGTGATCGCACAGTAATAGCACTGCGCAATGGGGGGAAGTAGAAGATGAAAGGCCAAGTTTTAAAAACGCGCAGACAGGTTATGCGACAGGTAATCCTGGCTTATCCAGGTGGCCGGGAGTGCGCCGCTGCCCGCCTGGGGTTTGAAGACGTCAAGCAGTTTGACAATCACCTATATGAGAACTGCCGCCCCCTGACCGAGTCGCAAATATTTCAACTTGAACAGGACACAGGCACCACTCACTTTCCCGAATACATCGCTGGCATGTACGGAGGAATGTTCGTCCCGCTCGCACAGCCTGAGTCTCTCGACAATGTGGAGATGTACACCATGTGCGTACAGACAGCAGCCAAGCGCGGGACGGTAGACCAGATCATTGCCCAAGCCCTTGAAGACGGCGTAATCGATCAAGGCGAAGCAGACGCCATCCTTAAAGCTGAAAGCCTGCATATGGCCGCACGTCATGCGGAAGTATTAGCCGTTGTTCAGTTGCACGCAAAACGGTCTATATCGACCGCCTCTTGATAGCCAAGTAACCCCAAACCAATACCCCCTGCCCCACACCCAGTGGGTTTGGGTGAGCTGCGCCCAAAATCGAGGTTTTACGATGGGAAACGCCGTAATTATTACCACCCAACTGCCTCCTGCAGAGGCCGAAGCGCTGCTTATGGCCCTGCGTGAACAGTACCGCTCAAACCTCAATGAACACTGGTATGCAGACCAATTTCGTTTGATTTCGGATGGTCTTCGCCACGGGGCAATTCTCGCTCACGTACCGGTAATGGCTGCACAAAAACGCCTGATGGCAGCCCTATCCCTCAGCCTTAAATCAGTGAAGTAACCATGAGAGACGACCTACGTCACGATGTCCTGCAGCGCATAGAGTCCGATTTCGGCCTTAAACACCGTGCCTCCACCAACTACATGCGCGGCGGCACCTGCCCCAAGTGCAGCAAAAAAGAGCTGTACACCCGTTTCGACAGCCCATGGCAGCTCATCTGTGGCCGCCAGGAAAAGTGCGGCCACACAGTGCATGTAAAGGAGATTTACAGCGACCTCTTTGAAGACTGGAGCAAGCGCGCTCCTGCTACTGAAAACGCCCCCACAGCGACTGCACGTGCATACCTTGAGTTTGCCCGAGGCTTCGATATTTCACTGATTGCCGGTTGGTTTACACAGGAAACCTATTATTCATCCCAGCATGAGGCTGGTAGTGCGACGGTGCGATTCGCCCTTGAGAAAGGCGGATACTGGGAACGTCTGATCGACAAGCCCTCTCGCTTCGGCAAGATGAAAGCCCGTTTCCAGCCGGGAGAGTCCTACAAAGGTGTGTGGTGGTGCCCGCCTTGCGTAGATGTGCTTGAGGCGAAGGAAATCTGGATTGTCGAAGGCATCTTCGATGCTCTTGCCCTGGTACACCACGACATTGCTGCCGTATCAGCGATGTCCTCAAATGCTTTCCCGGCAGATTCATTACAAGCGCTGGTAACCTCTCGCCAAGGCAAACTACCAAAGCTGGTATGGGCGCTCGACAACGAACCAGGCGCACACGCTTACACCAAGCGTTGGGTTCGCATGGCCCGCGAACTGGGCTTCATCTGTGAAGCTGCGCAGATCCCCCAGAGGGATAACAAGAAGCTCGACTGGAACGACCTACACCAGCGCTGGCAATTCCTGGACGAAGGCGAAAAGCGTGATGCACAGGTGGAAAAGGATCTCACCATTGCTCAACACCACGGCGCATTGCTGATCGCGGAGAACGCCACCGAAAAGGCCTTGGTGATGTTCGACTGGAAACGTCGGAGCGAATTCCACTTGGAGTTCGGCAACCGCCTGTACTGGTTCAGACTCGACTTGGAAAAATACAACAAGGCGATTCAGGAACTAGAGGACAGCGAGCACCACGACGACCAGCAGTTGAACAACAAACAGATGCGGGCCAAAGCAATGCAGCAATGTGGTGCTCTGCAGCGCATTGCCACCTGTAATCCCAAAGCCCTGTACTACCAGGAAAACAAGCTCACCGACGAATCCTGGTACTACTTCCGAATCACGTTCGCCCACGATGCGGCGCCAATCAAGAACACTTTCACCAGTTCCCAAATCGCCTCGTCTGCTGAGTTCAAAAAGCGCCTGCTCGGTATTGCCCCAGGCGGGATGTTCACCGGTACTACCCAACAGCTCGACGCCTTCATTGAGGAACAAACCGACGCCCTCAAGACCGTTCAGACCATCGACTTCACCGGCTACACCCGTGAGCACGGCGCGTACATCTACGGCGACGTGGCAGTACGCGACGGCAAGGTGTTCAAACTGAACGAAGAAGACTTCTTCGACATGGATCGATTGAGCATCAAGACCCTGAGCCAGTCGGTCATTCTCAACCTGAACACGGACTTGGAAAAGTTCGACGCAGAATGGCTGGACATCATCTGGCAGTGCTTCGGTGCCAAAGGTCTGGTCGCACTCGCATTCTGGTTCGGGGCACTGTTTGCTGAGCAGATCCGTCAGCACCAAAAAAGCTACCCCTTCATGGAAATCATCGGTGAGCCAGGCGCAGGTAAGTCCACGCTGATCGAGTTCCTGTGGAAAATGTGCGGTCGTATCGACTATGAGGGCTTTGACCCAACCAAAGGCACACCGGTCGCTCGGGCTCGGAACTTCGCCCAGGTCGGCAACCTGCCGGTGGTACTCATCGAGTCGGAGCGAGAAAAGACCGACGGCAGCCAGACCAAGCAATACGACTGGGACGAACTCAAGACTGCCTACAACGGCCGAAGCGTCCGCTCTACTGGCGTAAAGAACAACGGAAACGATACCCGTGAGCCTCCATTCCGTGGAGCTGTAGTCATCGGCCAGAACCATGCGGTGAATGCATCCGAACCCATCCTGCAGCGACTGGTGCATATCGCCATGACGAAGGACGGGCAGACACCACAGACCAAATTGTTGGTGGAAAAGCTGGAGCGTATGCCAGTCGACCGCGTGAGTGGGTTCCTGATCAAAGCAACGATGAAAGAAAGCATAGTGATGCAGACCGTCCGTGAACAAGTACCGGTCTACGAACAAAAGCTGCTGGCCCTGCCGGAGATACGCACCGTCCGGATCGCAAAAAACCACGCTCAGTTACACGCTTTGATAGATGCCCTGGCTCACGTTATCCCGTTGAAAAAGCACCAGGTAGATGCGGCCCATGCCGAAATCCAGAGTATGGCCAAGGAACGTCAGCTGGCAATCAACGCTGACCATCCGATCGTCGTCGAATTTTGGGAGCTGTACGAGTACTTGAACAGCGCAGCGGGCGGACTCAACCACTCCCGCAATGACGGCCTGATCGCGGTGAACCTCAATGACTTCGCCAAGGAAGCCGCAGAGAAGCGCCAAAAAGTACCGGATCTGACAGAACTGAAGCGCCACCTCAAAACCAGCAAGTGCCCCAAGTTCATAGAGACGAACAGAAATGTTTGCTCGGCATGGGATGTCGACGCCGCCAACAAAGCGAAAACCGTGCGCTGCTGGATGTTCCAGACAGCCTAAAACCACCCTCCCCAACTTCTGCCGCCACGAACGGTATGGAAAAAGTTATGGCCAAACGAAGCGCAGCTCAAGTCGCCCCCATCCTCCCGCGCTTTATTCGCGCCGGAGAGGCATACGGCTATCTCGGCATGTGCCGGGACGAATTCAACAAAACCGTTCGGCCTCATGTTCGGGAATTCCCGATCGGAAAACAGGGTGTCGGCTTTGACCGACTGGAGCTTGACGCGTGGGCCGACGCCTACATCCAGGCCATGGCGATTGAAAAAGCAGCCAATCAGGACAACAATCAGCCCCGCAGCGAGCGCCAGGGCGGGTCCAAAGGAGATACCCCATGGCACAAAAAGCAATCACCGGGCTCCAGCAAATGCCGAACGGCATCTGGAAGATCGACAAGAAGTACCGAGGTGAACGAATTCAAGAGAGCACTGGCACTCGTGACCGCGCCGAGGCGGAGCAGTACCTGATCTATCTCTTGGAACAGCGCCGAAAGGAGAAGGTGTACGGGATCAGGAAGGTGAGAACCTGGCGGGAAGCGGCAACTCGCTTCCTGCTTGAGGTGAAGGATCAGGCCTCGATCCATATTTCGGCAACGTACATGGCACAGCTGGATCCGTTCATTGGGGACATGCCAATCACGCACATCGATGATGATTCCCTCGCACCGTACATTCATTCCAAGCTGCACCCGGCCGAGGGTAGGCCTGTAACGAATCGTACGGTCAATATTGCTCTGCAAAGGGCAATCAGGGTTCTTAATTTGTGTGCGCGCAAATGGCGTGATGATGAGCGCAGACCTTGGCTCGATGTCGTGCCGATGATCTCGCTACTGGATGAGAAGACGAACTGCCGCAAGCCCTACCCGCTTTCTTGGGAAGAGCAGTCGATCTTGTTCGCCGAACTCCCGGCACACCTCCAGACCATGGCCATGTTCAAGGTCAATACGGGGTGCCGGGAGCAGGAGGTTTGCAAGCTTCAATGGGATTGGGAAATTGCGGTACCGGAGCTGAATACCACGGTGTTTTTGATTCCGGCCGGGTTCGGCGGACGGAGCGCGAGATCAGGCGTGAAGAACCGGGACGAACGCCTGGTGATTCTCAACACGGTGGCCAAGTCGGTCATTGAGAAGCAGCGAGGCCAGCACAAGCTGTACGTCTTCCCTTTCGGCAAGCCAGACGGCGAAGGGGACGAAACGATGGTTCACCGCATGAATGACTCTGCCTGGAAGAAGGCCAGGGTCAGGGCGGCGAAGAAATGGCAGGAGAAGTATTTGCGGCCGGCACATGATGGTTTCGCCCGGATCCGCATTCACGACCTGAAGCACACCTTTGGCAGAAGGCTGCGTGCAGCAGGCGTGACTGAGGAGGATCGCAAAGCCTTGCTCGGCCATAAGAACGGCAGCATCACCAGTCACTACTCAGCGGCAGAGCTGGACCAACTGATTGAGGCTGCAAACAAGGTATCAGTAACCGACTCACGCGCACCAGCGTTGACGATCCTGAAGAGGAGGCAGGGATAGCAGGAAAGCCCAAGGTCACTCGAAAAGTCACTAGGGTAGAAATGAAAAAGCCACCCAAAAGGTGGCTAAGTCATTGAATAATATGGTCGGGACGGAGTGATTCGAACACTCGACCCCTAGCACCCCATGCTAGTGCGCTACCGGACTGCGCTACGCCCCGACTAGGCGTGTTACTGGGTTTGCTTCGCAACGAAGCGATCAGGAATATACCGCAAGCTTTTGAAATGTGGAAGTATTTTAAAAGCCTGTATCACTTCTTCAAAACCACCAGCACATCTTCGAGTTCGGAGATCATCTGGCGGATCATTTGCTTGTATTGGGTGGTGTCGTCTTTGGCTTCATCACCGGACATGCGCTGGCGCGCGCCGCTGATGGTGAACCCCTGGTCGTACAGCAACGCACGGATCTGTCGGATCATCAGCACATCCTGGCGCTGATAATACCGACGGTTCCCGGTGCGTTTGACGGGGTTGAGTTGAGGAAACTCCTGCTCCCAATAGCGCAGCACGTGCGGTTTTACCGCACAGAGCTCGCTGACTTCACCAATGGTGAAGTAGCGTTTGCCTGGGATGACGGGTAGCTCGTCGTTATGACTTGGTTCCAGCATAAGCCTCAACTCGGGCCTTCAACTTCTGCCCTGGACGAAAGGTGACCACACGGCGAGCCGTGATCGGGATTTCTTCTCCCGTTTTTGGATTGCGGCCAGGCCGCTGGCGTTTGTCCCGCAGGTCAAAATTGCCGAAACCGGACAATTTGACCTGTTCGTTGTCTTCCAGAGCGTGTCTGATTTCTTCAAAAAACAGCTCGACCAATTCCTTGGCCTCGCGCTTGTTCAGACCCAGCTCTTCGTACAGACGTTCCGCCATCTCAGCTTTCGTCAAAGCCCCCATACGTCACTTCCTTAACGTGGCGTTCAACCTTTGTTCGAGCGAGGTGAGGATATTTTGTGTCGTGGTATTCACCTCATCGTCATTAAGAGTGCGCGATGGATGCTGCCAGGTCAAGCCAACTGCAAGGCTTTTTCTATGTGGATCAATGCCTTTACCCTGGTAAACGTCAAATAGCCTTAGGTCCGTGAGCCACTCGCCTGCATTTTCACGAATTACGTCCAGTACAGCACTGGCCGCAACGTCACGATCGGCCAGCAGTGCCAAGTCACGACGCACTTCAGGAAAGCGCGATAACTCGTGGAATTTAGGCATTTTACCCAATGCCACTTCTTCCAGTACCAGCTCGAAAACGAATACTGGACGATCCAGACCCAAGGTTTTCGACAATTCAGGGTGGATTGCGCCTACGTAGCCCACTTCACGACCATCACGCTCGATGCGTGCGGTTTGACCCGGATGCAACGCGGGGTGTTTACCGGGTACAAAAGTGAATGCGTCCAGCGCACCGGCAAAGCCCAGCACCGCTTCCACGTCAGCCTTAACGTCGAAGAAGTCCACTACGTCACGACCCTGAGCCCAACCTTCAGGCAGACGGGAACCGCAAACTACACCTGCCAGCATAGGCTCTTGCTTCAAACCTTCCAGCTGACCGACAAAACGCAGGCCACTTTCAAACAAGCGAACGCGATCTTGCTGACGATTCAGGTTGTGCTGCAACGCCTTGACCAGACCAGGCCACAAAGACGAACGCATGGCTGCCATGTCGTTGGAGATCGGGTTAGCCAACAGCAGGGGCTCAACACCCGGGCTGAACAGCTCGAACTGTTTTGGATCAATGAAGCTGTAAGTAATAGCTTCCTGATAGCCACGAGCAACTAGCAAGCGGCGCAACTCAGGCAGGTCGCTACGCGCTTCGGCCTTGGCTTGCGGCGCCAAACGAGCCTGAGGGTAGCGAACCGGCAAACGGTTGTAGCCATACAGGCGCGCCAACTCTTCGATCAAGTCGACTTCAAGGCTGATATCGAAACGATGGCTAGGCACTTCTACGCGCCACTGCCCTGCCCCATCTGCAGTAATGGTCAGACCCAAAGCACTGAGCAGGCGCTCAATCTCGGCCGAATCCATTTCCATGCCCAGCATTTGGCTGACACGCGCAGCACGCAAAGTAATCGGCGCGATTGATGGCAGGTACTGTTCGTTTACGGTTTCGATAACGGGGCCGGCTTCACCACCTGTGATTTCCAGCAGCAAGCCTGTGGCGCGCTCCATGGCTTCACGGGCCAGCTTCCAGTCCACGCCGCGCTCGTAGCGGTGCGACGCATCAGTGTGCAAGCCATAAGAACGGGCTTTGCCAGCGACAGCAATTTGATCGAAGAACGCGCTTTCGAGGAATACATCGCGAGTCGTTGCCGATACGCCGCTGTGTTCGCCCCCCATCACACCGGCAATTGCCAGCGCGCGAGTGTGGTCGGCAATTACTAGCGTATCGCTACGCAAGGCAACTTCCTGGCCATCAAGCAGGACCAGCTTCTCGCCTTCCTCTGCCATACGCACACGGATGCCGCCGTTAATTTCGGCCAGGTCAAACGCGTGCAACGGCTGACCCAGTTCCAGCATGACGTAGTTCGTGATGTCGACAGCAGCATCAATGCTGCGTACGTCGGCCCGACGCAGACGTTCAACCATCCACAACGGCGTTGGCTTGGACAGGTCAACATTACGAATCACACGACCCAGGTAGCGCGGGCAAGCAGCCGGAGCCAACACTTCAACCGAACGTACTTCATCGTGCACAGCCGGGACAACGGCCACTACTGGGCGTGTCACTTCAGCCGCGTACAGAGCACCGACTTCACGGGCCAAACCGGCCAGAGACAGGCAGTCGCCACGGTTAGGGGTCAGATCCACTTCGATGCTGGCGTCGTCAAGAGCCAGATACACTCGAATGTCTTCACCAACCGGCGCATCAGCCGGCAATTCCATCAAGCCATCATTGCCTTCGCCAACCTGCAATTCGGCTTGTGAGCAGAGCATGCCGTTGGACTCAACGCCACGCAGCTTGGCCTTCTTGATCTTGAAGTCACCTGGCAACTCAGCGCCGATCATGGCAAACGGAATCTTCAAGCCTGGACGCACGTTTGGCGCGCCGCAAACAACCTGAAAAGTCTCTGCGCCATTGCTGACCTGGCACACACGAAGTTTGTCAGCATCAGGATGCTGCTCGGTGCTCAGCACCTCACCAACAACTACGCCACTGAATACACCGGCGGCCGGCGTCACGCTATCGACCTCAAGGCCGGCCATCGACAGACGGGCAACCAGCTCGTCACGTCCTACCTGCGGGTTAACCCAACCACGCAGCCACTGTTCACTGAATTTCATCCTGCTCTCCTAAGAATTCGTTACGACTAGCGAAATTGCGCGAGGAACCGCAAGTCGTTGTCGAAGAACAGACGCAAGTCGTTCACGCCGTAACGCAGCATGGCCAGACGCTCAACGCCCATGCCGAAGGCAAAGCCCGAGAATTCTTCCGGGTCGATCCCGGACATACGCAGCACGTTCGGATGAACCATGCCGCAGCCCATGACTTCCAGCCAGCCGGTCTGTTTGCAGACGCGACAGCCTTTACCGCTGCACATCACGCATTCCATATCGACTTCAGCGGATGGTTCAGTGAACGGGAAGTACGAAGGACGGAAACGCACCGCCAGTTCTTTTTCGAAGAACACGCGCAGAAACTCTTCGATAGTCCCTTTCAGGTCAGCGAAGTTGATCTCACGGTCGACCAGCAGGCCTTCAACCTGGTGGAACATCGGCGAGTGAGTGATATCGGAGTCACTACGGTACACACGGCCTGGGCAGACAATGCGGATCGGAGGTTGCTTGGATTCCATGGTGCGGACCTGTACCGGTGAGGTATGGGTGCGCAACAGCATGTTTGCATTAAAGTAGAAGGTGTCATGCATCGAGCGGGCCGGGTGATGGCCTGGGATGTTGAGCGCTTCAAAGTTATGGTAATCGTCTTCAACCTCAGGGCCTTCGGCAATGCCGTAGCCAATGTGGGTGAAGAATTGTTCGATACGCTCCAGAGTGCGCGTAACCGGATGCAGACCACCAGAGGTCTGGCCACGGCCAGGCAGGGTCACGTCAATGGACTCGGCAGACAGTTTGGCGGCCAGGTCGGCCTCTTCAAACAGTGCCTTGCGCGCATTGAGAACCTCTGTAACACGCTCCTTGGCAACGTTGATCAGAGCCCCCACTTGCGGGCGCTCCTCAGCTGGCAAATTCCCCAGGGTCTTCATCACCTGAGTCAATTCACCCTTTTTGCCAAGGTAGTGAACCCGGATTTGCTCCAGGGCATTGATATCTTCAGCGCTTTGCACAGCCTCTAGTGCTTGAGAGACGAGCGCGTCCAGGTTTTCCATGTACAGACTCCAGATACAAAATAGGGGAAGAGCTTGAAGGCTCTTCCCCTATTTATGACGTTTACCACCTTGGGCTACAGGAGTAACCCAGGGTGACTGTCGGGGGTACTTAAGCCAAGGTGGCTTTAGCTTTCTCGACAATCGCAGCAAACGCCGCTTTTTCGTTCACTGCCAGATCAGCCAGAACCTTACGGTCGATCTCGATGGACGCTTTTTTCAGGCCGGCGATGAAACGGCTGTAGGACAGACCGTTGATACGTGCACCAGCGTTGATACGAGCGATCCACAGAGCGCGGAACTGACGTTTTTTCTGACGACGGTCACGGTAGGCGTATTGGCCTGCCTTGATTACCGCTTGCTTGGCAACACGGAATACGCGTGAACGCGCGCCGTAGTAGCCTTTAGCAAGTTTCAGAATTTTTTTGTGACGTTTACGGGCAATGACGCCACGCTTTACACGAGCCATGAGTTACTTCCTCTATTCTTGATCCAAAAATTAACGAAGGCGCAGCATGCGCTCGACTTTTGCCACGTCAGACGGATGCAGCAAGCTGCTACCGCGCAGTTGACGCTTACGCTTGGTCGACATTTTGGTCAGGATGTGGCTCTTGAAAGCGTGCTTGTGCTTGATACCGTTAGCAGTTTTCAGAAACCGCTTAGCAGCACCACTTTTAGTTTTCATCTTTGGCATGTTCGGATACTCCGCATTCAGTTGATAAACATAATCAGAAGGCCTGCCGTGCCCTGTTGATTACTTCTTCTTTTTCGGGGCGATGACCATGATCAGTTGGCGTCCTTCCATCTTAGGATGCTGTTCGACCGAACCGTACTCGAGCAGGTCAGCTTCAACCCGCTTGAGGAGTTCCATCCCCAGCTCCTGGTGGGCCATCTCACGGCCGCGGAATCGCAAGGATACCTTGGCCCTGTCCCCATCACTCAGGAAACGTACCAGGTTGCGCAGTTTTACCTGGTAATCCCCTTCCTCCGTCCCTGGACGAAACTTGATTTCTTTAACCTGGATCTGCTTCTGGTTTTTCTTGGCCGCGGCAACCTGTTTCTTCTTTTCGAAGATCGATTTGCCGTAGTCCATCAGCTTGCAAACAGGGGGTACTGCATCGGCGGAAATTTCCACCAAATCCAGTTTGGCCTCTTCAGCCTTAAGAAGCGCGTCTTCAATTGACACAATCCCAAGCTGTTCGCCTTCAGCTCCAATTAACCGAACCTCGCGTGCCGAGATATTCTCGTTGATCGGGGCTTTCGGTGCAGCTCGTTTATCTTGTCTCATTTCACGCTTAATAATAATTACTCCGAATCTGGGCGACCACGCCGGGAAACCGCTTGCGCGAGGAACTCAGCGAACTGGGCGACGGGCATCGAGCCCAGGTCAGCACCTTCACGAGTACGCACAGCGACAGTCTGCATCTCGACTTCCCGATCTCCGATAACCAAAAGATAGGGAACCTTGAGCAAAGTATGCTCGCGGATTTTAAAGCCGATCTTTTCATTTCTCAAGTCAGACTTGGCACGAAATCCGCTCTGATTGAGAGTTTTTTCTACTTCAGCGGCAAAATCTGCCTGTTTGTCAGTGATATTCATGATCACTGCCTGAGTCGGCGCAAGCCACGCAGGGAACGCACCTTCGTAGTGTTCGATCAGAATACCGACAAAGCGCTCGAACGACCCAAGGATCGCACGGTGCAGCATTACGGGATGCTTACGACTGTTGTCTTCGGACACATATTCTGCGCCAAGACGGATCGGCAGGTTGAAATCGAGCTGTAAGGTACCACACTGCCAGACACGACCCAGACAATCTTTTAAAGAAAATTCAATCTTCGGTCCGTAGAAAGCACCTTCACCCGGCTGCAAATCATACGCCAGGCCAGCGCTATCAAGGGCTGAGGCCAAAGCGCTTTCCGCTCGATCCCACAGCTCATCAGAGCCCACACGCTTTTCAGGGCGAGTCGACAACTTGAGTTCGATGTCCTTGAAACCAAAGTCAGCGTAGACATCCAGAGTCAGCTTGATGAACGCTGCGGACTCGGCCTGCATCTGCTCTTCAGTACAGAAAATGTGCGCATCGTCCTGCGTAAAGGCACGAACACGCATGATGCCGTGCAACGCGCCCGATGGCTCATTACGGTGGCAAGCACCAAATTCTGCCAGACGCAGCGGCAACTCACGGTAGCTTTTCAGGCCTTGATTGAACACTTGCACGTGGCAAGGGCAGTTCATCGGCTTGATCGCGTAATCGCGGCTTTCCGACTCAGTGGTAAACATGTTTTCAGCGTAGTTAGCCCAATGCCCGGACTTTTCCCACAGGCTGCGATCCACGACCTGAGGAGTTTTGATCTCCAGGTAGCCGTTTTCGCGCTGGATTTTACGCATGTACTGCTCGAGAACCTGATACAGCGTCCAGCCATTCGGGTGCCAGAACACCATACCCGGCGCTTCTTCCTGAGTATGGAACAGGCCAAGGCGCTTACCGATCTTGCGGTGATCGCGCTTTTCGGCTTCTTCTATACGCAGAACGTAGGCTGCGAGCTGCTTTTTGTCAGCCCAGGCAGTGCCATAGATGCGCTGCAATTGCTCGTTCTTGGCATCACCACGCCAGTAGGCGCCCGACAACTTGGTCAGCTTGAACGATTTCAGGAAGCGCGTGTTCGGGACGTGAGGGCCACGACACATATCGACGTATTCTTCATGGAAGTACAGACCCATGGCCTGTTCGTTCGGCATGTCTTCGATCAAGCGCAGCTTGTAGTCTTCACCGCGAGCGGCAAACAGCTCAATCACTTCAGCACGCGGCGTCACTTTCTTGATGACGTCGTAGTCTTTTTCGATCAGCTGTTGCATGCGCTGTTCGATAGCCGCCATGTCATCCGGAGTAAACGGACGCTCATAAGCGATATCGTAGTAAAAACCTTCGTCAATAACAGGACCGATCACCATTTTGGCGGTCGGATACAACTGTTTGACTGCATGGCCGACCAAGTGGGCACAAGAGTGACGAATGATCTCCAGCCCCTCTTCATCCTTGGGCGTGATGATTTGCAAAGTGGCGTCGTTTTCAATCGGATCACAAGCATCAACCAGCTTGCCGTTGACCTTGCCGGCCACGGTGGCCTTGGCCAAGCCAGCACCAATAGATGCAGCGACTTCGGCTACAGATACCGGATGATCGAATGAACGTTGACTGCCGTCGGGAAGAGTAATAGTTGGCATGGCGCCTCCTCTCCTAGTGGTGACCCCTACCAAAGGTCACGTGGGTTGGGATGAGCCAGTACGCGATTCGGTGGTATGCCTGCCTCACAGTGGCAGGAGCCTTGCGGCCAACCTTGAACCGAACCAGAGTGACTGGAGTTCAAATCAAAAGGGTTAATGGCTCTGTCTCGCGGCTCAAGCCGCGTAAAAACAGAAAATTGCCAAGGGCGGCATGCTAGCACAGATGAATGAGCCCTGCCCTGCAACCAGCGTCTGCGCTAAAAAAACTGTCCTCCTTTTGAAAAATAGTGAACTTGAGCGGCACTTGAACCCTCATATACCCAGTGAACCACTCTAGATTCGACGCCTAATAAGGAGCATCACATGCGCATGACTCACTTACTCGCTTTCGCAGCACCTCTAGCACTGCTACTCCCGCTGAGTGCCCAAGCTGATAATTGGCCAGCAGGCGCTAAAAAAGAGTACATGACCGATTGTGTGGCCGCCGCCAGCAAAAGTACTGATGTAAAAACGGCGACCCAGCATTGCGAATGTGGTGCGGACAAACTGGACACAACCTTCACCACCTCTGAGCTCAAGGAGCTGATGAGTAAAACCAAGCAGCCAAATGAGGCACTTAGAACCAAGGCACTGGATGCAATCCAGGTCTGCGTAGTGAAGAAATAGATCGTTGCGCAGAGCCAATTTGAGCATTGAGCAGTACAAAAACAGCCCAAAAACACCTTTTACTTAAAAAACACGCATCAGTTACTGCTTTTTTTCGAAGCGTTTTCTGCCTTGAAACCCTTGTAAAATGGGGCCTCCCGGCGTTTTAGACCACCGACAAAAGCCAACAATGTCGCAAACTGCTACTCAGGGGGGGCTCCCAAACCGCACATTTCGACTATGATAGCCAAGTGTGCCCAGTTGGCCTGAGCAGCACAGTACTACTGAAAATATAAGTTTCTTGGAGATACACCATGTCTAATCGCCAAACCGGCACCGTAAAATGGTTCAACGATGAAAAAGGCTTCGGCTTCATCACTCCTCAAGGTGGCGGTGACGACCTGTTCGTACACTTCAAAGCTATCGAAAGCGACGGTTTCAAAAGCCTGAAAGAAGGCCAGACCGTTTCCTTCGTGGCTGAGAAAGGCCAAAAGGGTATGCAAGCTGCACAGGTTCGTCCGGAGTAAATCTCCCTCGAACAAAAAAACCCCGTCCACGTGACGGGGTTTTTTATGCCTGATACAACGCTACATGCACTTATCCGCAGTTGACGCGGGTGATGATTGCACTGCTATCGGCATTGAGATTCAAGCGATCAGAGCGGTACTCAAGCGTCATTACGTCATGCGGCAGCAAAATGCGTGCAGTCTGCGCGCCAGACTTGATACGAGCCTGCTCCAAAAGCTCGGACGATGCTTTTTTACCAATAGCAAACTCTGCTGATTTGGCATCGCAACGGCTATGCCCTGCCTCAACGGCAGGTTCTGTAGCAGCATTTTTTGTGCTGCATCCAGCCAGCGCTACAACCGCCAGCAACGAGCCCAATGACACTAGCTTCCAAGACATGAAGTCTCCTCAAGATAAATAGTCGAAACCTTTGCGACAGCTTTTCCGCAAATAGGTTGCACGCCAGCAAGAATCTGATTGGCCAAGGCAGAGGGGATTTTTGCCCGGCGAGATAATTCGTGCGCACACCTAACCGTGAAGAAATGTGTACGAAAAACTAGTAAACATCAATGTAGTCAAACGACGGATTAGGCCAGTTTTCATTTACAGCGTTGTAAATCTGCATGACCCAAACCTCATCACTTGCCGCGATGTTTCCAACATACCCGGAACCCGCCGCCCAGGTTTCGAGCCTGAAAAGCAGCCCATCGATGTCCACACCACCCACCACACCTGAAGAAATGTAGGCAATGCCCGTTCGGGTCACGCGCAACTGCGTATGCACATCGTCGCTGGCTGAGGCCAGTAACTGACGCACCGCATCAAGGGTGAGCCCCTCTGGCTGATTCAAATCTATTTGCATGAACTGTCCACCCTCCAAAAACACCAGTGTGGCACGCACTACAGGCTTCATGCGAAAGTTGAAGCGGCAAAAGCCAATGACATGCTTAACTTCAGCCTCATGATCGCTTCAGGATGGCATCTGCTAAAATCGCTTTTTCAACACCTCTCACGAGATACCCATGACAACAGTCACAATCGATGCAGATATCAAAGCCAAGTGGCCTCAAGGGCAGTGCTCTTACAGCCCAGGCAGCCCAGAAGAGCTGGCGATCATCGGTATTGACCTGTTAGTCAAGGAGCTCGGCAAAGACGCGGCTCGAGCATTTGTAGGCCAAATCTTCGAAAAATTTAAAGATGCTGTCTAGAGGCTGAGCCAGGGCTGCGCAGACCTTGATCTGCGCAAGCACACATTACTTCAAGCGACCCAGGCGTGCCGTCAGCAAGTCAAAAAAGCCTTGGGCATCTCCATTCTCAACCCAGAACACGTTTTTGGGCTGTTGCAGCGTGTCATACCAATCCGGGATCGTCTGACCAAATGTCGGCCCTTCACGGGTATCCACGACCATATTGACTTCACGCCCAGTAAACAGCGCCGGATCAAGCAAATAAGCAATCACGCCAGCATCGTGCACAGGCCCGCCGGGCAGCCCATAGTGCTCCATATCAGCCTTCACATACCCATTCAGAATATCGCTGACCAATTTTCCAGCCGTGTTACCCAGCGCAGCGATCTGTTTTAGACGCGCCTCACTGGTCAGGATCTTGTGCGTCACATCGAGCGGAATGTAGATCAGCCTGACGCCACTTTTCGACACCACATCTGCCGCATGTGGGTCTGCGTAGATATTGAACTCAGCGACCGGAGTGATATTGCCTCCGTTGAAATGGGCACCGCCCATAACCACGACTTCCTTGATTCCCTGCGTGATCTCAGGTGCCTGAGTCAATGCCAGGGCCAGGTTTGTTTGTGGGCCGAGCATGGCAATGGTCACGCTGCCTGGCTTGGCGGCACGCAATGTTTCAATCAGGTAGTTAACCGCATTGGCTTGCTCAAGCCCCTTCGCAGGCTCATGTACAGGTACGCCAGTCACGCCTTCCTGACCATGAATGTTCTCGGCGTAGATAGGCGAACGAACCAACGGTTTGGGAGCACCCGCGTACACCGGAACGTCTTCGCGCCCTGCCCACTCTCGTGCAAGTCGCGCATTGCGTGAGGTCTTGTCCAACCGAACGTTGCCCGCCACGGTGGTAATCGCTCGCACATTCAGCTGTTCAGGCGAAGCCAGCGCCAACAGCAATGCAACGACATCATCCGCACCAGGATCGGTGTCGATAATCAAATCAACCTTGTCTGCCGCGTGAACACTTGGGATAGAGAGGACGGACACCAACAGGGCACTCCTGATCAACTGATGAAAAGTCTGCGTAAAACGCGACATAAACAACTCCTTGTTTTGATTTTTAAAACGTAACGCCTGCGACCAAAGCAATATTGCAGTACGGCGCGCATTCACCTGTACGAACAATCACTTTTGCTTGCTGACACAGCTCTTTGAATTCCGTATGGGCGAGCAAGGTTCTCTCCCCCAAATCCCCCCGAGCGTGATGCAAATCTATGCACAACAGCGCCGGGCAAGGTATTGGGAGCAATTCATGGGCCAGCACATGGTTCTGCACCTGCATCTCACTGAGCAAGGTTCGCAGCGTGCTGGCAACATCAGGAACGCCTTGCGTCAGGGCCAAGTCAATCAGCTCAACGTCCTTGGGCACCGGCAAGCCGGCATCCGCAATCACCACGATATCGCCATGCCCCAACGAGGCGACGAGCCGTGAGAGTGCAATATTAAGCAAGGGAGTTTTCTTCATGGCGCGACAAAGCCCCGGACATCAGACAATCGAGGAATGGAAGGCTGGGCACCAGCACAGGTCACGGACAATGCCGCAGCGATTTGCGCAAAGCGAATTGCCTCTTCTTCTCCCTCGCCTCTCGCCAAGGCCGCAGCGAACGCCCCAACAAATGTGTCACCTGCCGCAGTCGCATCGAGCGCCTCAACCTTGGGCGCAGCAAAGTGCACAACACGCTGCGCACTGACAAACAGCGCACCCTGAGCCCCCAGCGTCACGATGATCTTGCGCGCGCCAAAACCGATAAGCTGACGAGCAGCCATTTCTGCCGACTCAAGCGAGTCAACCGCCACCCCACTGAGCGCCCCTGCCTCACTCTCATTAGGAATCAGATAGTCGATCGCGTCATACCAGAGCTCCGGTAACGGACCACTGGCTGGAGCAGGGTTGAGAATCACGACTTTACCCAGCTCACGCCCCCGGCTGAGGGTGTAGCCAACGGTGTCCATCGGTACCTCAAGCTGACAGATGACGACCTTCGCGTCTTGCAGCATCCCGTCAAAAATTTGCAAGTCTTGGGGCGTAAGGCATGCGTTGGCGCCCGGCACAACCACAATCGTGTTCTGACTATTGGCGCCGACCGTAATCAGTGCGACACCGCTCACGCCATTCAGAACGGTGCGCACCGCCTGGCAATCAATGTGCTCGTCCAGCAGCCCTTGGCGCAGCTGCAGGCCGTAGGCATCACCGCCAACACAGCCGAGCATCGCGACCCGGGCGCCCAAACGCGCCGCTGCCACCGCTTGGTTCGCCCCTTTGCCGCCATGCACCGTGTCAAAAGACTGCCCAAAAATCGTTTCCCCGGGTCGCGGCAGCCGTTCTGTACGCGTGACCAGGTCCATATTCAGACTGCCCACCACCACTACATTTGCTTGCATGTATCAACACTCATCCATTGATGTTCTTGGGGGGCTGCAATGGCAGCGCAACATAGGCTGCGGTGGACTCGCGCAGCACAATACTTGGCGTGACAATCCGCTGCTCCACCGCACGCTCAGGCGATGCAATACGACGCAACAATAGCTGTGCCGCCATTTCGCCCAACTGCAGAATCGATTGCCCGACTGTCGTCAGCCCCGGATAGACGTAACGACTCATCTGTACATCATCAAAACCAACGACTGACAGCTGATCCGGGACGCGGATATTGCGCTCCGCCGCCGCACGCAATACACCGATCCCCATCATGTCGTTGCAGGCAAAAATGGCCGACGGCGGGTTGCGATCCAGCAAACGGACGGCAGCCTGATAGCCTCCGACACTGCTGAAGTCACTCTCGATCATCCAGTGATCCGGCACCGTAATCCCCGCCTCAGTCAACGCACGCAAATACCCGGCCATACGCAATTGGGCAACACGGGTAATCGCAGGCCCGCCGATACAAGCAATCGCACGGTGCCCCAGATCGAGCAAGTGACGGGTAGCCAGATAGGCCCCCAACTCGTGATCGATACACACAAGATCCGCCTCAACCCCGTCAAGGCTACGGTCAACGATAACCATGGGCGTTCGCACCCCGATCAAGCCACTCGCCAGCCCGAGATCGCCCCCGGCGGAAGCCACGACCAGCCCGTCCACCCGCTTCTCGAGCAATACCCGCAGATAGTTTCGCTGTTTGGCCGGATCATCGTCACAGTTACACAAGATCACGCAGTAGTTATTGCGCTCGCAGTAGTCTTCAATACCCCGTGCCAATTCGGCGAAGTACGGGTTCAGGCTATTCGCCACCAACAGACCAATCGTGGCCGTGGACTTGGCTTTCAAAGAGCGCGCTACAGCGCTGGGTACATAGTCAAGCCGTGCAATGGCCTCTTCGACTTTTAACCGCACTGGCTCGCTCACCGGGCGCGTTTTGTTCAGCACATGAGAAACCGTCGTATAGGAGATCCCTGCCATTGCCGCGACATCTTTAATAGTTGCCATTGCTCAATTCCGTCGATTTGCTCGTTGACTGCGGTAAGTGTCCAATACCACTGCTATCACAATGACAGCACCGGTAATAATACGCTTGGTAGGCTCGGTCGCGCCGATTTGAGCCAGCCCCGCGGCCAATACTGAAATAATCAGCACGCCAAAAAAGGTACTGATCACGGAACCGCGCCCACCCATCAAACTCGTACCACCAATGACCACCGCAGCAATCACCTGTAACTCAAGTCCCGAACCCGCATTCGGATCGGCCGCCTCCAAGCGTGATATCTGGAACAGCGCTGCCACACCTGCCAGCAATCCCATCAGGCTAAAGACCAAAATCTTGTAGGGCTTAGGATTGATACCAGCCAGACGCACCGCTTCCTCGTTGGTGCCGATTCCGATCAGATAACGGCCAAACACCGTCCGTGTCAGCACGGCCTGAGCGATAAAGATGATCAGCAGCGCAATGATGAACGAAGGTGAAATGCCGAAGACAATCGGATTGGACAACCAGGCATACGCATCGCCTATGTAGGCCGTTCTCGAGCCTGTCATTTGATAAGCCGCCCCGCGGGCCATCTCCAGGACGCCCAGCGACACAATAAAAGACGGAATCCGCCAGGCGACGGTGATTGAACCCGTGATCGTACCCGCCAACGCTGCGCAGCCCATCCCCAGCAAGGCCGCAGGCAAAACACTCCAGCCCCAGCCTAAAATCGCCACACTGACCGCTGACGCAGCCAAAGCCAGCACCGAGCCAACCGACAGATCGATCCCTCCGATAATCAATACAAAAGTCATTCCGACCGAGAGCACCATCAAATCCGGGATCTGATTGGCCAGGGTACTCAGCGTGTCATACGAGAAAAAGTGATCACTCAAGCTGGAGAACAACACGATCATGGCCAGCAAGGCGCCAGCCAGCCCCAGGTAGGTACCCATTCCGTAATAGTTGTGTGGCGGCTTTCGCACCAGAGAGGTGGTTTTCATCGAGCGTCCTTTGGCGCCGCTTCAGCGAGCAACGCATCTCGTTTTTGATAGCCGGCAAAAGCAGCCGCCAGCAGTTGCTCCTGAGTCCAGCTATCGCGTTCAAATGTATCGATCAAACGGCCCGCAGACAGCACGCCGATGCGATCACAGATCAGCATCAATTCACGAAGATCGCTCGACACCACAACCAACGCCTTACCCTGACGTGTCAAATCGCCCAGCAATCGGTAAATATCGAACTTGGCACCGATATCAATGCCACGGGTTGGCTCATCAAACAGCAGGACCGTACAGTCGCGCTCCAGCCAGCGGCCAATGACCACCTTCTGCTGGTTGCCCCCGGAGAGTTGCGACACGATGTGCTCGGGGCCGGAGCTGCGAATGCCCATCGCGTCTATCTGACGCTGAGCCAACGCAGTTTCCTGAGGGCCGTTCACCACCCCCGTCCTGGAGACCCGGTGCATATTGCCCAGGCCGATGTTGGCACTGATCGTCTGGGTCATCAGCAACCCTTCGCCCTTACGGTCCTCGGTAATCAGAGCGATGCCCTGCTTAACCGCCTCAACCGGCGAGCGAATACTGACCACCTGAACCGGGGAGCCCACCGCAACCGTGCCCGTATCGGGTAAGTCAGCGCCATAGATCAGACGCAAGAGCTCGGTACGCCCTGCCCCGATAAGCCCTGAAATACCGAATATTTCGCCCTTTCGGACTTCAAACGAGACATCTCGAACTTTGTCCGATCGACCAAGCCCCGACACTTTAAGCGCCGTGTCACCCAAGCTACGCGAGCCCAGCTCCAGCGAGTCACCCAGCTCGCGCCCCACCATCAAATTGACCAACTGCTCACTGCTGTAATCAGCAATGGGTTCCACGCACACCAGACAACCATCGCGCAACACGGCAATCCGCTGTGCCACACGCGCCAGTTCTTCGAGTCGATGCGAGATATAGACAATGGCCACACCACGCGCCTGAAGTCGTTCGATCTGGACAAACAACATGTCAACTTCGCGCGCCGTGAGCATCGCTGTCGGCTCATCCAGGATCAGCACATGACAATCACCGATCAGATTACGAGCGATCTCGACCATCTGCTGGTGACCCACCCCCAAGTCTGCGACCAGGGTGTCAGGGTCTATCGCTTCAAGGCCCACCTTGGCCATTGCCTCAATAGCGGCCTTGCGTAACTGCTTGCGACTGACCCAACCCAACGTGTTGGGCAGATTATCCAGAAACAGATTTTCAGCCACAGTCAGGGTGGGCAGCAGGTTGAGTTCCTGCATGACCATGCGAACGCCTTGTCGCTCAGCCTGTGAGCGACTTGCGGGCGCGTAGGCCTGACCATTGAATTGCATGCTCCCCAGACTCGGGACTTCCAGGCCACCGATGATTTTCGACAGCGTGCTTTTGCCGGCGCCATTTTCGCCGGTCAAGGCCAGAACTTCGCCGCGGTGCAGCGCCAGATCAATACTCGTCAATACCGGCTGAGTGTAGGTTTTGCCAATCCCGCTAACCGAGAGCACCACGCTGGCATTAGAAGCAGACATAAGACTTCTCCGGGCACCTGTTCAACCGAGCAGGTGCCTGTGACAGCGAATGGGACTACTTTTTAATCACCAGCTCGACCGGTGTATCAATGACGCCATCCTTGAGGTTCTCAACCGGCTCTTTCTTGACCAGCTTAAGCGCGGTTTCAATACCAAAAACTGCCTGACTGGCAGCCGCCTGATCAGCCGTCGCAAGGACACGGCCATCCTCAAGCATCGGCTTGATCGCATTGATATTGTCATAACCAACAACCTGAACCTTGCCGGCTTTGCCCGCCGCACGGATGGCCGACACGGCGCCTAACGCCATGCTGTCATTGCCCGCCAGAATCGCCTTGATATCGGGGTATTCACTTAGCATCCCGGACGCGACCTTGTTACCGCCATCGATTTCCCAGTCACCCGATTGCACCGACACAATCTTCATGCCCGCGGCGTCCATCGCATCCTTGAAACCCGCCGTGCGCATTTGTGCATTGGTGGTGGTCGATACACCCTCAATGATGCCCACCTGATCGCCTGCCTTAAGCTTCGTCGCCAGATAATCGCCCACGTCGCGCGCGCCCTTTCTGTTATTAGGGCCGACAAATGGCACTTCGATGCCTTTGCTTTTCAGCACTTCGGGGTCCAGCTGATTATCAATATTGACCACGACGATGCCACGATCCTTGGCTTTTTTGATCGCCGAGACCAGAGCTTTAGAGTCTGCAGGGGCAATCACCAGCGCATCGACTTTGGCGATGATCATCTGATTGATGATGTCAATTTGACCTGCGGTGTCGGTTTCATTCTTGATCCCGTTGGAGATCAAGTCGAAGTTTGCCGAGTGGGCTTTTTGATACTCCTCGCCGCCCTTCTGCATCGTGACGAAGAACTCGTTAGCCAAGGATTTCATCACCAAGCCTACTTTAGGCTTCTGAGGGGTGTCCGCATAAGCGACAGGGAGGGTCAAGGATGCCGCAGCCAACATGGCAACAGCGAGAAGACGTCCAGCAAAGGGCAGCTTCATGGGGAAGTAACTCCGATCTTATGATTATTTTGAGCAACGTCCTGATCGCGCTACACCTGGCTGCCAGCCAAGATCAAGAGGCCCGCTGTACGGACTCTAAAAACACGCACGCAAACGTTTGCTTGAGTCTTACTATGGAAATCCATTGCTTATTTGTCAACGTGAAAAACAGGACCCCGAAGAACACGCTAGCGGGCGACTCTCCGAACAGAAAATTCTACATTTGTTCGGGATTCCGTCTTACATTTACGTGGGAAAATTCTCATATTTTTAATTACCCATAAAAATCAATAACTTAGATAGAAAATCAAGAACTCGTCTTATTGGCACACATTGTGCTCTCTTAGATGCAGCTCGTGACCACAGGATGGTCCGCGCCGTGCCAGATACGCGTACGTCTGCACGATCACTAATAAGAGAGAAAATAATGAAAACAACTGTATTGAAAACTATTGTTCCGGGCGCCTTGGCCCTTATTCTGTCGCTGCCTGTGGTTGTTCAAGCCCAAGAGGCCGCCACCAAACCTAACGTCGTCATCCTGGCAACCGGCGGCACCATTGCCGGTGCAGGCGCCAGCACCGCCAACAGCGCGACTTACACCGCGGCCAAAGTAGGCGTCGACAAACTGATCGCCGGAGTCCCCGAACTCAGCCAGCTGGCTAACGTACGGGGCGAGCAAGTGTTACAGATTGCCTCCGAAAGCATCACCAACGACAACTTGCTGCAACTGGGCCGCCGCGTCGCCGAGTTGGCTGACAGCAAAGACGTCGATGGCATCGTTATCACCCACGGTACCGACACTCTCGAAGAAACCGCCTATTTCCTCACCCTGGTAGAAAAAACCGACAAGCCAATCGTTGTGGTCGGCTCCATGCGTCCGGGCACCGCCATGTCGGCTGATGGCATGCTGAACCTGTACAACGCCGTTGCCGTTGCCGGCAGCAAAGACGCGCGCGGCAAAGGCGTGCTGGTGACCATGAACGATGAGATCCAGTCCGGCCGTGATGTCACCAAAATGGTCAACATCAAGACCGAAGCATTCAAAAGCCCATGGGGCCCACTGGGCATGGTAGTTGAAGGCAAAACCTACTGGTTCCGCTTGCCAGCCAAGCGTCACACCATGGACTCTGAGTTCGACATCAAAAACATCACGACCCTGCCAAACGTAGGTATCGCTTACTCGTACGGCAACGTCGACGACACCGCTTATAAAGCACTGGCACAAGCCGGCGCCAAAGCCATCATCCACGCAGGCACAGGCAACGGCTCCGTCTCCTCGCGCGTTGTTCCAACCTTGCAAGCTCTGCGCAAGGATGGCGTACAAATCATTCGCTCTTCCCACGTGAATAACGGTGGGTTTGTACTGCGTAACGCAGAACAGCCTGACGACAAAAACGACTGGGTTGTCGCCCACGACCTTAACCCTCAGAAGGCACGCATCCTGGCCATGGTCGCCCTGACCAAAACCCAAGACAGCAAAGAGCTGCAGCGGATGTTCTGGGAATACTGAGTCGTCACCTCAAACTGACGATCGTGTGTCTAGTCCTGAAATAGGTTTACACCTATTTCAGTCTAAAAACGCCCGATGCA
>JAZKIA010000025.1:0-140403 GCA_040385125.1 Pseudomonadota bacterium | reverse complement strand
AAAATCAGACCCGGTGGCAGACCAGCGATGCTGTAGGTCAGCGTGTCGCCGTCTACATCGTTGAACAGGTTCGGTAGATCGAGGGTTACCGGGGTAATGCTGTCGGCATCCTCGCCGCTCTGATCCGGCGGCGTTACCAGCGCGGTCGGCGCGTCGTTAACCGGGCTGACCACGATATTCAGATCGGCCGTGGCGCTACCGCCCTCACCGTCAGAAATCGTGTAGGTCACGCTCGGCACCGTGCCGTTCCAGTTCTTATCCGGAGTGAAGATGTAGCTGCCGTCGGCATTTAACTTCAGGCTGCCGACGTTGGGGATGATGGCTATATCGCCGGGGACATAAACCGTGCTGTCGCCAGCTACCACGAAGCCCACAACCGACAGACTGTCGCCGTCAGGGTCGCTGTCAGCGGAGATCAGCGGGGAGTCCGAGCCAGCGCCCGTGAGCACATTGCCACTGACTGGCGTGTCTTCAGCAGTCACCGCGTTGTCGTCTTTGGCGACCGGCGCCGGGTTGTCTACCGTCCAGGTGAAAGTCTGCGAGGTACTGTTGCCCGCCGCGTCGGTGGCAGTAATGGTCACCTGGTACTCGCCGCCCGGGACGCCTTGGCTGGCTGATTTGTCGAGTATTCCGCTAACCACGCCGCTCACCGGATCGAAACTCAGGCCCGGCGGCAGGCCGGTAGCGTTGAAGGTCAACTGATTGGCATCGGAGAAATGCGAGCCAAGATCCAGGCTTATCGGATCCATATCAGCGTCGCTGCGATCCACTATCGGCTGGGCCGCGACGGGTACCTGGTTGTCCACCGGCTTATCGTCGTTATCCGTGCCACCGAGACCGGAACCCGTGGTGACCTCGGCCTCGACGCTCACTTGGCCTTGCCCCGGTGAAACTGGAACTTCGACCACGACACCATTCAGCAGGTCTTGCGCGGTTACCGGGCGGTTGAGCAGTTCGTTACCGTTGCTATCACGCACCACCAAGATATCGCCCTCACGCACCTTGTCATCGAGAACGATCTTGGCGGTGATGGTGCCATCGGGGCCGATTTCCTCAGCGCTGTATACGCCGTCCGGCCCGGCACCCTGCAATTCAATACTGAGCCCGGGGGTCCGCGTATCCGTATCCGTATCCGCATCCGCGCCGTGGGAGTGGGAGTGGGAGTCTGTGCCCCAGTGTTCACGCCACTCATTCGCTTCGAAATCGCGCTCAGGCAAGCTCATACCCATCGGACGCAGCAATTCCTTGATACGGGCGACGGAAAGCGGAGTGATGCCATCGGCTTCGATGATTTCACCAATGCGCACCAACTGTACAAAGTTGTGCCCTTCAGAAACGGAATCACTCCCTTGAGCGGATACAGCCTGAGCGCCAGGCTCCAGCGGGGCCTCTCCCTGCGCATCAAGAACCGGAACCGGAGTAGCCTTATTGGTTACCGCGACGGCCACATCCAGGGGCGTGCTCTGCTCGCCCACGAAACTAAGAATGCGATTGTTGCCAAAATCGAGATCGGCCTGGGCGCCGGGAGCGGTGACCAGCACCTCATCGCCCCGCAGGCGATCGCCAACCCGGAGCTCGCGGCGCTCGCCATTGGCCGTTTGAGCCCAGGCCTGACCAATAAGGGATACAACGACTGCCGGAATATTCATATTGACCTCGATTAACTAATTTGCATGTCAATTGCAGCGGCGACCTTGTCGCCACGGCTTATCAACGCTCGCTCAACGCATTGCTCTTGGCGCGCAAGATGGGTTTGAGCAAGTAAGCCAGAATGGTTTTCTTGCCGGTCATGATGTCCAGTTGCGCGGTCATGCCGGGGATAACGGAGAGCTGCTTGGCGAGCTCCGCATCGGAGGCCATCGCTCGCACCAGGTAATAGGTGTTGTCGCGTTCATCGGTGATGGTGTCGGCGCTAATGTGCAGAAGCGTTGCCGACATACCGCCATAGAGAGAAAAGTCGTATGCATCCAGCTTGATCGTGGCCGGCAGCCCCGGACGCAGAAAAGCGATGTCCTTGGGCGCAATCTTTGCCTCGATCAGCAGGCGGTCGTCGACCGGGACGATTTCCATCACCGGGTGCCCAGGCTGAACCACACCGCCGATGGTGTTGTAGAGAACGCGCTGCACAGTACCTTTCACCGGCGAGCGAATTTCCGAGAACTTGACCCTATCCGCCAGACCGTCGACGTTCTTGCCCAGGCTGTTGAGCTGGGAAGTGGCCTCGCTCAGTTCTGCGCGCCACTGGTTGCGTACGCTGTGGGCCACTTCGGCGATTCGCGCCTCGGCTTCCTGGATACCGGCTTCGATCTGGCGAACCTTGGCCGTGGCCTGGCGGTGCTCGCCGTCGGCATTAGCCTGGTCGCGTTCCAGACGCAGGATGTCCATTTGCGACACGGCGCCGGATCTAAGCAGGGGCCGGGTAACGCTCAGCTCGCGGCTCGACATCTGGTAAGCCTGCTCGGTAGCGCGAAGACGGGCCCGGGCCTCATCCAGCTCACGCAGCCGCTGGTTGTGCTGCTCGCGGGCGATGAACAGGCGCTGATTCAGCTCCTTGAGGCTTTCTTGGTAGTAACCCTGCTCTTGGGCTATCACCGCCGCCTGATCCGCGGTAAGCGTTTGCCCACCCTGCGGCTGGTAGGGTTTCTTCTCAATCAACCCGCTCAGCCGTTCAACCTTGGCACGCAGGGCGAACACCCGGACGCTGCCTTCCTGAAAGTTGGCGACGAAACGGGTAGGATCGATGCGCACCAGCAACTCGCCCTTGTCGACCGCGTCGCCTTCACGGACGAAGACCTCTTCTACAACACCGCCATCCACTGACTGGATAATCTGCAGCTGTTGCGAAGGGATGATCTTGCCTTGGCCACGGGTCACTTCGTCGATGTTGGCGAAGGCGGCCCAGATCAGCAGCGCCAGTAAGGTCAGAACGATGCCATAGAGCAGGCCGCGGGCCCGTAGAATGCGCTGGCCTTCGAGCGCCTGCCCGGCATCCTGATTCCAGTCCCGAGAGACATTGCCAAAAGCCGCGAAAAACGGTCTGAACAGGCGGTCGATGCCCCTGCGCCCGCGAGCCCCGACTGACGTCAGCAGACTCAGGCGCTCGAAGGCCTGACGTTCGACCTCCTCCCCTCCGACCTGCCGGATAATATCTGGCTCGTTCATTCGGCGGCCCTCTTGATGCTGCCCCGTTCCAGGGCTTGCAGGACGGTCTGTTTGGGGCCATCGGCGATCACGCTCCCGCCATCGAGGACGATCAGGCGATCAACCATGTTGAGCAGGCTGGTGCGGTGAGTGATCAACAACAGAGTCTTACCTTGACTGAACTGTCCCAGCGCGTGGCTGACATGGTTTTCCATCACGCTGTCCATGGCACTGGTCGGTTCGTCCAGCAGCAGAATACTGCTGTCTGCCATCACCGCGCGGGCCACCGCGATGGCCTGACGCTGGCCACCGGACAGGCGCCGACCACCCTCGCCCACGGGCATCGCCAAGCCATCGGCATGGGAGCCAACCAGCGACTTCAGACCAGAAACATGAATGGCTTCCAGCAACTTCTCATGCCGAGGGTTCTCGGAACCCAGGGTGATGTTGTCGTACACGCTGCCGTTGAGCAGTTGGATGTCTTGCGGGATGTAGCCGATATTGCGGCGCAACTCGGCTACGTCGAGCTGCTCGATATGCACACCATCGATGAGGATGCTCCCGGAGGTTGGCCGGTACAGGCTGAGAATCAGCTTCTCCAGCGTGCTTTTGCCTGAACCGACGCAACCCAGGATGCCGACTCGCTCGCCGGCACGGATGTGCAGCGACACATCGCGTAGCGCCGCGCGCTTCTCGTCGGGGTAACTGAAGCCGACATTGCGCAGCTCGATTTCACCGCGCAGCTTGGGGCGACTGATCAATTGTTTGCCGGGCGTGCGTTCCTGCTCGTTGGCCATGATCTGCTCGAGTGAGCCAAGAGCAGTAGCTGCCTGGTAGTACTGGGTCATCAATGAGGCTGCCTGGGAAACCGGAGCCAAGGCACGCGACGACAGCATGTAGGCGGCAATCAGCGCGCCCTGACTCATCTGTCCATCGATCACCAGGTAGACCCCGACAATTAACATGCTCACCGCCACAAGCTGCTGCACCCAGGCGGCACCCGCGCCGACGGAAGCGCCTAGCAGGCGCAACTTGCCCGAGCAGCCAGAAAGGAACTGCGTGGCTTGCTCCCAAGTGGTTTGTATGCGGCTGGTGGCGTTGAAACTTTTCAGGGTTGGCGCCGCCATCAGGCTCTCGATCAAGCCCGCGCTGCGCTGGGCGCTAGCCTGACTGGAAACCTCCGACAGATGCTGCATCTTGCTCTGGATCGACAGGGCATAAAAAATCACCAGCAAGCTGCCGATCAGGACTGGGATTGCCATATAACCGGAAATGATTGCGATGATCAGGATGAATAGCAGGAAGAACGGCAGGTCGATCAACGCCGTGACGACCATCGAGCCGATAAAGGCGCGTACCGACTCAAACGACTGCACGCTGGAGGCGAACGAACCTACCGACTGCGGGCTGTGCTCCAAACGCATACCGAGGATGCGCTCCATGATCCGCGCCGACAGGATGACATCGGCCCGTTGCGCCGCCAGTTCGACAAACCAACTGCGGAGCATGCGCAAGGCCAAATCCGCACAGACGATAATGAGCGCACCAACGGCCAGTACCCATAGGGTGTCAGTGGCCTGATTCGGCACCACCCGGTCGTAGACGTTCATCACAAATAGCGGCATGGCCATAGCGAACAGGTTGATGAAAAAGGCCGCTACCAATACGTCACGGTAAACCTTTCGATTGGCCTTGATCACACTCCAGAACCAGTGCCCCTGCAAGGGATCGCACGTGTCCTTTTGCCCTTGGCTATCCAGCTGGAAGTCGGGCTGACAGTAGATGGCCAAACCCGAATACCTGGCCAGGAAATCCTCCTGCGCCAGCTCGGCAGGTTGCATGTCGAGTTCGGGCAGACGCAAGCGCACTCGCTGAGTCGCTGAGTCGACCCGTTCCAACAGGCAGGCCTGGTTACCGTCTAGCAGCACGATGCACGGCAGAAGCAGCGCATTGAGCCGGCCCAACGGCTGGCGAACCAGCCTCGCGGTCATGCCCAGACGCTTGGCCGCCCTGGAAACGACAGATGGCGACAATCTCCCCGCCACCAGCGGAATGCCCTCGGTGAGGGCGTCACGACTGGTCGCGATGCCATTCGAACTTGCCAACCAAAGCAGGCAGGCACTTAGGGGATCATCGGGTAAAGCGTCCATGATATGTCTCTGGTAATAGGCGACCGGCTGGCCCGCGGTGCGGACCCAGCTCCGTTACTTCACGCTGCGCACCTGCAATGCGACTCGGCGGTTATCTGCCCGTCCGTGAGGCGTATCGTTGCTGGCGATCGGCTGTTCGGCACCGACGCCAGATACGGAGATGACGCCCCGCGCCACTCCATTGCCGATCAGGAGGTCACGTACCGCCTCGGCTCTGGCCAAGGACAACTCGCGATTGCGCTCGGCACTACCGGTGCTGTCGGTGTGGCCAACGATGCTGACCGCCTTGAATTCGCCACTCTGCTGACGCAACTGCTCGACGAGATGCTTCAGACGTACCACCGAACCTTCCTTCAGCCGCGCGCTGTCGGTTTCAAACAGCGCATCACCGCTCAGTTCGATGGTTTCCACCTGCTTGGCAGGCTGCAGGTAGTGATCGATGTTCAGTTGCGCATCGCCGATCGCCGCACAGTAGCGGCTAGTGGTCGGGAAGACTTCACCGCGGTGCAGGTCTTCCAAAGCCGGGATCTGCTCCTTGTCCAACGACAGCGTCTGCAGCAACTGCCCCATGCTGTGCAGTGTCTGCACCTTGGCGATCTGCAGGTCGTACATGCCGTTGGCGTAGGCCCGCTCGGACTGGAACGCCTCATTCTCGGAGTCCAGAACGTCCAGGAGTGAACGACGACCGATGTCGAACTGCTCGCGGTAGGCGGCAACCACATTGGCGGACGCATCGCGGTGCATCACCAGCGAAGCGCGCCGCTGGCTATAGTTGAGCACGTCGGTATAGGCGATGGTGGCGGTCTGACGCAGATCTACGCAGGCCTTGTCGCGCAGACTGTCGGACTGATTGAGCCGGCGGTAGGCGGCCCGCTCCGCGGCCCGGTCGCTACCACCACGGTACAGATTGAACTTGGCGCGCAATTCAACAACATTCTCGCTCCCGTAGCTTTTGGGGTCGCTACCACTGTCGAAGCCACTGTAGTTTTTATAGAGGCCCTGACGCATGCCCAGCTCGAAAGTCGGATAGCGGCTGGCTTTGCTTTCGCGCAATGCGGCCTCAGCTACCTGGGTGTTCTCGAACGCTGCGTAAAGTGCCGGATTGTTGGCAAATACCCGCTTCATGACACTTTCCAGATTGGCGGGCAAGCGTCCCGCCGGCGTCTCGAAAGGTTCCATGCTGCCCGCCGGGGCCCGACCGACCAATCGCTGGAAACGAGCTGTGACGCTCTGCAGGTTGGCAATTTCGGTCATCAGGTTGGTGCGCGCCAGCGAGAGACGGCCCTCGATCTGGTACAAGTCGGCGCGATTACCGACGCCACTGCCCGCGCGCTCCTCGACGTGCGCCTGTACCCGCAGGTGGTTGGTCACGTTGTTCTGTGCCAGTTTCACCAACTCACGATGGCGCAACACGCTCAGGTATGCTTCGCTAGCCTCCAGCGCTTTGCCCTCGGCGCCACCCAGCAGCTCGTAGTAACGTACACGACTGGTGTGTTCGGACTTGGCCAGACGATTGCGAACCCGGAATCCGTCAAACAGCATCTGGGTAAGAGAGAGTTCCGCATAGTTACGGGAGTAATCGCTGCGATGGTCGAACTCACGATTGGCCTGGCCGACAGCCGTGCTGACATCAACTGATGGCAGGTAGCCGCCGAACACTTCGCGACTGTCTTCGTTCGCAGCATAAAATGCTTCGAGTTGGGCTTCGATCTCGGGGTTGCTATCAAGTGTTTCCTTGACCACACCCAGCAAGTTGTCGCCCCGAACTTCTGCCACAGCAGCGCATGAAGCGAAGGAAAGACTGGCGACCAGCGCCACAGCAATTCGATTTCGCACAGGCGTATGGGGCCTGCTCAAGGTGGCAGCATCCGAACTCATTATTTGCTCCTAACGATCTCAGTTTTTTTGTATATCGACGGTCACTCGACACCGTCTTGCATTCGGGGGCGCAGAAATACGCCACTACTACGCAAGTGCGGGACGATGATTGAAAAAAAGGTGGGCAATACAGAGAACCGCGCCCAAGACTTAGCCGGGGCGCAGCAACGACGCATAAAGATAAATAGGGAGAGAGGCGGGAAGAAAAGCCCACGAGGTAGAGTCAGAACGGGCTAGATCAACCAGCGATAGACCGCGGGTCAATGCACAGGCGATGCTCCCTTTCGACTTGGGTATTCCCTTAATTGACCAACGCAGCACAGTAACAGCTCCATAATTACATCTGATGACCAAAAGAAATTGGCATCTACTTTCCCTAGTGGCATCAGGCTACCGTTTTAGCACGCTAGTTGCAATCATGAGACTTGAGAAAATTCCCCCTTTTCGTTAACTACCAGCAAAGAAAAATCATCCATTAGTAGTATTGATTTCTCCCTTAACATGAGACCGATTGCGTCGGACTCGCATCCTCTCAAGGTACTTGGCGCTCAGCGCGCCTCGCGCAGATGAGTGTCAAATTTTTTACATCAATGCGGGGATTACAATGATTTGATTCTTATGTACGGCGGGTCTTCACAGTATTGAAATTTTGATACTACAGCGCGCCAAGACCCATGCTTTTTCAATCTCCAGCTTTCAAACAAGTAGCACTGATCACTTTTTTGCACTTATAGAAATATAGCAACCAACGACGACTCATCACTCCGTCGGACGGAGCTCAATAAAAATCAGCTATGAATACAAACAGGACATCTGCCGCCATGAAACACGAGGTAACACAATGCGTTTCATCGCATTCAACTAAGGCAAACTGTTCAGGGACATCAATAACGTCGTGATTGAACTCCATTAGAAAAAGCAACTCGAACTCGGCATTGAATAGGCAACGAGCAATTCGTACACCTGGGATGATCCCAGAGGTACCACCGGACGGAACGGAGAGTATTTTTAGCCATGAGCGGTATGATTCACACTCGCCGCCTCCACTACCTTCTTTGATAAGTTTGTCGAGGTGTTACCTGATAACACGCGAACCTCGACGAGGGTTGAAGACCGCAGGGACAGACGAACTGGTCAAATCGAGTGTCATGACAGAAACCGGTAGTGGGCGTTAACCGCTCTGGGTCGGCGCTTCAAACGAGACAAAGGCCTTGGCCGAACCACGACTTCACACCTCTACCGGTTGCCACCTAGCTAATTAGCAAGCGAGTTCCAACTCAGGTACGGCTTCGAACAAGTCCGCTACCAGGCCGTAATCCGCCACCTGGAAGATTGGTGCTTCTTCGTCCTTGTTGATCGCAACGATCACTTTGGAGTCTTTCATACCGGCCAAGTGCTGGATCGCGCCGGAGATACCAACCGCGATGTACAGCTGTGGCGCAACGATTTTACCGGTCTGGCCAACTTGCATGTCGTTCGGTACAAAACCTGCGTCGACCGCTGCACGAGAAGCGCCCACCCCCGCACCCAGCTTGTCAGCCAAGGCGTACAGGTATTTGAAGTTGTCGCCGTTTTGCATGCCACGCCCGCCGGAAACGACAATCTTGGCGGCGGTCAGCTCTGGACGGTCAGACTTGGCCAGTTCTTCACTGACGAACGACGAAGTGCCTGCATCGTGAACCGCTGCAACCGTCTCAATCGCTGCCGAACCTCCTTCTGCGGCAACCGGGTCGAAACCGGTGGCACGCACGGTGATCACTTTTACCGATGCAGTGGACTGCACGGTGGCAATGGCGTTACCCGCGTAGATTGGACGGGTGAAGGTATCCGCGCTGACCACCGAGATGATCTCGGAGATCTGGTCAACGTCCAGTTGCGCAGCAACACGCGGCAGGATGTTTTTGCCGTTGGAAGTAGCGGCCGCCAGGATGTGGCTGTAGCCCGCGCCAAGCTCTGCGACCAATAGCGAAATATTTTCTGGCAACTGGTGAGCGTAAGCAGCGTTGTCCGCGACCAGCACCTTGGCCACGCCAGCGATTTTTGCAGCGGCTTGCGCCAGTGCGCCAACGCCCTGCCCTGCAATAAGCAGGTGAATATCACCACCGACTTTAACGGCGGCAGCCACCGTGTTCAGGGTTGCCGAGGCAATGGTCGCAGCGTCATGTTCTGCGATTACGAGGATAGTCATGATTAGATCACCTTCGCTTCGTTTTTCAGTTTATCAACCAGCTCAGCCACCGATTTGACCTTGATGCCCGCGCTGCGTGCAGCCGGTGCTTCGACTTTTACGGTCTTGTTGGTGGAGGCGGTGGAAACGCCCAAAGCGTCCGGAGTCAGCACTTCGAGAGGCTTCTTCTTGGCTTTCATGATGTTTGGCAGGGACGCATAACGCGGCTCGTTCAAACGCAGGTCGGTGGTAACGATGGCTGGCAAGCTCAGCGATACCGTTTGCGCACCGCCGTCGACTTCACGCGTCACGGCAACTTTGTCGCCGCTGATGTCGACTTTTGAAGCAAAGGTGCCCTGACCGTAACCGGTTAGCGCAGCCAGCATCTGGCCGGTCTGGTTGTTGTCGCTGTCGATGGCCTGTTTGCCAAGGATCACCAGCTGAGGCTGTTCCTGGTCGACCACGGCCTTGAGCAACTTGGCCACGGCCAGCGAGGTCAGGTCTTCAGCCGACTCGACGAGAATGGCGCGGTCGGCACCCAGAGCCAGCGCGGTACGCAGCTGTTCCTGGGCCGTGGCCGGGCCGATGGAGACGACAACGATTTCAGTCGCAACACCTTTCTCTTTCAGGCGTACGGCTTCTTCCACGGCGATTTCGCAGAAGGGGTTCATCGCCATCTTGACGTTGGCGAGGTCAACGCCGGAGTTGTCCGCTTTGACGCGAACTTTAACGTTGTAATCGACCACGCGTTTGATACAGGCCAGCACCTTCATTGCGTCTCCTTCTATAACTGCGTGGTGGCCTCCACTCAAGCCCGACGCCACTCACCTGTATTGGTTGCAAAGCCCTTAAACCACTGCCAATTCGACAGGCAAAATCAGCTGATCGGGCACTAACCACGAGGATACCGCGCAGGCTCCAGCCTCCGTATCGGCCATTCGGGTTAGATAACGTGGGCACACTGTCACGCTATTAGTGGAGATGAGCACTTAACGCGGCATGTAATCGCGCTGCCAGCGGCGTGGGATTTTCAAAGACACAAGCCCCAGCACTGCCGCGACGCCTGCACTGAAGAGTAAAGCCTTGACCCCGAAGTGCGCTTCCAGCAGCGCCCCTGTGACAGCCCCTGACAACATGCCCGCCCAGGGCACCAACTGCACCCGCCAACCACTGCGACGCTCGCCCAACAACCAACGCCCCAGGCCGCGCCCGAAGCGCGACAACGCCCCTGTTACGTAGGTCAGCCCCACCGGCAAACCATTGACCTGCTCCACCGCCGCATTGAGCATGCCCATCGCCAAAATCGCCGCCAGCAACGCGGGCACCCGCGAATCGAACGGCAGCAGCGCCGCTGCACACAGCAGCCCGGCGATCCCCAGCATCAGCGGCAACGCTCGCCGCCCACCCCAACGCCCGAGCAGAATTCCCAGGGTGTTGCCCGCAATAAACGCCAGGACTGCAAACACCAACCGTACGACCATACCCAGATCGCCCGCGCCAATGGCCACCGCCAGGCGCGTGGTGTTGCCACTCATGAATGAAACAAAATCACCGGTGGCCAAAAAGCCAATGGCATCCGTCATACCTGCCAGCACCGACAGGCTGGCGACTAACCCCAAACCCACCCGTCCGCGCCAGACACGAACGCGCAGATGCACAGGGTTGCTCAGGTTTCCATACGGTGCAGGAAGCATCAGATGAATCCTTTTAAAAGTGAACGGCCAGGCAACAGATAAAATCTTGTCACATAAAAGACTGTAATTGAGCGCACATGTAGGACGAATAGAAATCAATAGTAGGTAATATCGAACCAATTTTGAAAACGGCGTCTAAGTAAAGACTTTGTTCAGGGACGAGCACGCACTACCCCGTTTTATGTGACCTGGCAGTTCAGC
Organism: Pseudomonadota bacterium; assembly: GCA_040385125.1. Classification (GTDB taxonomy): domain Bacteria; phylum Pseudomonadota; class Gammaproteobacteria; order Pseudomonadales; family Pseudomonadaceae; genus Aquipseudomonas. The sequence goes on along the minus strand of JAZKIA010000025.1, from coordinate 129,172 downwards.
CTCAATGGATGTAACCAGAAGAATCCCATGACCCGCTCCGTTTGGAACAAATCTCGACTCAAGCCTTATGCGCTGGCAGTGATCCCGCTGCTATTGATTGCCGGTGCTGTCACCCTCTCTTCGCACGTTGAAGAGGTATTTGCCGAACCGGTAGACGGCGTGCAAACCCTGGTGTTTATGCGCCATGCCGAAAAACCTGCCGATGGCCTTGGCCAGCTCAATTGCCAGGGACTGAACCGGGCCATTGATTTGGCGACCCTGCTGCCGCAAAGGTACGGCAACGCCGACTTTATATTCGCCGCTGACCCGTCGCGACAAGTTGAAGAAGGCGCTGACGATGACGCCTACAACTATGTGCGCCCGCTGATGACCATCAACCCCAGCGCCATCAAGCTCGGGCTGCCGATCAACCTGGAGTTCGCGACCAATGACACGCGCGCACTGGCCAAGGAACTGACGGGCGATAAATACCACAACGCCACCATCTACACCGCTTGGTCCCACGGCTACTTGCCGGAGCTGATTAATGACGTCGCCGGCCAGGCACTGGGCAAAAAAACCACACTGACCGAAGACTGGGCCGCCAGCGACTTCGACTCGTTGTATGTGCTAACCCTGACCTGGCATAACGGCAAGGCCACGCTGCTCAGTCGCGTTGACCAGCAGGATCTGAACAATGGTGCCAAGGCCTGTCCGACCTGATCAACTTGCGGCCAGCAGTGGCCGCGCCGGGGCATGGCGCTGAACCGCCCAGCTGACGCCACCCAACAATAGCGCGACAGCCAGCGCTTCGAGCAAGGTCGGCCAGCGCTGCAAGTAGGCAAAACCATAGGCCAGCGCGAACAGCGTTTCAAACACGATCAACTGCCCGCTCAAGGTCAGCGGCAAACGGCGGGTGGAGGCGTTCCACATCCGATTGCCAAACCAGGACCCCAACACCGCGCACGCCAGATTGACCAGCCAGAACATCTGCCAGCGCTGATCACTGACCTCAACGGTCGCGGCGTCCAGCGACAGTGCACTGGCAACGCCCCAGATCAGCACGCCCAAGATCCCGGTAGTCACACCCCACAAGCCAGACCACTCGCCACTGTTGAACTGACTGCGTTTCAAATACCGCGCGTTTTCAGTTGCAAACCAACTCCAGCACAGCAAGGCACCAAACCCGCAGAGAATGCCCAAAACCTTGTCGCCCATGGCCTGCTGCGAGGCACCACCAAACAAGGCATCAGCGTTGATACACAACATCCCTCCCATCACCAGCAGCAACGGCCAGGCCAGTCGTGCCAGCGGTATCGCCCCTGCATCGCGGCGCCCCAACCAGGTAATGCTCAGCGGCAAAACGCCCACGATCAAAGAAGCCACAGCAATTCCCACCCATTGAATCGATGCCGCCAGCAACATGTAGTAGATGAGGTTGCCCAGCAGGGCGAACTTGATCAGCGTCCGCACGTCATGACCCGTGAGCTGGCGCAACAGACGCCGTGCATGGGGCAACAGCAGCAACACTGACACCGCCCCGTACAAGATAAAACGCCCGCAGCTGAGCAACAGCGGACTGAATTCAGGCAACAGTTCGGGCACCAGAAACACCAGCCCCCACACTGCCCCAGCCATGCCTGCATAGACTATCCCGCGTTTCATTCCACACTCTCGGCGCTGATCAATATCGGCGCAGAATAAGCAGAATGCCAAACATGCACAAAAGATCATTTGGCATACTGGCATTCCATACTGGAATGTCTTATATACACCAGCCCGACCCGCCGGAGATTGCCGTGAGCCGCTACCTGAAACACTTGCCGCCCCTGGACAACCTGATCACCTTTGAGGCGGTCGGACGCAATGGCAGCTTCACCCGCGCAGCCAGTGAACTGTCTTTGACCCAAAGCGCTGTTAGCAAACAGATCCGCGCCCTGGAAGACAACCTCAAGCTCGCGCTGTTTGAGCGCCAGGCCCGAGGCATCAACCTGACCCGTGCCGGGGCCAGTTTGTTTGCTGAAGTCAGCACCTTGCTTGAGCGCCTGCAACACAGCGTCAACCGGATCAAACTGGCTCATGCACCGAATGCGGTAACGGTGCTGTGTACCCATGCCGTGGCGCAGTTCTGGTTATTCCCGCGACTGCTGGCGTTTAACACCGAACACCCGTCGATCACCGTGAATATTCACGCCAGCAACGACATGGACGAGTCCAGCGCCGGGGATTACGATTTCGCAATTTTATACGGCACAGGGAACTGGTCGTCACTGAGCGCCGAATCGCTGTTCGCGGAAAGCGTGTACCCAGTGGCGAGCCCTGGCTTGAGATTGGCGCAGGTCACGCAGCCTGAAGACTTGCAAACCTTGCCCCTGATCGAACTCGACTCCTCGGGCTGGAACTGCATGGATTGGCACGACTGGTTCAAGCATTTCAATCTGGAACACACAGCCGACCCTCAACGGCTGACCTTTAATCAGGTCACGCTTGCCTATCAGGCCATCGTTCAAGGTATGGGGGTCGGGCTAGGCTGGGACTTTATGGTCAGGGACAAAATCGACAAGGGTGAACTGCGCAGGATCGGTGATTTTGAATTTATCAGCGGTAACGCCGACTATTTGGCGCACTCTCGGCACAAAACGCTGTCAGATGCGGCAACTACTTTCCAGCGCTGGTTATTGAGTCAGGCCCGGCGCGATCAAACTCTCACGAGTGAACAGCTCAAGGTAATTGTATGAAAATCAACGTTATCGGTTTGCCTCTGGTCATGGTGGCTTTGTTGGGACTGGCCGGCTGCGCGACACCCAGTGTGGTGACTTTGCAAAACGGTACGCAATACCTGACCAAAGACCTGCCGAAGACTACAAACCAAGACGGGTTTTATGAGTTTGTCGACATCGCGGGCAAGCACATCAAAATCAAGGCTGATGATGTCGCCACGATCAAGGCCGACAACTAGCCAATAGCTGCAAGCCTGGCGAACGGCAGAACAGTTTGATTGAGCGCGACACGATTGGCGTATGATGCGCGGCTATTTCCTCACGTTCGGTGCCGTTTATGTCCAGTATCTCCTCCGGCCAGCCCACCCGAGGCTGGTCATTCTGGTGGAAGCCACTACTGTTCCTGCTGGTCGCCGGCATTGGCTTGTACTACGTCAAATGGTCGCCCTACTACTTCAAGGCGTTTGTCGCAGCAGACAACCACAGCATTGGCGCGTCAATCCTCAACGACAACCAGGGCGAACCTATCGCCGCTGCACTGGCCTACGCCAAGGTTTACTTCCTGGCGATCTGGAAAGCCGCTGTCCTGGCTGTGATCCTCGGCTCGCTGATTCAAGTACTGATCCCCCGTGACTGGCTGCTGCGTCTGTTTGGCAAAGCCGGTCTGGGCTCGACCCTGCGCGGTGGCCTGTTCGCTTTGCCGGGCATGATGTGCACCTGTTGCGCGGCCCCTGTAGCGGCCGGCATGCGTCGGCAAAAAGTCTCGGTCGGCGCGGCCCTCGCCTTCTGGATCGCCAACCCGGTACTCAACCCCGCCACTCTGGTGTTTATGGGCTTTGTTCTGGGCTGGGGCTTTAGCGCATTGCGTCTGGTGGCAGGGATTGTGCTGGTGGTGGGTGTATCGCTGATCGCCCAGCGGATCTCGCGCCCGGAAAGTATTCCGGAAGCGGCTCTGGATGCAGTCTCCGAAGCCAGTGTGATTGATCAGCAGAATTTCTTCAGTCGCTGGGGACGCACCTTGTGGCAACTGTTCTGGAACACCATTCCGGTGTATCTGCTGGCAGTATTACTGCTCGGCGCAGCACGCGTGTGGCTGTTCCCCCACGTCGACGGAGCCATGAGCGATAGCCTGATGTGGCTGATACCGCTGGCAATTGTCGGCACTCTGTTTGTGATCCCAACCGCGGCTGAAATCCCGATTGTGCAAACCATGATGGCCTTGGGCATGGGCACCGCCCCGGCCGTGGCACTGCTGATGACCTTGCCCAGCGTGAGCCTGCCGTCGCTACTGATGTTGCGCAAAGACTTCGACGCACGAGTACTGATCAGCGTAGCGCTGATGACCATGTTGGTCGGCGTGCTCAGCGGGCTGGTGGGGATGTGGCTGCTCTGAAAAAGGCTCTGGCAGGAAGGCCGTGATTCCTTTCTGCCACCACCAAAGGCCCGGTCTAGAGGGCTCAATTAAGGTTCGGTTAAGTTTCGCAGGGTAACGTGACCGGCGAGTCACAAAAGACTCGCACCGTTACCCAGGAGCACTACCGATGAGCAATATGGATAAACAGCCTTTGGCTGCAGCTACTGCACATCCCGAAGCGGAACACGCCGATGCAGCGCTGCAGCTTATTGTTGAAGGATTTCTACACTTCCATCACGAGGTCTTTGCGCAACACAAAGACCTGTTCAAAAAGCTCGCCACCGCGCAACGGCCAAGGGCAATGTTTATTGCCTGCGCCGACTCGCGCATTGTCCCCGAACTGATCACCCAAAGCGCTCCCGGCGACTTGTTCGTCACCCGCAATGTCGGCAACATCGTACCGCCTTACGGGCAGATGAACGGCGGGGTTTCCACCGCGATTGAATACGCCAACCTCGCGCTGGGTGTGCAGCACATCATCGTCTGCGGCCACTCCGATTGTGGTGCCATGCGGGCAGTGCTCAATCCGGCAAGTCTGGAAAAAATGCCCACGGTCAAAGCCTGGCTGCGCCACGCAGAAGTCGCCAAAACCATGGTTCAAGATAACTGCGCCTGTGCCAGCGAATCTGAGGGCATGCACATCTTGACCGAAGAAAACGTGATCGCTCAGTTGCAGCACCTGCGCACTCACCCGTCCGTGGCCTCGCGCATCGCCAACGGCCAGTTGTTTATCCATGGCTGGGTTTACAACATCGAAACCAGCCAGATCAAAGCCTACGACGCCGAGCAAGGATGCTTCCTGCCCCTGAACGATCTGCAGGCTATCCCTTGCGCAACGCCTAAAGCGCGCTTCTAAACCCTTGCCCCGCTGAATAACGCTGTGACTGCCCGCAGGGTAGTCAGGCTTTGTCATGCCTCAAGAACACTCAGGGAGAGTCAGCATGCGTGCTGCGCAATTAAAAGCTGTTTTGCCACGGGAGCTATTGGCTTCCGTGGTGGTGTTTCTGGTCGCCTTGCCTCTGTGCATGGGGATCGCGATTGCCTCCGGGATGCCACCGGCCAAAGGATTGATCACCGGCATCATCGGTGGCCTGGTCGTGGGCTGGATGGCCGGTTCCCCCCTGCAAGTCAGCGGCCCGGCGGCCGGGCTGGCGGTATTGGTCTTCGAAGTGGTACGTCAACACGGAATGGCCATGCTCGGGCCAATCCTGCTCCTGGCCGGTTTTTTACAACTGCTGGCCGGACGCCTGCGCCTCGGTTGCTGGTTTCGCGTGACTGCCCCGGCGGTGGTCTACGGCATGCTTGCCGGGATCGGGGTGCTGATTGTGCTGTCACAAGTGCATGTGATGCTCGATGGTGCGCCCAAACCCTCTGGGCTTGATAATCTGGCGGGCTTCCCGGCGGCATTGGCCCAGGCTATTCCAACCCTGGGCGGCGGTCTCGGCTGGCAAGCCGGGCTACTCGGGCTGACCACTATGCTGGTGATGTGGTTATGGGATAAATTTCGCCCGCAAAAAATGCGCTTTGTCCCAGGAGCTTTGCTCGGTGTGGGCTTGACCACAGTGGTTAGCCTGCTGCTGGCGTTGCAGGTCAAACGCGTGGAAGTACCGGAAAATCTCGCCGACGCCATCGATTGGCTGCGCCCTGCCGACCTGTTGAACCTGGCTGATCCCACGATTCTGATCGCCGCATTTGCAGTCGCGTTTATCGCCAGTGCCGAAACCCTGTTGTCGGCGGCGGCGGTTGACCGCATGCACAGCGGGCAGCGCTCCGATTTTGATAAAGAGCTGTCGGCACAAGGCGTCGGCAACATGCTCTGTGGCGTGCTCGGAGCGCTGCCGATGACCGGCGTGATTGTGCGCAGTTCGGCCAACGTCCAGGCCGGTGCCACCACCCGGCTTTCCGCGATGTTCCACGGCCTGTGGCTGCTGGCGTTTGTGTTGCTGCTGTCCAGTGTGCTGCAAAGCATCCCCGTGGCGAGCCTGGCGGGCGTGCTGGTGTATACCGGGATCAAGCTGGTGGACCTCAAGGCGTTTCGCGGGCTGGCGCGCTATGGGCGGATGCCGATGCTGACCTACGCGGCAACAGCCTTGGCCATCATTTTCACTGACTTGTTGACCGGGGTATTGGTGGGATTCGGCCTCACCTTGGTCAAACTGGCGTGGAAGGCATCACGGCTGAAAATCAGCCTGGTCGACCTGCCCCAGTCCGGCGAAATGGAATTGCGCCTGAGCGGTGCAGCGACCTTCCTCAAAGTACCGGCATTGACTCAAGTGCTGTCGCAGGTGCCTGCCGGCAACACCGTGCATGTGCCGCTAAACAACCTGAGTTATATCGATCATTCTTGCCTGGAACTGCTTGAGGAGTGGGCGCGGGCCAATGCGGCCAGCGGCTCGAGGCTGATCATTGAACCACGGGGCTTGAAACGCAGGCTGGAGGGACGCACGCGCACCACGGTTGGGATAGGTTCGGCCCCTTCAGCCGCTCCACGGGGGGCGTAGGCGCTGCTGAGGTACGAAAGCTACGATTGTTTGTAGCCGCTGTCGAGGCACGAGGCTGCGATCGGCGGCGAAGCCGTCGTGAATCAGGCACCTCGGTGTGCCAGTGATATTGAGAACGCCGGTTTTATGAGCGCTACGCGCCCAACCGCAGCCTCGTGCCTCGACAGCAGCTACAGGACTTCCTACGGGACGCTGGTCCCCAATATCAAGCTGCGGTAGTGTCCGGGGTTGCTCCCCGACCATTTGCGGAAGGCCTTGTAAAACGAGCTGGTGTCGGCAAATCCCAGGCGCTGGGCAATGTCGGCAAAACTCAGCTCGGGCTCGGCCAGCCAGCCAATCGCCAATTCCTTGCGCACACCGTCCTTTAGCCCTTGGTAGGTCTGCCCTTCTTCGGCCAAACGCCGGCGAAGGGTCGAGGCCGACATGCACAAGCCCTGCGCCAGACCTTGAGTTTCCGGCCATTGCGCAGCAGGCAGTTGTCGCAAGTTTTGCTTGATCTGGCTGGCCAGGCTCTGCGGATCACGGTATTTGACCAGGATGTTAGCGGGTGCCTGAGCCAAAAACTGCTGCAACTCTTGCGGGGTACGCTTGATCGGAGCGTCCAGACCATCGGCAGCAAAAATCATCCGTGTGTGCGGGCGATCAAAGCGCAGGTTCTCGGAGAACATCACCGTATAGTCTTCGCAATAATCGGGCGCAGCACAGCGCAACTCAATCGCCAGAATCGGAATCCGTCGCCCAGCCAGCCAACAGGCCACGCCGTGCACAATCATCCAGTAAGTAAAGTAGGTAAACGCCCGGTTCGATTCGGTGCCAGGTTCGCGCAGAACAATTTGCGCCAGACTTTGCTGACGCACCAACTGGGCTGGCAATCGCTCAAGCATCAACGACAGAAATTCCAGAACCACACTCAGGCCCTGAGCCAGAGTTGGCTGCGCCATGGCCGCCCGGCACATGAACTCCAGACTGCCTGAGCGCAGCTTGCGCGGGTCCATGGCAAAGAACTCATCGTCCAGACGCCGCGCCAATAGCCGCCACAGTCGCGCATACACCGTAGCGGGCACCCTGGCATCCGCTTGCTCAAGCAACGCGGGGGCAATCCCGACCTTGTGCAGCACCTCTTGCATGGCACTGCCCTGCGCACAGCTTTGCAGCAGCGCTTCACGCACCAAATGAATGGAGATGGTGTCTTTATTCAACATTGGCCCAGGTCCAAGCCCGATGGTTTTTAATTGTCGGCCATCTTAAGCAGCGTGGATCAAAAAGCCAGCAGGGTTTAGGTATCTACACAACTCTGGGCACAGCAGCTACCTTTCAAGAGGCCGCCAGTGCCGGGCGTAGCGCCAAGCGACTGGCCAGCAAACCGGCAAACGCCACCACAGGCACCACAGCGGTGGCCAGTGCCAGCCACAGCAAACCGGCAAAACCACCCGCCACCAGTTGCCCCGCAATGGCCGGACCCACCATCGAACTCAAAGCAAACGCGGCAGGCAGCAGCATGATTGAGCGTCCGCTTGGGTCGAGCCGGGCCACTGCGGCCGCTTGGTAGATACAACCCCAGCAGAAACCCACTTCCCAGATCCAGGCACCCAGCGCATACAGGGCAAAACCTTCGGCATTAGCCAGTAACAACAGACCGGTACTGATCACCGCCAGCACCAACAGGTGCGGCCAGCGCGCACCCAGGCGGTCGCCGATCAACGCTAGAGTCAGGCCAGCCGCGCCACCGAGCAATTTCAGCACCGCGAATACGATGCCCATTTGCGCAGGTGCGACGTCCAGGCCATGCCCCAAACGCTCCAGAAATGCCCACAGGCCGATCTGCCCGGCGCCAAATACAAAGAAAAACCCCAGTGCCCAATACGCGGGCACCGGGAAGCGAAAACGGCCTTGAAGGGAACTGTCTTTCGCCAGATCAACCTTTACCGCGAAGTCACTGCGCCGAGGTAATGCAAAAGCACTCAGGCTCAGTAACAGAATCATTGCCGCCAGCACCAAGGCGCCGCCGGCGTAGTTAAAGCGCGCAATCACGATTGATGGCAACACAAACAGCACGAGTGCCACCAGCCCAAGTTCGATGCCCTGGCGCAGGCCAAACGCACGTTCCTTGTTGGGCATTTCGGCCATGATCCGCAGACCAAGGCAGGTCATCAATGCCGCAAAAAAACCAATCAGCGCCCATAACGGCAACTGCGCTGCGGCTGGCATTCGGGCCGACGCCAGCAACGCCAGCGCTGCACCCAAAGCGCAGCCAAAGGTCAATACGCGCCAGTTGCAGCGGTCAATGAAGCCCACGGCAACCAGCGTGCCCACTAGATAACCGGTGAAACATACAGACCCAAGCAAACCGACTTGCGTCGGCGCAAAGCCGAAACTGTCCGCCAGCGAGCCCAGCAAAATGGGCAATGTATTGAAGGGTAAGCCGCCAATGGTCGACGCCAGACTCGCGGCCAACATAAAGGTCAGCGTTTTGCGTTGATTCATCGTCATCGGCAGTACCCGTTCCTGTCGCTCAAGTCATCGATCAGCGTTGATCAACCGTGGTGATTTCCAGACGCTTGGCGATGCTCGCCGGTACGCTGGCTTCGTCGGTGAAAAATTGCTGATACCACTCGCGCAACTGATACACAGGACCGTCGCCTTCAGCCAATACCGGGTTGTTGACACGAACCTTGTGGGTCCAGATGTCCACGTCCTGATAGAACGATTCGCGGTTACGCTGCACGTAATCCAGCGCCAGCGCTTCGTTCTGAGCGTCGGTCCAGCCCGGAACTTTTTTCACCATGCAGCCAAAGCGCAGCTCAAAACTGTTGGGGCCAATCGGCACGTGGCAGTTGAGCAGGATCGAGTTGATTTCCTGACCGTCGAACATGGCGCTCATGCGGGTCAGGTGCGTGGCCGGGCCGTAATAGGCCGACTCTGCCACCAGATCCCCACCCAGACGTTCGGAATCGCCGTGGAAGATTTGCTGGGCAATATGCCCTTCAAAAACGTTGTGGAAGTACTTGGTCGGCGTGCCGTGTACCGGGCCGAAATGCTGGGCATCCACCAGGTTGTCAACCAACTCGCGCGGGTTGGTATTGATGATCAGCTTGTCCATGTGCCAGGAATGCAGCCACTCATCGTTGTCCATTTCCGGCAGATGCGGGATGACCACGCCTTCGGCCGGCGGCTTGCCTTCGGGGTTATTCCAGACAAACAGCAGCTTGTTGACTTCACAGGTCTGCCAGGCGCGGGTTTTGGCCTTTGGCGGAATGCGTTTGCAGTAAGGGATTTCGACACACTTGCCGCTGGCATCGTACTGCCAGTGGTGGAAGGCGCAGACCACTCGATCGTTCTCGATAGTGCCCTGAGACAGGTCAGCGCCCATGTGCGGGCAGTGGGCGTCGAGCACACTGATTTCGCCTTTCGACGTAGCGAAGGCCAGCAGTCGGGTGCCAAAAACATTCAGGGTATGCAGCTTGCCATCACGGTACTCGTCCGCATCGCCCAGGCAGTGCCAGCCACGACCAAAGCGCGGGGATAATGCGTTCTCAACGTGGATTTCTGCGAGTTTAGTCATTTTTATTATTCCTCAGGTTAAGGGCCAGGGCGTCAACCTGACTGATCTTCACCGAGGTCTGAGGCGGGTTCATCGTTCACTTGGACTAGTACCAATGTTGAAGGCGGCGCAGGAGCTGCTGTCTTGATGCAGCTCCACTGTGGTTGAGTTGGGCGTTACCGCCAATCGGCCACAATCCCGTGCTCGCGTGCAAACGGTTGGCAGTGAATGGTTTTACGCTGGTGGTCGACCGCCGCTTCATTGGTCGCCAGCCACAGCATCACTGCTGCCGGAACTTCTGGCGGAGCCGAGCCAGCGCGCAGGGCAATCACGCCTTTGTCGCCAATGGTGGCGCGCAAGGCATCGGTGGTGACCACGCCGGGGTTGAGGGTGTAAGCGCGAATACCTTGATCACCGAATTCGACCGACAAAATCCCCGACAACCGCGACACGACCGCCTTGCCCGCGCCATAGGCATAGCCCCAGCCGCCCTTGCCAGCGGCTACCGGCGGATCGGTTTCACCGGCGCCGGAGGTGACGTTAATCACTACCCCATCACCCTGCTCCAGCATCTTGCTGACCACCGCTCGAGTCAGTAAAAACGGGGTCATCATATAGCCCTGAAATACCCGTTCAAGGGTTTCTGGCTGCAACTCCATAAACGGTGAGTTGAGATCACTGCCCTGATAAATCGCGTTATTGACCAGCACATCGACCCGGCCATATTCGGCAAACACCGCCTGGCTAGCCGCCAGCACCGAGTCGCTATCGAGCAGATCCATGCGCACCACCAGCGCCTTGCGCCCCAGTTCACGGATCGCCGCGGCGGTGCCGTTCAAACTGCCCGGCAGCGCGCTGCCATCAGGGTTGCGCAGGCCATGGGTGTGGCTTTCGCCCTCATCCAGGCTACGGGCGCTGATGGCCAGGTCAAAACCAGCGCGGGCAAACGCCAGCGCGGTTTCACGACCAATGCCACGGCTGGCACCGGTAATAAACGCCACTTTATTCATGGAAGCTCCTTCAGAGTTAACTGTTAAACGCGCTGAGCACGCACCATTGCATCCATACCACCGTCCACAAACACCACGCTGCCCGTTACAAAGCTGGCCTGGCTCGACTGCAGGAACGCCACAACCTGGGCGATCTCTTGAGGATGACCAGCACGACCCAGAGGCGCGACAAACTCACTGACCGATTTGCCATAACGCGCATCGTCCTTGGCAGCCTGATGCAGCGGGGTTTCGACCGCGCCCGGGGCAACCACATTGAGACGAATGCCCTGAGCAGCCCATTGCACCGATTTACGCCGTGCTTCACAGGTCACTGCGTATTTCGAACAGGCGTAAGCGATATGCAGTTGCCCCAGTTCGTTAGCCAACGCCAGCGCTTGCGCCTCGTTACCCGAGAGCATGGCTTCTACCATCGGCTGTTGATCGGCTCCGGCCTGGGTCGCCGCTACCGAACCAATCACCAACGCCGCCGGGTTTTCACCTTTGGCCAAGGCATCGACCAGACCGTCGAGCAAGTCGTTGGCACCGAAATAGTTAACCGCCAACAACAAACTGCTTGAAGGCGCCGTCACTCCAAGCCCCGCGCAGCACACCAGACCGTCCAGCACCCCGCCTGACTGCTCAAGCACCTGCGCCACCGCCGCCTGGCGGCCATCGCGAGTCGACAGATCGGCGATCACTTCGGCATTGGCCCGGTCAATCCCGATGATGCGGTGACCCGCAGCACGTAATACCGCACACACGGCGGCGCCGATTCCGGAAGCGGAACCGCTGACAGCTGTAACTGGCATAAGAGTTTCCTTGATAAGGCAGGCGCTGGCTGGCCTGACAGATGATCGACCGGGGGTGGCGTAGAACCGCCACCCTCAGTCAGCAAAATCGACGAGCACTCAAGCGCTTTTGCGAATCGGCCGCGCCAACTGCGGGGCTGGCACGATGACCGTGTCAGCCGCCCGCATGGCGCACTTGGGCTTTCCCAACGCGACCACGCTGTTCAGCAAAATCCTCACCAGCTCGGTCTGTCGGCGCACCCCGGTTTTCGAGAAGATCGAGCGCAAATGTGCCCGTGCGGTGTTGCGGCGAATGTTCAGGTTCTCGGCCGCTTCTTCCAGGGACAAACCGTTGGCCAGCTCCATCGCCAGCGCAGTTTCGGCCTTGGTCAAATTGAACAGTTGCTTGGTCACCACCTCGCTGGCCAGCGACTTGCCAACCGAGTCACGGATATAAATCACTGCTGCCGGCTTGCTCTTGCCTTCGGCCCACTCCAGCGAAGGAATAGCCTCGACCACCAGGCCCAGGCTGACCTGACCTGAAGGTCGGGTGACGGACATCGCATCCGCTGTCACTCCGCCCTCACGCACCTCTGAGCTGAACGCGTGTTTGACCAGACGCTGCAACTCGCGGTTGTCGCTCGGGTACGTGGCTTCCAGCCTGCCGCCCACCATCTTCAAGCCGTCGGCGCTTTTGAGGATTTCTTCGGCTACCGGGTTAAGGCGCAGCACCTTGCCGGTTTCGTCGAGAACAATGGTTGCCACCGACAAGCGGCTGATGGCTTGCGCGTACAACTCACTCATGGACTCACTGCGGTCCAGCAGGTTGTGCAGGTGCAAGGCACGGCGCAAATGCGGCAAAAACATGCTGCACAGCGAGCGCTCGGCACTGGAAAATCCAGGTGAGGTTTTAGGGCGGGTGATACGGAAACGCAGCTTGCCGCCATCAGGGGTAGAGATGTCGGCCCCCATTACGTGGAAGACGTTTTGCTGACCGCAGAACGCTTTGAAATACGCAGAGTTGACCCACTCGGACTCGCTCATCAGGTCTTCGACCGTGAACACCTGATCCATCGGCTGACCGGCAAACGGAGTGTTGGCTTGAGGGTAGGTCTGATAGGTCAGCTCACCCTCGCCTTCAATGTCCCCTGCCACAATCATCAAGCCCAGATCCGGTTGATCCGGCACACGCAGGATCAGCGTCGCATAGTTGGCCTGAAACAGGCGGCGAACGGAACACAGGGTACGGCCCATGACCTTTGGGTCCAGCGCACCATCATAGAAACTGCCGATCATTTGGTCGTAATCGGACAATTCGAGACCCAGACTGGCCAGGGTTTGGTGATTCAAGGTCACTGTATCCACGGACTTTTCCTCGCATCGGGCAAGGTTCGATGACCTGCCCTTTTTATTTTTTTTATTACCAGCGGCTTGTATCTGCACTGCTGCATCGTTAACCGAAGCAGCAGTGCAGCAACGCCTAAGTGTGTCTTTATGTCAGGCGCCATACAAGCCCGTCGAGCGGTCTATTTCAGCGGTTGGACGGGTCTTTGGCGGCAACGCACTGTTTGAGCGGGTAATGCCCGGCAGTTGCGCCATCGAGCTGCTTTTTAACCTTGACCAATGGACGACCCAAGTTGAACCAGGCGGCCAGTGCTGGCAGCAGAAAAATCGCCCCGAGCACGTTAACCAGGAACATGAACGACAGCAGCACGCCCATGTCGGCCTGAAACTTGAGGGGTGCGAAGGCCCAGGTACAGACGCCAATGGACATGGTTAGCGCGGTAAATACTGCCGCCGTGCCGCGTTGGCACATGGCCTCGTAAAACGCGTTGCGCAGGTCTTTGCCGTCAGCCATCTCATGCTGAATCCGTTCGTACAGGTAAATTCCGTAATCGACCCCAACCCCAACCCCCAGCGCCATCACCGGCAATGTCGCGACTTTCAGGCCAATGCCCAGGGTCGCCATCAGGGCGTTGCACAGGATCGCCACAATCGCCAGCGGTATCAAAATACACAGCACGGCGCGGAATGAGCCGAAAGTCAGCCAGCAGAACAGCGCCACCGAGCCAAACAGCGCCGCCAGCATCACCACCTCGGCCTGCTTGACTGCCTCGTTGGACGCCGCCATCACGCCCACATTGCCGCCTGCCATCAAGAACTCCACGCCCGGGCCTTGCAGACCGGCGATGATGCGCTTGGTTTCGTTGACCACATGGGCCACGGTTGGGCCTTCATGGTCGGTGAGGAACACCAGAATCTGCATGCGCTGGCAACCTTCAGTCACCAACCCGTCATCCGGCATATAAGCCCGCGCGCCCTGACTCAAACCGCGCTCGGAACCTGGAATCGCCGACCAGCGCGGGTTGCCTTCGTTGTTGCCGGCAATCACGTTCTTGCCCATCCCGGCGACGCTCTGCACCGACTGCACGCCGGTAACGCTGCGCACCTGGAAGTCGAACGACTCAATCGCCCGCATCACTTGCGGTGCCAGGCAGCCTTCGTCAATGCCCTTGACCTGAACAAACACCGACATCACGTCCAGACCAATGGAATAACTGTTGATGATCTTCTGGTTGTCCTGGTTGTAACGCGAATCAGCACGCAACTCCGGGGCACCGACACCAATGTCACCTACTGCCAGATCGCGGGCCTTGTAAGCGCCCACTCCGAGCAACAACAAGCTGAGTACAAACACCGCCAGCGCCGGTTTCGGCTCGGCCAGCGCGGAGAGCTTCCACCACAACTTGTGCTTGCCCTGCGCCTTGATGCCTTGGCTCATGGCGCTGTTTTCAAGCTTCAGGTACGAGAGAATGATCGGCAACATCAGCTTGTTGGTGATGATCATCAGCATCACTCCAATACAGGCTGTAACCCCCAGTTCATGCACGATGGGAATGTCGATCAGCATGATCACGCCAAAGCCCAGGGCGTTCATCAGCAAGGCCAGTGAACCGGGAATGAAAATCTTGCAAAAGGCCGTATGCGCGGCCTGCACCGACGCACTGCCAGCCAGCACATCCTGTTTCCATGCGTTGGTCATTTGCACCGCATGGGACACACCAATCGAGAAAATCAAAAATGGCACCAGAATCGACATCGGGTCGATCCCCAGCCCCAACAACGGCAACAGCCCCAGCAGCCAGACTACCGGCAGCAGCGCAACGATCAGCGCCACCACGGTCAGGCGCCATGAGCGCGAATACACCCACAGCATCAGGCCGGTAATGATGAAGGCAATCACAAAGAACCCGATGACCGTGTTCAGGCCCTCGACCACATCACCCACCAGCTTGGCGAAGCCGACGATATTGATTTCAATGTTGTCATTGCTGTACTTGGCGCGGATATCTTCCAGGCTCTTGGCCACCTCGGCATACGACACGGGTTTGCCGGTCTGCGGATTCAAGTCCTGCAAGTCGGCGCGTACCATCGAGGACTTCAAGTCATTGGCCACCAGCCGTCCGACCTGGCCGGAGCGGGCAACGTTGCTGCGCACCTGACCCAAGTCATCAGCCGAACCGGTAAAGCGTGGCGGCACGACAACGTCACCGAAAAAACCTTCTTCGGTGATTTCGATGTAACGCACGTTGGCTGTAAACAGCGAGGTCACACTGGCGCGGCTGACACCACTGATAAAGAACACGTCATCGGTGACTTTATTCAGGGTTTCAAGGAATTCACGGTTATAGATATCGCCTTCGCCCTTCCACTGCACGCTGACCAAAAAGCGGTTGGCGCCGGTGAAGTACTGGCTGAAGTTAAGGAAGTTGACCATAAACTCGTTGCGCACCGGGATTTGCTTGTTAAAGCCCGGGTCGAGTTTGGTGTGCGTGGCACTGAAGCCCAGCGCCAGGGTCAGCAGCACAAACAGTGCCAACAGGCCCTTGCGCCAATCGATCAACAGATCGGCGATCCGCGCGACCATACGGTTTATTGAAGACTGGGGAGCGTTCATTTTGCGCCTCTCATTGGCCAAGCGCAGCGACGCTGCCATCAGTACCCTGGAAAACACCGCGCTCGCCGCCTACCAACATGCGCCGCGAGCCGACCAACACCGCCGAGGTCAAAGTGCCCAGGCCCGGTAAACGTGTGGCGCTGACCAGACGACCCTGGTCATCGAGACGCACCATCGAGCTACCCGCACCGACGATCAGCAACCCGCCGCCATTGGGCAGCAATGCATGACCGTAGAGTGGCAACTGATTGCCAACAGCCACCTGCTGCCAGCTCTGGCCAAAGTTCTGACTGACAAACACATGGCCGCGCATGCCGTAAGCCACCCAGCGATCCGGGCTCAGGCGCACCACACCAAACAATGAACCGTTGTAGAACGGCTCAAGCTTGTGCCAGCTGTTCCCGGCATCGTTACTGCGCATCACCAGCCCTTGCTCGCCGACCAGCATCCGCCGCCCATCCGGGCCGCCGTCCATGCCATTGAGGTGCGCGCTGTCAACCTCCAGCTCTTGGGCCTGCCAAGTGCGGCCGTCATCGCCAGACTGATAAAACTTGCCGAAGCTGCCAAAAGCCAACACCTTCGTACCGCCCGCATTCCAAATGCCCAGCAGCGGTTCAGCGACTTCAGCGTCGTAGCGCACTTCAGTCCAGTTCGCACCATGGTCTTCGGAGCGCAGAATCCAGCCGTCATGCCCTACGGCCAACAGGCTTTTATCTGCCAGAGCGACTAAAGCGGTCAGGGTCAAATCACGTTGCGGTTCGACCTTGGCCGACTGCCAGGTCGCCCCTTGATCGTCGCTGAGCAAAATATTGCCGCGCTCGCCCACCGCCACCACCCGCTGATCGAGGTACAGCATGCCGTTGATCTGCAAGCGATCCGCACGCAACTGGGCGGGGGCAACATCCTGAGCTTTATGGGGAGTAAACGTAAACGCGATGGTCACCGCGACAATCAGGCAAACCAGGTAGCCGATCATTGCACGCATGGTCGAGACCTCGCTGCAGTCAGCAGTTGCTGGGCGGATTTCATGCGGCCAGTCCTCTTGTTTTTATAATCGTGGGTGCTCTGGCGAACTCACCGGCGAGGTCGCTAGAACCTGCCTTCGATCATCGGACTGGGCGGTCACAGGCACATCGTCCAAATGGCCTAGCTGGTATGCAGGAGTTTTTACGAGACGTTTCAGGGCATCTTGCCTGACAGACCGCGCCGTCTGCATCGCAGGCAAGCCAGCTCCCACAGGTTTTGTCGCGCCCACAAAATTTGGGCCTTGCAGGAGCCCATTGTGGGAGCGGGCTTGCTCTCGATGGTATCGCTGCGGTTGATGGGTTACTGCATGCTTGATGTCAGGGAGGAGCTCAGACCAAACGCTGGATCGGCTTGTGTCGCCATACCAGCCGGTAGTAGGCGACTTGCAGAACGAGCATCGCCAGGTAGGTGATCGGAAAGGCCATCCACACGCCTTCCAGACCAAAGTGCGCATCGAGGGCGTAGGCCACCGGCAGTTCGATGCACAGCACGCAAAATACGGTGATTGCCATCGGCATGAACACCACACCGCTGGCGCGCATGATCCCGCCCACCACTGCCTGAAAGCCGAACACTAGAATGCTCCAGAGCATGATGTGCAACAGGTGTTCGGCCCTGATCCGCGCGTCAACGTCGGTGATGAACAGGCCCAGCAGCCAGTGCGACATCACATAACCCAACACGATCAGGGTGCCGGTCAGGCACAGGTTGATCAGCAAGCCGGTGCGCAGGATCGGACCGATCCGTTCCGTGCGCCCTGCTCCAATCGCCTGAGCACCCAGGATCGAAGCCGTGATCGCAATCGACAACGCCGGGAACTGCACATAGTTAACAATCTGGGTCACCGCACCATAAGCCGCCGTGGCTTGGGAGCCGTGACTGTTGACCAGCGCCAGAATCACCAGCTCAGAGACTGACAGCACCACCATTTGCAGTCCGGTGGGTAAACCGATGCGCAAGACCTTGCCCAAGATCTCCCGGTTCAGGCGCAACGCGGCCCACAGTTCGCGGTCCGGTGCCATCACATGATTTTTGTGGCGTAAGCGCAGTACCAGAAACAGCATGGCCAGTACGTTGCCCACCAAGCCGGCAAAAGCCGCGCTTTGAATACCCATCTTCGGCAAGCCAAGCCATCCGAGGATCAGCGCCGGGGTCAGTAACAAGCCCACCAACGTCGACACAATCAGCGCCAACAGCGGCGACACGGTGTCGCTGACCCCACGCAGCAGTTGAGTGAACAGAATGAACACCAGCAACAGCGGCATAATCAGCATCATGACCTGGGCATAGGCGACCGCCTCGTCCAACACGTCAGCCGGAGTGCCCAACGCCTGCATGGCGGGACGGGCAAACACGCTGCCCAGTATGGCGGCAATCAGGCCGATCAATGCGCCCAGGGTCAGGGTGGCCCCGGTGATCTGCTTGACCATTGCCGTTTCGCGCGCACCCCAGGCCTGACCAATCAGCACCGAAGCGCCGGCGCCCAGGCCAATCACCAGTGCGATGAAGAAGAATACGATTGGGAACATCCCCGAAACCGCCGCCAACGCTTGGGTTCCAAGCAGTTGTCCGACATAAATCCCGTTCAGCGTGCCAGAGAAACTTTGCAGGAAGTTGGACAGCACCATGGGTGCGAGGAAGATCAGGTAGATCAACCACAGCGGGCGTTGTGCAGGGGTTTGCGTCACGGGATTGACCTCAATGAAAGCTGTGAGGAGTTATACCGTAAATAGCTCTGAGCAATCGAGCCTCACCCCACTCATGAACTGTAGGCCGTAGGAGCGAGCTTGCTCGCGATTGGATCGCCGCGGTATTTCTGATAAACCGCGTTGACTGGATCGCGAGCAAGCTCGCTCCTACACAGGTGACAGAAGATTGAGCAGATCTTAGGGTCTGTACGAAATGTTTTCTAGCGAAGGTCAGGCAAGGCGAAAACAGGCGAGGAAGCGGAGTTAACGGGTTGTTAATGAGCATTCCGAGCCTGTTTTCAACGCAGCATCACCGAGCGCAGATACATTTCGTGCAGACCTTAGTTCAATTCAAACAGCCCGGCCGCACCCATACCGCCGCCAATGCACATGGCAACCACAACAAAGCGAGCGCCGCGACGACGACCTTCAAGCAGGCTGTGGCCAACCATCCGCGCACCGGACATACCGAACGGGTGACCGATCGAAATAGCTCCGCCATTAACGTTCAAGCGGTCATTCGGAATTTCCAGGAAGTCGCGGCAGTACACCACTTGGCAGGCGAACGCTTCGTTGATCTCCCACAGGTCAATGTCCGATACGGTCAGGCCAAAGCGCTTGAGCAACTTGGGAATCGCGAACACCGGGCCAATGCCCATCTCTTCCGGCGCGCAACCGCTCACGGCAATCCCGCGGTACACACCCAGCGCTTCAATCCCGCGCTGTTTGGCTTCGGCACGGCTCATCAGCAGTACGGCAGAGGCACCGTCAGAAAACTGCGAAGCGTTGCCAGCAGTTATAAATTCGCCCTGCTGCACCCATTTGCCGTCTTTCCACACTGGTTTCAGCGCGGACAGATCTTCAAGTGTGGTGGACGGACGATTGCATTCGTCACGGTCAGCCACCACGTCCTGGTAGCCGCTTGGCTTGCCTTCCTTGTCGAACAGCAACTTGCGTGCTGCCAGCGGTACGATTTCGTCGGCAAACAAACCGGCGGCCTGGGCCGCAGCCGTGCGTTGCTGGCTTTGCAGAGAATACTGGTCCTGCACTTCGCGGCTGATGTTGTAGCGCTTGGCGACGATTTCTGCAGTCTCAAGCATCGGAATGTAAGCGGTTGGCATGTACTCCAGCACGGCTTCGGACTGGGCGCGGTAGGTGTTTTTGTACTTGTTCTGGGTCAGCGACAGCGACTCGACGCCGCCGGCCACGGCAATCGACATTTCGCCGGTCATGATGCCTTTGGCGGCAACGCCAATGCTCATCAGGCCCGAGGCGCACATACGGTCAATCGACATGCCCGGCACCGTGTTGGGCAAGCCACCGGCATTGGCGCACAGGCGGCCAATGTTGTAGCCCTGCGTACCTTGCTGCGCAGCGGCACCCATGATTACGTCTTCAACCGAACCCGGCTCGATCCCGGCGCGCTCAACCACGGCACGTACCACATGCCCGCCCAGCACCGGAGCTTCGGTGTCGTTGAAGGAACCGCGAAAGGATTTGGTCAGCGCGGTTCGGGCCGTGGATACGATTACAACGTCATTCAGGTTCATGTCAGGGCTCACTTCTCAAGAGGGTTGAAGGTGTAACGACTGATGGTGTCCACCACACAGCCGGGGCGTTCGCTGCCCTCGATTTCGACGCTGATCCGCACCACCGCCTGCAACGCCTGGCCCAGCACCTCGACGCCCAGGACTTCTCCGTGCCCGCGAACCCGCGAGCCGACTTTGACCGCTGCCGGGAAGCGCACGCGGTCGCTGCCGTAGTTGACGCCCATCGCCAGGTTGTCGAACTGCATCAGTTGCGGCATAAACAGGTTGGCCAGCGACAGGGTCAGGTAGCCGTGGGCGATGCAGGCGCCAAACGGGCCGCTCGCCGCACGTACCGGATCGACATGAATCCACTGGTGATCACCGGTGGCCTCAGCAAACAGGTTGATCCGTTCCTGAGTCAGCACCAGCCAATCGGTGCGGCCCAGATCCTGCCCTTGCGCGGCCAGTAGCTGCTCGGCGCTGCTAAAAAGCGTACTCATTGCGTGTCCTCAGGCCTGTTGCGAGCTGACGGGCAGCACTTCGCCGACCATGTACGAGGCATAGTCGCTGGCCAAAAACACCATCACGTTGGCCACTTCCCAGACTTCGGCGGCACGGCCAAAGGCTTCGCGGCTGGTGAGTTGTTCCAGCAGTTCGCTGCTGGAGGCTTTTTTCAGGAAGTCATGCAGGGCAATCGACGGCGCCACGGCGTTGATCCGCACGCCGCTTTCGGCGGCTTCCAAAGCACTGCAACGGGTCAGGGCCATAACCCCGGCCTTGGCGGCGGCGTAATGCGCCTGTTCTTTCTGCGCACGCCAGCCCAGTACCGAGGCGTTGTTGACGATGGCTCCGGCGCCACGGCGCTCCATGTGCGGGAGCATCGCGCGGGTCATGCGCATGGTGCCGGTCAGGGTGATGTCGAGCACCGACGACCACTGCTGATCGGTCATTTCGGTAAGGCGTACCTGACCGCCCAAGCCAGCGTTGTTGATCAGTACATCAACCCCGCCCAGCGCGTCTTCAGCGGCGGCGACCAAGGCCTGTACATCGGCTTCGACGGTCACGTTGCACAGTTGCCCGTATACCGCCTGCAACCCGGTTTCGGCTTTCAGCCGCTCAACCGCTTCTTCGAGACGACGCGGGTGGATGTCAGAAATCATCAAGGCGCGGCAGCCTTCTTCGGCACAGCGCTTGGCGGCGGCGTAACCGATACCGGCTCCGGCGGCGGCCGTGATCAGAATCGACTTGCCTGCCAGCAATTGGTGGCCTGGTACGTAAGGAGGAGCTTGTCTCATGGTCGAATTCTCTTTTAAAAATAGACAGCAACCCCTGTAGGAGCGAGCTTGCTCGCGATTCAGGCGACGTGGCCTGCCTGGAAAACCACAGTCTTCCTATCGCGAGCAAGCTCGCTCCTACAGTTGGTTATTATTGTTTCAGCTCCCCCAAACCCGCTGCGGGGCCGGTGCTTCGGCAAGGATCTGGCTCATCGCCACGCCCACTTCTTCTGGCTGCCATTGCGCGCCCTTGTCGCGGGTCACGCCGGTGCGCCAGCCATCGCCCAAGGACAAACGACCGCCCTGGCTTTCGATGATTTGCCCAGTCACATGGCTCGACAGTTCGCTGCCCAGCCACACCACCAGCGGCGCTACGTTTTCCGGGGCCCAGGCATCGAAAGCGCCGTCTTCAGGCTTCTTCACCACATCCGGCATCGCGCTTTCGGTCATCGATGTGCGCGCCGCTGGAGCCAAGGCGTTGGCGGTGACGCCGTAGCGCGCCAGTTCGGCCGCTTGCACCAGGGTCAAGGCGGCAATCCCGCCCTTGGCCGCGCTGTAGTTGGATTGCCCCACCGAACCCTGCAAGCCCGCACCGGAGCTGGTGTTGATGATCCGTGCCGCCACCGGCTGACCAGCCTTGGCCTGGTCACGCCAGCGCTTGCCAAGGATGTTGGCCAGGCAAAAGTGGCCCTTGAGATGGACGCGCATCACCGCATCCCAATCGTCTTCGCCAAGGCTGATAAACATCCGGTCGCGCAAGATGCCAGCGTTGTTGACCAGCACGTGGACTTCACCAAACGCTGCCAGCGCGGCATCGACGATGTGCTGTGCGGTGGCAACGGTAGTGATGTCATCGGCGTTGGCCAGGGCTTGACCACCCAGTTCGCGGATTTCAGCCACGACGGCTTCGGCGGCTTCGCGGCGAATGTCGTTGACCACCACATTGGCGCCCTGTTCGGCGAAAGCCAGCGCGTAGGCTCGGCCCAAACCGCCGCCCGCGCCGGTGATGATCACAGTACGTCCTGCACAAATAGCCATGTGTTTGCTCCTGTAAGGTTGCTGCGCGTCAGAGGCGCTCAATAATCGTGACGTTGGCCTGACCACCGCCTTCGCACATGGTCTGCAGGCCATAACGGCCGCCACTGCGCTCAAGCTGATTGAGCAAGCTGGTCATCAGTCGTGCGCCGCTGGCACCCAGCGGGTGGCCCAGGGCAATCGCGCCGCCATTGACGTTGGTGCGGGCCGGGTCGTAATCCAGCTCCTTGGCCCAGGCCATGACCACCGAGGCAAAGGCTTCGTTGATTTCCACCAGGTCGATGTCATTGATATTCATGCCGGCTTTTTTCAGCGCGGCACGTGTCGCGGCAATCGGTGCGGTGAGGTGCCAGATCGGGTCATCGCCCATCACCGACAAATGATGAATACGCGCCCGAGGCGTGAGGTTGTAGCGCTTGAGCGCGGCCTCGGAGACCACCAGCAATGCCGCAGAAGCGTCACAGGTCTGGCTGGAAACCGCCGCGGTGATTGACGGGAATTCAGCCGACACCGGCTCCAGTTCAGCCATTTTCGCCAAGCTGGTCTGGCGCGGGGTTTCGTCGTCCCACACCCCTTCACACGGCACGATTTCATTGACGAAACGTCGACCAGCAATGGCATCCAGCGCGCGGCGATGGCTTTCCAGCGCGTAGGCTTCCATCTGCTGGCGGCTAATTTGCCAGTGATCGGCAATGCGTTGCGCAGCGTAAAACTGGTTAACCGGCTGGTCGCCAAAGCGAGCTTTCCAACCTTTGCTGCCAGAAAACGGATCGGCAAAACCCAGCGGTTGACCGGCCAGCATCGCCGACGAAATCGGGATCTGGGTCATGGTTTGCACACCACCGACCGCGATCACATCCTGGGTACCGCTCATCACGGCCTGCGCGGCAAAATGCAGCGCCTGCTGTGACGAACCGCACTGGCGGTCGATGGTGGTGCCGGGCACGTTGAGCGGCAGGCCGGCGGCCAGCCAACTGGTGCGGGCAATGTCGCCGGCTTGCGAGCCAATGGTGTCGACGCAACCGAAGATCACGTCGTCGTATTCGTCGGCCGGGATCTGGTTGCGTTCCACCAGCGCCTTGAGCACATGAGCGCCCAGGTCAATGGCGTGAACATGGGACAGGCCGCCTTTGCGCTTGCCGGTCGGGCTGCGCAAGGCGTCAACAATATAGGCTTGGGGCATCAATCAATCCTCGAAGGTATGGCCAGGGCCCAAAGGCGCGGCACCGCTGAGTACGTGTTCGGCGACGCGGGTTTTGTGCAGGGCGCGATCGCCCCAGGCGTTATCCAGTGCCCAGGCCCGCTTCATGAACATTTGCAGGTCGACTTCCCACGTGTAGCCCATGGCGCCATGCACCTGAATGCCGTGGCGAGCCGCCAGCCAGCTGGCTTCGCAACTGGCCAGGCGCGCCTGCGACACCCACACTGCAGCGTTCTCTTCGTTGTGGGCCAAGGCGTAAGCCGCGCGGTACAGCACCGGCTTGGCGAATTCGAGTTGGGTGGCGACATCGGCCAAGTGATGCTTGACCGCCTGAAAGCTGCCGATCGGCTTGCCGAACTGTTTGCGCTGGGCGGCGTAATCCACCGACAGGTCGAGCATCCGTTGCGCCAGCCCAAGCAACTGCCCGGCCACCGACAACGCACCACGGCTCAGGGTTTGCGCCCACAGCGCACGCCCCAATTCGCCTTGCGCCACCAGGGTGGCAGCACTTGGCTGCCAACTGACCTGCGCCAGACGACGCGAAGCATCAATGCTGCTGCGGGGCTGCACATCAACCTGCGCCCGGGGCACGGCGTGGACTTCATCGCCGTGAGCCAGCAGCAGCAAATCGGCCGGAGCGGCATCGGCCACCAGCGGATTGACCGGATGCCCAAGCGCCACCCTCAGGCTGCCGTCAGCAATCTTTTCCAGCCATTCGCCACGCTGAGCCACGCTGTCTGGCAATCCAGCGATCAAGGCGCAGGCAACATAGGCGGTGTCGGCCAGCGAATCAGGAATCGCGTAGTAACCCAGCTCCTGGGTCATCAACGACCACGCCACATCATCCATACCCAAGCCACCAAAGGCTTCAGGCACCGACAGCGCGGTGAGGCCCTGCTCGGCAATTTTGTTGCGCAAATCCGGTGAGCGACCGACGTCGGTCTCCCAGATTTCACGGAGCATTTCCGGCGCGGCTTCGGTCATCAAAAAGCGGCTGATGGCCTCGCGGAAGGTTTGCTGGTCATCGGTAAAGGTAAAGTCCATACCCGGCCTCACTTCGGCAGGCCGAGCATGCGCTCGGCAATGATGTTGCGCTGGATCTCGTTGGTGCCGGCGTAAATCGGCCCGGCCTGAGCAAACAGGAAGCCTTCCAGCCAGTCATGTCCATCGGCTGATTTACCGGTCAACTCGCCACTGGCCCCCAGAATGCGCATCGCAATTTCATGGATGTGCAAATCCAGTTCCGACCAGATAATTTTGTTGGTGCTCGACTCAGCGCCAATCTGTGCGCCCCGACTCAAGCGACCCACGGTGTGGTAGGCAGACAAGGCGTAGGCCTGCGCGTCCATCCAGGCTTTGCACACGGCTTCACCCAGGCTTGGATCGCGGTCGGCACTGGCACGGTTGGCTTGATACAGCTCGACCAGCTTGCGCGCGGTGTACTGAAAGCGCGCCGGGGAGCGCAGCAGCAGGCCGCGCTCAAAACCAGCGGTGGCCATTGCCACATGCCAGCCCTGCCCTTCGTCGCCGATGCGATTTTCCAGCGGGATACGCACGTCATCGAAGAACACTTCTGCGAACGCATCCTTGCCATTCAGCGCCTTGATCGGCCGTACGGTGACGCCCGGCGCATTGAGCGGGACCATCACAAACGACAAACCATGGTGACGGCTGGAGGTCGGATCACTGCGAAACAGACCAAACAGCCAATCGGCAAAAATCGCTCGGGTCGACCAGGTTTTCTGGCCGTTTAGCACGTAGTTGTCACCGTCGCGAGTGGCTTTACTGGTGATTGCAGCCATATCGGAACCGGCATTCGGCTCAGACCAACCCTGGGCCCACATATCCGCACTGGCGGCCATGCGCGGCAAGAAGCGCTTCTTTTGTGCCTCGGTGCCGAACTCCATCAGCGTCGGGCCCAGCAGTAACTGGCCGTTCTGATTGACTCGCATTGGCGCGCCAGCACCGTAATATTCTTCTTCGAAAATCAGCCACTCGATCAGGTCGCAACCGCGCCCGCCCAGCTCGGTGGGCCACATCACCATCGACAGGCGACTGTCGAACAGCTTGGCTTCCCACTGGCGATGTTGCTCAAACCCTTCACGGGTGTCGTAGCTGGCCAACGGTTTGGACGGCAGGTTGGCCGCCAACCAATGGCGTACTTCCTGGCGGAAGGCTTTTTGTTTGGGCGAGTAAGTCAGGTCCATCGTCAGCTCCTCAGAACGTGGCGTCGCGTTTTTCAACGAAGGCGCGCCGTGTTTCGGCGGAGTCCTCAGAGGTGTAGGCCTGGAGCGTAAAGCCCTGCTCCCAGCGATATTTATCTTCCAGGTTGCCGTCTTCGATACCGTTCAACGCCTCTTTGGCGATGCGGATCATGGCCGGGCTTTTGCTCGCGATCTTGTGGGCAATTTGCAGCGCGGTTTCGCGCAATTGCTCACGTGGCACCACGCGCTCGATAAAGCCGTATTGCTGGGCTTCAACCGCGCCGATCTTGTCGCCAGTAAAGAACAGATAGCGAACTTTTTGCACCGGGAACAAACGCTGCAGGTGCGCACCGCCGCCCATGGCACCACGGTCCACTTCAGGCAGGGCAAACGTGGCGCAATCAGAGGCCACAACAATGTCGGCGGCGCCGGTAATACCGATCCCGCCGCCCAGCACAAAGCCGTGTACCGCGACGATCACCGGCACCGGGTTGCGGTGTACGGCCTTGAACGTGGCGTAGTTACCGGCGTTGACCTTGACGATCAGTTCCGGGTGAGCGTCCAGCTCCTTGATATCGACACCGGCGCAAAAACCGCGACCCTCGGCTCGAATCACAATGACGCGCACCTGCGGGTCCTGGCCCAGGGCTTCAAGGGTATGCGCCAGCTCCAGCCACTCGCGACTGTTGAGGGCATTGACTGGCGGCCTGTCGATCACCAGTTCAGCGACTCCCGCGTCGATACTGGTGTGAAATGCGGTATGGGTTGCGCTGTTCACATGTGCTCCTGGGGTTGGCAATGTCATGTGATCAGTATGGGAAGCGGCCGAATGCGGATCATCGTCCGTTGAGACTAAACAAAAGAGCCTGCGTGGCGGCTCTTGGCGCGCCCCACCAAACGGACTAGTCCGGCTCAGGGATTGCACGCGCATAACGCGCTCGCATGCTCGAGCTCTAATCCGGACTTTTACGACGAGGAGCCCTATGGAGCTTGCCCTGACTGACGAGCAGCGAATGATTCAGCAGTCTGCCGAACGCTTTTTAGCCCAGGTGGCCAGCTCCGCAGCAGTGCGTGCGGCGATGGCCAGCGAGCGCGGGCAAGACCCGCACATCTGGGCCCGTATCGCCGGCGAGCTGTACTGGCCGGCGCTGGCGATTCCCGAGGAGTTCGGCGGGCTGGGCCTGGGGTTTGTCGAGGTCTGCCTGTTACAAGAGCAGTTAGGCCGCAGCCTGCTACCCTCGGCTTTTTTTGCCACCTGCTGCCTGGCCATTCCAGCGCTGCTGCTGAGCCGCAACACCGCCCTCAAGGCACACTGGCTGCCGCAACTGGCCGCTGGCGACATCACTGCCAGCCTGGCTTACACCAGTTCGGCACGCTGGGACGACAGCGGGGTTCAGGTTTATGCGCAAAGCTATGCCGGCGGTTATCGTCTTAACGGCGAATACCTGTACGTGGTGGATGGCGCCGAGTGCGACCTGCTAATCATCGCCGCCCGCACCCCCGGCAGCATCGGCGAAGCCGGGATTCGCCTGTTCGCCCTGCCCGCCGACACCCCCGGCATCAGCCGCCAACACCTGCCGACCCTGGATCAGACCCGGCGCCTGGCCAGCGTCACACTCAAGGATGTAGAGCTCAGCGACGAGCAACTGCTCAGCGAGCCCGGCCAAGGCTGGCCGCTGCTACGCGATGTGCTGCACATCGGCTGTATCGGTCTGGCGGCCGAGCAAACCGGCGGCGCTCAACAATCATTGGAACTGACACTGGCCTATATCAGTGGCCGCGAACAATTTGGCCGCAGCATTGCCAGTTTCCAGGCAATCAAACACCGCTGTGCCGACCTGATGCTGGCGGTTGAGTGTGCCCGTTCCGCCAGCTATTACGCAGCGTGCATCGCCACCGAGTGCTTGAACATCGACGGCGACCCAAGCGCTCAGCAGCAATTGGCCGAAGCTGGCGCCACGGCAAAAATCCATGCCAGCGAAGGCTTTTTCCAGTGCGCGGCCGAGTCCATCCAACTGCATGGCGGCGTAGGTTTTACCTGGGAATATGACCCGCACTTGTATTTCAAGCGAGCCCGGGCCAGTGAGCAGTTACTCGGCACACCGGCTTTTTATCGCGAGCAATTGGCAACACAGATTTTCGGAGATCGGCCATGAATATCAGCTTTAGCGCAGCAGATGAGCAGTTCCGCCAGCAAGTCGCCAACTGGATGCAGCAACACCTGAACGGTGAGTTCAGCGCCTTGCGTTTTCGTGGCGGCCCGGGCGATGAGGACTTCGCACCTGAGCTGCGCAAACAATGGGAGCAGGAACTGGCCAAAGGCCGCTGGATTGGCGCGGGTTGGGCCACAGAACACGGTGGCCGGGGTTTGAGCATCAATCAGCAAGTGATCTTTTTTGAGGAATACGCCCGCGCCGGTGGTCCAGGCCGCATGGGGCATATCGGCGAAGGGCTGGTTGGCCCGACGCTGGCGGCGTTCGGCACACCAGCGCAACAGCAGCGGTTCTTGCCACCCATTTTGGCCGGACAACATTTTTGGTGTCAGGGCTACTCCGAACCGGGCGCCGGCTCCGACCTGGCCAATATCAAGACCCGCGCCCTGCTGGACCCAAGTACCGGGCAATGGCTGATCAGCGGGCAAAAAGTCTGGACCTCGCTGGCCCATGAGTCGGACTGGTGCTTTGTACTTGCACGCACCGAACCAGGCAGTATCGGCCATCGCGGCTTGTCTTTTCTATTGGTGCCGATGGACCAGCCAGGCATTCTGGTACAACCCATTCGGCAGCTGACCGGCACCTGCGAATTCAACGAAGTGTTTTTCGATCACGCACAGACATCGGCAGACAACTTGATCGGCCAACCTGGCGATGGCTGGAAAATCGCCATGGCGCTACTCGGCTTTGAGCGCGGAGTGTCGACCCTCGGTCAGCAGATGCAGTTCCAGAACGAACTGGACGAAGTAGTGCGCATCGCCAAGGCCAACGGCGCCGCGCAAGACCCGGTGCTGCGCCAGCGCATTGCCCAGGCCTGGAGCGGCTTGCGGGTGCTGCGCTACAACTCGCTGCGCATGTTGTCCGGGGTACAAGACGGCAGCCTGCGCCCGGAAGCAACGATCTACAAACTGGCGTGGTCGACCTGGCACGTAGCGCTTGGAAAACTGGCGATGGATGTAATGGGCCCAGAGGCGGAACTGCTGGCGGGCGCACCCTATGAACTGACCCGACTGCAGGCGCTGTTTCTGTTCACCCGGGCCGACACCCTCTACGGCGGCAGCAATGAGATACAACGCAACATCATTGCCGAGCGAGCATTGGGAATGCCGCGCGAGGCGCGTTAGATTTGATGAGGTCTCGCAGGAGCTGCCGCAGGCTGCGATCTTTTGATGTTGACCTCTCGAAAGATCAAAAGCCCAAGGTACGAGGGGAAACCGCTGCTACTCCCACTCAATGTCGACAGGGAGGGATTAGATTAGAAAGTACAAAAACTATCTGTCGGTCTGCTCCCACACTTAAGGGCAAGACGATCTGAGCTTGCAGGAGCGAGCTTGCTCGCTCCTGCAGAGAGCTTTTTCGCTTAACTGAGTGGCGCAGCAGCCGGTTGTGCATTGAGCCGTGCATCACCCGCCGGACCCAGCACGCAGGACGTACCGCCGGGCGTATACATCATGGCGACACAACGGTTGCAGGCGGTGCAGCCGCTGTGACGACTCACGCCCTGCACCATTTGGTTGACGAAGTCCGGCTGACAGATCAATCCTCGGCCCAGCGCCACCGCATCGAACCCTTCTGCTAACGCTTGTTCAATGCCCCTCTGGCTCGACACGCCGCCCAGATACACCAGCGGCATCTTGACCGCCGCCCGCACTTTGCGTGCATGTTCGAGCAAGTACAGCTCACGGAACTCAACCTGCGGCTCTTTCAACCGCTGCAGCGCCATCGCCAGGCCAATCAGCGGGTTGCCCGCCTTGACCCGGTTCTCCTTGGGAAACGAGGAGCCAAACATGGTGGTAATCGATTCGACGTTCATCCCCGCGCTCAACACCAGCAAATGGGCACCGCCCTGCTCCAGCAGTTTGGCGATGGCGGCTCCGTCCTCGGCGGTATTCCCACCGCGCACGCCGTCAGTGATGCTGTATTTGCAAATCACCGCCAAGTCATTACCCACCGCCTTGAGCACCGCTCGCAGTACTCTGAGCGGGAAGCGCAGGCGGTTCTCCAGGCTGCCGCCATACTGATCGCGGCGTTTGTTGTAGAGCGGCGAAATAAACTGGCTGAGCAAATAGCCGTGGCCCATGTGCAGCTCCACGGCATCAAAGCCCGCCTCACGCGCCAAGACAGCCCCTTGGGCAAATTGATAAACCACCTGGGTCATCTCAACTTCGCTCATTGCCTGTTTGCGCCACATCCCGCTCATCATCCCGACTTTGTTAAAGCCGCCGCTGGATGACAGCGGCCTGGGGGTCGAGCGTTCGCGCAAAAAGGTAAAGCAGCCGCCATGGGTGATTTGCGCCGAAGCCGCGGCGCCATGCCGATGCACCGCATCGGTCAAGGCGCGCAAGTGGGGGACGGTGCTCGCGTCGAGGACGATTTGCCCAGGCAGCGTGCGACCATCCGGGCTGACCGAGCAATACGCCAGGGTGGTCATGCCCACCCCGCCCTCGGCCAAGGCCGCATGAAGCTTGACCAGTTGCCGTGAGGGGATGCCTCCCGGTGCCATGCCCTCGTTGGTTGCGGCCTTGATGATGCGGTTACGCAGCGTCAACGGGCCGATGGTTAGCGGCTCGAACGCCTGGTGGGGGACATTCATCATCGCCTGTACTCCCTGCTCAGAAAGTGTACTTGCCGTTGAGCGACAGATAATCGCGGTCGGCCATCATGCGGCCCTGGGCGATGTCCGCCGAACTCAGGTACGCGACGTAGGTCAACCCCACCTGGAAGTTGCCCAGGTATTTGAAGTCGCCACCCACAGTCAGGCGTTTTTCGGCACGCCCAAGACCTGAATAGGCGCTGCCGTCGATGTTCTGGGTCCAGGTTGCCTTGGTGGTCAGGTCCCAGCCGTTAAACACGTTGGGGTGGTCAAAATACGTGCCCAGCCCAAGCAGGCTGGAGCCACGGGTCTGGCCGTCGTACACAAACTTGTCGAACGTGCCGTCGGTACCGGCCCCGCCACCAGTGATGGTCAGGTCGTCAACGCCCTGAATCCGCTGGTGCACCACTTCCGCCATCAAGGTGGTTTGCTGCGCCATGAACGATGGGCCCAGGATGTACACCGCATTGAGGTTGCCTTGCCACAACTGGCCACGGGCCGGAGCGCCATTGCTCAGGTACACCGCCGCACCGTCGCGGTAGCTCAGGTCACCGGCAAACTGCACCGAATCACCGACCTTGGTGGTAAAGCTTGCGCCCGTGAGTTTGATGTCATCGAAGTAACCCAGCTGGTAGCTCGGCCCACCGCCATTGCCGCCGACCTTGTTCAGCGATGAGTAGTGAGTATCCCCGGTAAAGTCGAAAAACAACGCAGGTACACGGTCGTGGTAGCGGTAATGAAACAGCCCGATTTCGGTGTTCTGCGTCAACCGGTAACGGGCGCCCAAGCCCCACTCACCGCTGTCACTCGGTTTAACTGAGCCGGCATAATCCACAGCCTCCCCGGCAGGCAGGTTATTGACGATCCCAGGGGCCAGGCGATAGAACTCGGCGCCGGGGCCAAACGTGTCGCTGCCGAAGTAGTCGCCCACTGGGTTGAGCTGAGTTTCTTCCCACTTGTATTGGTAGAAACCGAGCAAGGCCAGGTCGTCGTTGATCGACCACGAACCCGAGAACTGCCCGACCGGCAAGTAAGCGTCCTTGGCTTCGGTGCCCGGCACGTTGAATTTGGTCGCGTCAACCGGTGCCTGGCCTTGGCTGATGTTTGGCCAGAACAGACTCTCACCCCAGGCCACCAAATGCCGCCCGGCCTTGAGTGACAGGTACTGGTCGTCGTTGACCGTGAAGTCGCCATACACGTAGGCATCCAGCAGCCGCGCCTTGCTGCCGCTGAGTTTGCGCGTGTCCCGACTGAATTCGTTGTACTGCCCGGTTTTGTTAACCGTGTCGGGCGAGTTGTTGTCGTTGCGCTGGTGGTAGACCTCGTCATAGAAATGACTGCCACGCACCACGGCGCCGAGGTTCTCGTGTTTGAGCATCAGTTCGCCAAACACGCTGACCCGATTGTTGATCAACGAACCGCGCTTGAAGTTGCGCGTGGCGTCGTCATTGTTGATGTCGTTGAGGTATTCGTGATCAGGCTTTTCGGCACGCATAGAGGCCGTGTAGTTAACGGTCAACGATGAGTCGAGCGTCGTGTTTTCGCCCAGTTCGATGGTCGGTGCCGCCAGGGCCAGGGTGCTCAAACCTGACAATAAACCGATCCCCGCCAGACGGCTTACAGGTTTAAAACGGGTGTAGGGCTTAAACATGCAGTGCTCCTTTTTATTGTTTTTTTCATGTCCAGCATTACCCGGCCGCCTGCGCACAGGCTGGCCGGGCAGATTCGGGTACTACAAGCTTATTTGCCCGCCCGACGTGCGGCTTCAGGGCCGAAGTCGCCCGGCGCAAAACCCGTCTTGTTCAACACATAGCCATTGCGCTGTTCGTTGATCAGGTTGAAGGCCAGGTAACTGCCCGCGTTCAAGTCGTGATAGAGGCCCACACCGGCCTGCCAGGTCTGGGTTTCCGGGGCGTAGAAGTAGTTGACCATCGAGGTGCGCCACAGCTCGCCACGGTTGTCGTAGTTGTCGCCCATGATCGGGAACCAGGTGTCTTCGTCGATGTACATCGTGCGTTTGCCATACAAATGACGGTTGCCCGGCTTGAGTACCCCTTCCAGTACCCAGACCCGATGCAGCTCGTAGCGCATGTTGTCCGGGTTGATATGGCCCGGGGTCAGCATGTCAGCGTACTTGAGTGTATTGGCGTGCAGGCGGGCAGTGTTTGACGGTATATACAGCTCTTTTTTACCGACAATATTCCAGTTGTAGCGCTGGGCCGAGCCGTTGAAGATTCGCACTTCATCGACCGTGATCGAACCACCGGAACCCGGGAATGCCATGTCAAAACCGTAACCCGGCGACTGCCGCACCCGACGGGTGCCAGGGTCGTAGCGCCAGCTTTGGCGCGGCTCGGACTTGTCGTTCCAGTACTCGGTGCCGGTGTTGATTTCGCCCTTGTCCCGCTGCGGCAGCAGGGTTTCGTTGAGGTAGAACGAGGAGTTGCCCGTGGTATCGCCAATCTTGCCTGGCTCCAGCCCCGGCGCCAGGTTGCGCGAGTGCACGCGGCCCCAGTTGATGTTGCCATCTTTAAGCACGTAGGCGTTGTCTGAGGTGTACTCCTCGGTCCAGGCACGCACGGTGAACAGCGAGGCATTTTTCAGCAGCTCGATGCCGTTCTGCGGGATCGGGAATGCCACCCCGCCAGTACGACCCACTACGCCTTCACCGTCATCGACCAGCTTGGCGAGCGCAGCGTTTTCAAGGGTGGCCTTGCACACCGTGTCCGAGAAGCGGAAGTCACGATGTGACGGGTAAATCGGCATGCGGTAGCTTTGCGGATAGAGCTTGAACAGGGCTTTCTGCCCTTCGGACAGATGCGCCGCGTACTGATCGAGGTTTTGCGCGGTAATCACAAACAACGGTTTTTCGTTGGGATAAGGATCAAGCGGATGCTTGCCGGTGCCCTCGAACTTCATGCCCGGCGGAGCCCCCAGCCATTGGCCGCTGTACGCTGGAATAGTACCTTCGGCGTTGCCTTCCTTTTGCGCACCGACACAGGTCAGATCCTTGCCCAGTCGGGCGATCTGATCGGCAGGTGCCTGGGCTTGAGTCAGCCCGCTGTAACCGTGTAAAGCCAGGGCGACTGACAGCCAGCCGCCTACCCGAGAAAGACGTCGCATGGGGGTGTTCTCCTTGTTATTAGTCATGCAGAGGTTCGTGTGAGAGCGGGCTTGCTCGCGATGCAGCACCGCGGTCTGCCTGGCCCACCGAGGTGTTTTCATCGCGAGCAAGCCCGCTCCCACAAGGGTCGACAGGAGCTCGATTGACCACCAGCGGCTTGCCCAGGTTGAACCAGGCGGCCAATGCCGGGAGCAGGAAGATCGCACCGAGTACGTTGACCAGGAACATAAAGGCCAGCAGCACGCCCATGTCGGCCTGAAATTTGAGCGGGGCAAAAACCCAGGTACACACCCCCAGCGACATGGTGACGGCAGTAAATACAGCGGCCGTACCGCGCTGGCACATGGCGCGGTAAAAGGCTTCGCGCAGGTCCTGCCCTTCGGCCATTTCGTGCTCGATGCGCTCGTAGAGGTAGATGCCGTAATCGACCCCCACGCCGACACCCAGCGCCATCACCGGCAGGGTCGCAACCTTTAGGCCAATGCCCAGCATTGCCATCAGCGCGTTGCACAGCACTGCGACAATCGCCAACGGCACCAGAATGCACAGCACCGCGCGCACCGAACGGAAGGTCAGCAGGCAAAACAGTGCCACCGAGAAGAACAGCGCAGCGAGCATCACCACTTCGGCCTGCTTGACCGCCTCGTTGGATGCCGCCATTACCCCGATATTGCCGCCAGCCAACTTGAATGCCACGCCCGGCACATCAATGCCGGCAATCACCCGCTTGGCTTCGCTCAGCACGTGGGCCACGGTGGCGCCTTCGTGGTCGGTCAAGAACACCAAAATCTGCATTTTTTGACAGCCGTCAGTCACCAGTCCCGAGTCCGGCGAGTAGGCATAAGAGCCCTGCTGCAAGCCCTGGGACGAGCCCGGAATCGCCGCCCAGCGCGGGTTGCCTTCGTTGTTGCCAGCAATCACTTGCTTGCTCATCCCAGCCACGCTTTGCACCGATTGCACACCGGCCACTTCGCGCATCTTGAAATCGAAGGTCTCGACCGCACGCATCACTGCCGGGTCAAGGCAAGCCTCACTGCGATCGGCAATGGTCAGGAACACCGCCAACACATCCAGACCGATGGAGTAGTTGCTGATGATCTGCTGGTTGTCCTGGTTGTAACGCGAATCGGCGCGCAGTTCCGGGGCACCGGAGCCAATGTCACCGGTGGCCAGTTCACGGGCTTTGATCGCGCCCAGTGCCAGCAACAACAAACTGAGGCCGAACACCCATAACGCGGGGCCAGGAGTCGCCAGCGCCGACAAGCGCCACCACAGCGGATGACGTTTGGTCGACAGCTGCGCTTGCTGGCTGAGCAGACGCGGTTCCAGATGCAGGTGGGCGATGATCAGCGGCAGCATGATCTTGTTGGTGATGATCATCAGCATCACACCAATGCACGCCGTGACCCCCAGCTCATGGACGATGGGAATATCGATCAGCATGATCACCCCGAAGCCCAGAGCGTTCATCAACAGCGCCAGCGCACCGGGGATGAAAATCTTGCTGAACGCCGCCTTGGCCGCACTGACCGAATCACTGCCGGCCAGTATTTCCTGCTTCCAGGCATTGGTCATTTGCACCGCGTGAGACACACCAATCGAGAAGATCAGGAACGGCACCAGAATCGACATCGGGTCAATCCCAAGCCCGAGCAGCGGCAATAAACCAAGCAGCCAGACCACCGGCAACAATGCGACAAACAACGCCACCAGAGTCAGGCGCAGCGAGCGTGAGTACAGCCACAGCAACACGCCGGTAATCACAAAGGCGATGGCGAAAAAGCCCATCACCGTGTTCAGCCCCTCGACCACATCGCCCACCAGCTTGGCGAAGCCGACGATATTGATCTCAATGTCAGCGCTGCTGTATTTGGCGCGAATGTCTTCAAGGCGCTGGGCAATTTGCACATAACTCACCGGCTGCCCGGTCTTGGGATCAACGTCTTGCAGGTCGGCGCGCACCATCGCCGATTTCAGATCGTTGGCCAGCAAACGGCCTATCTGCCCGGAGCGTGCGGCATTGCTGCGCACTTGCTGCAAGTCTTCAGGGGTGGCGGCATATTGTGGTGGCACCACCAGATCACCGACATAACCGTCTTCGGTAATTTCGATGTAACGCACGTTAGGGGTAAACAGCGAGGTCACGCTAGGGCGACTGACCCCGGAGATAAAGAACACATCGTCCGTGACCTGTTGCAAGGTCTTGAGGAACTCGGGGTTGTAGATATCGCCCTCGCCTTTCCAGCGCACGCTGACCAGCAAGCGGTTGGCCCCGGTAAAAGTCCGGCTGAAGTCGAGGAAGTTGAGCATGTAGGCATGCCGCACCGGGATCTGCTTGTTAAATCCGGGGTCTAGCCGTACTTGGGTGGCGCTGTAACCCAGGCCCAGGGTGATCAGCAGAAACAGACCGAGCAAGACCTTGCGCCGGGCCATCAATTGCTCGGCGCAGCGGTTTACAAAACGCTGCATGGGGGTGAGTTTGAGCGTGTGAGCCGTCAGCATGACGCACCGTCAATGCTTGCCAAACAGTCGAGCACCCTCGATGAAAAGACCCGAGTCTTCATCCTCGCATTCCCTCGCATTGTTCTTGTTTTGGGGTTCGGCGGTGAAGGCCGACCAGCGTTGAGCGGGATTGATAATCAAGCCCGACCGGGACGATCAACATCGTCCATAAGGACTAAGACGAGGGAGCGTGCAGCAGGCGATGACAGCCTCTGATCGAGGCAGGCGAGGAGTTTTATCAGGCGCAGGCAGGTGCGACCGCCAACGGGTTGGCGCATCTGAATTTCAGGCGCGGGGGCATTTTTCCGGGCTTAAGCCCTGAGCACTCAGGCGATCAGGGCTGCGGACACTCTTACTCTTTGCTGGCCTTGAAGGTCAGCTCACCCTTGGGCCATTTGGCGGCCTTGGCGGTGACCGCCTTCAGGGTTTTGCTCAGGCCTTCCTTGAGCTGCTCTTTGGCAGCGAAGACCAGCATCACGGTTTGACCTTCCTTGAACACAATGCCCTCGCCCAGTGGCGAGCTGACATAGGCGTATTCGCCCAGGCCGTAGATGGTCATTTTGATATCACGGAATTTTATTTCGAACTTGCCACCTTCGCGGCTGGGCAAAACTGCAGCGCGAAAATGATCGCCAACCTTAAGCTCCAGACCGGGTTTGTCATCTACCACTAGCGCTGCTTCAGTATCGATTTCAGCGATGTAAATACCTTCTGCCGTTTGCTCGGTGATGTACACAAAGCGGGATTGGAACAACCTCACCAACCGTGCCCGCAAGTCACCCAACACGAACAACGCATGCATTTCCAAATTGCTGACTGCCAACGAAAAACCCTCGAATTTTGAAATGGAACTGTCCGAAAACCACCGGCAGCAAAAAAGCCCTGAGCCACCTGTTTGGAAACCCGCCTGAAAACCCAAGTACAAAGAGGCCGCCTGACGGCCTGAATCAGACGTGGCGTATGACATTAAGACTAATCGATCCCCAGCTTGAACACCCCGGCAAACAAGCGCCAAAGGTTGAAGGAAATTAGCCAAAGGTTGCTCAGCGCAAACAGGCTAGAGCACACACCGAAAAAGCCTGCTGTTAAAGACGTAACGTCTGACGATGTGTTTTTAAAAAAAACCTTACTAATACAAACATAACAACGGCTGGCAATTCTAGAGCACGCACAGCCCATGGGCCATTCAAACAATGCGCCTGACACCACAGAATATGAGGACAACACCCATGGATAGACCAGACACCTTGTCAGCGCAGCCCTTTGGCGCTGAAAACCTGCATCAACCCATAACCGGGGCGCCATTCTACCGGCTCATGCCGGCAGATGGGTATACACATCCACCCCTGTATCAGGTGATTCCTGTCAGCCACGGCTTTTTTCATATCCGCGAGGCCGGTACAGGTCAGATTAAAGGCTTTCGTTGCACGCATATCGAAGCTTGCGCATTAGCCAAACACCTTGAACAGAGTCAGCCCTAGGAGCTGTTTGAACGGGCTTTCGTCGCTTGGAGGGTTAACACTGCGCCGCTGGGAGTCAACTGCTGCCATACTGGCGCAAAAATCGGCCTGGCCCATGCCGCCAGGTTGGCTGGACTCCATTACCTCCAAGGGAAAGTGACACGTGACGGAATTTGATATTGGCGAATTTTTTATCCGCGGCGAGTCCAAAGAAGTCGACGGCGAGTTTCAGGCCGTGATTGTGATGCGAGCCAAACCACCGCTAACCACGGTCACTTACCATCAAGTCGAAAAGGATCGCTGGTTCAAGACCGCCGAAGTGGCGGAGATCGCAGCCAAAGAATCAGCACAGGCCTTGAAAGTTGCAGTGGACGAAGGCGCCCTCAACGTTTAAGCCTCAAACCGCTGTGACGCTTGCGTCACAGCGCCAGCCTCAGCTGATCTCTTCTGCATCGCTTCAAGAAACTCGCCGAGCCTGAACCTGGGTGTCGCTCAGTTGCACCCGGCACGCTTCAGCTTCTGCGCGGCTGGTAAACGCACTACCTCGCTGCTCGCCATCCACCAGCACTACCCAACAGGCCATATGGCCCATGTCGCGCAAGTTTTTGGGTACGCCACTGCCGATCAATACGGCGACATCAACCTGGTTTGACATGCAGCTCACTCTACCAATTTAACGAGTATCTCAACGATACAGACCATCTTAATGGTAAATGTCTGTAGGAAAAAGCCACAAAACACATAGATCTATTGCATAAGCCGTAATAGTTGCGCCATGACTCAGGCGTAATCTCGCCCTCGATCGTTTCGACCACGCGCAACAATGCCGTGCCAACGATAAGGGTGGTCAACATAAGCGATCAGATCAACGTTCACGGGGTGTTTCAGAAAGGGATTACAACAAGGCGTATAGGCAGCAGTGCGAATGCCTGCAGAGCCCAATGGGCTGCCGGAACCGCATGGCGCGGCTCCGGCAAGGTCAAGCCCTTAGGCCTGACGCTGGTGCTTGTCGATTTGCTCGTGACGCTCTTGAGCTTCGATGCAGTACTTGGTGGTCGGGCTGATCAGCAGGCGCTTGAGGCCAATGGCATCGCCGCTGTCATCACACCAGCCGAAGCTGTCTTCTTTAATGCGCTCCAGCGCTTGTTCCAGCTGAGGCAGCATGCGCTGATCACGATCGATCGAGTTCACCAACCAGGTGCGCTCTTCTTCAACCGAAGCGGCGTCCGCAGGGTCGGCTGGCGTGTCCAGGCTTTCGATCGCGATGCGGTTCTGCTCGATACGCTCGTGGGTTTCAACCTTCATGTTTTGCAACAGCTCAGTGAAAAAAGCATGTTGCTCGGCATTCATGTAGTCATCCGCCGGCATGGCCAGCAACTTATCCTTTGTCATTGATTTCTCTATAAAAAATACGTGCATTAAGGCGAATTAGGGAGCGTTCTGACCGATCTTCATCACAACCAGTGAGGTGCCATCTCTTTCAAGCGCCACCCGGCACTCAATTTAAGAGGGGCGGCAGTCTAAGGCCGACTTATCGAGTCAGCAACCGAAAAAACAGCTATTTGTCCAGCAAAACATGGAAAGTGATGAAAAAAGCGTCTTGCGGGGGCTAATGGAGTGCTTTTATTGCCAAAAATTCAATGACCAGACTAAAAATGACAACACCACGCTCTCGGGCGTGGTGTTGTCTATCAATACACTGTTAGCGAATAAATCGGTTCAGCGTTTGAGTTTGCGTTTGTTGCGGTATTGGTCGATGACCACTGCGACAACGATGATCATGCCCTTGATGATGTCCTGAATGTAGGCATCGACCCCGACGAAGGTAAAGCCGCTGGCCATGACCCCAAGGATCAGTGCGCCGATCACCGTACCAGTGATGCGCCCCACTCCGCCTGCCAGACTGGTACCACCAATCACCGCAGCAGCAATCGCATCCAGCTCATAGGACATGCCCATGCCCGCTTGCCCGGTGGCCGCTCGTGCCGAGGCTACAACACCGGCCAGACCTGCCAGCAAACCGGCGATGCTATAAACGATGATCAGGTGACGCTTGACGTTGATCCCTGAAGTGCGCGCCGCCTGCATGTTGCCGCCGATGGCGTAGGTGTATTTACCGTACTTGGTGTAACGCAGGGCAATGTGAAAGATCAGCGCCACCACCAGGAAGATGATCACTGGCATCGCGCCATGACCGATCGCGGTGTAAGAGTCCGACAGCATGCTCACCGGCTGGCCTTCGGTGTAGTAACGCGCCAGGCCACGGGCCGAGACCATCATGCCCAGGGTCGCAATAAACGGTGGAATCCCGGTAATCGCGATGATACTGCCGTTAATCGCCCCCGCCAGCAGCCCCACGCCAAGCCCGGCAATCACCGGGATCCACACCGGCAAGTCGGTCAGCGAAGGAAACACCGCCCGCGTGAAGTCGGAGGTTTGTGCCAGGCTGGCTGCAATCATCGCCGACAGCGCCAGCACCGAGCCCGAGGACAAGTCGATACCGGTGGTGATAATGACCTGGGTAACACCAATCGCCAGCAAACCAATCACCGAGACTTGCAGGATCATCAGCACCAGGCGCTGGGAGTTCATCAAAAAGCTCTGGTCGCGCACGATCCAGCCAAACACTTCAAACACCAGACCGATACCGATCAGTACCAAAAAGATACTCAGCTCGGTCGGAAACCGACGGCGGCTCTTGGTTTTGGGTGGAGCCATGGCAGGTTTGTTTTCTGTTATCGCATTCATGGACGTTTTCTCTCTTATTCTGCTGCGCTGAAATCGTTAGTGAATCGCCGTGATTCCGGATGCCAGTTGCATGACCCGTTCCTGGGTCGCCTCGCTGCGGTCCAGCGTGCCCATCTGCTCACCTTCGTGCATGACCATGACCCGGTCGCTCATGCCCAGCACTTCAGGCAGCTCCGAAGAAATCATGATCACCGCCATGCCTTCACTGGCGAGGAAGGAAATCAGCCGGTAGATCTCGACTTTGGCACCGACGTCGATGCCACGCGTCGGCTCATCGAGAATCAACACCCGTGGATTAGTCATCAGCCAGCGCGCCAACAAGGCCTTTTGCTGATT
Source organism: Pseudomonadota bacterium (assembly GCA_040385125.1). Taxonomy (GTDB): domain Bacteria; phylum Pseudomonadota; class Gammaproteobacteria; order Pseudomonadales; family Pseudomonadaceae; genus Aquipseudomonas. Next base: position 88,346 of record JAZKIA010000025.1, on the reverse strand, counting down.
GCCGCCCGACAGGGTGTCAATGCATTGCTCAAGCGAAGGGGTTTTGACCCGCAGCTTTTTGCACATGTCTTCGCACAGTGCGCGCAGGGCTTTTTGCTGAATAAAACCATTGCCGGCGTAATGCGGCAGAATCGCCATTTCCATGTTTTCCAGCACCGACAGGCACGGAAACAGCCCGGTCAACTTGCGATCCTCTGTGAGCAGCGCGAAGCCTTTTTCAATCGCCTGGTTGGGGCTGCTGATCCGAATCGGCAGGCCGTCGAGGTGGATCTGGCCGCCACTGCTGGGGGTAATGCCGAAAATGGCTTCGGCAATGTTGGTGCGCCCCGAGCCCATCAGGCCGGCAATCCCGAGAATCTCACCAGCACGCAGGTCAAATGAGACACCCTCGAACACGCCATCCAGGCTCAAGTCGCTGACTGATAACAACACTTCGCCCAGCGGGTTCTCGCGCACCGGGAACAGCTGCGTCAGCTCGCGACCGACCATCATCGAGATCAGGCTGTCGCCGTCCATGCTGTCTGCGCGTTGCAGGCCGATGTAGGCGCCGTCACGAAACACCGCTACTTCATCGGCGATGCTGAACACTTCGTTCATCTTGTGGGTGATGTAGATGATCCCTTTGCCCTGGGACTTGAGGTCGGCAATGATCGAAAACAGGTGAGCAACTTCCTTGTCGGTAATTGCCGAGGTCGGTTCATCCATGATCAGGATGTCCGAGTCGTAGGACACCGCTTTGGCGATCTCGACCATCTGGCGTTCGGCAATACTCAGATTGCCCACCAGCTCCTGAGGATCGAGGTTGATCCGCAGGCGTTCCAGCAACAGCGCAGTGCAGCGGAACATTTCTCGATGATCGATCATGCGCAGCCCGTTGAGCTGCTCACGACCAATCCAGATATTTTCGGCGATGTTCATGTGCGGCATCAGGTTCAGTTCCTGATGGATCATCGCAATCCCGGCCTGCAACGCCGCCAGAGGCCCGTCAAAACGTACCGGTTTGCCCCGCAGCCGAAGCTCGCCGGAGTCAGGTTGGTAAATACCGGCGATGATCTTCATCAGCGTCGACTTGCCAGCGCCATTTTCCCCCATCAGCGCCAGCACCGAGCCTGGGCGCACCCGCAGTTGCACATCATCGAGTGCTACCACACCTGGGAAACCCTTGCTGACGTTGACCACCTCCAGCAAATAAGGCACTTCTTCAATGACTGCCGTGGAGATCGGGGCCACAGCCGGGATGCTTGAAACCGTCGCTGACGCGAGCATAGCCAGTACTCCTCAGATGCCCCGGTCAATGTCCAGGACAATCGGCAAGGTTTGGGCCTTGCCGTTTATTGTTTTTATGGGGTGGGACGACTACTTGAAGTCCTTGGCGTTGTCTTTGGTGATCAACTGAAAAGGCACCCAGACCGCTTGTTCAACCGGCTCTTTCTTGACCATTTTCATTGCCGTATCCACGGCACCGTAGGCCTGGCCCTTGGCGTCCTGAAACACCGAAATCGCCAGTTCGCCCTTCTCTACCGCACGCACACCATCCGGGGTGCCATCAACGCCCGCAATCAGCACGGTACCTTTGTCGACGCCAGCCTGCTTCAAGGCCATGGCGGCACCGATAGCCATCTCGTCGTTATTGGAAATCACAGCGTCAAACTTGCGGCCCTGGGTGATCCAGTCGTTGGTCAGGGTCATCGCCTTGTCACGCAGCCAGATCCCGGTCTGCTCTTGATCGACCTTGATATCCGGGTACTTGGCCAGCACCTCTTTCACACCTTTGGTGCGGTTGGTGGTGGAGTTGTTGGCCAGATCGCCCAGCAAAATCACGATGTCGCCCTTGCCGCCCATCTTGTCGGCCAGGTACTGCATCTGCATCCTGCCAGCTTCAAGGTCATCGGACGCCACGGTGGCGACGCCTTGCGGCAGGTTCTGATCATCCGGGCGGCGGTTGACATAGACCAGTGGAATCCCGGCTTTAACCGCTGCATCGGTGATACGTTTGGTGGCGGCCGTGTCTACCGGATTGACCACAATCGCATCGACCTTTTGCCCGATAAAACTTTCAACCTGACTCAATTGCTTGACCACGTCCGCACGGGCGTCTTCAAACTGCAGTTGAACACCCTCAGGGTAGGTTTTGGCCTTGTCGTTCATCGACTCACGCAGGTAAGTCAGGTAAGTGTCATCGAACTGCGACATGCTCACGCCGATTTTGATATCGGCCATGGCCGCGCCGCTGGCCAACATCATCGACAAAGCAAGGGACGCAAAACGTAGGCGGTGTTTCATACAGGCAGTCTCCACATTCTTGTTGGTTTTATAGATGCGGTACTTGGTGCGGTAAGCTGAAAATGACTCTATTGGAAAATAATTTCCAATTCAACACATTTTAGAATTTATTAGACACTTAATTCTATTTCAGACCTGCGAGTCCAACCTGATCACCTGCTGACGCTCGGCACTCAAACGTGCCGCATCCAGCACACGCAGGGCTTGCAGCACTTGCTGAGGTTGCACAGGCAACTCGCCCCGCCCTTGTACTGCCGCTATCGTTTGCAGGTAGAACTGCTGCCAGCAGCCGTGTTCAGTCGGCACCCGTTCACGTTCTTCGCCCTGCTCAAACCAGCCCCAGCGCCGATGTTCTTCCGCGCCCCAGCGTTCGCCTTCGGTTTTAGGCGACTGGCCTGCGAGTACCGCAGCTTCCTGCCCGTCAAACCCTTCGACGCTGTAACAGCCCAACGTACCGCTGACCCTAAACCGTGGGCGCGGGGTGCTTTGCAGGCAACTGCCACCGATATGAGAAATCACCCCATTGGCATGGGTCAGCGCCAGGAAGAAGCTGTGGTCAATATCAGGATGCTCGGGGCTACCAGTCCGTTCGGCATAAACCGACTGTACCGGGCCGAACAATTGCAGGGCCTGATCGACCAGATGGCTGCCCAAATCCCGCAGCCAGCCGCCGCCACTGGCATCGCCCACCGAGCCGGGTGAAAAGCGCTCGATAAACGATTCAAAGCGCGTGACCTGGCCCAACGCACCGGCATCCACCAGTTTGCGCACGGTCAGGAAGTCTGAATCCCAGCGCCGGTTCTGATACACGCTCAGCAGCACGCCTTGGCGCTGAGCCGCGTCCACCAGCTGTTGCGCTTGAGCGGTATCGGCGGCGAAAGGTTTGTCACTGACCACCGGTACGCCCAGCTCGATGGCCTGCATGACCAGCTCCGGACGACCTTGCAGCGTGGTCGAGATCACCAGCAGATCGACCCCGGCCTCAACCAGTTGGCCGAGGCTGTCATACGCTTTGACTCCAGGGTACTCGGTCGCCAGCAACTGACGCCGTTCGGGCGAACGGGTCACAACCCCGGCGAAGGTAACGCCCGGCAAACTGGAAATCAGTGGAGCATGAAAAAATCGGCCACCATGGCCGAAGCCGACGAGTCCAATACGCATAAAACCTCCAGGTTCCACAACTCTGCAGGAGCGAGCTTGCTCGCGATGAAATCGCCGCGGCTTTGCAGACAGATCGCGACGCCTGGATCGCGAGCAAGCTCGCTCCTACAGGATCATTATCAGACGCTTAACCGTAAAACCGTGGCCGCTCTGGCAGCTCGACCTTGACGATGGCCCCGCTCTGTTGCGCTTCGATACAAGCGTCAGCTGCTACCGCTGCGGCAAAGCCGTCCCAGGCCGATGGGCCGCCGACTTTGCCCGCACGTACGGCATCGATAAAGGCTTGCAGTTCGACGTCGTAGGCACCGATAAAACGGTCTTTCCAGTCCATCAAAATCGCATTCGACAACTTGGCCTCGCTGCGCAGCTGCACTTGCGACGGCTCCGGCAATTTGGCAATGCCGGTCTCACCCACCACTTCGCACTGAATGTCGTAGCCGTATTGGCAGTTAACGAACACTTCCACATCAATGCGCGTACCCTTGGCCGTTTCCAGCAGCACGATTTGCGGGTCTTTCAAGTGCGCCAGCGCTTTGCTGGTTTTACGCGGGAACACCACTTGCACCGACACGTAATCGTCGTCCAGCAACCAGCGCAACACATCCAACTCATGGATCAGGGTGTCGGTAATCGCCATGTCGGTTTTGTAGTTTTCGCCCACCCGCGGGTTGCGGTGCGCGCAGTGCAGCATCAGCGGTTCACCAATCTGGCCGCTGTCGATCACCGCCTTAAGTGCCTGGTAGCCCTGATCGTAAGGCCGCATAAAGCCCACTTGCACCAAGCGTTTGCCATACGCCACTTCGGCGTCAACGATGGCGCGGCAACCGGCAGCCGTGACCGCCAGCGGTTTTTCGCAGAACACAGGCTTGCCGGCCTTGATTGCCGCCAACACGAACTCTTCGTGGCTCGGCCCCCACGACGTCACCAAAACCGCCTCGACTTCAGGCGCATTGATCAGCGCATGCCCATCCGGGTAAACCTCGGCCGCCAGGCCCAGATCCGCCACCACCTGCGCGGCTTGCTGCAGGTTGATATCAGTCACCGCCACTACCTGACTATTAAGCAAGGTCTGGCTGCAACGGCGGATATGGTCGCGGCCGATAGCGCCAGTACCGATCACACCTAGCTTCAATGATTGAGTGTTCAACGACATGTGCGGACTCCTGTTGGATTTTTTGTCAGAGACGTGTGGTTAGTACTGGCGTGCTTTGGACAGTGCAATTTTTGACTTTTGGGCTGCGGCATCCGTTCGAGCGCTGGTGGACACCTGCGCCACGCCGACCCGCCACCAGGTCAGGTAGCTGTGGATCATGGTTTTGGGCAGCACTTTGATGTCGATCAGGGTCGAAACCGTCTGCAAGCGCGCATCGGCCAAGGCCGCGTGCAGTTGCTCAAGGGTGCTGACCTTGTACGTCTTGCAGCCATAGGCCGCCGCGCTCATGGCGAAATCAACCGGCACAAATCCGCCATCGAGCTTGCCGGTTTCTGGATTGCGGAAACGAAATTCGGTGCCAAAGCTGTCCATCCCGTTGCCCATCTGCAAATTGTTGATGCAGCCAAAGGTCATGTTGTCGAGCAGCACCACGTTGATCTTGCGCCGCTCCTGAATCGAGGTCGCGAGCTCGGAGTGCAGCATCATGTAAGAGCCGTCGCCTACCAACGCATAGACCTCACGCTGGGGTTCGGCGAGCTTGACCCCTAGTGCGGCATTCACTTCGTAGCCCATGCACGAATAACCGTATTCGACGTGGTAGGTGTTGACGCCCTTGCTGCGCCAGGCCCGTTGCAAGTCACCGGGCAAGCTGCCTGCCGCCGCAACAATCACAGCATCGTCGGCCAGAGTGTTGTTGAGCACACCCAGCACCTGGCTTTGGGTCAGGCACGAACCGGTCAGCTCGATAAACTCGCGCAACACGGCCGGGTCCAGGTGATCGGTGATCTCGGGGGCAAAGTCCGGTTGCTGATAATCGACCTGGTACACCCGGTCCACTTCCGCCTCCAGTTGCGCCTTGGCCTGCTGCGGTGCATCACCCCAGCTGGAGCGATAACCGCCCAGAATCTCGGCCAACGCTTCAAGCCCGGCCGTGGCATCCGCCAGCAACTGCACACCGTCGAGTTTCAGCGCATCGCAGGGGCTGATGTTGAGGTTGAGGAATTCCACTTGCGGGTGCTGGAACAATGACTTCGAGGAGGTAGTGAAGTCGGTATAGCGTGTACCGATACCGATAATCAGGTCAGCGTCTCGGGCCAGCAGATTGGCCGCCAGACAACCGGTTTCGCCAATACCACCAACGTTCAGAGGGTGCGCCGAGACGATGGCGCTTTTGCCGGCCTGGGTTTCGGCGAATGGAATATCAAAGCGTTCGGCAAAGGCCTGCAGCGCGGCATTGGCCCCGGAATACTTGACCCCGCCGCCGCAGATGATCAGCGGTTTGCGCTTGCGTTGAACGATCGTCTGAGCATCGGCCAGCATCGCTTGAGTCGGCAAGCGACGGTCGATGCGGTGTACACGCTTTTGCAGAAAGTAATCCGGGTAATCATAAGCCTCAGCCTGCACGTCTTGCGGCAAGGCCAAGGTCACGGCGCCTGTTTCAGCCGGATCAGTCAGCACGCGCATGGCGTGGATCGCTGCGCTCATCAACTGCTCAGGACGATTGATACGATCCCAGTATTTGCTCACGGCCTTGAACGCATCGTTGGTGCTGATGCTCAGGTCGTGGAATTGCTCGATTTGCTGCAACACCGGGTCCGGTTGGCGGCTGGCGTACACATCGCCCGGCAACAGCAACAACGGAATCCGGTTGGCCGTAGCCGTCGCAGCCGCCGTCAGCATATTGGCCGCGCCCGGACCGACCGATGAAGTGCAGGCGTAGATTTTGCGGCGCAGGTGCTGCTTGGCAAAACCGATGGCGGCGTGGGCCATGCCCTGCTCGTTGCGCCCCTGATGCACCACCAGATCGCCGCTGTCCTGCTCCAGCGCCTGGCCCAGCCCCAGCACGTTGCCGTGGCCAAAAATAGTAAAAATCCCGGCAATAAATTTGCTCTCGACCCCATCGACTTCCACGTATTGGTTATCGAGAAATTTCACCAGAGCCTGAGCCATGGTCAGTCGTGTCGTACTCATGTTTGCACCTTAAATAAGTACAGGTTGGGTGTCAGGCCAATGTTTTCTGCAAGTGGCTGATGCTTGCACCCAGCGCCTGCTGGATATCCGTCAGGTTATGCACGCTGTCAGCAAACGGCTCGAACGATACGTAGCCCGTGTAGCCCGTGCTGAGCAAGGTGTCGATTTGTACCGCGTTGCCCAGAATGTCGCCCTCGCCCACCAGCACCCGGTGCCCGTCGCGGATGGTCGCCAACGGCGCCTGAGCGTCGTCGACACCCGAGATATGCACCAGCCCGGTCAGTTCCGGGAAAAACTCATGCTCACCCGCCAGATGGTGATGAAAGGTGTCATGCACCAGGCGGAACACATCCAGCCCGCCAATCGCCTTGATCGCCTCGACCGCCGTGCGCTTGCGGCGCAACGCACACTCTTCAAAGCCCAGCGGTTCGATAAAGCCGAGAATCCCGTGCTCACGCAGAATCGGTGCCAGAGCACTCAAGGCCGTGCGTAAACCGCTGGCACGTTCGGCGGCTGAGCGGCCATCTCCCACCTCGTTCAGCGGGCACATCACCAACCCTTGGGCGCCACAGTCACGGGCGTACTGCGCCAGACGCACAGCCTGCTCGCGACGCTGGTCATTCCACACATCAAAGGGATACAAGGCGTTGATCGACAACACGCTGATGCCGTGTGCCGCGCACAACGCGCGCACCTGCCCGGGCGGCGTGCCATCTTCGATTTCAATACCTTTAAGGTCGTTGCGAATTTCGATGGCATCGGCCTTGAGCGTCACCGCCAGGGCAATAAAATCCGCCAGTGGCATGTGTGGAGCGACCATTCGATTCAGGGCAAAACGCAGTGGCTGGCGCATTATTTTTATTCTCCAATACCGGTGTTTGGGCGATTTATTTGGCCGTTGGCATGCTGAACTCAGGGCCTTTGGCGATGCTGTCGGGCCAGCGCTGCATCACACTTTTGTAGCGGCTGTAGAAGCGAATGCCTTCTTCGCCGTAAGCGTGGTGATCGCCAAACAACGAGCGTTTCCAGCCGCCAAACGAGTGCCAGGCCATCGGTACCGGGATTGGCACGTTGATCCCCACCATGCCGACCTTGATCGTGCGGGCAAAAGCCCGGGCCACGCCGCCGTCGCTGGTAAAGCAGGACACACCGTTGCCAAACTCGTGGGCGTTGATCAGGGCCACGGCACTGGCGAAATCAGGTACGCGGACAATCCCCAGTACCGGGCCGAAAATCTCCTGCTGGTAGATGCTCATTTCTGGCGTGACGTTGTCGAACAAGGTGGCGCCGACAAAGAAGCCCTGCTCCGCACCCGGTACTTTCAACTCGCGCCCGTCGACAATCAACTGCGCGCCCTGGGCCACGCCTTGATCAATAAAGCCAATGACTTTGGCCTTGTGTTCGGCCGTCACCAACGGCCCCATTTCGCTGTCCGGTTGCAGGCCATTACCGACCTTGAGCTGATCAATGCGTGGCAACAGCTTTTCGATCAACTGATCGGCGACATTGCCCACCGTCACCGCAATCGAAATTGCCATGCAGCGCTCGCCTGCCGAGCCGTAGGCCGCGCCAATCAGCGCATCGGCCGCTTGGTCGAGGTCGGCATCGGGCATCACGATCATGTGGTTTTTCGCCCCGCCCAGCGCTTGTACGCGCTTACCGCGTGCGGTGCCCTGCTGGTAGATGTACTCGGCAATCGGGGTCGAACCGACAAACGAAATGGCCTCAATGTCCGGGTGCTGCAACAGGGCGTCAACCGCACTTTTGTCACCCTGCACCACGTTGAACACACCGTCCGGCAGACCGGCTTCGGTCAACAGCCGGGCCATTAACAAGCTGGCAGACGGGTCGCGCTCGGAAGGCTTAAGGATGAAGCAGTTGCCGGTCACCAGCGCCAGCGGAATCATCCACAGCGGCACCATCACCGGAAAGTTGAACGGGGTCACACCGGCGCACACACCCAGCGGCTGACGCAGGTTCCAGTTGTCGATGCCGCCGCCAATGTTGTCGCTGAAATCGGTTTTCAGCAGGTTGGGTGCACCACAGGCGTACTCAACGATTTCAATACCGCGAGTGACTTCACCCTTGGCGTCGGAAAACACCTTGCCGTGTTCGCGGCAGATCATCTCGGCCAGCTCATCATGATGTTCATCGAGCAGTTGCTTGAACTTGAACATCACCCGCGCACGGCGCAGCGATGATTGCTCGGACCACGCCGGGAAAGCCTTGAGTGCCGATGCTACGGCCTGATCGACCGTTTGCTGGCTGGCCAGGGCGACGCGGGCTTGCACCGCACCGGTGGCCGGGTTGAACACATCACTGAAACGCTCGCTGCCTGAATCCTGAACCTGGCCGTTGAGGTAATGGCCGATAACCGGGGTAGTGCTCATTATTGTGCGTCTCCGAAAGGGTTAAAGATCCATCAGCCAGCTGTGCTGCGGGTCGTTGTGAAATTGCCAGACGCGCTTTGGCCCGGCCATGACGTTGAGGTAGTAGGACTCATAGCCGTACGGCACGCTGACCGGGTGATAGCCCTTGGGCACGACGACCAGGTCGCTGTTCTCCACCGCCATCGCTTGATCAAGGCTGCGGTCGTCGGTGTAGACCCGCTGAAACACAAAGCCCTGGGGCGGATTGATCTGGTGGTAATAGGTTTCTTCGAGAAAGCTCTGGTGCGGCAAATCGTCGGTGTCGTGTTTGTGTGGCGGGTAGCTGGACGAGTGACCGGACGGCGTACGAACCTCGACCACCAACAACGAATGGGCGGGCTCAGTGTCAGGCAAGATGTCGCACACGTAACGGGTATTGGCGCCTTTGCCGCGCACGCTGCGCTTCATCGTGTCGGGTTTGATCAGGCGTGCGGGTAAACCGGCGCTCGGTGATCCTGGCGCCGCGCACACCGCGATTTGCACCTCGCTCAAGGCCAGCACCTGGGCCTGACTGCCGGGTGGCAGGTAGACGGCAAACGGCGATTTGTCCTCGAACACCGAAGTACGGTCACCGATGTCGCGCCAGCTGAAAGCGCCTTGGGGCTCTTCGCCAGTGATCGTGACCCGGCCGCTGAGCAGCACCAGACACAACTCATGATCGTCGGCACTCACCGGCAACAACTCGCCGGGAGCCAGGCGAAAGGCTCCAAAACCCACGTATTCCAAAGCCCCCTCGGGCAACTGGACCATGGTTTGGCCAGCGGCCTTGCTCTTGACTAACAAGCTCATTTTCCAGTCCTCGCGTCCAGCAGGCCACGCAGGGTTTGATAGCCTTTTTGCGCATAGGCAAAACTCGGTGCTACCGCCGGGTCTTGTTCCGCCTCAACCACCAGCCAGCCGTGGTAGTCGGCCGCCAGCAACACGTCGAGCAAGGCGGCAAAATCGATGTCGCCATCGCCGGGCACGGTGAACGTGCCGTTGATGATGCAGTCCGGGAAGCTCCACAGGTTATTGCGTGCCAGTTGCACCACGGCTTTGCGCACATCCTTGAAATGCACGTGGCAGACGCGGTCAATGTGTTTGCGCAACACTTCGATCGGCTCACCGCCACCCATATAGCAATGGCCGGCATCGAACAACAGGCCAACGTCGGGGCTGGTCAAACGCATCAGCGTGTCGATATCGGATGGCGATTCGACATAGGCACCCATGTGGTGGTGGTACGCCAGACGCACGCCCTGAGACAGGGTGAATTTGGCCAGTTCGTTGAGTTTGTCGGCGTAGGTTTGCCAAGCCTGTTCGGTGTGAAAACGTGGGCGCTCGACCAGCGGAATGTGCTGACCCTGAATCGAGTCAGACACCTCGCCGTACACCAGCACCTTGGCGCCGTTTTCGGCCAGCAGTTGCACATGACTGGCAATGGCGTCGATTTCTTCAGCGGCCGAGCGCTGGACCAAGCGGCTGGAATACCAGCCTGAAACCAGCGCCAGATCATAGGGGCGCAACACATCGCCGACGCCCTTGGCGTCCTTGGGGAATTTGCCGTTAAGTTCGAAACCTTCGTAGCCGATTTGCTTGCCTTCAGTGAGCGCGGTGCTCAGCGGCGTCTCGCCGCCCAATGACGGCAAGTCATCGTTACTCCAGGAAATCGGGTTGATGCCAATACGGATAGCGGGCATGGCTGCACCTATTATTGTTTTCTAAATAAATATCTGTGGAAGCGAGCAGGCTCGCTCCCACAAAGTCAGCGGCGGGCGGACTGCCAGGACTCAATCAGTTGCACAAACGTCCCCTGTACGCGCTCGATCAGTGTCTGGTCGTCGATCTCCCCCGCCAGCCAAGCGCGGCTTGGCTCCTGGAAAATCGTGCGACCCACGGCAAATCCACGGCAGGTGGTGCTCTGGCTGGCCTGTCTGAAACCTTCAGCCAACACTGCTGCGGGCGCGTTCAAGCCCAACAACACCACGCCTCGGCAATACGGGTCGCGTTCCTGAATCAAGGCATCCAGTTGCTCCCACACCTCAGCCGTCTGGGCTTCGATCTTCCACCATGCGGGGAAGATGCCCAGGTTGTACAAACGCTTGATGGCGCGGTACAGCACATCGGGATGCGTCGAGGGATGGTCTTTAGGCGGGATGATCTCCAGCAGCAGTTCGTGCCCGCTGACCTGTGACGCCTGATACAAGCCCTTGATCTGTGCTTCTTGCTCAAGGCGCAGCAGCGGCTCGTCGTCGGGGTGAAACTGCACCAGGCATTTAATGATCTGTTCCTGTGGCCAGGCGATCAGGTTGCTGCCGATCGAACGCCCGTGTTCAAAAGCCAATGGTCGCGAGCCCTGAACTTCTACCGGACGGGCAATCCACCAGCCGCGACCGGTGGCCGCGTTCAGTGACTCCTGACCAAAACGCTGGTCGGCCAGCAGCCCGACATCAGCCTCTATTCCCTGACGTTTCAAGTCAGTTTCAACCTGTTCCACGGCCCGGATAAACAGCTGTTTGAGCGTGCAGATACTGCTGTGATCACGGCCGTACTGCTGAGCGACTTCAACCAGCTGCCAACGATGATCGAAAGCGAACACAAACAGTTGCTTCCACTGTTTGCGCGGCACGCTGACCTGGTGCAAACGCTGCAACGCTACATCCTGATCCGGTCGAGTGATCGGTACCGGGCTACTGAACAGGTAATCGAGTTCGGCCCGGGTCGGCATCGCCGGCGCACAGGCATGACGTGACACCACCAGCCCGCCGCAGGCATTGGCCAACTGGCAGCAGCGCTCGTCGCTCGCCTCTTCCAACCAGCCGCTCAGGAAACCGGACATAAAGGCATCGCCAGCACCCAACACGTTGAGCACTTCAACCCGTACCCCTGGGTAAATTGCGCCATCTTCAAGACGGGCCGGAATTTCACCGTGGATTACCGTGCAACCTTGCGGGCCGAGCTTGACCACCAGAGTGGCCGCGGTCAGTTCGCGAACCGCACGCAAGGCTGCCAGCAGATCAGTGCCACCACCGGCGATCAGGAATTCTTCTTCGGTACCGACAATCAAGTCGAAGCGCGGGAGGATCGATTGCACGTGAGCGGTGACCTTGTGATCGGCCACAAAACGGGTCTCGCCATCCGCCTTGCCAGCCAGCCCCCAAAGCACCGGACGGTAGTCGATGTCGAGTACGCGTTTGACGTTGTGCTGTTGGGCGTAATCAAGGGCCTTGATGCTGGCCTGATACACACCCTCGGTGGAAAAGTGCGTGCCGGTGATCAGCAGCGCCTTGCTTGAGGCGATAAAGGCAGGGTCGATGTCTTCAGCGCGCAACGCCATGTCGGCGCAGTTTTCGCGATAGAACACCAGCGGGAAGGTTTCGCGGTCCTTCAGACCCAGCAGCACCAGTGCCGTCAGGCGCTGCGGATCGACCGTGATGGCGCTGACATCGCAGCCTTCACGGGCCAGGGATTCGGTCAGAAAGCGCCCCATATGGTCATCGCCTACCCGGCTCAACATCGCCGAGCGCAAGCCCAGCCGCGCCGTACCGAACGCGATATTGGCCGATGAGCCGCCAAGGTATTTGGCAAAGCTGCTGACATCCTCCAGGCGCGCCCCGACTTGTTGCGAATAGAGGTCGACGCCCAGGCGTCCAAGGCAGATCACATCCAATTCACGCCCTGTGGCAAAACGAGTCTGTCCCATGCTGGCTCCTGTTATTTTTATCAGCCTGCACTCATCGCCTCACGTGGCCTGAGCGCTCTTAGTGAGATGAAGACTAAAACGTCGGCGCGCAATAAACAATATTTATTCCATAAATTTTTAATGTAGAATTTTTGTTCCATAACTCACCACAGCGCCAACATTTCGCCTGTGTATCGATTCAGCACGCAGGGCTTTGAACGCCAGGTCAGGATTTTTTTCGTATCTACCCTGTAGACTGCGCAAGCTAAAATGCTATCTGCCCCAACAAGAGCCATTTATAAGGACTCACCATGCCATCCACTGATCAGCCTGAGAGCGAATTGCCCAGCCCCCCGCTAAATGCCGAAGGCTTGTTGCAGCTGATTACCGAGGAATACGAGAGCCTGCCGCGCCAGCTCAAACGTATCGCCAGTTATATGAGCCAGCAAAGCGACCGCATCATGGTTGACCGGATCAGTGATATTGCCCGTGAGTGCGAGGTCCATCCTTCCGCTATCGTGCGGTTCTCGCAACGCTTCGGCTTCAGCGGTTTCAGTGAAATGCAGACGCTGTTCCGCGAGGCGTATACCCACAAGGCAACCCCGGTTCAGAACTACCAGCAGCGTATTCGCAGCATGATTGCCAACAAGTCGCAAAAGGCCAGCGGCGGCGATCTGGCGCGCGAATGCATCAACGCTACATTGTCAGGCATTGAACGACTGGGCCTCGAACTCGACGATCAGGCCTTCGACAAGGCCGTGGACCTGGTGGTCAACGCCGACAATATCTACGTGGTTGGCGTACGCCGCTCTTTCGCAGTGGCCGATTACCTGGTGTACAACCTGCAGCACACCAACAAGCGGATTCACTTGGTCTCGGGCCTTGGTGGCAGTTACCGCGAACAAATGCGCAGTGTGCGGGCCAATGATCTGGTGATAGCCATCAGCTTTACGCCCTACGGCAAAGAGACCCAGCATTGCCTGCGTATTGCCCAATTGCATCAGGCCAAAACCCTGATCATCACCGACAGCAACTTGTCCCCCCTGGCCAAGCGCGCCAACAGTGTGCTGCTGGTCAATGAAGGCAGTTCGTTTGCGTTCCGTTCCCTCAGCGCGACCTTGTGCCTGTGCCAAGCGCTGTTTATTGCGGTGGCTTATCGCCTGGAACTCAAAGTGGACGAAATCCACGAGCAGGTGGGTTTTGACGATTAACCGAACCTTTGACAATCAGTAACCATTTCAACTCACGCGAGTTGAATTGAATATTCCTACGAACTTCTCCGTAATTCTTCTACGCAGCTACGCACAGCCTGACAATACCGAGTCGGTTCCGCGCTTTACAATCGCTGACACAATTCCAAGATCGCAACCAGAGTAAACGGTCCTTGTGTCACCGCTTGTATCGTAACGCTGATCTTTGCGACCGCTGCGCAAACCTACGGAGCATGACGTGATGAGTTATTCCCTATTTGCCAATGACCCGCACGAGCAAAGCCTGCTTGCCCTCACCGAACCATTCGGGACAGATCAACTGGCGCAAGGTCGCACCGATCCGCTGAACCTGCCCGAACTGGGCAGGTTGATCAAACTGCGCGACGCCTTGCTCATCCTCAAAGGACCATTGGCCAATGGCTCTGGATTGCGCAGCCGTATCGAGCGGCGACTGTTGGGCAATGAGGTTTTGGAACGTGTCCTCGGCAAACGGGCCTCTGACAACTCCACCCGCGTTCCATAAGTCTATTTACCGACTCCGACCCAGCCGAACACCCTACATCAATATAAATGCACTAAATCATCATTATTATGAATTTGCGGACTGATCAAGGCGTGGGCACACTGCGCAGTGTTCCTCCCCCAAATGAAGGGACATTTTCAAGGGCTTGCCGGGAAACCCGCACAGCCCTTTTTTTATCAGCTTCATCGCCAAAACCGGATTGTTCTTACCATGCAAACCCGCTGGATCAGCCGTTTACTCCCTGCAGCCACCCACACCCGCCCCACCGAATGGACCCGCGCTGCGATTGGCGTCTCCCTTGGCACATTGTTCAGTGTCTGGGTCTGTAGCCTGATCTTTGGCCTGCCGCTGGCCATGCACCTGATTGGTCCACTGGGTGCCTCCGCTGTACTGCTGTTTGCCGTGTCGTCAGGAGCACTGGCGCAACCCTGGTCAATTGTGGGTGGCTACTTCTTTGCAACACTGGTGTCATTGGCGGTGGTGAACTTTTTCGGCCGTGGACTGGACAGCGCGGGTCTGGCCGTGGGCCTGGCGCTGATTGTGATGTGCTTGCTGCGCTGCCTGCACCCGCCTGCAGGCGCGCTGGCCTTGCTGGTGGTGCTGGCCGACCCGGACAGCGCCAGCTTGGGCTGGAGGATGCTGGCACCGGTGATGCTCAGTGCGGTGTGCATGCTGCTGACGGCACTGGTTTACAACAATCTGACGCGGGTGCGCTACCCCAAAAAACATGTCGAACCGAGCGCCGCCCTCGTCACGCCAACAGTGATCGGCGATCCGGGAATCACCGCCGAAGACCTGCAAAAAGCACTGGAGCAAATGGATGCGTTCATTGACGTAACCGCTGAAGACCTTGAAGAGCTGATCCGAGTCAGCGAACACCATGCACGCCGACGCAGTGTCAGTGAGGTATTTGCCAGCGCCAGTTAAAAGCACGCCAGGCGTTCGACGTGATCCCGATCAATAACCCGGCAAACTCCTGCTAGGGTTATCCGTATATCACTCGGGCGCCTGTGGCTTCAATGCATTGGATCGCCCTCATCCAGTCAGTGACCACCAAGGCGTGCGATGTTCAACATCATTGAAAGCGAGATTTCAAAACAAGCGGCTCCCCCGGCCTTACAAGCTGAATTCGCTCAACATGACTTTGAAAAGCTGCACACTTTCTGCCGTTTGACCTATATCTCCAGCATCATGATCTGGCTTCTGTTTGACCTGATTGTCAGCTTCAAGGGCGGCCAGGGCTTCACTTGGCTGTCCATGCTGTTTCTCGGCGCCATGCTGGTGATCACCCTGATACTTGGTTTCATCCGCCAAGCTCGACACTTCAACATACTCAACGTGGCCTTCGTTGCGGTGGTCAGCCTCGGCATACGCCTGGTCATTTTTGGCTTACCCCCCGACGCACAACCGATCTGGCTGGTTCTGGCCACTTCCAGCATCCTGTACAGCGCCTCTGTTCTGCCCTTGAGTCGTTGGGCATTGCTCACCGTTGCAGCCGTCACCAGCGTGACGCTCAATCCTTTTTTGATGACCTCAGCGTCAGTCGTGGACCTGCAGGGTTCCTTGATCCTGTGCTATTACGTCTTTCTCTGCGGCCTGACGATTTACAGTTTTTTCAAATTACGCCGAGTCAAACTGTACAACTACACCCTGACCAAACTGCTGGTGGCCCAAGCCTACATTGACGCCCTGACCGAAATCCCCAATCGGCGCTCGTTTATGACCCAGGCCAGTCACCTGTTGCTCGCCAAACCTCGGAAACACGATCACTACCTGGCGATGATCGATATCGACAATTTCAAGAAAGTTAACGACCTGTACGGCCACGACATCGGCGATAAAGTGCTCAAGCGCACCGCCGCCAGTATCAAGGCGGTGATGGCCGATTTTGAGTACGCACGGTTGGGGGGCGAAGAATTTGCCGTGTATTTGTCAGGTGTACGACGCGACGACGTCGAAGCATTGATGGACACTTTGTGCCGCAGAGTCGCCGAAGAGCCGCACGAACACCCGGTGACCATCAGCATCGGCCTGGCCCGGGTCGATGATGACGACACCCTGAACCAGGCCCTGCTCAAGGCCGACAAGGCGCTGTATACCTCAAAACATACAGGCAAGAACCGATTTACGTTTTACCCCTGAGGCCGCGAACGAATCACTTCCCCTGACTGTGGGAGCGAGCCTGCTCGCGAAGCGCTCAAGAACATCGCGAGCAGGCTCGCTCCCACAAAGGCACCGTTCCTACCGGGTTGCGCCCACATTCTCATTGGTGCTCAGGTCGGTGTTGCCATCCCAGCCCCCGCCCAAGGCCGCGATCAGTTGGACGCTGGCGATCAAACGGCTTTGCATCAGCGTCAGTACGCTGCGTTCGGTGCTCAAGGCGGTGGTTTGTACCGAGACCACATCCAGGTAAGCAATCAAGCCCGCCTTGTACTGGTTACTGGTCAAACGCAGAGACTCGCGGGCCGACTCCAGCGCCTGTTCCTGTACCACCGATTCATCACCCAGCACCTTCAACTGCACCAGGTAGTTTTCCACTTCACGGAAACCGTCGAGCACGGTCTGGCGGTATTTGGCCACGGTTTGGTCATAGACTGCCTCGTTGCGATCCACTTCAGCCGAGCGCTGGCCGCCATCGAACAGTGGCAAGGAGATTTTAGGCCCCACCGACCAGAAGCGGTTCGGCACGCTGATCCAGTCCTGATAGGTACTGCTGCTGTAACCACCCGACACGCTCAGGCTGAAGTCCGGGTAGTAAGCTGCTTTAGCCACACCGATATTGGCATTGGCGGCGATGATCGAGCGTTCCGCCGAGGCGATATCCGGGCGGCGCTCAAGCAGTTGCGACGGCAGGCTCAGCGGAATTTGCGGCAGTACAGGAATCGCTTTGACTTCAGCCAGGTTGAATCCCGAGGGCGCTTGCCCGGTGAGCACTGCAATTGCGTTTTCAAATTGCGCGCGCTGCCAGATCAGGTCGATCAGGCTGGCCTGGGTGTTGCGCAGTTGGGTTTGCGCCTGGGCCACGGAGTCCTTGCCAGAAATCCCGGCGCGGTACTGGTTTTCAGTCATTTTCAGCGAGCGCTGGTAGGCCTCGACTGTGGCTTCCAGCAAACGCTTTTGCTCATCAATGACCCGCAGTTGCAGGTAGTTCTGCACCAGTTCTGACTGCTGACTCAGGCGCATCGCGGCCAGATCAGCGAGGCTGGCTTCGGCGCTGGCCTCATTGGCTTCCAGCCCGCGCCGCAGCTTGCCCCAGACATCGGCTTCCCAGCTCACGCCAACTTGCGCGTTCAAGGTGTCACGAATCCCGCTGCTGGAACTGCTCAAGCTGGAGCTGCTGCTGCCGGTGCCCTGAGCGGAACGGGTTTTACCCACGCTCAAGTCTGCACTCGGCAGAAAAGCCCCGCGCGCACTGCGCACCAGCGCCTGGGCCTGACGGAACTGGGCCTCGGACTGGGCCACGGTCTGGTTGGAACGGTTGAGTTGTTCAACCAGCGCGTTCAGTTGCTGGTCGCCATACAACTCCCACCACGCACCACGGGCCAAGGCGTCACTCGGGTTGGCCTGGGTCCAGCCCGCGGCTTCCTTGTACTGCACCGGCGCCGTCAATTCAGGCCGCTGGTAGTCCGGACCAATCGCACACGCGCTAAGCAACAGACCTGATAACACCAGGCCCAGCAGGCGCGAGCCACGGGCCAGAGCCCAGCGTTGGGACGACAATGCCGGAGCAAGGTTAAGCGAACGAGTGTTCATAGCGCAGTTTCCAGAGCAGCATCAGTGCGCACGCCACGCCATTTGTTGAAGCGATGGCGCGCACGGTCGAGATAGAGGTAGACCACCGGAGTGGTGTAAAGGGTCAGGATTTGGCTGAAGATCAGGCCACCGATAATGGTCAGGCCCAACGGTTGGCGCATTTCCGCGCCTTCAGCGGTACTCAGCATCAGTGGCACTGCGCCGAGGATAGCCGCCAGGGTGGTCATCAGAATCGGCCGCAAACGTTGCAGACAGGCACTGCGGATCGACTCCAGAGGGTCAAGGCCAGAATGCCGCTCCAGTTGCAGCGCGAGGTCGATCATCAAGATCGCGTTTTTCTTCACCACACCGATCAACAGGAACAGACCAAGCAACGAAATCAGACTGAATTCGCCCCCCGTCAGGTAGATGCTCAGCAAAGCGCCGACCCCGGCCGACGGCAACGTCGAGAGAATGGTCAGCGGGTGGATGTAACTCTCGTAGAGAATCCCCAACACCAGATACACCGCCACCAGCGCACCGAGGATCATGAACGGCTGACTTTTTTGCGTGGCCGCAAAGGCATCGCCCGTGCCGGCCATTTTCGCAATCACGTCTTCGGGCAAGCCGAGTTTGGCGATGGCCCGCTCAATCGCGGCGGTGCCCTGCTCCATCGACACGCCTGGCGCCATGTCAAAAGAGATGGTTTCCGAGGCGAATTGGCCTTCGTGTTCGACACGGTCGTCCTGCAGGCTGTTCTCGTAGTGGGCGATGGTCGACAACGGAATCCGCTGGCCATCGGCCGTGATTACTTGCACCTGATTCAGGGTTTGCGGGTCCTGGGCGTACTTGGGATTGACCTCCATCACCACTTGATACTGGTTCAGGCTGTCATAGATGGTCGAAATCTGCCGCTGGCTGTAGGCATTGTTCAACACGGCGGTGACCATGTTCATGTCCACCCCCAAACGCTTGGCCTGGTCACGATCGACTACCAGCGTCACTTGCTGCGCGCCCCGCCCTTCACGGGCATCAATGGCGGTCAGCTCGGGCAAGGCTTTAAGCGCGGCCACCACCTTCGGGTACCAGGTACGCAGTTCGTTGAGGTCGCCACTTTGCAGGATGTAGGAGTATTGCGAACTGGTCTGCTCGCGTCCGCCACCAAACTGCAAGTCCTGATCGGCCATCAGCATCAGCCGCCCACCAGGCACTTTGGGCATGCTTTCACGCATGCGTTCAATGACTTTTTGCGCTGAAATCTTGCGCTCCGAAATGGGCTTGAGGCGCACGATCATAAAGGCGTTGTTGGTGCCACCATTGCCGCCAATAAAGCCTGCGACACTCTCCACCGCCGGGTCGGCCAACACCGCCTTGCGGAAGATCTCCATCTTCGGCTGCATCACGCTGAATGACAGCCCGTCGTCGCCGCGCACAAAGCCGATCAGTTGCCCGGTGTCTTGCTGCGGCATAAAGGTTTTAGGCACCACCACGTACAGCGCGACGTTGACACCGATGGTCACCAGCAGGCTAAGCAAAGTCAGGCGCTTGTGCCGCAACACCCAGTCCAGGCTGCGCGCATAGCCACGAACCATGCGCTCGTTAAGCCGCATGCTCCAGCGTTGCATAGCGTTTTCAGTCCCCGGCACATGGGGCTTGAGCCAGCGTGCGCAGAGCATTGGCGTCAGGGTCAGCGACACCACCAGCGACACCACAATCGAGGCCGCCAGGGTGATCGAAAACTCTCGGAACAGACTTTCGACAATCCCGCCCATAAACAGAATCGACAGGAACACCGCCACCAGCGAGACGTTCATCGAGAGCAAGGTAAAACCGACTTCCTTGGCCCCCAGGTACGCTGCTTTCATCGGTGCAATACCGGCGTCGATATGCCGGGAAATGTTCTCCAGCACCACAATCGCATCGTCCACCACCAGTCCGGTGGCCAGAATCAGAGCCATCAACGACAAGTTGTTCAGCGAGAATCCGTACAGGTACATGATGGCAAAGGTGCCGACCAGCGACACCGGCACCGCCAGCGTCGGAATCAATGAGGCACGGAAGTTACCGAGAAACAGGAACACCACCAAAATCACCAGCGCCACGGCAATCAGCAAGGTCATTTCGGCTTCATGCAGGGTGGCTTTGATCACCGGTGAACGGTCCATCGCCAGGTTCAGTTTGACACTGGCCGGCAACACCGCTTGCAAGGCCGGCAGTTGGGCCTTGATCGCGTTCACGGTCTCGATGATATTGGCCCCGGCCTGACGGTTGACCACCAGCAATACGGCTGCATCGTTATTGAAAAAACCACTGTTGTAGCGGTCTTCAACGCTGTCCTTGACCTTGGCCACATCGCTCAGACGCAGGGTCGCACCGTCCTGATAACGGATGATCAGCGGCTCGTAATCCTTGGCTTTTTCCAGTTGATCGTTGGCCTGAATCTGCCAGTTGCGCTCACCATCGGACACCGCACCCTTGGGCCGGCGCACGTTGGCACTGGCGATGGTGCTGCGCACCTCGTCCAGCGACACGCCGTACTGGTTGAGCAATTGCGGCTCCAGCTCGATGCGCACGGCGGGCAGCGAGCTGCCGCCAATCTGCACTTCGCCTACACCCGGCACCTGGGACAGGCTTTGCGAGAGGATGGTCGAGGCCAGATCGTAGAGCTGGCCCTTTTCCAGCACATCGGAGGTCAGCGATAGCACCATGATTGGCGCTTGCGACGGGTTGACCTTTTTGTAGGTCGGCATGCTGCGCATACCGCTGGGCAGCAGGTTGCGCGACGCATTGATCGCGGCTTGCACTTCACGGGCCGCACCGTTGATGTCGCGGTCCTGATCAAATTGCAGAATCACCCGCGTCGAGCCCTGGCTTGAGCGGCTGCTCATGGTATTGACCCCGGCAATCGCTCCGAAGGAGCGCTCCAGCGGCGTGGCCACGGTGGAGGCCATCACCTCGGGGCTGGCCCCCGGCAGACTGGCCTGCACCACGATCACCGGGAAGTCCATCTGCGGCAGCGGCGACACCGGCAACAAACCAAAACTCACCCCGCCCAGCAACATGATTGCCAGGCTCAAGAGCATGGTCGCCACAGGGCGCTTGATAAATGGCCCGGACAGGTTCATACCGACGCCTGCTCGGCCTTCGCCGCATCACCCCGCCAGCGGCGGCCCAATCGATCGAAATACAAGTAAATAACCGGCGTGGTAAACAAGGTCAGCACCTGGCTCACCAGCAAACCACCGACCATTACCAAGCCCAATGGCTGACGCAACTCTGCACCGGAACCGGTGGCCAGCATCAACGGTACGGCACCAAACAGCGCCGCCAGGGTGGTCATCAGAATCGGCCGAAAACGCAGCAGCGCCGCCTGGTAAATCGCCTGTTCCGGGGCCATGCCCTGATTGCGCTCGGCATCGAGGGCGAAGTCGATCATCATGATCGCGTTCTTTTTCACAATACCGATCAGCAGGATGATGCCGATGATGGCAATCATCCCCAGGTCGTTACCGCTGATGATCAACGCCAGCAAAGCGCCCACCGCCGCTGACGGCAACGTCGACAGAATGGTAATCGGGTGGATGTAACTCTCGTAGAGCACCCCGAGCACGATGTACATGGTCACCACCGCCGCCAGAATCAGCAGCAAGGTGCTCGACAGCGACGCCTGGAACGCTTGTGCCGCGCCCTGAAATTCGGTCTGCACCCCCACCGGCATGCCGATGTCTTTTTGCACCTGCTCAATCAGCTCGACCGCTTGCCCCAGGGCAACGCCCGGCGCCAGGTTGAACGAAACCATCACGGACGGAAACTGACCGATATGCGAGATCGCCAATTGCGCCTGGCGCTCTTCGACCTTGGCCAGGCTCGACAACCGAACCTGACCGCCATCGGTGGTTTTGACGTGGATCTGGTCCAGCGCTTGCGGGCCGATCTTCTCGCCATCTTTAGCCTGCAACACCACTCGGTACTGGCTGGCCTGGGTGTAAATGGTTGAAATCTGGCGCTGACCGAAGGCGTCGTACAGCGCGTCGGTAATGTTGGCCACCGACACCCCAAGGCGTGACGCCGCATCGCGATCAATCACCAAAAACACCTGCAAGCCCTTGTCTTGCAAGTCGCTGGCAACATCGCTCAATTCAGGCTGATTGGACAGCGCCGTGACCAGCTTCTGGCTCCAGGTGCTGAGCATCTCGGCATCCGGTGATGACAGGCTGAACTGGTACTGAGTACGGCTGACACGGTCTTCGATGGTCAGGTCCTGCACCGGCTGCATAAACAGACGAATACCCACCAGCGTGTCGAGTTGCGGTTGCAGCCGCGCAATCACTTCAGAGGCACTGTCGCTGCGCTCGCTGTGGGGTTTGAGGTTGATCAGCATGCGCCCGCTGTTAAGCGTCGGGTTGTCCCCGTCTACCCCGATATACGACGACAGGCTTTCAACATCCGGGTCTTGCAGGATGATTTTGCCCAATTCCTGCTGTCGCTGGCTCATGGCACTGAACGAGATCGACTGCGGTGCTTCGGAAATCCCCTGAATCACCCCGGTGTCCTGCACCGGGAAGAAGCCCTTGGGCACCACCATGTACAAAAGCACAGTCAGAGCCAAGGTGCCGACGGCCACCAGCAGGGTCAGCGGCTGGTGCTTGAGCACCCACTGCAACATGCGCCCGTACTCGGCGATCATCCAGTCAATGAAAGCACCGCTGGTGCGATAGAACCGGCCCTGCTCTTGCTCCTTGGGCTCGGCCTTGAGCAAACGGGCGCACATCATCGGCGTCAGCGTCAGCGAAACCACCAGCGAAATCAGAATCGCCACCGCCAGCGTAATTGCAAACTCGCGAAACAGGCGCCCCACCACGTCGCCCATGAATAACAGCGGGATCAATACCGCAATCAGCGACAGGGTCAGCGAGATCAGGGTAAAGCCAATCTGTTTGGCGCCCTTGAGCGCCGCCTGCATCGGGCTGTCACCTTCCTCGATATAGCGCGAAATATTTTCCAGCATGACGATGGCGTCATCGACCACAAAACCGGTGGCGACGGTCAGGGCCATCAGCGTCAGGTTGTTGATCGAAAAGCCGGCCAGGTACATCACACCAAAAGTGCCCACCAGTGACAAAGGCACCGCGATCGAAGGAATGATCGTGGCACTGACACGGCGCAGAAACAGGAAGGTCACCATCACCACCAGGGCGATAGCGATCAGCAACTCATGTTGCACATCTCGCACCGAGGCACGGATGGTTTGGGTGCGATCAGTCAGTACGGTAACGTCGATACCGGCGGGCAGGTTGTCGGTGATGCTCGGCAACAACGCCTTGATCCGGTCCACCACCTCAATCACGTTGGCGCCCGGCTGACGCTGGATATTAAGCAATACGGCCTGATTTTCATTGGCCCAGGCGGCGAGACGTTCGTTCTCGGCACCGTCGACAATTTCGGCCACATCTTTAAGGCGCAGCGGCGCGCCGTTGTTGTAGGCGAGGATCAGTTCGGCGTATTCCTGCGGGGTTTTCAGCTGGTCGTTAGCGTCCAGCATCGACACCCGGGTCGGGCCGTCGAAGTTGCCCTTGGGCTGGTTGACGTTGGAAGCACCGATCAACGTGCGCACGTCTGACAGGTTCAGGCCATTGGCCGCCAGCGCCTCCGGGTTGACCTTGATCCGCACCGCCTGGCGCTGACCGCCAGCGATGCTGACCATGCCCACGCCGCTGATCTGAGCAATTTTTTGCGCCATGCGCGTGTCGACCAAATCATTGAGTTTGGGCAGCAGCATGGTTTTGGAGGTGATCGCCAGGGTCAACACCGGGGTGTCCGCCGGGTTGACCTTGTTGTACACCGGCGGTGCAGGCAAGTCGTTGGGCAGCAGGTTGCTGGCGGCGTTGATCGCGGCCTGCACCTGTTGCTCGGCGACATCCATGTTGATGTCGAGGTTGAAGCGCAAGGTCAGTACCGACGCGCCGCCGGAACTGGTGGAAGCCATTTGCGTCAGGCCCGGCATTTGCCCGAACTGGCGTTCAAGCGGTGCCGTCACAGCACTGGTCATCACATCAGGGCTGGCGCCGGGGTACAGCGTCATCACGCGGATGGTCGGGTAGTCGACCTGAGGCAAGGCTGACACCGGCAGCAAGCGATAGGCGATGATCCCGGACAACACGATGGCCAGCATGCACAGCGTGGTTGCGACCGGGCGCAGGATAAACAGCCGCGACAGATTCATTCGTGAGCCTTGGTCTTGCGGCTGGCTGGGGCTGCAGCGGCGTCAGGACCACCTTGCAAGTGCGCCGCCGGAGTTGCTGGCACCTCGGCGCTGTCGTTCACCACTTCCACCGTGCCGCCGTCACGCAGACGATCAGTGCCTTCAAGCACCACGCGATCGCCGGGGGCCAGACCCTCTTCGATTACGGAAACATCACCGTCGGTGGCACCGACTTTAATACTGCGAATCTTGACCTTGTTGTCGCCGTCCATCGCGTAAACGAACGAGCCGTTGGTGCCGTACTGAATCGCCGCCGTTGGGGCCAGCACCACGCCTTTGAGGGTGTCAGCCAGCAGGCGCACATTGACGAACTGGTTGGGGAACAGACTTTGATCGCGGTTTTCAAACAACGCTTTGAACTTCAAGGTGCCAGTAGTGATATCGATCTGGTTGTCGATGCTGCTCAGCACACCCTGCGCCAGCTCCTTGCGATCACCCCGGTCCCAGGCTTGCACCGGCAATTGGGCGCCGCTGCGATAACGCGCCAACACCAGCTCCAGGTCGTTCTCAGGCAAGGTGAAGCTGACCACGATCGGTTCGGTCTGGGTGATCACCACCAGCGCGGTGGCGTCATTGGCCGCCACCAGGTTGCCGACGTCCAGTTGACGCAATCCCACTCGGCCGCTGATCGGCGCACGGATTTTGCTGAAATCAAGGTTCAGTTTGGCGTCGTTAACCGCCGCCTGATTGGTCTTGACCGTGCCCTGATATTGACTGACCAGCGCTTCGGCAGTGTCGAGTGTCTGTTTGGCGATACTGTCTTCAGCGTACAAGCCGCGATAGCGCTGCACATCGACCTGAGCGTTTTTCAACTGGGCCTGATTCTGCAACAACGTGCCTTCGGCTTGCAGCAGCGCATTTTGATAGCTGCGCGGGTCGATTTCAGCCAGCAAGTCACCGGCCTTGACCTTCTGCCCTTCTTTGAAATGGACTTTGACCAACTCCCCCGCTACACGGCTGCGCACGTTGATCGTGTTCAGTGCCGTCACGGTGCCCAATGCCTTGTAAAAGATCGGGAAATCACCTCGTGTCACCTCGGACACCCGAACCGGCACGGCCTGAGTCGAGCCGCCAAAACCAGGGCGCATCATCCCGGAACGGCTGGTGTGCCCGGCAGGCTGGTCGGTCGGTGCTTTTTTCGAGGCCGATGGCCACAACCACCAGCACAAGCCCGCGATGAGCAACAGGACCAGAAGAGCAACCAGCCAGCGACGAGATGTAGGAGAAACAGAGGATTGCATGGAGTGATCAACCATTGGGCGCGAGGGCTTATTTTCAGAAGGCTGAAAGATAAGCAGTGTCGGCGGTTATGAAAAGGCTCTTTACCGGCTATTTACGTTTGGCCAGCATGATGCCCCCCGCATGATAGCTCAGCGGCCGCTCTAGCACGGAGATATGAAGGTCTCCTGGACGGCGTGCCAAAGGTGTTTTATGCCATAAGACTTTCTCACACCAAATAGAATAACGAGAAAGTCGCACAACATTAACCCTCCCCTGAAACACTCAATCTCTCAACATTCACCAACAGCACGTCAACTTTGGAAATACGTTGCGATTTGCCAACTCGCCATTTGCAAAGCAATCTCCACACTTCAACAATAACTTAATCTCACACCAACAAAGAGAGCCACCCTTATGTTAAAAATATTTGGACTTACAGCCGCCTTATTATTCACATGGTCGAGCCACTCTTTGGCCACCCCTACAACTTTAACGTCAAATCAGGCAACAACCCTTGCTCAAAAAGCCGTCAGCATTGCCTTGCAACAAGGTTATAAGGTAACTGCGACGGTAGTCGACGCAGATGGCAACCTTATCGCCGCCGTGCGCGGTGATGGCGCATATAGCACAACCCCAAGAACCTCATACAAAAAGGCATTTACTGCCATTGTCTCCAAACAAAACACCAGTGATCTTCTTTTAAATATCCATAAAGGGGATCCAAACTACATGAACAAGTTCATCCTATCTACTCTGGATAACAACCCAGACAACATCATATTCCTGGGTGGAGCAATACTAATCAAACACAAAGACACTGTCATTGGTGCAATTGGTGTAGGAGGGGCTCCCGGCGGGCACTTAGATGACAACATCGCTTTACAAGCACTGAAAGAACTGGAACTCTGACAACACACTACTAGTTTGTAACATTTAAACAAAAACGGCCTGAGCAAAAAATGTCAGGCCGTCTTTTTTACCGCGCTGTGACTTACTTCAAAACAGCCAGTGCTGCTTCGTAGTTTGGCTCTTCAGCGATTTCTTTAACCAGCTCGCTGTGCAGCACGTTGTCGTTTTCGTCCAGCACCACGACCGCACGTGCAGTCAGGCCAGCCAATGGGCCGTCAGCGATGGCAACACCGTAGTTTTCGATGAACTCGCGGCCACGCAGGGTCGACAGGTTCTGTACGTTTTCCAGGCCTTCTGCACCGCAGAAACGCGCTTGGGCAAATGGCAGGTCAGCCGAAATGCACAGCACCACGGTGTTAGCCAGTTCGTTGGCCTTGGTGTTGAACGTGCGCACAGAGGTCGCGCAAGTCGGAGTGTCAACGCTTGGGAAGATGTTCAGCACTTTGCGCTTGCCGGCCAGGCTGGCCAACGTCACATCGGACAAATTACCTGCAACCAGCGAAAACGCTGGCGCCTTGGAGCCTACTGCTGGCAGTTCGCCGTTGACTTGAACAGGATTGCCTTTAAGCGTCACTTGAGCCATGAACGATGTCCTTCTTAACAGTTTTTTGAAGAGGCCGAAGTTAAACACGAATCAAGCGGCTGACCTATGCACCACGCACATAATTTGTCTTGGAAATATGACAAAAAGACAATTCACCATCCTTCTTCGTCCAGCACCTACGCTCAAGATCGAACACGATCACTGACGAGTAGGCGCTGGCGCAGGTTGCATGTTTGCGCGGTTTATTTCTTCAATTTCAAATATGACTGATGCAGGTCCGATGCCCAGCCATCAATCACCCGCTTCACGTCATCGGCCGTCATGACCTGGCTGTCATTCTCCAGCGGCTTGCCAGTGCCTTTGCGCACAACCTGAGCAACCACGTCCTGACTTTGTCCGTCGATAAAGACCGCTTCGGTTGCCAGAGTGGTTTCCTGGTCGCGAATTCCCGACGCGGTGCTTACGGCCGCCGCTACCAGGGCCACGGGAATCAACTCATAGGGCTTCAGGCTTTCGGTCTCGCTGCTAACCGCAGTAATTGCCGGGCGCACCACAATCACTCCCGGGCCTGGAGCACTGGCCAGCGGCAATGATTTGCCGAGCTCGCGTTTGAGCGCCTGATCGTAGTAGCTGGTGATACCGCTTAACGTGCTTTTCGGGATTTTTGCAGTGGGCTGTGGCGCCGGGTAGAACTGGCTTGGCTCGACATAAACGCTGGTGTATTTGCTCACGTTCAGTTTGGGATCAATCCAGCGCATCACCTCGGCGCCAGAGGGTGATGTCGCCTCCTTTAGACGGCTGTAATCTTTCAGAAAGCCGGAATACTCATCCGGTTGCTGGACTTTGCTGGCACAGCCAACCACTCCGATCGAGGCGATGCACAGCGTACTGATCATTAACCCAAGCTTCATGCTGTAACTCCTGTAAAGGCGCAACCGTAGATATACAGAACGTTAGTTATAGCCAAACCTTGAAAAAGCGCTGCAGATCCTGGCTTTATTCGCAACCCGGCGGATTTAATCTGCCCCAAGAGTTGCGCAATGAACGCCTTCGGCGGCATCCTGATGCACAGAGAACTTTTGATCGACGACACACTCAATCTGTACAGCCATTTATACCTTTCCGACAGAGACGCTCATGACTTCCAAGCTGGAACAACTCAAGCAGTTCACCACCGTGGTTGCAGACACCGGCGACCTCGACGCGATTACCCGCCTCAAACCCGTTGATGCCACCACCAACCCTTCCCTGTTGCTCAAAGCGGCCGCCATGCCGGGTTATGCCGAGCTGCTGGAAAACGCCATAGCCCACGCCAAAGGCGATGTTGGCCTGGCTTGTGACCACTTTGCGGTGTCTGTGGGTAGCGGTATCTTGAAAGTGATTCCGGGCCGTATTTCGACTGAAGTCGACGCCCGTTTATCGTTCGATGAGCCTGCCCTGCTGCAAAAAGCCAATCAGTTGATCGAGCTTTACGACAAGGCCGGTGTAGGACGTGATCGCGTGCTGATCAAGCTGGCTTCAACCTGGGAAGGCATTCGTGCCGCCGAGAAACTGGAAAAGGCCGGCATTCAAACCAACCTGACCCTGCTGTTCTCGTTTGCCCAGGCTGCGGCCTGTGCTGATGCCGGGGTATTTTTGATCTCGCCGTTCGTGGGCCGTATCTACGACTGGTACAAGAAGTCCACCGGTATTGACTACGTTGGCACTGATGATCCGGGCGTACAGTCCGTAACCCGCATCTACAACTATTACAAAGCCAATGACTACAACACCGTGGTCATGGGTGCCAGCTTTCGCAACCTCAACCAGATCGAGCAACTGGCCGGCTGCGACCGCCTGACCATCAGCCCGGATCTGCTGGAAAAACTGGCCCAGGAACAAGGCTCCCTGGAGCGCAAACTGAGCCCGGGCAACGCTGGTGAACCGCGTTTGATTCTCAACGAAGCACAATTTCGCTGGGCTTCCAACGAAGACGCGATGGCCACGGAGAAGCTCGCCGAGGGCATTCGTCAATTCGCCCGCGACCAGGAAAAGCTCGAGGCGTTGTTGTCGGCTAAATAACCCGGGCTGTAGCCGCTGTCGCAGCGGCTACAACGTTTCCAGTCGCCGCGCAGAACGGCGGCGACTGGGGCTTGGATCAAGGGATCAGCGAGTACACCAGCGACGAAATCGCTACCAGGCCCACCACCGTGACAAACACGTTGGAGATCTGCCCCGAGTACTGACGCATGGCCGGTACACGACGAATCGCATACATCGGCATCAGGAACAGGATGGCCGCAATCACCGGGCCGCCCAAGGTTTCGATCATCCCCAGGATGCTTGGGTTAAGGGTCGCCACTGCCCAGCACACCACCAGCATGAACGCTGCGGTTATACGGTCCAGCGTCTTGGCTGCCGGGCGCTTGCCACTTTTCAGAATCAGACCTTTAAGACCTTCGCTGGCGCCGATGTAGTGGCCCAGGAACGACTTGGCAATCGCCACAAACGCAATCAGCGGTGCGGCAAAGGCGATGGTCGGGTTACTAAAGTGGTTGGCCAGATAGGACAGGATCGACAGGTTCTGTGCCTTGGCTTCGGCCAGTTGCGCCGGAGACAAGGTCAGCACGCAGCTGAACACGAAGAACAGCACCATCACCACCATCAGTAAATGCGCACGCGACAGAATCTGCGAGCTGCGCTCATCGGCGTTGACGCCATAACGACGCTTTTGATCCACCGCGAAGGCCGAGATAATCGGCGAGTGGTTAAACGAAAACACCATCACCGGAATCGCCAGCCACAAGGTATGCAGCAGGGCCGAAGGCTCCGGCATAGTGCTCGCAGTGCTCAGAATCCCGCCATTCCAGTGCGGAATCAAAAACACTGCCAAAAACAGCAGCGCAACGATAAACGGGTAGACCATCATGCTCATGGCCTTGACGATCACTTGCTCGCCGCAACGCACCACAATCAGCAGGCCGAGAATCAGCAGCAGCGACAAAATTGCCCGGGGCGGCGGGGTGATCGACAGTTGGTTGAGCATAAAGCTGCCAACGGTGTTGGTCAGCGCCACGCTGTAAATCAGCAGAATCGGGAAGATCGCCAGGAAGTACAACAGCGTAATCAGTGCGCCGGCCTTAAGACCGAAATGTTCTTCTACCACATCAGTGATGTCTGAACCTTCGCGTCCGGAGAGCACGAAGCGGGTCAAGCCGCGGTGCGCGTAAAACGTCATCGGGAACGCCAGCAGCGCCAGAATCAATAACGGCCAAAAGCCGCCAAGCCCTGCGTTGATCGGCAAAAACAAAGTACCTGCACCAATGGCTGTGCCAAACAGGCCCAACATCCAGGTGGTGTCATGACGACTCCAGCGACTTAGGGTCGCGGGCGTTTCTTCGAAGCGTTCGTCGACGCTATTAGCCTGGTCATTCATCCGGTCGAATCTCCGCTAGCCGGTCGTTACCACGCGGCCGGGGCGGACAAGAAACACCTTACTGACCACGCCCCAGCCATAAGAGGGGCGCGATTGTCCGGGATTAGACATAAGAAGCAAAGGTTTAGCTGAGGAAAGGTAGAAATGATTTGCCAGTTCAAAGCAAGCCATGGACACCAACTGATACACTTTCAAGGTCGAAAAACGCCTACAAGGCCCGTCGCCCATGACTGTTCCACGCCGTTACACTGCATTAATCGGACTGATATGCGCCCTCGCCCTGCCGAGTGCCTGGGCCGACGCGAGCATGATTACCTGGCCTGGCGACTGGCAAATCCAGGACGTCCCCCCTGCACCCGATAACAACAGCCAGCGCCAACGAGCAGTGAAGAACGACGCCAATGGCGATCCGCTAATGGTGATGGAGCTGACCCAAACCACGCTGGCACCGGAACATCAGGTGAATATGGAGGCGGTTTTGCTGCAAATGCGCAAAACCTTGCAGCAAAACTTCGCCAAAGGCGGCTATCAGAGTGCTTGCAACAAAATCCACAAAAGCACCTTGGGTGGCCTGGAAGCCTTGGAAACCCGCTGCCAAATCACCCAAAATGGCAACCACGTCATCACCCAGACCCTGGTCGCGGCCACTCATCAAAACAGCGCTTACGCCCTCTCCTACGCTGGCCCAGCGGACGGTTACAAAGCGACTGAGCCCGAAGTTCAGGGCATCCGCGCCAGCCTGCGCCTGGGTCAATAGCCTTGAGCCCCTTGATTACGCCAAAGCCGGCCCAACCTGACAAAACTGTCATCTATTCATCAGTTGCCTGACAGGACTGGTGCGTCAGGCTGAAATTTTCTCAAGGCTGCGTTTGCGCCTTCTATATAAAGAGGAACTCGATGAAAACTCCATTGCGCCTTGTCGCGCTCTCGGCCCTGTTACTGTCCACAATGGCTCAAGCTGCTGAGCAACTGACCATTGACGTACACCGCGATGCCAACTGTGGCTGCTGCAAAAGCTGGATTTCTCACCTGCAAGCCAATGGGTTCAAGGTCAACGACCATGTTGAAGCCAACATGAGCAGCGTCAAGCGCAGCCTCGGTGTTGCACCGCGACTGGCGTCGTGCCACACCGGCGTGATCAACGGCAAATTCGTTGAAGGCCATGTGCCAGCCGAACAGGTGGTTGCCCTCACCAAACGCAACGACCTCAAGGGTATTGCCGTTCCGGGCATGCCAATGGGGTCACCGGGCATGGAAATGGGTGATCGCAAGGACGCCTATCAAGTGATCGGCTTGCGTAACGACGGCCAGGATGAAGTGGTGGCGCAATATCCGGGTAACTAATGACTCACCGGGCATGCACCTCGCCCTATAAAGGTGCAAGGTTTCCGTAGGAGCAACTGTCTTGATGTTGTGGAACTACATCAAGACAGTTGCTCCTACGGATCGGTATACGCCAATTTGCTGCGCGACAGCGCGGCGTCGTAGACGGGGCGGGGACTCCAACAGGTTCAGATCGTATTGCCCTTAACTGACTGGCATTACACGCTGGCGGTCTGATTTTTTTAATATTGTCCTACAATCTGAAATATCTCTCCTACACTCTAAGCGCTCGCAATTACCGCGCTGGGTAGTCGTATTCAAAAAGCTGAACCGTCTGTCTCCGTGATAGGTCAAGTTGAAGGCAGGTCGCCATTTTTGGTGCATTCCTTGCAATGCCCAATTCACCCCTCAAGCTGCCTCGCCATCGGTCGTTTTGCCCAATCGTGCGGCACTTTTTGGTGGCCCGCAGGAAGTAGTTTTTCCCCGACTGGCAGGACTCGTGCAAATCAATAAGTACAACGGGAGAGAGCCATGATCAGTGCTGCTGCGTCACATCAAGAACAACGTCTGGGCTCACCGGCCAATGACCCGGTGTCACTCTCGGAACTGGCCCCTGCCGGGAAGTCCACGCTGACTGGGACAAGCATCAATCCCAACAAGCAGAAAGTCCTGTTTGTAACCTCGGAGCTGGCCGATCTGGTGAAAACCGGCGGTCTGGGCGATGTTTCCGCCGCGCTGCCACGGGCCATGCGTCACTTGCATGATGTGCGGGTGCTGATTCCGGGCTATCCGCAAGTGCTTAACAGCGACAATCCGATTCACATCATTGGTGAGCTCAGCGGTTATGCCGCACTGCCGGCGTGCAAGATCGGACGCATGGACTTGAAAGACGGCCTGGTCATATATGTACTGATCTGCCCCGAATTGTATGAGCGTGAAGGCACCCCGTACGGCGCCAATAACGGCCGCGACTGGCCCGACAACCATATCCGTTTCGCGCGCCTGGGGCTGGCTGCGGCGGACATAGCGGCCAATCTGGCACAGCTCCACTGGCAGCCCGATCTGGTGCATGCCCACGATTGGCCTGCCGGCCTCGCGCCGGCTTATATGCATTGGCGCGGTCAACGCACTCCCACGTTGTTCACTATTCATAACCTCGCTTATCAAGGCGTGGTCAGCCTGGCCTGCTGCCCGGAGCTGGGGATCCCGCCCCATGCCTTGCAGCAGGAAGGCATGGAGTTTTACGGCAAGTTGTCGTTCCTCAAGGCCGGCATGGCGTATGCCAGCCACATCACCACGGTCAGCGCGACCTATGCCGCAGAAATCACCACCCCGGCCTTTGGCTGCGGATTGGATGGCTTTTTGGCCAGCAAGACCCAGCAAGGCCTGCTCAGCGGCATCCCCAACGGGATTGATGCCAGCTGGGAGTCCTCAACCGACCCGCATCTGGTTGCCCAATTTCACATCGGCGACTGGAAAAACAGGGCCCTCAACACCGCACATGTACGCACCCTGTTCGGTTTGAAACCGTCCAAAGGTCCCTTATTCGCGGTGGTCTCGCGGCTGGTGTACCAAAAAGGTCTGGACCTGACCGAAGCCGTGGCGGCCAACATCGTGGCCGCAGGTGGGCAAATTGCGATTATTGGCCGCGGCGAACCCGAAGAAGAACAGGCCATGCGTGAACTGGCCCTGCGCTTTCCCGGGCAAATTGGCGTGCGCATTGGTTTCAACGAAACCGATGCCCGGCGCATGTTCGCCGGCAGTGACTTTTTGCTGATGCCTTCGCGCTACGAGCCCTGCGGCTTGAGCCAGATGTATGCGCAACGCTTCGGCTCGCTGCCCGTGGCCCGCAACACCGGTGGCCTGGCCGACACTATTGAAAATGGCGTGACTGGCTTTTTGTTCGATGAATCCACCGTGGACAGCTACCAGCAAGCCCTGACACGGGCATTCAAGGTGTTTGCCTACCCTAAACTGTTCAACGCCATGCGTTGCCGGGCGATGGCCGCGCCATTCAATTGGTGCAAGGCCGTTGAACCCTATGCCGAGCTGTATGAGCAACTGGTTGCCAAATCAATGGTCAGGTCCGCCATGCCTTGAGCTGCGAAGCCTGTGAATCTGCCTGACGCTCAATAGACTCTAGCCAGCCTCGAAGGGAGCCCGCCAATGAGCGAAGCGCAATTGGAAATACTCGCCAGCCGAGCCGGGTTAGCCGTGGACTGGATCGATGCCAACGGCCAGCCGCAAAGAGTTACACCGCCGGTGCTGGAAGCCATTTTGTCCGGCCTGGGCTTACCTGCCGACAGCGCCGAAGCGATCGAAGCCAGCCTGCTGAACGTGCAGCTGGAGCAACAGAACAAACGATTGCCGCCATTGCTGACTGCGGATCAAGGCAAAACATTGAATCTGTCGCGCTATTTTCACGCCCACTGTCATTGCGTGGTGCACCTGGAAAACGGTGAGTCACTGCCGATCCAGCTGGATGCTGACGCCGTATTGCCGGGCATGATCCCCATCGGTTATCACCGAGTGCAGATCGAAGATCAGCACTTCACCCTGGCCGTGGCCCCGGCCAGGTGTTTCAGCATTGGCGATGCCTTGCAACAATCCACGCCGCGCACTTGGGGCCTCAGCACTCAACTTTATTCGTTACGCCGCCAAGGCGACGGAGGCTTCGGCGATACCCTGGCCCTGGAAACACTGATCCAGGCCGCAGGTGAGCGCGGCGCTGATGCGCTGGCAATCAGCCCGCTGCATGCCATGTTCAGCAGCGCACCCAAGCATTACAGCCCGTACTCACCCTCCAGCCGTTTGTTTCTCAACAGCCTGTATGCCGCGCCGACCAGCATCTTGGGCGAGGAAGCCGTCCACCGGGCGATTGACGCCTGTGGCTTGAGAGCAGAGTTCCAGCGACTGGAACATCTGCCCCTGATCGATTGGCCCGCAGCCACCCAAGCCAAGCAAACGCTGCTGCGTCAACTCTACGCGGACTTTGCTCAAGGCGAACACCCACTGATGCTCGACTTTCAGCGGTTTCGCGATGTCGGCGGCGAAGCGCTGGAGAACCACTGCCGCTTCGAAGCATTACAAGAAACCTGCGTCGCCGAACAGCGCAGCCTGGACTGGCGCGACTGGCCCGAACAGTGGCGTAATCCTGATAGCCCGGCGCTGCTGCACTTCGCCGAAGAACACTCGTCGGTGATTGCCTTTTATGCGTTTTGTCAGTGGTTGATCGCCCAATGCCTGAGTCGCGCTCAAGAAGCGGCCCGGGCCAGTGGCATGCCCATCGGTTTAATCGCCGACCTTGCGGTGGGCGCCGATGGCGCGGGCAGCCAAGCCTGGTGCCGACAAGACGAACTGCTGGCCCAACTGACCGTAGGCGCCCCGCCCGATCCGCTTAATCGCGCCGGTCAGGGCTGGGGAATTTCGGCATTTTCACCTGAAGGCCTGAAACGTAACGGCTTCCGTGCGTTCATCGAGATGTTGCGCGCCAACTTTGCCTACGCCGGTGGCTTGCGGATTGACCACGTACTGGGCCTGCAACGGTTATGGGTGATCCCGCTGGGCGCGCCCCCCAACGAAGGTGCGTATTTGTATTACCCGGTGGATGATTTACTGCGTCTGGTAGCACTCGAATCGGTGCGTCATCAGGCCATCGTCCTCGGTGAAGACCTCGGTACAGTACCAGACGGCCTGCGCGAAAAACTCAGCGAACGGGCGATCCTGGGCATTCGTGTACTGCTGTTTGAGCAGGATTACGGCGCACGCTTCAAACCGATTCTGGATTGGCCAAACGATGCGCTGGCCACTACCAGCACCCATGACTTGCCGACGCTCAATGGCTGGTTGCATGGGCGCGATATCGACTGGAACGAACGCCTGGCCCTGCTCGACCCACCCACCGCCATGCACTGGCGCGAAAGCCGCCAGCGTGAGTGCGAAGGCTTGCTCCGCGCCTTGAGCCAGGACCCGCAAAACTTTCAGGAAGAAACCCAGGGCAATGCGCCGACTCTGGACGCGAGCATCCGCTTTCTGGGGCATACCCGCGCGCCGCTGGTACTGCTGCCTATCGAGGACGCGCTGGGCCTTGAAGAACAAGCCAACTTGCCCGGCACCATCAGCGGCCACCCTAACTGGTGCCGACGTCTGCCTGTGGACTGCAACACCGTGCTGGACACCATAGATGCCACGCGGCGCTTAGAACTGTTGGCCTGTGCCCGCCTGCAAGCCTATGAACGAGACCGCTACCGATAATATCCAGCCCTAAACTCAGGAGTTTTTCGATGAGTAACGACGATAAGCATATTCGTGAATTTGCCTACCAAATCTGGGAGTCCGAGGGCCGGCCTGATGGCCAACAAGCCAGACACTGGGAAATGGCCCACACACTGGTTCAGGCTCAAGCATTGGCACCATCCAAACCCAGAGCCAAAGCCGCTGACAAACCACCCGTGGTAAAGAAACCTCGAGCACCGCGTAAACCGAAGGCGTCTTAACCCCACTACCGCCATAGGTATCTACGGATGTAGCCGCTGACGAGGCACGAAGGCTGCGATCGGGTGCGTAGCGGCCGTAAAACCAGTTGTGTAGATACCTATGCCATTCGGATCGCGAACAAGCTCGTGCCATCAGGACATTTCCCTATTAACCCGGAGCCGCCATGAGCACGACTACGTCAGCACCTGACTTCGAACCGTCGCGCATACGCGAAGGGCTGCCCTTCCCTCTAGGCGCCACCTGGGACGGCCTGGGGGTTAATTTTGCGCTGTTTTCGGCCAATGCCACCAAAGTCGAACTGTGCCTGTTTGACCCAACGGGCGAAGTCGAACTGGAGCGTATCGAGTTACCCGAATACACCGACGAGACCTTCCACGTCTATCTGCCAGATGCCCACCCCGGACAAGTTTACGGCTATCGGGTATATGGCCCGTACGACCCCGAAAACGGTCATCGTTTCAACCACCACAAGTTGCTGATTGACCCGTACGCCAAGCAGTTGGTGGGTGAACTCAAATGGTCGGAGGCACTGTTTGGCTACACCATCGGCCACCCCGATGCCGACCTCAGTTTTGATCAGCGTGACAGCGCGCCGTTTGTGCCCAAGTGCAAGGTCATCGACCCGGCCCATACGTGGGGCCACGACCATCGATTGAGCGTGCCGTGGGAGCGCACGATCATTTATGAAGCCCATGTGCGTGGTATCAGCATGCGCCACCCGAACGTCCCGGATGCTGTGCGCGGCACCTTCGCCGGGTTGATGGTCGATGAGGTAATCGAACACATCCGCACCCTCGGCGTGACCAGCGTCGAACTGTTGCCGATACACGCCTTCGTCAACGACCAGCACCTGCTGCGCAAGGGCATGACCAACTACTGGGGCTACAACAGCATCGCCTTTTTCGCCCCTGACCCGCGCTACCTGGCCAGCGGCAAGATAGCCGAGTTCAAGGAAATGGTCACACACCTGCATGAAGCAGGGCTGGAGGTGATTCTGGATGTGGTCTACAACCACACCGCCGAAGGCAACGAACAAGGCCCTACGCTGTCCATGCGCGGTATCGACAATGCCACGTACTATCGACTGCAGGCCGACGACAAGCGCTATTACATCAACGATTCCGGCACCGGCAACACCCTGGATTTGAGCCATCCTTGCGTGCTGCAAATGGTCACCGACTCGTTGCGTTACTGGGCTCACGAAATGCACGTCGACGGTTTTCGCTTCGACTTGGCGACTATTTTGGGGCGTTACCGCGATGGTTTTGATCAGCGCCACAGCTTCCTGGTGGCCTGTCGCCAAGACCCGCTGTTGCGCGAAGTAAAAATGATTGCCGAGCCTTGGGACTGTGGCCCTGGCGGCTACCAGGTCGGTGGATTCCCTCCGGGCTGGGCCGAGTGGAACGATCGCTTTCGTGACACTCTGCGAGCCTTCTGGAAAGGCGACGAAGGACAACTGGCAGACTTTGCCGGGCGCATGACCGCCTCCGGTGATTTGTTCAACCAACGCGGGCGACGGCCTTACACCTCAGTCAACTTTATTACCGCCCATGATGGCTTCACCCTCAACGACCTGGTGTCTTACAACGACAAGCACAACGAGGCCAACGACGAAAACAACCAGGACGGCAGCAATAACAACCTGTCCTGGAACCACGGTGTTGAAGGCCCGACCGAAGATCCCGAGATCAACGCACTGCGCCAGCGCCAGATGCGCAACCTCATGGCATCCCTGCTCCTGGCCCAAGGCACGCCGATGCTGGTTGCCGGCGACGAATTCGCCCGCACCCAACACGGCAACAACAATGCCTACTGCCAAGACAGCGAAATAGGCTGGGTTAACTGGGAGCTGGATAAACAGGGTCGATCGCTGCTCGCATTCGTCAAACGCCTGATCAAACTGCGCATGCATTACCCCATCTTGCGGCGTGGGCTATTTTTGGTGGGTCATTACAACGAAGAACTGGGAATCAAGGACGTCACCTGGCTGGCACCCGAGGGCAACGAGATGAGCATTGAGCAATGGCATGACAGCCAGGGACGTTGCCTGGGCATGCTGCTTGATGGTCGAGCGCAAGTCTCCGGGGTGCAACGAGCCGGGGCCGATGCCACCTTGCTGATCGTGGTCAACGCGCACCACGGCACGATTGACTTCAACTTGCCTGAAGTCCCGCAGGGCAGCGGTTGGTCATGTAAGCTCGACACCACAGACCCAGCCATCAACGGCCCGCATCATCTGGCGTTCAATACACCCTACAACATGACAGGGCGCTCACTGGCGCTGTTTGAGTTGCAACACGCAGAGGTCTGAGATCAGGCGCAAAAGGCGTGCTGCCATAGGGTGCTTGCGATCGATTTGGTGCTGCGCCCCGACGACGCAGCAGTCGCAAATCAAGATGTAGCGGTGGATCCTAGAGCGGACTCAATATCAGCACCCCCAACGGCGGCAGGTTCAATGCAAGTGATGTTGGCTGCCCATGACTCGGCAGTTCCTCGGTCATGACCCCGCCACCATTGCCATAGTTGGAACCGGAATACGTGGCCGCATCGCTGTTGATCACTTCTTGCCAGGTACCGGAAAACGGCACGCCGATGCGGTAAGACTCTCGCGGAACCGGGGTG
This sequence comes from Pseudomonadota bacterium, assembly GCA_040385125.1. GTDB lineage: Bacteria > Pseudomonadota > Gammaproteobacteria > Pseudomonadales > Pseudomonadaceae > Aquipseudomonas. Next base: position 49,429 of record JAZKIA010000025.1, on the reverse strand, counting down.
AAGTTCGCCACCACCAGCAACGGTTTGCCAGCCTTGCTCCAGCGCAGCCAGGCATAAACGCTGTTGGTGGCGTCATCGCCAATCAGCCACTGGAACCCCTGCGGTGCATTGTCCTGATCGTGCAGAGCGGGCTCAGCACGATACAGCCGGTTCAAGTCACCCACCAGCTTCTGCACCCCCCGATGCTCGGGGTATTGCAGCAGGTACCAGTCCAATTGTTGATCATGGTTCCACTCGCGCCATTGCCCGAACTCACAGCCCATAAACAGCAACTTCTTGCCCGGATGCGCCCACATAAAACTCAGGTAGGCGCGTAGATTGGCGAATTTTTGCCAACGATCACCTGGCATTTTGTCGATCAGTGAATGCTTGCCATGCACCACTTCATCATGGGAAATCGGCAGGATAAAACGCTCAGTCCAGGCGTAGACCAGACCAAAACTCAATTCATTGTGATGGTGGGCGCGATACACCGGGTCTTGCTGGATGTAATGCAGCGAGTCGTGCATCCAGCCCATATTCCATTTATATGAAAAACCCAGACCGCCCTGCTCGGTGCTTTGGCTGACACCCGGCCAGGCCGTCGACTCTTCCGCAATCACCAGCGCACCGGGAACTTCCTGCGCCACCACGTCATTGAGGTGACGCACAAAGTCGATGGCTTCCAGGTTCTCCCGGCCACCATGACGATTGGGTATCCACTCGCCAGATTTGCGCGAGTAGTCGCGATACAGCATCGACGCCACGGCATCGACCCGCAGTCCATCAATGTGGAAGTGTTTGAGCCAGTGCAAGGCCGACGCCAGCATAAAACCATGCACTTCGGTGCGGCCGAGGTTGTAAATCAGCGTGTTCCAATCCTGATGAAACCCTTCGAGCGGGTTGGCGTATTCATACAACGCCGTGCCATCAAACTGCGCCAGACCGTGGGTATCGTTAGGAAAGTGTGCGGGCACCCAGTCCAGAATCACGCCGATGCCGGCCACGTGGCAGGCATTAACAAACGCGGCAAAGTCATCGGGCGAACCATAGCGGGCGCTTGGCGCAAATTGCGACAGCGGTTGATAGCCCCAGGAGCCCCCGAATGGATGCTCCATAACCGGCATTAGTTCGATATGCGTGAAACCCAATTGCTGTACATACGGGATCAGTTGTTCCGCCAATTCACCCCAGCTGTATTGGCGCGCCACCTCACCCACATCATCGACCTCACAGCGCCATGACCCGGCGTGCAATTCGTAAATAGACAACGGGGCATCCATGCGTTGATGCTCGGCCCGCGCCTGCATCCAGTCGCTGTCTTGCCATTCGATGGTCAGTGGTGACGCGACTCTTGAAGCGGTGTCGGGCGGCAATTGGGTGGCCAGCGCCACCGGATCCGCTTTAAGGGGCAAGATCCCCTGGGTGCCCAGCACCTCGTATTTGTAAGCCTCGCCCGCTTGCAAGCGCGGTACAAACAGCTCCCACACACCGCTCGGATGGCGCAAGCGCATGGGGTGACGGCGGCCGTCCCAACCATTGAAATCACCCACCACCGATACCCGCCGCGCATTCGGTGCCCACACGGCAAAGCGCACACCCGACACGCCATCCACTTGCATCAACTGCGCACCCAGGCAACTGCTCAGGTCACGGTGATTGCCTTCGGCAAACAGATACAAATCCATTTCACCCAGCAACGGGCCAAAACTGTAGGGATCTTCGCTGACCTGTTCACCGTCTTCCCAATTAACCTGCAGCAAGTAGCTTTTGGCCTGAGGGAAGTGCCCGACAAAAAGACCTGGCGTTACGCTGGCATCCAGGCTGCCAAGCCCTTCACCGCTATCACGGGCCAACACATTGACACTGAGCGCACCCGGTAAAAAAACCCGAATGTACTGACCTCCCCTGCCATCATCATGCGGCCCCAAGACCGAGAATGGATCAGGATGCTCAGCCTTTTTCAGCGCCTCAATATCCGAATACTCAGGTAACCGCGAGTCTTTACCCTTACCTGTGTCCATGCTCGAACTCATCCTGCTCTCCATCCGGTAAAGTTTTCGCATGACCCTGCACAGGTGCCAGCCATCGAGTTAGGTATTGTCCTACAATCCAAGCGAGGCCAAGACTAGCGGTTGTCAGCCGCTATGTGTTGCTTGATTACCGAGCATTCGCGTACAGCGGGTATTCCGGGCTCAAGGCCAGGCACGAACGTTCTTGAGCATCACGCATCAGCGACGCACTGTCTTCGTGCAATAACAGCGCAATCTGCTGCTCTTGAGGCAGTCCGGACAAACGCTCATAAAGCGTCTGTAACGACGGCCCCTGCTGCGGGTCCTCGACCCAACGCTGTGCGGCCAGCAGCACCTGATCAAGCCCCCGGCGTATCACCTGGCCAACCGGCGAGCCTTGCAAAAACTGTGTCTGCAACTTGAAACACAAGCTGGCGTATTCATCGACCCAAGCATCAATGCAAAATACATGCAAACCCGAGGTATCGATGCGCAACTGCCCCTGCCAAAGGTTGTTGCCTAAGGTTTGCATGGGCGCAGTAAAACCTTCACTGCTGTCGATATGCCTCCATCGCACCATCACCGCCAAGGGGCCGCCACCTTCTACGAATACTTGGCAGGTCACCTTGACCCACTCACCCGTAATCGTCTGGACTGAAGATGCCCCGCAGTTTGTAACCGGAGTCACACCCTCGATCATAATGCGTGAGTCACGGGACATAGATATATAAGGCACCCCAGCAGCATCTACATCGGGCTCAAGCCGCGAGTCAGCTGTCATCGCAATCTCCTGTGTCCTGACTAAAACGCATCAATATGACAATCATAGTTCCACATTTGCCTCAGCACAGCGCTCCATTACTTAACCTCCGAGCACAAGGCCACTACCCAAGTTCAATTTTTTCTTGGCGTGTTATCACTCAAGTCAAAACCCGCAGGCAGCTCAACATCATGCATCAATCAGGATGTCGTGGTGGCACGACGGGCAGTGATTCGCAATTTAAGAATCTGCCTCGGTTGCCAGACCAAAGCGCGCAAGAGACAAGCAATACCATGGACTCCCTCAAGTTAACCAGGTTGTAGCAGCGCACAAAAAAAGCATCTGATACGCTTTTTATTCATATATCTGAGTCTGTTATGCAAACAGTTGCCTGGCCATAGTGTTCATGCCTGATGGAGGCTGTTGAGCAAAAGACCATGAGCGAACATATTCCCGTCCAGATTCTTGAATCATTTGAGGCTCCTCGACCTAAAGCCGCAAAAACCACTCACGCATCCGGTGCCAACCAGATCCACACCCGCAGTTTCACCGGTTTATTCCGCACGCTGCGATTGGTGGGCACGGGGTTTCTGTTTTTGCTGTTTTTCGCCACGGTGTGGCTGGATTGGGACGGCAGGCAGGCAGTGCTCTGGGATTTATCCGAGAGCAAATTTCACATTTTTGGCGCCACGTTCTGGCCTCAGGATTTCATTTTGCTGTCGGCGCTGCTGATCATCGCTGCCTTCGGCCTGTTTGCGATCACGGTGTACGCCGGGCGGGTCTGGTGTGGCTATACCTGCCCGCAGAGCACCTGGACCTGGCTGTTTATGTGGTGTGAAAAGATCACTGAAGGTGACAGAAACCAACGCATCAAGTTGCAAGCCGCGCCTTGGCACCTGAACAAAATCGTACGCCGTAGCGCCAAGCACACACTGTGGCTAGCGATCAGTGTGCTGACCGCGCTGACCTTCGTCGGTTACTTCACCCCGATCCGGCCATTGGCCACTGAGCTGCTGACCCTGGAAATGGCCGGCGTCAGTTTGTTCTGGGTACTGTTCTTCACCGGCGCCACGTACATCAACGCGGGCTGGCTGCGTGAGGCGGTGTGCATGCACATGTGCCCTTATGCTCGGTTCCAGAGTGTGATGTTCGACAAGGACACCCTCGCCATTTCGTATGACGTGGCCCGTGGTGAAAGCCGTGGCCCGCGCAAACGCGAGGTGGAACCGGCCAAAGCCGGCCTGGGCGATTGCATTGATTGCCAGATGTGCGTGCAGGTGTGCCCCACCGGGATCGACATTCGCGATGGCTTGCAGATGGAATGCATTGGTTGCGCGGCCTGTGTCGACGCCTGTGATTCGGTGATGGACAAAATGGGCTACGCCCGGGGTTTGGTGCGCTATACCTCCGAGCGCGAATTGCAGGGCGGCAAGACTCACCTGCTGCGACCGCGCCTGATCGGCTATGCCTTGGTGCTGCTGGTGATGATCGGCGCTTTGGTGGTGGCCCTTGATCAGCGCTCAATGGTGTCGCTGGATGTGATCAAGGACCGAGGGTTGTTCCGCGAGAACAGTCAGGGCCAGATAGAAAATATCTACAGCCTCAAAATCATCAACAAGACCCAGCAGCCGCAGCGCTATCACGTATCGCTGCAAGAGGCCGAAGGCTTCCAGCTGCAAGGCAAGACCGAACTGACCCTGGCCCCCGGTGAAATTGTCGATGTACCGGTGTCCGTCGCCATGCTCGCCGAGCGCCCGAGCAGCAGCTCCCAGGTCATTACGTTCGTGGTGACCGATACTGATGAGCCAGAAATACGCAGCGTGGCCCAAAGTCGTTTTGTTGCTCCCATTAATCGATAAATCACAAACCCCTGTAGGAGCGAGCTTGCTCGCGATAGCATCGGCACGCTGACACTAATAAACCGTGTTGCTTGCATCGCGAGCAAGCTCGCTCCTACCTAACGCCGGGCCCACATGAAACGCTACGAAAAATTCGCCGACGATATTGCCGAACTGATCCGCTCTGGAGTGCTCGGCCCCGGCCAGCGTGTGCCCTCGGTGCGCTATGCCAGTCAGACCTATGGCGTCAGCCCTTCGACAGTATTTCAAGCCTACTACCTGCTTGAACGCCGCGGACTGATTCGGGCCAAGCCGCGCTCGGGCTATTTCGTCAACGTGAATACCCCCAGCCCGTTTTCCGAGCCGGTGGTCAGCAGTCAGGTGACCGAATCAACCGAGGTGGATGTCAGTGCGCTGGTGTTCTCGGTACTGGACTCGATCAAGGACCCACAGACCGTGCCGTTTGGGTCGGCCTTCCCCAGCCCGACGCTGTTCCCGCTACAGCGGCTCGCCCGTTCGATGGCGACGGCCAGTCGCGACATGGACCCGCGCATGGTGGTGACCGACATGTCACCCGGCAACCCGCAACTGCGCCGCCAAATTGCCCTGCGGTACATGGTCGGTGGGCTGATGCTGCCAATGGAGGAGCTGCTGATCACCAATGGCGCACTGGAGGCCTTGAACCTGTGCCTGCAAGCCGTCACTGAGCCCGGTGATCTGGTGGCCATTGAAGCCCCGGCGTTTTACGCCTGTTTGCAGGTGCTGGAGCGGCTCAAGCTCAAGGCGGTGGAAATTCCGGTTCATCCACGCGATGGCATCGACCTGAACGTACTCGCACAAACCCTTGAACGGCACCCGGTCAAAGCCGTGTGGTGCATGACCAGCTTTCAGAACCCGATTGGCGCGACCATGCCCGAGGCCAAGAAACAAGCCTTGGTCGAGTTGCTGCGCAGTCATCAGGTGCCGTTGATTGAGGACGATGTGTACGCCGAGCTGTACTTCGGCCAGCACGCGCCAAAACCGGCCAAGGCGTTCGATACCGAAGGGCTGGTGCTGCACTGCGGTTCGTTCGCCAAGAGCCTGGCCCCGGGCTATCGAATTGGCTGGGTGGCGGCGGGACGTTACGCGCAGAAGGTCGAACGCCTCAAGCTGATGACTTCGCTGTGCGCCTCAATGCCCGCCCAAGCCGCCATCGCCGACTACTTGCAGCACGGCGGCTACGACCGCCACTTGCGCAAACTGCGTGACGCGCTGGAAGAACAGCAAAGCGCAATGCTGGCGGCGATTGCCCGTTACTTCCCGGCACAAACCCGGGTCAGCCAGCCCTCGGGCGGCTACTTTCTATGGCTGGAACTGCCTGAGCAAATGGACTCGCTCAAGCTGTTCCAAATGGCCTTGGCCCAAGGCATCAGCATCGCACCGGGGCCCATCTTTTCGGCCACCCAACGCTTCAGGAACTGCATCCGCCTGAACTATGGCAGCCCTTGGGACGCCGCCAGCGAAAAGGCCATGGAAACCCTGGGCAAGATTATTCGTTCGTTTTAGAACGCAGCACCCTCTTCTGCAGGAGCGAGCTTGCTCGCGATGGCAACGACACGATTTTCAGACAAGCCGCGTCATTGCCATCGCAAGCAATCGCCTACAGCGACGCCACTGTTTTCGAGGCCGCCAGCATGGCTTTGAGCAGCACCGCGCACCCTGCGGCCAAGTCTTTGGGGTCGGCGTTTTCGATTTCGTTGTGACTGATCCCGCCTTCACACGGCACGAAGATCATGCCGGCCGGGCCCAGTTCTGCAAGGAAAATGGCGTCGTGCCCTGCCCCGCTGACGATATCCATGTTGGACAACCCCAGATCGTTGGCAGCCTCGCGCACGGCGTTGACGCAATCCGGGTTGAAGTACAGCGGCGGGAAGTCTGCCGTTGGCGTGAGCTCAAAGCTCAAGCCGTGCTGCTTGCAGGTGGCCTCGATGACCTCACGGACTTCGGCAATCATCGAATCCAGGCGCTCGGGCAGCAAGTGACGGAAGTCCAGGGTCATGCGGACTTCGCCGGGAATGACGTTGCGCGAGCCCGGATAGGCTTGCAGGCAACCCACGGTGCCGCAGGCGTGGGGTTGATGGCCAAGGGCGGCGCGGTTGACGGCAGCAACGACGGCAGCAGCACCGACCAAGGCATCTTTGCGCAGGTGCATCGGTGTTGGCCCGGCGTGGGCCTCTACGCCGCGCAGGTTGAGGTCGAACCATTTTTGGCCAAGCGCACCGAGCACCACGCCAATGGTTTTGCGTTCGTCTTCTAGGATCGGGCCTTGTTCGATGTGGGCTTCGAAGTAAGCGCCAACCGGGTGGCCGCTGACTTTGCGGCTGCCGGCATAGCCAATGGCATTCAAGGCTTCACCCACCGTCACGCCTTGGGCGTCGGTTTTGGCCAAGGTTTCTTCGAGGGTGAATTTTTCGGCAAACACCCCGGAGCCCATCATGCACGGCGCAAAGCGTGAACCTTCTTCGTTGGTCCAGACCACCACTTCCAGCGGCGCTTCGGTTTCGATGTTGAGGTCATTGAGGGTGCGCAGCACTTCGACACCGGCGAGCACGCCAAAACAGCCATCGAACTTGCCACCCGTGGGCTGAGTATCAATATGGCTGCCGGTCATAACTGGTGGCAGATCGGGATTGCGACCGGGGCGGCGGGCGAAGATATTGCCCACGGCATCGACGCTGACGGTACAACCGGCGTCTTCGCACCAGCCGACGAAAATATCACGCGCCTGGCGGTCGAGGTCGGTCAGGGCCAAGCGGCACACCCCGCCTTTTACGGTAGCGCCCAGTTGCGCCAGCTCCATCAGCGAGGCCCAGAGGCGTTCGCCGTTGATCAATTGGCGTTGCTGCTGAAGGTCGAGTACGGCGTTCATAGTGGTTTCCTCAGGCAGAGTTTCTTATAAGAATGGGCGTCAAACCGGGCTTTTGACGATGGCCGCTTTCGGGCTGCTCATGCGGCACAAGCCGTAATAAATCCCGGCGCCAAGCAACGAGCCGGTGAACCAGCCATAGTCGTAAAACCAGCTGAAGGCGCTGCTGCCCAATGACAGCAAGGTCAACACCACCGGTACACCAAAGGCGATAAAACCGTTCCAGTTCCAGGCCGGGTACACGCCGTCGTGGTACAGGCCCGCAAGGTCGAGTTTTTGCTGACGGATGATGAAGTAGTCGACCACCATGATCCCGGCAATCGGCCCCAACAGGCTGGAATAGCCAAGCAGCCAGTTGGAATACACGGTTTCCAGGCTGACATCCGAGACCAGTAGGCCCAGTTTTTTCAACAACTCATGCGCCATTAGCGCCAGCCCTACCAAGCCGGTCAACATCACGGCTTTGGTGCGATTGATCAGCTTGGGGGCAATGTTCTGGAAGTCATTGGTAGGCGACACGATGTTGGCGGCAGTGTTAGTCGACAAGGTAGCGATGATGATCAACGCCATTGCCAGCGCCACCCAGCCGGGGCTTTGAATGTGCCCGATCAGGCTCACCGGATCAGAGACCGTGACACCGACCAGTTTTTCCGAGGCGGCCGTCATCACCACGCCCAAAGCAGCGAACAGGAACATGGTCAGCGGCAGGCCAAATATCTGGCCCAGAATCTGATCTTTCTGACTCTTGGCATAGCGACTGAAGTCCGGGATATTCAGCGACAAGGTCGCCCAAAATCCGACCATCGCGGTCAGTCCGGCAAAGAAGTAACCATACACACTAGCGCCTTCTGGGCGTTTGGGCGGCTGAGCCAACAGTTCGGTCATCGACACATTGGGCAGCGCCCACATCAGCAGCCCCGCACCCACCAGTACCAACAGCGGCGCGGAGAGGGTTTCAAGCCATTTGATCGACTCGGCACCGCGCAACACCACCCACAGGTTGAGCGCCCAGAACACCATAAAGCCAATCACTTCACCGGTGCCGCCGAGGCTTTTCCAGCCTTCAAACACCGACCCCAAAAACAAGTGAATGGCCAAACCGCCGAACATCGTCTGAATCCCGAACCAGCCACAAGCCACCAACGCGCGAATCAGGCACGGAACGTTGGAACCAATGATGCCGAAGGACGAGCGCAGCAACACCGGAAAGGGAATGCCGTATTTGGTACCGGCAAATGCATTGAGCGTCAGCGGGATCAAGACCACGAGGTTGGCCAGTAAAATCGCCAGCAGCGCTTCACCCACCGACAGACCGAAGTACGCAGTCAGCACTCCACCCAAGGTGTAAGTGGGTACACAGATAGACATGCCGACCCAAAGCGCGGTGATGTGCCATTTGTTCCAGGTGCGCTCATGCACTTTGGTGGGGGCGATGTCGTGGTTGTACCTGGGACTGTCGAGCACTTCTGGCCCGGCATCCAGCTCGTACAAACCGTTGCGTTCGGTGACTTGGGATCTGCTCGCTTGCATGCTCGCTCACTCTCTTGTTTGGGTGATGGGCCCTGCGGTAGCGCAGAGCGATTCCCTTGCCTGGGCCAACGTGTGTTCATTGGCCCGCCTGGTCACGGCAGCGACAATCAAAAACTGTGCCGTATTACTTATGTGCTCCCGGTACATCGCGCTTAAATACGTGTAACCATCTGGTTTTAAAACACTTTAAAACCCTCAAAAAAAACACTTCACGGTACGTTTAAAAAATCTTCAGACCTGCCGCCGGCTTTTCGATATAACAAAACGAAACACATCAGTGCAGGCTTATTTACTTTCAACATAGCCAGCGCTCATCACGCCATCACTCAACCCCCTGATTTAGCATAAGAAACTTCGCTTAAAATTGATTCCTGTCAAGTGCGCCAAAATGGTTAACACACGCACCATTTTGGTAACACTTTAAATAAATTATTATTTATCAATCAGTTAGATAGAAAACACATAACTAAAAATAAAGTTTGATCATTCTTAAACAACCCTCTAGATTTTAATCCTGTCACTTGAGACAGGAATCAAGTTTACACACCTGTTGCCATAACAACATTTAGAACCGGTTATAGCCGGTCTGCCTGCGAGGAACTCGGTATGTCACTGTTAATCCGTGGCGCTACGCTTGTGACCCATGATGAAAGTTATTGTGCCGACGTTTATTGCGCGGACGGTCTAATCCGCGCAATTGGCACTGATCTTGATGTTCCGGCTGGCTGCGAAGTGCTTGATGGCAGTGGTCAATATCTTCTTCCCGGCGGCATAGATCCACACACTCATATGCAACTACCGTTTATGGGCACGGTGGCCAGTGAAGATTTCTTCAGTGGCACGGCCGCTGGTTTGGCCGGCGGAACCACTTCAATCATCGACTTTGTGATCCCCAACCCTCAGCAGTCCTTGCTGGAGGCGTTTCATCAGTGGCGGGGCTGGGCCGAAAAGTCGGCAGCAGACTACGGTTTCCATGTTGCAATCACCTGGTGGAGCGAGCAGGTTCGCGAAGAAATGGCCGAGTTGGTCAGCCAGCACGGGGTCAACAGCTTCAAGCATTTCATGGCCTACAAAAACGCGATCATGGCGGCTGACGACACTTTGGTTGCCAGCTTTGAACGCTGTCTGGAGTTGGGCGCAGTGCCCACCGTGCATGCCGAAAATGGCGAACTGGTGTACCACCTGCAACGCAAACTCATGGCCCAGGGCATGACCGGCCCGGAAGCTCACCCTCTGTCACGCCCTTCGCAAGTTGAAGGCGAAGCTGCCAGCCGAGCGATTCGCATCGCGCAAACCATCGGTACGCCGTTGTACCTGGTGCATGTCTCGACCCGCGAAGCGCTGGATGAAATCACCTACGCTCGCAGTCAGGGCCAGCCGGTATATGGCGAAGTTCTGGCCGGCCATTTGCTGCTGGATGACAGCGTGTACCAGCACCCGGACTGGCAGACCGCCGCGGGCTACGTGATGAGCCCGCCTTTCCGCCCACGCGGTCATCAAGAGGCGCTGTGGCACGGCCTGCAATCGGGCAACCTGCACACCACAGCCACCGACCACTGCTGCTTTTGCGCCGAGCAAAAAGCCGCCGGGCGCGATGACTTCAGCAAGATCCCCAACGGTACAGCGGGCATCGAAGACCGCATGGCACTGCTGTGGGATGAAGGCGTAAACACGGGTCGCCTGTCGATGCAGGAGTTCGTGGCGCTGACCTCTACCAACACCGCCAAGATTTTCAATCTCTACCCGCGCAAAGGCACGATCCGTGTGGGAGCCGATGCCGACCTGGTGCTCTGGGACCCGCTAGGCACACGCACCATCAGCGCCAAAACCCATCACCAGCAGGTCGATTTCAACATTTTTGAAGGCAAAACCGTGCGCGGTATCCCCAGCCATACCATCAGCCAAGGCCGCGTGGTGTGGGCCGATGGCGATCTGCGGGCAGAGCGCGGCGCTGGGCGCTACATCGAACGCCCAGCCTACCCGGCCGTGTTCGATCTGCTGAAAAAACGCGCCGCGCATCAGCATCCCGTCGCCGTTAAGCGCTGAGTACATCACCACTGCCCACAGAGGCAGGACGCTTCCCACAACCGTGAGGCCATTATCGTGATCAAGTCCCTGAACCATTTACCGCACCCCCATGAAGATGCGCAGGTGCTGGCGAGTCACTTTACCGATCTGGCGCCGCCCCTCAGCGCCCGCCAGGCCGAGCTGGAAAGCTCGCGCTGCCTGTATTGCTACGACGCACCCTGCGTCAACGCCTGCCCCAGCGACATCGATATTCCATCGTTCATTCGCAATATTGCGCAGGAAAACGTTCAAGGTGCGGCGCAAAAAATCCTCTCGGCCAACATTCTCGGCGGCAGTTGTGCCCGGGTGTGTCCGACTGAAGTGCTGTGCCAGCAGGCGTGTGTACGCAATAACGCACAGGAATGCGCACCGGTGCTGATCGGCCTGCTGCAGCGTTATGCCATCGATCATGCGCAGTTCAGCGAGTATCCATTCCAGCGTGCAGCGCCCACCGGCAAGCGTATCGCCGTGGTCGGTGCAGGCCCGGCCGGTTTGGCCTGTGCCCATCGCCTGGCCCTGCACGGGCATGAGGTGGTGATTTTTGAAGCGAAGGAAAAGTCCGGCGGACTCAACGAGTACGGGATCGCCAAATACAAGCTGGTCGACGACTTCGCCCAGCGAGAAGTGGATTTCGTACTGGGCATCGGCGGCATCGAAGTGCGACACGGTCAGCGCCTGGGCGACAACCTGAGCCTGAGCGAACTGCATCAGCAATTCGACTCGGTGTTTCTCGGCCTCGGGCTGGCCGCCAGCCGCCAACTGGGTCTGCCCCACGAAGACGCACCTGGCCTGCTGGCCGCTACCGACTACATCCGCGAACTGCGCCAAAGCGATGACTTGACGCAATTGCCACTGGCCGAGCGCTGCATTGTGCTGGGTGCGGGCAATACCGCCATCGACATGGCGGTGCAAATGGCCCGGCTCGGCGCACGCGAAGTGAATCTGGTGTACCGCCGCGGGCTGGAGGACATGGGTGCCACCGAGCACGAACAGGACATTGCCAAAGCCAATCAAGTGCGGCTCATGACCTGGGCGCAACCGCAGGAACTGTTGCTCGATGAGCACGGCCAAGTGCGCGGCATGCGCTTTGCCCGCACACGGCTTGAAGGAGGTCGGTTGGTGACCACTGGTGAAAGCTTTGATCTGGCCGCTGACGCGGTATTTAAAGCGATTGGCCAGACCTTTGATGAGGCCGCGCTGAACGACCCGCTGGCGCAATCCCTCAACCGTGTGGGCGATCGCATCGAGGTTGACGAACAGCTGCGCACCAGCGTGCCCGGCGTCTATGCCGGAGGTGATTGCACCTCGCTGGGTCAGGACCTGACCGTTCAGGCCGTGCAGCACGGCAAACTGGCCGCAGAAGCCATTCATGCCCAACTCATGCTCAATCAGGAGGCTGCGTAAATGGCCGATCTCTCGATCAACTTCGCCGGTATCAAAGCCCCCAATCCTTTTTGGCTGGCCTCTGCACCACCCACCGACAAAGCCTACAACGTGGTACGCGCCTATGAAGCAGGATGGGGTGGCGTGGTCTGGAAAACCCTGGGCGAAGACCCGGCCGCGGTCAACGTATCGTCACGTTATTCGGCGCACTTCGGGCCTAACCGCGAAGTGATGGGTATCAACAATATCGAGCTGATTACCGACCGCTCGCTTGAGATCAACCTGCGGGAAATTACCCAGGTCAAAAAGGACTGGCCCGACCGGGCACTGATTGTGTCGCTGATGGTGCCGTGCGAGGAGGCGTCGTGGAAATTCATTCTGCCACTGGTTGAAGCCACGGGCTGCGATGGCATCGAGTTGAATTTCGGCTGCCCTCACGGCATGCCTGAACGCGGCATGGGCGCGGCGGTGGGCCAAGTGCCTGAGTATGTCGAGATGGTGACCCGCTGGTGCAAGACCTATTGCTCGCTGCCCGTAATCGTCAAGCTCACGCCCAACATCACCGATGTACGCCTCAGCGCCCGTGCGGCTCATCGCGGCGGGGCCGATGCAGTGTCGTTGATCAACACCATCAACTCGATCACCAGTGTCGACCTGGAACGGATGGTGGCGATGCCAACGGTGGGTAACCAAAGCACCCACGGTGGTTACTGCGGTTCTGCGGTCAAACCGATAGCGCTGAATATGGTGGCTGAGATCGCCCGCGACTCGCTGACCAAAGGCCTCCCGATCAGTGGGATTGGTGGCATTGGCAGTTGGCGCGACGCCGCAGAGTTTATTGCGCTGGGCTGCGGTTCGGTGCAGGTGTGCACGGCGGCGATGCTCCATGGCTTTCGGATTGTGGACGAGATGAAAGATGGTTTGTCGCGCTGGATGGACAGCCAAGGTTATACAAGCCTGAGTGATTTTTCCGGGCGGGCGGTCGGCAATACCACCGACTGGAAATATCTGGATATGAATTATCAGGTCATCGCCAAGATCGATCAGGATGCGTGTATTGGCTGCGGACGCTGTCACATTGCCTGCGAAGACACCTCGCACCAAGCCATCGCCAGCTTGAAACAGGCTGACGGAACCCATCGCTACGAAGTGATCGACGACGAATGCGTAGGCTGCAACTTGTGCCAGATCACTTGCCCGGTCGAGGACTGCATCGAAATGGTGCCGCAAAATACCGGCCAGCCATTTCTGGACTGGAACCATGATCCGCGCAACCCGTACCGGGTCGCTTCGTAAGGTTCAAAGCACGGCAAAAAGCGCTGTAGAAGCCACACCCCGTCGGTTTCTACAGCATTTCACCTGCTCAAGGCTCCAACCCGATCCCGCGCAAGATCACGCTGGTGACGGTCTGCACCGCTCGCTCGAACTGGATGTCGGACAAGGGCTGGTGGTCGTTGAGAATCTTCACTTGATGGTCAAAGTCAGCGTAATGCTGGGTTGAGGCCCAGATCATGTACAGCACGCTGGAGGGCTCTACTGGCAAGATTCGTTTGTCTGCGACCCATTGCCGAATTTTGGCTTCTTTCATCTTCGCCCAATCATACAGGCTGGCATCCAGCGCCAGGCCCAGGCTCGGGGCACCGTGGATGATTTCATTGGCCCAGACTTTCGAACCATAAGGCCGTGTACGCGAGTGATGCATTTTCGCGCGGATGTAACTGCTCAACACCAGCCGTGGATCGTCATAGGTTTCAAAGCACAGTGCATCCTGCTTCCACACATCGAGCAAGCCCAGCAACACGGCGCGGTACAGCTCGGTTTTAGTACTGAAGTAGTAATGCAAATTGGAACGTGGCAACTGGACTTCAGCGCCTATATCCGCCATCGCCGTGCCAGCAAAACCTTTCTCGGCAAAAACCTTCTCGGCCCCGAGGAGTATTTTTTCAACATTGCTGCGACGAATTTCAATCTTGTGATTGCTCATGCTTAAGGCCCTTGCCGTCGCGCTTCGCCGATGAGCGCCCTGGAAATTTCGGCACCCATCCGCGCGTAAACAAAAAAACTTGCACCCGAGGCGTCGAATAGCGCCTGTTAGCGCTACGCTTAGGCAGCTACGCGACGCTACAGCAGGTTAATTCGCGGCGGGCAGCTCAACCACGCTGGTTTCAATGCCGTCGAGTTTGGGCTTGAGCTTCATCCGTGCCTGAGCTTCTTCAGCCTGGGCCTTCGTCGCGAATGGCCCGATCAAGAAATGTTTCACACCTTCACTCTCAGAAATGTAAGTACTGAAACCATTGTCAAGGAGCCTGCCCGTTGTGTCCGTGATTGTCGCGCGCTGACCCTCAGTGATCTTTAACGCCCACTGAGCAACCGGCGCCTGTACCACCGTTGGTTCAGAAGCAGCTTTAGCCGACTGGATTTTATCGTTAGACTCCTGTCCGCAAGCCGTCAAGGCCAATATTGCTGTCATCACGATGACTTTACGCACTGCGTTTCCCCCTGTCTGTTTGAGTAGGTCGATTTTATCACTGGGGCAGCGGCCTTTGCTCTCCTTGAACGAATCTAATCTGCCCCAATTTAAGGCGTGTACGCCAGATTGTCCCTCGTGCAGGGAATTAAACCTCTGGTTATGACGTCACGAATGAGCGGCGCATTTATATGCACTTAGCAGTATTCTGTAGCAATGACCGAAGCCGCGCCGTCTCAGAGACGTGCCTTACAAAGCCATCAAGGAGAAAAAAATGCTGATACTCACCCGCAAAGTTGGTGAAAGCATAAATATCGGTGACGATATTACGATCACTATTTTAGGTGTCAGCGGACAGCAGGTCAGAATCGGCATCAACGCGCCGAAAGATGTCGCCGTCCACCGTGAAGAAATCTACCAACGTATTCAAGCTGGCTTGACTGCACCGGATAAAAACGATCACACCTGAGTCTCCGAGGTCACAGCCCTTGGAGTGAGTGTCAGGGCTGCCCAGCCAGCCCTCCTCAGCTCAGCTACGCCCTCTTCCTTGATCAATCCTCTCTGATTGCTTACAGACAGCTCCTGTCGACTTGACCGTTTTAAGGTTTGCGACCACGCTCATCCCTCGCAGAAGGCTCAACCTATCTGAACCGCTGCGCAGCAAGGCGTTTATGCGTTGTCACGCCCTGAGAAACTCCTCCTGATCTCAGCCCTCCTCGGGCTGGACCTGTACCGTCAAGGAATGAAAGACATGTCCGATTTAATCGTAGTGGGATTTTCAGACACCGAGAAAGCAGATCGCGCCCTCACCAAAATGGTTTCGCTGAGCAAAGAGCATTTGGTCGAGCTGGAAGATGCGGTCATCGTTGTGCGCAACGCTGAGGGCAAGATCCACATCAAGCAAAGTGTCAACCTGACGGCACTAGGCGCCACTTCGGGCCTGGTCACCGGCGGACTGTGGGGCGCACTGGTGGGGTTACTGTTTCTCAACCCGCTGGCCGGCTTTGCTATCGGCGGCGCGCTGGGCGCTGGCACAGGCGCACTGTCGGGCTCGCTGAGCGATTACGGGATTGATGACGAATTCATCAAGTCGTTGAGTGAAACAATCCCGAATAACTCCTCAGCCCTGTTCGTGCTGTTACGCAAGTTCCAGCCAGAAAAAGTACTGAAAGAGCTGGAAGATTCAGATTTCAAAGGCAAGGTTTTGCGTACCTCCCTGTCACCTGAACAAGAACAAAAGCTTCAGGACGCGCTGTCCAAAAATACCGCAGCGACATCGCAGGCCTCCACGATCTAACCTGCCCCCCGCAGGCGTTTTAATTCGGCCGCCGTGAACGGCGGTCGAATCCACAGCACTTTCGATTTAACCCAAACGAACCGCAGTGCCCGTGGCAAACACTACCAACATGCCACCACGGCCTGAAGGCATGCTGATTTCGAAGTTCAGCCCTACAATCGCGTCAGCACTGCCCGCCCTGTCGCGAATTTCATCTGTCACTTGCGCACGCGCTTCCTTCAGTGCCCGTTCCAGGGTCTGAGAGCGCCCGCCAAAAAAGTCGCGCATTCCGGTAAAAAAATCTCGTACCACGTTAATGCCGTGTACTGACTCCGCGCTGACAACCCCCAGATACTCTGTTATCTGACGGCCTTCGATGGTGTTCGTGGTGGTAATAATCATCTGTATGCCCTTATGTGAGATACCCATCCCAATCTGCGCCAGAGGTTACCTCATACGCTTCCCTGGCAGCGCCAGTAGCAACATTAAGTCGCCAGTAGCGCTGCGCTGGTCTTATGCGACACCAATGTTACTGTAGCGACCGGTCGTTGACCTGAGGTGGATGGCCCTTTTACAGCCATCACCCAAGGCTACTATGCTTAAAGCGAATCAATCTAAAGACGTAAGAGTTGGGACGCCTCGCTCGCCTGTTCTGCACGACTTATACGAACTCAATGGCTGCGCCAAGCAACTTTTTGCCCTGCTCAAGGAAGTCAACTATGGTCCAAAGACACGTCATCAACGCCTCGGTCAGCCCAAAAGGCAGCCTGGAGACGCTTTCACAACGTGAAGTGCAGCAATTGAGCGAAGTTGGCTCAGGCAGCAGCTACACACTGTTTCGCCAGTGCGTACTGGCCATTCTCAACACCGGCGCCCACGTCGATAACGCCAAAACCATTCTTGAAGCCTACAAGGACTTCGAAGTCCGCATTCATCAACAAGACCGTGGCGTTCGCCTTGAACTGCTCAACGCGCCAGCTGATGCCTTTGTTGACGGCGAAATGATCGCCAGCACCCGTGAAATGCTGTTCAGCGCCTTGCGCGATATCGTCTACACCCAGAGCGGCCTCGAAAGCCCGCGTATCGACCTGAGCAACTCCGCAGGCATCACCGACTACGTGTTCCATCTGTTGCGCAATGCCCGCACGCTGCGCCCAGGGGTCGAGCCTAAAATTGTAGTGTGCTGGGGTGGGCACTCGATCAACACCGAAGAGTACAAGTACACCAAAAAGGTTGGCCACGAACTGGGCCTGCGCAGTCTCGACATTTGCACCGGCTGCGGCCCCGGCGTGATGAAAGGCCCGATGAAAGGCGCGACCATTTCCCACGCCAAGCAGCGATTGACTGGAGGGCGTTATTTGGGGCTTACCGAGCCGGGCATCATCGCCGCCGAAGCACCCAACCCGATCGTTAACGAGCTGGTGATCCTGCCCGACATCGAAAAGCGCCTTGAAGCGTTTGTGCGCGTGGGCCACGGCGTGATTATTTTTCCGGGCGGTGCTGGAACAGCCGAAGAATTTCTCTACCTGCTCGGGATTTTGATGCACCCGGACAACCATGACGTGCCGTTCCCGGTGATTTTAACCGGGCCAAAAGAGGCGGCGCCTTACCTGCAACAACTGCACGAATTTGTCGGCGCAACCCTGGGCGACGCGGCGCAGCAGCATTACCAGATCATCATCGACAACCCGGCTGAAGTGGCCCGCCAAATGACCTCAGGTCTCAAGGCGGTGAAGCAGTTCCGTCGCGAGCGCAATGACGCGTTCCACTTCAACTGGCTGTTGAAAATCGATGAGGGTTTCCAGCGCCCGTTCGACCCGACCCACGCCAATATGGCCAGCCTGCAATTGCGCCGCGACCTGCCACCGCACGAGCTGGCGGTCAACCTGCGCCGGGCATTTTCCGGGATTGTGTCAGGTAACGTGAAAGAGAAAGGCATTCAGATGATTGAGCAACACGGGCCTTACGAAATCCACGGTGACGCGGCGGTGATGGAGCCGTTGGACAAACTGCTGCAAGCATTCGTCGAGCAACACCGCATGAAACTGCCGGGCGGCGCTGCATATGTGCCGTGTTATCGAGTCGTGAGCTAACAGAGCGCTCTGTAGCAGTTGACGAGCAGCGCGAGGCTACGTCCGAGGACGTAGTCCTCGTAAAACCGGCTTTCACGGTATAGCTGAAGAACCGAGTGGCAAGGTTTTACGACTGCTGTGCAGTCGGACGTGGCCTCGTTCTACTCGTCCACTGCTACGTAACGCAGCTCGCCAAAAGAGGTGTCTTACTTCAACGGCGCAAACTTCTTCACCGCCTCAAGCCAGGCTGGGTCCAAACGAGTCTGCTCAGGATCAATACCGAGCGCCTCCAGGCGTGCCCGATGCAGATCAATCTCTCGCACCATCTGGCTCAACGCGCTCGAATTGGCGTCCAATTGATACATCTGGGTGATGCCCAAGTGATAAAAGCGCAACAGCTTGATCGCACTGGCATCACCCACCATCACCCCCGCCGTAACATGGTGCATAACGTTGGTGACCTTCATCAGGCTGCGTTTGAGCTGCCAACCATAGACGGCTGGTGCCATCCAGGGCTGCGACCAAAATCTGAAGCGCACCAGCGCAATGGTCAACCCCAGGGCCACGATGACGCCTGCCAGGTTCAAGCGAAAATTGTCGCCACCATCGACACCCCACAGCATCACCGCCAAGGCGGACACCAGTAACGCCAGAACCGCGAAAGTCAGCGCGATATAAAGCGTGCTGCGTCGAGTTTGCTGACGATAAACTTCCGGGGTCATAGGTTTTATTTCAAACATCACTGTTTCAAAACTCCTGCAGGGCTGGGTAAAAATGCCCTGACATTATGGCCTGATCTCCTGCCGATCATTAGCCCAATAATTGCAGCGCCTTTTGATACAACGCGACACGCTGGGCATGACCATGAAGACCACCATTGATCGCCTTGGTGACGCGCTCGAAGTCATCGGCATCGACCAACGCATTCACATTGCGCGAATCCCAATACCACGCCGCGGACTCCACAGCCCATTGCCACTCCTGCAGTAGTTGCGGAGCCGTCAATAATCGCTCATCACCAAACAGGCCGAGGCTGCACATCTGATAATTGGTTTTTCCGGTGATCTGAATCAAACCCCGCCCTCGGTATAACCAGCCCTCTCCCGTCAATTCATCACCATTGCCCAAGCGACTGCTGTAGACCCGATTGGCTATGGCTTCGGGTTTGCGCTGGAGTTTTTGTGCATCACTATTGGGCACACGCCGCAAGCGCCCACCGTCCATGTTCATGATGTAGTTACCGGCGGAGTCCTTTTGCGCAAAGCGCGAGCCCCAAGTTGCGGCCAGCCCCTCTGCGCTGTAATTGAGGTTTTCGAGCAAAACCGTAAACCCGGCGCTTTCGTGCCCGACCTGGGCAAGAAAAGCGGCCAGCCGTCGAGGTGTGTTGATCGCCCTCTTTAAAGTAACCCGCTGCACAAAGGGCAGATAGATATCTACAAACGCCGTACCTTCAGGGAAAAGTTGTAACATTAACTCTCGCGTCAACATGCTGTGCACTCTTAGTGAATAGAACTAAAAGTGAAGCACTCACTTCCCCTAATTACGGCTGCAAAACACACTAACAGAGCTAACTCACAGACCTTTAAGACAGCCCTTACACAGGGTACGTGCTGACTACAAGACTGGAATCACTCGTAGAGGCTTAATCGATTTAAACGAAAAACTTGAATAAATCTCTTTGACTGCCGGCAATGTTTGCAGGGTTTCACGGGCAAACTCACCGAATGATTCCAAATCTTTGGCCACCACTTCCAGCAAGAAGTCATAACGCCCCGAAATGTTATGGCAAGCGACAATTTCCGGAATTTCCAGCAACCGCTGCTCGAAGCTTCTAGCTGTTTCACGGGAATGTGATGCCATCATCAGACTGACGAAAGCAGTCACACCATACCCAAGCTCTTTAGGCGAAATGATCGCCTGATAACCGGTAATCAACCCACTGTCCTCAAGCATTTTTACCCGGCGCCAACAGGGCGAAGTGGTCAGCGAAACACGCTCGGCCAACTCAGCGACGGTTAATCGGGCATTACCTTGCAGGGCCTCGAGCAAGGCTTTGTCGGTTCTATCCAGAGTGATGGGCATGCTGTGCCTCCAACGAGCGTCATGGCTGGCTTTTGTCCCAATAAAACGTTAATTGGCAGACCAGTTTGGAATTTTTTACGTCGATTTTGAGCATAGCATCGTAGGAAATATCGGAGAGTTACTCATGGAAAACAACAAAAAAGACTTCGGCTTTTCTACCCGCGCCATTCATCACGGCTACAACCCACTGGAGCATGGCGGCGCAGTCATTGCACCGATTTACCTAACCTCGACCTTTGCCTTTCCTACGGTGGAATACGGGGCCGGTTGCTTTGCCGGCGAAGAAAGCGGGCATTTTTATACCCGCATCTCCAACCCGACCCTGGCCCTGCTTGAGTCGCGCATGGCGGCCCTGGAAAACGGCGAAGCGGCAGTTGCCTTCAGCTCCGGCATGGGGGCGATTGCAGCGACCTTCTGGACCTTGCTCAGACCGGGTGACGAAATCATCGTCAACCGCACCTTGTACGGCTGCACCTTTGCCCTGCTGCACCACGGCATCGGCGAATTCGGGGTGGTGGTCAAACACGTGGACATGTCCGACCTCGCCGAACTCGAAGCAGCCATCAGCCCGGCCACCCGGATGATTTACTTCGAAACCCCGGCCAATCCGAACATGCAACTGGTGGATATCGCTGCGGTCTCGGCCATTGCCCACAATCACAACGATCTGCTCGTTGTGATCGACAACACCTACTGCACCCCCTATTTACAACGCCCGCTGGAAATGGGCGCCGATATAGTGGTGCACTCAGCGACTAAATACTTGAGCGGGCATGGCGATATCACCGCCGGCATGGTCGTCACCCGCCAAGACCTTGCCAATCGCATTCGCCTGCAAGGGCTCAAGGACCTGACTGGCGCAGTCCTGTCGCCACAAGATGCCAACCTGCTGATGCGCGGCATCAAAACCCTGGCATTGCGCATGGACCGACATTGCAGCAACGCCTTGGCCATTGCCCAGTTTCTGGAAAGTCACTCGGCCGTCGAATCAGTGACCTACCCTGGCCTGCCCTCCTTCGCGCAATACGAGTTGGCAGCGCGGCAAATGAAGCTGCCTGGGGGCATGATTGCCTTTGAACTCAAGGGTGGGATTGAGAGCGGCCGGCACTTTATGAATGCGCTCCAACTGTTCAGTCGCGCAGTCAGCCTGGGCGGGGCCGAATCGCTGGCGCAACATCCTGCGAGCATGACCCACTCTGCTTACACCCGAGAAGAACGGGCGCAGCATGGCATACACGAAGGCCTGGTTCGTCTGGCGATAGGGCTGGAAGATATTGAGGATTTAATGGCGGATATCACACAGGCGCTGAAGGCGTGTGTTTGAGACAGCTTCAACACCGCGGCCTGTAGGAGCGAGCTTGCTCGCGATGGTTTACAGACAAACCGCGGTGCCTGCATCGCGAGCAAGCTCGCTCCTACAGATACCGGATGATGGGGGTTTGCCCTTGAATCAACCCGGCGGGATGGTTGCCAAAATGCCGATACCAATGGTTAACGCTAAAGCACCGCCCAAAAACCATGCCATCTTGCCCATAAATATTTCCCCATTATCAAGCTTGCAGTTTGCCCTATTGTCGGCCGTCTTCTGATTACATAACAGATGCAGATGACGCGATAAAATACGGATCAGATGATCAGAAAGTGCGCCGCGCAAACGCTGCGCTGATAGTCCGCCACCACCTGTTGACTCAAGCTGACTACCGCCTCGTTCAGCTCAAGACCTGCCCCTACCCGCCAGCTGGCATACACCGAAAAGCCCGGCGCAGTTTCAATCGGCAAGGCCAGCATGGTGCCGTTTTGCAGTTCGCGGCTAACCAGTACCGGTGGCAAGGCGCCGATGCCGAATCCGTCTGCTACCAGTTTGATAATCGCCGCCACCGAGTTAATACAGCTGACCCGCGGTGCGACAATACCTTGCTGGTGCAGAAAATTAAGCATGTCCTGATGTGGCCGTGACAGCCGCGAGAATGTCAGCAGTCGTTCCTGACACAGATCCGCCAAACTGTCGTAAGCACGGTCCAGCCCGCAGCCCTTGGCGACCACCCAACTCAGGGGGTAATTGGCCAATTGCACGTTGCGCACCCCGTCCGCGCGCAACAAGTCGGTCTGGAAGATCAGGTCCAACTGACCTTTAAGCAGTTGTTCATTCAAATTAAGCGCGGTGTCCGCCGTCAATTCGACCTCTACCTGCGGGTAGTCGCGGCTCAACGCGCTGATCAACTCACTCAGCCAGCTGTGAATGACCGTGTCCATCACCCCGATGCGCAAACGCCCGGCAAAACTGTCCGCCTGCCCCAGCGATTGCAACAAGCGCTGTTGGGTCGCGAGCATCTCCTCGGCGTAGCCCAGCACTTTGTGCCCTTCGCGCGTAAGGTTCACCCCACGCGAATCACGCTGAAACAGTTGCACGCCAAGCTCGGTTTCCAGGACTGAAATGCGACTGGAGATAGCCGCTTGGGTGCTTGAAAGCTTTTCTGCAGTCAGGCGAAAACTGCCGAGGCGTGCCACCCAAACGAATGTAAGAAGAAATCGCATGTTCATGTAGGATCCCTCACCTCACTTAAATCAGGTCATCACTGTAAACCGTAGCGGCGACCTCAAGCCAGCCGGCTTAAGTCGGTGATCGATAAAAGATTTTTTGTTCAGTGGTGACAACTTTTATTGACTGGACGCCTCACCCAAACGGACCAAAGATGTTGCTCAATGGCGGCGTTACACGTACGCCAACAATAAAAAAACACGCTGAGTCCGGCAGCGTACCGATTTTGCGAAAGTGAGCCTGACCGCTTTCGCCTTGCTCACTCCAGCCTGCCCTGGTGCTGCAGCAATCTGCCAAGGGATCTTCTCCCATGCAAACCGTCGTCAACCTGTGGCCCTTGCTAGGCGTGTTCGTCATCGTCGTGGGCTTTGTGCTGCGTTTCAATCCATTACTGGTAGTGGCCCTGGCCGCCATCGTCACCGGTTTTGCCGCCAACTTCCCCCTTGAAAAAATCATTACCCTGATGGGCGAAGGTTTTCTTGAAACCCGCGCCCTGCAGTTAATCCTGCTGTTGCCATTGGCCGTGATCGGCTTGTTGGAGCGCCATGGTTTGCGCCTGCATGCACAAAACTGGATCGCACGCTTTCAACGCGCCACCGTCGGGCGCTTGCTGATCATGTACCTGTTCGTGCGTGAAACCACTGCTGCCGTGGGGCTGACCAGCCTCGGCGGGCATCCGCAGATGGTGCGCCCACTGTTGGCGCCGATGGCCGAAGGGGCCGCCGAAAACAAATACGGTAAATTGCCTCCCGCCGTGCGCCAGAAGGTGCTGGCCATGTGCGCGGCCACCGATAACATCGGTTTGTTCTTTGGCGAAGACGTGTTCGTGGCCTTTGGTGCCATCGCGTTGATGCACACCTTCTTGTTGGGTTCGGGGCTGGATGTCGAACCGCTGCACATTGCCTTCTGGGGGATTCCAACGGCGATTTGCGCCTTTATCGTCCACGCCCTGCGCTTGTATCGCTTTGACCTGATGCTGGCTCGCAGCCTGACCGAAGTAGCCCAGGCTGACGCATCGCCGAAGGTGGCCCAATGATTATTTCAATCGAGTACTTCTACTGGCTGGCTGGCGTATTGCTGCTGATCACCGCCGGTATGATTGCGTCCGATAGCAGCCACCCCAAACGCTGGAGCAGCGCCCTGTTCTGGGCCCTGTTTGCCCTGGTGTTTTTGATTGGCGATCGCCTGTCGCCGTTTGTGGTCGGTGTTGGTGTGCTGGTCATGGCCGCTATTGCCGGTTTCGGGGGCGTAGGCCGTGGTGCCCACGCCGAACTGCATGTCAAGGCAGCGCGGGCCAGTGCCGGCCGATTGGGCCACAAACTGTTTATTCCGGCATTGTCGATTCCACTGGTAACGGTGATCGGCTCGATGCTGCTCAAGCACGTCCAAATCGGTGGCGTGCCACTGCTCGACCCGAAAAACACCACCTTTGTTTCGCTGGGTATGGGCTGCATCGTGGCCTTGATCCTGGCCTGCATCCTGACCCGCGACACACCGCTGCAAGGCTTGCGCGAATCACGGCGTCTGACCGAAGCCCTTGGCTGGACCATGGTGCTGCCACAAATGCTGGCCATGCTCGGCCTGCTGTTTAATGACGCCGGTGTCGGCACCGCTGTCGCCCACGTCGCCACCTCGTACATCAACATGGACTATCGTCTGGTGGCGGTGATGGTGTACGTGCTGGGCATGGCACTGTTTACGGTGATCATGGGCAATGGTTTTGCGGCCTTCCCGGTGATGACCGGCGGTGTCGGCGTACCGGTGCTGGTGGGCATTTACGATGCCAACCCGGCGGTCATGGCGGCTATCGGCATGTTCTCCGGCTACTGCGGCACGCTAATGACGCCAATGGCGGCCAACTTCAACATCGTGCCCGTGGCCCTGCTGGAACTGCCGGACAAGTACGCGGTGATCAAGGCACAGATGCCAACCGCCCTGCTGATGCTGGTGGTCAACATCGTCCTGCTTTACCTGCTGATGTGAGCCCCTCATGCGTACCGTGCTGCTGACGGGTTTTGAACCCTTCGACCAAGATACGATCAACCCGTCCTGGGAGGCCGTGCGCCTTCTGGACGGCACCTTGCTGAGCGACGATGTGCGCATCGTCGCCCGGCAATTGCCCTGCGCTTTCACCCAGGCGCCAGACCGCCTGCGCCAACACCTGGCCGAGCTTCAGCCAGACCTGGTGATTGCCGTCGGCCTGGCCCAGGGCCGCAATGACCTGTCCATCGAGCGGGTGGCTATCAACCTCAATGATGCGCGCATCCCCGACAACCTTGGCCACCAGCCAATTGATACCGCGGTCGTACCCGAGGGGCCCGCAGCATACTTTTGCAGCTTGCCGATCAAGGCCATGGTGCGGGCGCTACGGGCCGCCGGGATTCCGGCCTCGGTGTCGCACAGCGCAGGCACCTTCGTTTGCAATCAGGTGTTCTACAGCTTGCAACACGCCCTCGCCGGCACAGCGGTGCGCAGCGGTTTTATCCACGTCCCGTGGCTGCCGCAACAGGCTGCACACGCAGGATCAGTACTGCCATCCATGGCGCTGGATACGCTGGTTGAAGGCTTGCGCATCGCCGTACTCACCGCCCTGAACACCGAGCACGATGTGCTGGAAACCGGTGGTCAGGTGAGCTGAAACCTTGCTCGGGGCGGCGTACCCCAGAGGATGTAATCAGCACGCCCTGAGTGTTGTGACTTCAAGAATGGTAAGAGAGCTTGTATTGATCTTTGTGCAAGCGCATACCACCGGGAACCAGATACTGAGGGCGATAAAAAGTTTGCACGACGCTATTAGCATCTTGGCTCATACGGGCCACAATGCGTTCTTTTGTCTTTCCCCCCATTTTCATAAAATCAGCCGCAAAACTAAACGCCAGTCCTGGTTTAATATCGGCCCCCATAAATATTGAACCCACAACAATCCCCCCCTTTTTCTTGCCTAACCGGCGCGATATACCCTTTTTGAATTCACGCTTGTCCTTTGAGGCAATCACACTGCGCTTGACCTTTGAGGCATCCGGTCGATCACCCGGCATCAAAAGGTCATGGGTCTGCATAAGTGCATATTCTTGATGCTGACCTATTGCATCAAGGTCCGCTTGATAACGATAGTTACCAAAAGCGCTTGATGTCTTTTCTCGGCCCCCTTTCAGACTCAACGAAAAAAAGGCAAAGTCGTCAGTTGCCAGGGCATCTACATCTTCTTCCGTCGTGTTTTCCCAATTAAAGTCGACTCCACTTCTAGAAAGCTGTTGCCTGGATTGAAAGTGGGCGCTCCCATCCGAGGCAATAAATCTAGTCTGTGAAAAGTGCTCAATCGTATAAGGGCCAGCGACCACACCCAGCATGAGTTCACTGCCACGTGCATCAAGCTCAACGGCCTCAAACCGCTTCGTCAGTTGCTCAATATTGCGCTCTGACTGCCTGGCTACAATATCAACGGCGGTATCAACCTCAACAATATCGTCATAGCCTATCGGTGGATCAAACATGTTATTCCTGAATTTTCGCCCCTGCGTTATCATCCGGTGATAGGCATTTTTGACAGCATCGTCAGCCGGCGCCAATCCTTTATCATCCGCCAATGTCACCGGGTTATTCCTAACCATTTGAAAGACGTTAAGTCCCTCTATCGTGCCCGCCGGATCAACACTCAGCCAGCGACAAACCCAAGGTTGGTAATACCGATAACCGTAATAATAAAGACCCGTCGCATCACGCTCTTTACCCGAGTACCTCACTGTTTTGTAGTCCGCTTCAACCAGACTCGACGCCGACCATATCGCCGTGCCGCCGTAGGGATAATATTCTTCCAGGCTGAGTATCTCGCCGTCGGCATCTACTTCCAGACCACTGCTACCCAACAGGTTGTCATAGCTATAACGCACCTGATTGTCACTGATACCTGAAGGGCGCCCCGCTGCCCAGTGAAGTACGCGAACCTGAGCCCGCCCGCCTTCGCCCATTACCAGTGTGTGCCAATCTTCAGACACTCTTTCGCCCTGATGAGTAGTGCGTAACTCCAGACCCGGCAAATACGTGACTCTCAGGGTCTGCACTTCGTTACCACGCTGCTGCACATTCACCTTGCTCACGCGCATGCCATTGCCGCCATAACGATAATGTTCTTGGCTGGACGCTGTCCCGTCGCTGGCCTGCTGCAATTCCCCGCGTAATGTCCACGCCAGTGATTGACCCGGCTGTAGCTGTAACTGATGCCCACCGGCATCGAACAGAGCGTCGACCGCATGCGGCTCTTGCGCAAGTACTCGCGGCACTGCCCGGTTAGTGCGCGATGAAACCGTGATATCGAGGGTGTAGTTGTTATCGGTAGCCGGTGCAAGATGGCGAACTTGTATCAAGTTGCCTCCTTGGTCATAGCAGTAGTGGCGGGTGTAGAGCATGTAAGTGCTGTTATCCGGCGGGATGGGGACTAACGGGGGAAGAGGCCCACTGTTGGCCATTTCACGGCCGCTGCTTTCGATCAACTGATACAAACTGTCGTAGACAAACAGGCTCTGCGCCACTATTTGTTGGTTACGCCAGAAGCGTGTGGCTTCAGCCTCATTGCGCACGCTCAAGACATTACCCACTGGGTCATATGCATAACGCAGGTCTTGCAGAATGCGGGCGCCCGAACGGTGTCCGGCTGGACGCTCGGTTTTAATGCCGACAAGGCGCAGGTTTTGAGCATCGTAGGTGTAAGTCGTCAGTACCCCGTTACCCTGCACCTCATGCAGCTTTTTCCCGACAGCCGAGTAACTCAACTCACCGACAATTACCTGCTCTGCATGACCTTTTTGCGTCAACCAACTGCCTTTAAATTGCCCAGCCTGGTCATAGGCGTGGCGCTGCGCATTGCCTTTGGCATCGATTTGAGTCAGGGGTGCCCCCAGCATCCGCACTGCAAAGAGTAGTAAATACCTCGCTGGCAAGCCCTGTTTGCCAATCACCCGGTTCTGCACCCTGCCAATTGGCCTCAAGGCCTTCCTCAAGTAACTGGCGGCTAACCGACTGCGGCACACCGGTTAAATCAATACTGTGCGTGCGACTAAGCCCAGCAGTGTCATAGTACTCGACACACTGACCGCTGAGGTTGAGGGCTTGTTCTGCGGAGCTGTTACCGGCCCAGACAAAACGCTCCGTGATCCTCGCTTGTGCATTGGCGGCCTGATCAGTCACCTTGAGCAAGCGGCCAGCCAACGTTTGATCTTCATACACCCAAGTACGCGTCACGCCTGTGGCGCTAACACTCAAGTGTGGACGACCGGCGCGGTCATTCAGCGTCACGCTGATGCCAGCATCAACACTATCCGTTCGCAAGGGCGTGCCGACCAGCGAATGCCAGTAGCTCAGGTTCGGTTCAATCGTGCTGTCTTCCCGCTGAAGCTCAAACAAGCGTGGATCGATGCTCTGAATCAACTGCCCCTGAAGATTAAATCGTTGGCGGGTGATGCGTTCATCAATCACCGCTGGTGAGCCCGGGTGGCGATGGTAGCTAATACTGCGCACTCCCAGCCCACGGCCATCAACGACAAAAAGCTGGGGCGTTTTGTGGTTCAGTTTTGCATCAAGGCTGCTCATTGACAGTGTCTACGAGAGAGGCGTCAATAAAGCATAGGCATTATTTATCCAGCCACGCGCCAGCATCGACAAAGAAAGCGGCCATCAGACAACCGGTCACGCTACGTAGTATCACTGTTCACGTTGATTCGTAGATACCGACTTACCGGCTAAAAATCGTACTGAAAATCGCGGTGCTACGTGACACCCAAGTCTGTATACCTGCACCAGTCGAAATTTTTTAGCATTCACAACAGAGCACGTAGTTCATTTTTCCGGAGGACCACATGACTCAAAACATCTATGACACGCCTGAGTTCTTCGCGGCGTACAGCCAGTTGCCGCGCTCGGTGGAAGGGCTTGACGGCGCGCCAGAGTGGCCACGCCTGCGTGCGCTGCTGCCGCAGATCACGGGGGCCAAGGTGGTGGATCTGGGTTGCGGCTATGGCTGGTTTTGCCGCTGGGCGACGCAACAGGGCGCAGCCAGCGTGTTCGGGCTAGACGTCTCACAGAAGATGTTGGATCGCGCCAACGCCAGCGCTCACGACCCGCGCATCACCTATCGCCAGGCGGATCTGGAGCATCTTGAGCTGGAGCAATCGACGTTCAACCTGGCTTACAGCTCGCTGGCCTTTCACTACATTGAAGACCTGAATGCACTGTTGCGCACCGTACATGACACACTGTTGCCGGGTGGCAAACTGGTGTTTTCAATTGAGCATCCGATATTTATGGCCAGCCTGAACCCGGACTGGATTGTCGACGCCCACGGACAAAAAACCTGGCCCGTCGATCACTATCAGATTGAAGGTCCGCGCTCGACGAACTGGCTGAGTGAAGGCGTGATCAAACACCATCGCACCTTGGGAACACTGTTGAACGGGTTGATTGGCGCCGGTTTCACCTTGGAACATGTCAATGAATGGGGGCCAAGTGTCGAGGATCTGGGCGCTCGCCCTGCGTTGAACGATGAGATTCATCGCCCGATGATGTTACTGGTGGCTGCCAGCCGCACGGCATAGCAGGCGGCCCCATCGCATTCTGGTCTCTGAGCAACTGGCGCCGCCGGCACAGGGCATAGAGAAACACCGCAGCCGAGGCGAGAAACAGCATGAACGCCAACAGCGTGACGGGGATTTGATAGTTGGCCCAGCCCGAACGCAACGCCAGCAACCCATTGGCGAAAACCGCCAGCCCGGTGCGGTTCCATGTTGACGCCCAGAAACCAATGGCATTAAACGACACCAAAACGTAGAAGTAACCGACCATCCCCTAGTCCACCTTGGGATTGCTCAAGGCTTTGGGGATTTACTGGCACAGGCCGAATGTCTGTAGCCGCCCATACCCATGCATCACTGGGCTGGCTCCGTATCAGTAGTAACTTCAGGCTCTGAAAACTTGACCTGGTAATAATCCAACAGACTTTGCCCCTGGCTCAGGGCGTAGCGTAATTCAGCGCTTTGTTGCAGCAGCTCGGCGCTGGGTTTGGCGTGTTGTTCGGCGGGCAAGGGTTTGGACCATTCGCGGATCGACGTCGGGAACGCCGCTTTCGGGCGCCGGTTAACCCACTGGGCGAAGTAGCATGGCAACGTCCAGCCGCTGCAAAACTGAATCGTCAAAAAGCCGAAGGCATACACCGGCCATGAATGCATCTCGCGGTACACCCCACGGCACATCTGAAAGTACGCCACCGTGCCTTCCTGAAACTCTTCGTCCATCAGCAACGGCATCGGTACCGCCTCCGGCCCCTCCTCCATATACGCCCGCAGCGCCTCCCACTCACTGACCGCCAAACTCAAATGCCCAACCGGAATCGTCAACCACACCACCTCACCACTGGCGCTGTCACGCAGGCCGATCATTAACGACGAACTGGGCATCACGGCGTATTGGGTGACTACGGTGCTGACGGTGACGCAGGCGATGACTTCTTCCCACGGGACGATTAAAGGGCGCTCGCCCTTTTTGCGCACGTAGGCGACTTCGCGGCGTTGGCGGTTAAAGCGGATGGGGGGGTGAGAGATTATTTGGCGGATGCTTTGATACAAATAGTAAGCATTTATTAATATTAAACATCCTATGAGTGCCCAAATTGGCCATGTAGCAAAAAAGTCGACCCACCCTCCAAAAAATCCCTCTTTATCTCGGCGCGCCCAAGCAGCTACGCCTGAGACCAGAAAGAAAAAGATTACTAACCCCATATTCGAACCCACAGCGATTCTAACTGCAAACTCCAAACCGGCCTTACCAAGAGCAAAATCTAGAAAAACCTCATTACGCTCCCGATGCATACGCAGTCCACTAAACGCTGTAGCTCCCGTTGGCAAGGGTTTAGGTGCGAGATAAAACACCTCGACACCCTGCTTACTCTCAAAATCACCCGCATGAGGTAGTCGGTTGTACTTGGAGTCACTCATTTAAATGCTCCAACTTCAGCTCATAAGCATCCATATCTCCAATATGTGCAATCCCCGCCACTCCTTTAGCAGGGGGATTGATACTCCCAAGACTCAGCGGGATCCGATAATGTAAGTGGTCGTACTCGTAGGCCGCGAGCATCTGACGTTTGACCGCCGTCATGTGGGTCGCTTTAAACAACGGCTGGTCTTCCCACACGTAGTCCTGGGACTCTTGCGGGTGTAAACCCTCGGCCGGGGCCGTGCTGGCGGGCGGCTCGGCGACTTCGGCCAGCCACTGTTTGGCCTGGGCTTCGGTGAGCAGGTGCTGGCCGCCCTTGACGCAATCGGCGGTGCTCAAGTCGACGACTTGCATGAAGTGATCACGTTCGGCGCGGCTGCCGATCATTTTCGAGCATTTGTAGGCCGTCCACTGCACTTCGCTGTAGGCAATGTGCAAGGTGCTCGAGCGTGAGAACAGCATGGCTTTTTCGGCTTCCTGCCCCTGACGCTGATCCTCGCTGGCCTCGTTGCCCTGCCACACGAACTGGGTCACTTCACCATGTTGCACGCGGTATTCGTGCAGATAGCCGCTGGTGTTGTCAATGACGTACAACCAGCCGTCACGCAGCAGACGAATGCCCAGCGGCCGCGAGCCGGGTTGAAACGACATGGCCAGCGCGGCGGATGGGTCCAGTCGTTCCACCAGTCCGTAGCGCAGCGGGAGCAGTTGCACCTTGGCTTTACGCAGCGGGCACACGCCCAGGGCGGTGCGGTTGTGTTGGCGGCTGTAGTCGATTTGATTGGGGTTGGAGCGCGGGGTATTCATTGGTTCATCCCTAAAACAAAGAGATGAACGCTAACGGATGATCGCAGCAGCGAATGTAGGAGACTTCCCTAATTACAAGAGGAGTTGGGCTTTACTGCTCGGCCGCATAGATAACGGTTTGCGCATTGTGATCCGTCGCAGGCTTGAGGGTGAAGTAGGTGTCGCCCTCATCGGTGAGGATCTCGTAGCCCGCCTTACTGGCGACACGGTTCGAGACGCTGACGTGTTTGGTGATTTTCAGCACCCGCTGAAACTTCACGCTCTGGGTGCCGTTCTGGGCCGGGCCGGTGAGGACGCTCACGCTCTGAAACCAACCCCGGTCCTTCTTGTTCGCCACCAGCGTGCCGGTCAGGGCTTCAAACCGTTCCAGACGGGTAAAACCCCAGAGCGTCTGTTCTTCCACGGCGTTGCCCTTGGCGGTAGAGCCGGTGAACACAAACAGGTTGATTGCTGGATTGTCTTCGCAAAAGAAATCGTAAGGCACCAGCCCATCGACCATTTTTTTGCCGGCAACGAAGCCCTTTTTGTGCACCAGAAACATCGCCACCTCCACTCAATCGTTTGAGCGCAAAGTCTACTGGGCCGTGGCGTACAGGGCCGTCAAGCGAATGTAATATCGTGTAAAGATCACATTTGACAGGGCAAGTTGATTTCTACGGTCAGCCCACCCAAGGGCTGGTTACGGGCGACGATGCTGCCACCGTGCATTTCCATCGCTCTTGAGGCTATGGCCAAGCCCAGCCCAAAACCGGCGGTGGCCTCACCCGGCCCACGCTCAAACGGCAGGAAGATACTCTGCAACCGCTGACTGGCAACACCCGGCCCCTGATCGGTGATGAGCACGTTCAGGCTGTTGCTCTGCAAGTCGACTGTCGCCACCACCTGCACCGACGTTGCTGGCCGTGTATGGCGCACGGCATTGCGAATCACATTTTCGAAACAGCGGTACAGCAACTCGCCGCTGACCCGGCTGACAAAGGGCGGACACGCTTGCAGGCTGACCCGACAAGCTTTGAGCCCAGCCTCAAATTGAGCATCTTCGACGATCAGCGCCAGCAACTCGATGATGTCGACCGGCTCACGCGTGATGCTCTCGGGGCGGCCTTGCACCCGCGCCAAGGTCAGCAACGCTTCGATCAGGGTGTCCATGCGCACCGACTCGCGCTCAATGCGCCCAACCATTTCCTGACGGCTCGGGTCCTGATGCAACAGCCCGATGGCCGCCTGCATCCGCGTCAACGGTGAGCGCAGTTCATGAGAGATGTCGTGCAACAAATCTTGCTGAGCCTCGACCAAGAGTTTCAACTGATTGGCCATGCGGTCGCAGTCTTCAGCCAAGTCGACGATTTCATCGCGCCGACCGCCCATCATCGGCTTGACCCGGGTTTCGAAATGCCCCCGTGCCACGTCACTCATCGCCCGGCGCAAGTAGGCCAGCGGCCACGCCAGATAAAAGGCCATATAACCGCTGAACAGCGCACTCATCACCGTACCGATGATCAGTGGCATCAAGCCCGGCCCCCCTTCCCCCTCACCGCCGTTGCCTGGCACGCGGGTGGACTTGAGCGACAGCGTTAGGCCTTCCTTGCTGATGACTTCGCGCTCAAAGGCCGGTTTGGGCACCGGCAAGCCAGCCAGCAATTGACCGCCACTGTCATAGATGCCAATGGCCTCGTCATCGGGGTGATGCCATACGCTCAGCAGTTGCTTGCCCGACTCGACACCAAACTGTCGTAGCAGTTGTTCTTCGCTTTCAAGAATGGTGTCCAGATGAGGATTGCCCGGCCCCAACCGCCCCAGCATCATCACGCCCATACCGACAAAGAACGTCATGCTGGTGGCCAACCAGAACGCCAGGAACAGTTTCCAGAACAACCGGCTGGGCTTCATCATTCGGCGATCAACAGATAACCAAGACCGCGCACACTCTGGATCCAGGCCTTGGTGTCAGGACGCGGGCCGAGTTTCTGGCGAATGCTACTGATGTGCACGTCAATGCGCCGGTCGTAACGGGTCAACGGGCAACCCAGGGCGTTGAGCGACAAGTCTTGCTTGCTCACCACTTGCCCGGCACAGCGCGCCAACTCTTCAAGCAGGCTGAACTCGGTACTGGTCACGCCCAGTTCGACGCCCTGCCAAAGCGCCTGGCGCTTGCCGGGCCACATCACCAATGGCCCGGTCTTGATCACTTCGCCGCCGGGTTGGTCCAGCGGTTGCACCCGACGCATGATGGCCCGCAAACGCGCCACCAGTTCTCCCGGCGAGCTGGGTTTGGGCACGTAGTCATCGGCGCCCAACTCCAGACCGGTGATGCGGTCAATGTTGTCGCCTCGGGCGGTGAGCAAGACCACCGGCACCTGGCTGCGGACACGGATGCGTCTGAGTACTTCGATCCCCGACAATCCCGGCAGCATCACATCCAGCACCACAATGCTGTAACGCCCGGAAAGCGCAGCCACTTCGCCCTCTTCGCCGGTGTGCACCGCCGTAGCCTGAAAGCCTTCACGCTCCAGGTAGTCACTGAGCAATGCGGTCAGTTCCTGGTCATCGTCGACGAGTAATACGCTGATCATGGCGCGCTCTTGAATGGGGAATCGACGCATTATCGTCCTTGAACCCAAACCCGTCATTGCCTCAATCCAACTTTTACCTAACTTGACACTCGGTTAACCGCACCAAACGCCCCGAGCTTTTATGCTTGACCTCCACCAGCCTGCTCGCCTCGCGGTATGTCGTCCTGTAGAGCCATATCCGCGCCCGCTTACGCTGCTTGTCGATGTGTCCTGGATAAAAGATCTTGATGAATTTCCCGCGCCTGCTCTGCTCGGTTGCACTGCTGCTCAATGCCACACTTGCACACGCCCAAGGCTTCAAAATTTCTGATATTCGCATCAACGGCCTGCAGCGGGTTTCCGCGGGCAGTGTGTTCGGTGCCTTGCCCTTGAACGTCGGTGAAGAAGCGGATGACCAGCGGTTGGTGGAGTCAACGCGGGCACTGTTCAAGACTGGGTTCTTTCAGGACATTCAACTGGGTCGCGAGGGCGATGTGCTGGTGGTGACGGTGGTCGAGCGGCCGTCTGTGGCCAGCATCGATATCGAAGGCAACAAAGCCATCGCCACCGAGGACCTGATGAAGGGCCTCAAGCAATCCGGGCTGGCCGAGGGTGAGGTGTTTCAACGCGCCACCCTCGAAGGTCTGCGCAACGAACTGCTGCGCCAGTACGTTGCTCAAGGCCGTTACTCGGCCTCGGTAGAGACCGAAGTGGTCACCCAGCCGCGTAACCGGGTAGGCCTGAAAATCAAGATCGACGAAGGCGAAGTGGCGGCGATCAAACACATCAACGTGGTGGGCAACACCGTCTTCGATCAGGCCGAGCTGAACGATCAGTTCACCCTCAAGACCAGTAACTGGCTGTCGTTTTTCAAAAACGATGACAAGTACGCCCGCGAGAAGCTGTCCGGTGACCTGGAGCGCCTGCGCTCTTACTACCTGGACCGCGGCTATATCAACATGGAAGTCGCCTCGACTCAGGTGTCGATCACCCCGGACAAGAAGCAGGTCTACATCACCGTCAACATTAACGAAGGCGCGAAATACACGGTCCGCGAGGTCAAACTCAGTGGTGACTTGAAAGTGCCTGAGAATCAGGTCAAGTCGTTGCTGCTGGTACAAAAGGGTCAGGTGTTTTCGCGCAAGCTGATGACCACCTCCTCGGATTTGATCACTCGCCGCCTGGGTAACGAGGGCTACACCTTCGCCAACGTCAACGCTGTACCAACCCCCAACAATGATGACCACACCGCCGACATTACCTTCGTAATCGATCCGGGCAAACGTGCCTACGCCAACCGGATCAACTTCCGTGGCAACACCAAAACCGAAGACCAGGTGCTGCGCCGTGAAATGCGTCAGATGGAAGGTGGCTGGGCTTCGACGTACCTGATCGACCAGTCCAAGACACGCCTTGAGCGCCTGGGCTACTTCAAGGAGGTCAATGTTGAAACGCCGGCAGTGGCGGGCCTCGATGATCAGGTGGACGTCAACTACAGCGTTGAAGAACAGGCGTCCGGCTCGATTACCGCCAGCGTCGGTTTCGCCCAAAGCGCAGGTTTGATCCTCGGTGGTTCGATCACTCAGAACAACTTTCTCGGCACCGGTAACTCCGCCAGTATTGGCCTCACCCGCTCGGAATACCAAAGCAAGTACAACATTGGCTTCACCGACCCGTACTTCACGGCAGACGGCGTGAGCCTGGGCTATAACGCCTTCTACAGCAGCACCGATTACAGTGACTACTACGATGACGGCGTGTCGTATTACGCCATTAATAGCTATGGCGCCGGCGCCACCCTGGGCTACCCGATCAACGAAACCTCGCGTTTGAATTTTGGCCTGACTGCGCAACACGACAGTATCGAGCCGGGCACTTACAGCGCCGATGAGATCTACGATTTTATCGAGCGTGAAGGCAAGGAATTCACCAACTTCAAGGCCAACCTTGGCTGGTCGGAATCGACCCTGAACAAAGGGATTTTGGCGACGCGTGGCTACTCGCAAAACCTCAACCTGATGGTGACGGTGCCGGGCAGCGACTTGAGTTTTTACAAAATCGACTACACCGGCCAAACCTTCCTGCCTGTGAGCACCGATACTTCGCTGCGGTTTCATACCAAACTCGGTTACGGCAACAGCTACGGCTCAACCGACGGCCTGCCCTTCTACGAAAACTACACGGCGGGCGGTGAAGGCTCGGTGCGCGGATTTGAAAGCGGCACCCTGGGCCCGCGCAACACCCCGGCCACCGGCACGTACTCCAGTGCCGGACAGTCGTATTACTCCGACCGCGACACCGAGGCTCTGGGCGGCAACATCATGATCACCGGCGGGGTCGAGTACCTGTTCCCGATACCTTTCGTCAAAGACAATAAATCCCTGCGCACCTCATTGTTCTGGGACGTGGGCAGCGTGTACTCGAACAAGTGCTACCTGAGCACCACCACCGGTTGCGACGGTGTTGACCTCAGCCAAATGGCCAGCTCCGTGGGCGTAGGTGTTACTTGGTACAGCCCGATGGGACCGCTAAGCGTTAACCTGGCATTCCCGATTCGCAAGCCTGATGACGCCGAAACCCAAGTATTCCAGTTCTCCATGGGGCAGACGTTCTAGCATTGGACTTTGCACCGGAGGGAGCGCCCCATCTTCGATGTAGCCGCTGACGAGGTACGAAGCCGTCGTAAATTCAGGCCATTCAGTGTGCCAGATAGATTGCGATCCCAGGCTTTACGACCACTGCGCACCCGATCGCAGCCTTCGTACCTCGTCAGCGGCTACAGGGTATTCGCCAGTCTAAAATCAGCCATTTCGTACGACGAATCCCTTTCCTTGTAGCGAAACTTCCTAGAAAATCCCGTTCGCTTGCGCTTGTCCAAATCGGGGAATAGTCTCGGCCGGTCACTGCATATCAGTGATCGGGTTTAGTCGCCCGGTATGTGAGCATGGCGCAAAGCGCCACCTTAGTGAGGCGCTTTTTTTCGGCCTCAGCTTTTATGGTGGTCGTGCGCAGGGCACTTTCGGGTGCGCCGGTTTCCAAGCTCACCGGTCGACTAACCTGCGTACGGCTGCCACCCAATCGTTTAGTCGCGACAGGTGACAGCTCCCCATAAAACGAGCTGGAATTTCACCATGAAAAAATTAGTCCCCGATCCGCCTTCGTTCACCCTGCAAGATGATGCTGCACAGTGCGATTCACAGTCGCTGGACCGTGCCGCCGCAGATCGCGCCCTCAATTATTACCTGCAAGACCATAAGCCCATTCGGCACGTGGACACAGCCACGTATGCCATCTGCGACAGTGTCAATTTCGAAGCGGCTTTGGCCCAGGCGTCAGACTTGTTGCGCTGCGCGGGTGCTTCGGCGAGTGAGGCGGGGAATGGCTTGAGCGGGCAACCGCGCGATCTGATGATGTCGGTCATGCACCTGGTGGAGCTGGCCAAGGCGTTTGTCGACAAGTCGCTGGACGGTTTGGCGATGCGCTGATGCAGCACGCGCCTGATTGACAGCAGGCGCGTTTTTCAGATGAGCCGTGTTGTCTGGAGCGCGAGCAAGCTCGCGCCTACAAGAGCTGCACGATGCTTGTAGCCATGCAAAGGGGAGTTTTGTTCAATACCCCCAACCTCTCAGCCCTCTACTCTGCCCGCTCAATCACATGACGGGAAAGAACAACGATGAGTGTGTTGATTTCAATGGCAGCGTTTGCTCTGGCGGCGTCGATTTCACCGGGACCGGTTAACGTGGTGGCCCTGAGTTCCGGGATGCAGTTCGGCCTCGGCCCCAGCTTGCGCCATGTACTCGGGGCGACAGTTGGCTTTGTGGTACTGCTGCTGTTCACGGGTTTTGGGCTGCATGAGGTTCTGAAACAGTGGCCAATCCTGACCGATCTGATTCGCTGGGCAGGCGTGACATTTTTACTGTATCTGGCCTGGAAGCTGGCCGTGGATAACGGTCGACTGGACGTTGAGCGAGCCACTCGCCAACCATCCTTCATGCACGGTGCCGCCATGCAATGGCTCAACCCCAAGGCGTGGCTGGCGGCAGTCGCTGGCATGGGGGCGTTCGTTGCCAGCGGTGAGGCCACGTTGATCTGGTCATTTGCGCTGATTTATTTCGTGGTCTGCTACCTCTCCGTAGCCTGCTGGGCCTATGCCGGTGCCTTCCTTGGACAGTATCTGCGCAGCGCTACGCGAATCCGTCTGTTCAACCGCTGCATGGCAGCCACACTCGCGGGCTGCGCGGTGTCGTTACTGCTGGTTTAGGGCTTGTATTGACCGGGCGTGGCGCCAAGGTGCTTTTTGAATACCCGTTGAAAATGCGCCTGATCCGCAAAACCGGTTTGCTGTGCAATGTCCGAAATTTGCGCGCCCTCACGCAATTGCGCCTGCGCATGTTGAATCCGTCGGTTGATCAGGTAGGCGTGCGGCGTCATGTGGTAGCGCTGTTCGAAAGCCCGAATCAGATAAGCCTCAGACAGACTTGCAGCCATGCATATGTCTTCCAGCCGTACCGCACCCATAAAATGCGCATTGATGTACTCGGCAGCACGCTCCACCCGGGGATTGGCCTTTTTGAGCGGCAACAGCGGGCCACCCAGTGACTGCTGCATCAGCATAAAGAAGGCCACTGCCGCTTCGTATTTGACCAGTGCATCAAGGGTCGGATCGACCAGTTGCGCGTACAGCCCGGTCAGGCCCTGAAACAGGGCGCGCGATTGCGTATGGGTCGCTGCAATCGGCTGAAAGCCCCGGCTCTGTGTCACTTCAAGCCCCTGCTGAATGGCCGCCAGCCATTGCGCATCGACGTACAGCATCACGTACGACCAGGGTTGGTCTTCAATCGGATTACAGGCGTGAACCTCACCCGGATTCATCAACACCACCGTTCCGGTACTGATGGTGTGACGAGTCTTTTCGTGCAGGTAGAGACTGCACCCTGACGTGATCGCGCCGATGGAGAAGATCTCGTGAGAATGCCGTGCGTAGCAGACCTGCCGGCCATCCTCAATCGAGCGCGCCTCGATGAAAGGCAACTGCGCGTCCCTCCAGAACTGGGGTGTTACGGGCGTGGCATCAACGGGCATGGGGATGGCCTGATCAGGTGGATACCGAATCTCTCAGACCCTACCGGGTCCAGTCAATCACCGGCACATGCCTGTTAGATAAAAACAATCGCCCCAACCCCCATGCCTGGGCCCAGGTTTTCTACACTTCAATTAGTGCCACTTGCTGATTTGACGCCTCCCTGGAGCACAGTCAAAGCGCAGCAATTGTGGATAGTTGCTTACTGGCTGAGGGCGTGAGTCATGTCGATTGAAATGGGCATTGCGCGGATTCTGCGTGGCCTCACGGCCCTCAAACAAATACGCGTACCTCACCGTCTCAGCCAGGAAGAAACACGCCTGATCGAGTACTACCGCTCACTATCGGAACCCGACCGAATCGCGATGCGCTACCTGTGCACCGCGCTAAAGGAGATTTCACGGTTTTAAACATTGGGGTCCGTGCAGGTTCAGATCGTATTGGCTCCCTTTAATAATCAGGAAAACTACCCACATAACACACAGGTGAACTGGAAGCGGTGCAACGCTCCACTTCATCTTCCAACCATTGAGCCAGAACGATTGCGTTGTTTGCCTGTGGGTCTCTGGCTGCAAAAATCAGGGTCAACGTCCCCTTTTCGGCCAACTGCAACAGCGGCCACCAATGCTGTGGGCTGGCAGCCAACGCCTGCCGATAGGCCGCTGAAAACTGTGCAAAATCCATCTTTGCGCTTTTAAACGCTTTGCGTAACTCGGTGGAAGGCGCGCACTCAGGCAGCCATGCGTCCAGTTGCAAACTGTCCTTGCGACAATTGCGTGGCCACAACCGGTCAACCAGAACACGACACCCGTCTTCTGGCGTTGCGGCAACGTAAGCACGCTTGCACTGAATCATGATGATTGGCTCTCTGCTGGTAAGCGGATGGCGAACACATCTTTACTTCGCCCTCACATCGACCCGTTTCCAACGACTATAAGGCTTCGTCTCGCCTAGAGGTCTGAGTAGGTCGTGGGAGCGATGCCATCATTTTATCAAAGGCCGCCACCGCATACCTTCCATCAATGCTTTTCAAGGTTGGCATTTCTGAAGGAAAGCCAAATCGCACTCTGCCGGGAAGCACCTCATCCATTGCCGAGTACCAGGTCAGCAGAGCATGTTGGAGGCGCACATGTAGCTCGAACTTACTCCGGCGACGGGTGATGTCTGCTTTGGCTCGTTCTCGCGCGAGCTGAGGCTCTATGCAGCCAATAATGTAACAGTCGGCAAAGCCAATACGTCCTTGTGCGATCGTTTCTCTTGTGGCGTCCAACTCTATTTGCCAGTCGTATTCGCTCGCCTCACCGATCTGCCAAAGGCTCCAAATGTAGTGGAGCTTGAGAGGGTCACTGTCGCACAAAGCCCACGAAGAAATGTCTTCCATAGCCAGTGCCGTTTGCCAGCGATCCACGTTTCGTTCTGCCCAAAAAGCTGCTGCTCCCGCCGGATTATTTATTCGATCCGGCTCGTTTTCAAAACGGCCGTTTTCAGGAATGACATGTTGCCCTCCATGCTTGGCGCACCAAGTGGTTTTCCCACTGGCGCTGATACCTTCAACCACCAAAATCATCGTTATGAGTACTCCCTTAATTGCGTCATCCTTATAAGTCTTAAAGCATCGGGGGCTTACGTGGTTTCTGCGGCCACCCACTGATGCGGTAGCAGATTGCCCAATCTCACTCGCCCGCGGCGGTCGTTTCGAGGCGCGGCGCGGCGCCGCGAAATAGCCCGAGGCTGCAAGCTACAAAACGTTTTAAAAGGTGTATGTAAGCCGCATTATCGCAATGCCAACATGACATTTTAATGACAGTAAAACATCTCAAAACTGCCCGTTCTCGACGCGTGTATTTTGCTCAAGAAAAGCTCTGGCACAGCGGTCTCGCTTAAGTTAAGTTGCGCGCCTTCGCCATATCGCCAAGGTCGCGGACAGGCACGTTCGGATGCTTTTCACGCTTCTGCGGGGCGCACCTCATTTCTGTCACGAGTACCCTCTGATGTTTTTGCAAAAGTCTCTGCGAGCACAAATTCTCGCCCTACTGGGTGGCAGTCTGTTTGCGATGTTGTTGATCGCCCTGGCGTGCTTCCACTTTCTGTCCAGCGGCGTTCAGAACTACGCGAACCTGATCGAAGGCCCACTGCGCACCTCACAATTGATCGATGAAGCCAATCTTCAGTTCAAGGTGCAGGTTCAGGAGTGGAAAAATGTCTTGCTACGCGGCAAGCAGCCCACAGACCTGAACAAATACTGGAAGCAGTTCGAAGAGCGGCAACGCGATGTACAGAGCATCTTGAGTGAGCTGGTCGGGCAAAAAAACATCGATCCGCAACTCAAGAGCCGCATCGAAAACTTGCGCGAGGAGCATCGCCTGCTAGGCGCGGCTTACCTGAAGGGCCGCGATGCCTACGTGGCGGCAGGGGCCGATGCAACGGTCGGGGACACTGCGGTCAAGGGCGTGGACCGTGCAACCAGCGATCAAATGAGCGAGCTGGTCAGTGAACTGCGCAAACAGGGCGTCGAGCAATCGACACTCATCAGCGCCAGCGCTGAGCGCACCGTGTTGC
Organism: Pseudomonadota bacterium; assembly: GCA_040385125.1. Lineage (GTDB taxonomy): Bacteria > Pseudomonadota > Gammaproteobacteria > Pseudomonadales > Pseudomonadaceae > Aquipseudomonas. The sequence goes on along the minus strand of JAZKIA010000025.1, from coordinate 7,538 downwards.
TAGGGGTCATCGTGATGCTCGCTTCGAGCCTGCTGATCGGCTTGCTGAGTCTGTGGCTGGTCAACCGCAACCTGGTCGAACCAATTCGCAAACTGATTGAATACGTAGCGCAACTCAGCCAAGGCCGCTTCGCCGAACGAGTGGCCAGTATCCGTCAGGATGAACTGGGCAAATTGGCTACGGCAGCCAATACGCTTCGCGATTTTCTCGCTGATACCTTCAGCCGTTTGCAGGTGAGTGCCCAGGATCTGGACAGTGCCAGCGGTGAACTGAAATCAATCGCCAGCCTCATGACCAGCGGCACTAACGAACAGTTCAACCGCACCGATCAGGTGGCCACAGCGATGACCGAAATGTCCGCCACCGCGCAAGAAGTCGCGCGCCATGCAGTCGATGCAGCGCGTGCGGCTGATGACGCGGACCAGTCTGCCCAGCAGGGCGAAAAAGTCATGCAGAACACCATCCACACCATTACCCGGATGCGTGGCGAGATCGCTGACACGGCAACGGTCATTCGTCGTCTGGAGACTGACAGCGCACGCATCGGCAAAGTGCTGGAGGTGATTCGCGGCATCGCCGAGCAGACCAATCTACTGGCGCTCAACGCCGCCATCGAAGCGGCACGTGCAGGTGAGGCTGGGCGCGGCTTCGCAGTGGTGGCCGATGAAGTACGCAGCTTGGCCCAGCGCACGGCAGCCTCGATCATCGAAATCAACCAGATCATTCAAACCGTGCAAACGGGTGCGCTGGCAGCGGTCCAGGCCATTGAAGGTGGTCAGTCGCGCAGTGAAGAAAGCGTCGTCCAAGTGACTCAGGCCGGCGCCATGCTGGAGCGGATCACCCATGCCGTAGAAGCGATTCGCGACATGAACCGCCAAATCGCCACCGCCGCCGAAGAGCAGACATCAGTAGCCGAAGACATCTCGCGCAACCTCACCGAAATCACCAGCATTGCCAGTACCAACCTGGACAACGTACAGCGCACCGAAACGGCTAGCCATAACCTGCATGCACTATCGGGACAACTGAGTGAAGTGACGGCACGCTTGAGCGCCTAGCGAGGGGTTGATCCGGCTTGGATAGAGGCGAAAAACGATCTTCGAGGTATAGAGAGGTCGGCAAGGCGTCCGTAACGTGAACACTGAAGCCAATATCGTCACCTGGGTGAAGTCAGCGTCGGCACAGAAAAGGACGCAATGTGGTTGGTGACCCGACACTACCAAGCCGGTCACGATACGAAGCAAATCGAATACGTGGAAGTGAACGCAGACTTGAGCGAGGCAGAGGCTTTCGGTTTATAGCAACTCAATTCCAGGTGAACCCCACTTTGCTTCGTCGCTGGGTGCAAACGTACCAACTGCATGGCGATGCCAGTCATCAGCTTTGGAAGTTTTCTTCAGAGCCTGCCTAGCGGCACGGTCCTTTGTTATGAATAGCCAGCGCGCGCCTGATGACTTTTTGTACCCTCATTGAGCTATAGTGCGGGGTCACTGAGCCCGAAGGAACCTGCCGTGACCGTTACCACACCCTCCATCTACCGATGTACGCCAAGCCCTCTCCACGCGATTTTTCTTGCTGGAGCTATTCCTCTGTTCCTCGGCGCCTTGCTGAGTGACATCGCCTACTTCAGGACCTTCCAGATTCAGTGGAGCAATTTTGCTTCCTGGCTGATCGCCGGGGGCCTGGTGTTCTTCGGGTTTACTCTACTGTTCGCACTGGCCAATCTGTTCCAGGCCAAGCGCAAGGGTGGCAGGCCTCTGGTGTATTTGCTGCTGGTGCTAGCAAGCTGGGTGCTAGGCCTGATCAATGCCTTTGAGCATGCCAAAGATGCTTTCGCAATCATGCCCACAGGCTTGGTCCTGTCAGTCATCGTTACCTTGCTGGCTATCGTTACGGCCTGGGTAGGCCTTACCAATCTGCGTTCGGGAGATGTGAAGTGAAGTATTCCAGCGCATTGACGCCCATTAGCCTGGCATTGCTGTTGAGTGCCTGCGACAGCGAAAGAAACGGCGATCTGTCTATCGGACCCGACCCTAAACTGCCGGAACAGCATAGAGGTCTCGTGCCCACTATGAAGATTGCCGAGCCAGCTGAGTGGGGTGACCGCAAACCAACTGTGCCGCAGGGCTTCAGCATCACGGCAATTGCCACCGACCTGGGGATTCCGCGTCAGATGCTGGTGCTACCCAATGGCGACATTCTCGTGGCTGAAGGTCGTGGCGGCAGCGCCGCCAAGCTCAAGCCCAAAGATGTGATCGCCGGTTATATCAAGGCGCAAGGAAACACCAAGGTCAAAGGTGGCAACCGCCTGACCTTGCTGCGTGATGCCGACGGTGACGGTAAATACGAGCTGCAGACGGTGTTTGCCGAAAACCTTAACGCGCCTTACGGCATGGCCTACGCGGATGGCAATCTGTACGTGGCCAACCAGGATGCGGTGGTGCGCTTCGCGTATGAAAACGGCCAAACCAAGGCCAGCGCTGCACCGGTCAAAATCCTCGATTTGCCTTCGCAGATAAACCACCACTGGACCAAGGCGCTGACAATCAGCCCTGATGGCCGTCAGCTGTATGTTGCCATAGGCTCCAACAGCAACATCACCGAGCGCGGCATGGACGCTGAGGTTGATCGGGCTCAGGTCTGGCAGGTCGATGCTCAGACAGGTGCCCACAAGCCGTACGCCACCGGCCTGCGGAATCCGACAGCGTTGACGATTCAGCCTGAGTCCGGGCAGTTGTGGGTGGTGGTCAACGAGCGCGACGAGCTAGGGCCAGATCTGGTTCCAGACTACCTGACCTCGGTTCGCGAAGGTGGGTTCTACGGCTGGCCTTATAGCTATTGGGGGCAAAATGTCGATTCGCGCGCGCAGCCGCAGAACCCAGAGAAGGTGGCCTCTGCAATCAAGCCAGATTACAGCTTGGGCGCGCACGTGGCGGCGCTTGGCGTCGACTTCTCCGTCCCTGCCATGGGAGCGAAGTTTGCCGATGGCGTCTTCGTTGGTGAGCACGGTAGCTGGAACCGCCCTGACCCGGTGGGCTACAAGGTGATCTTCGTGCCGTTCAGCAACGGGCGGCCGGCCGGTGAGGCGGTCGACTTCGCGACTGGCTTCCGTGGCGAAGACGGCAAAACCCGCGGCCGACCGGTCGGTGTAACCGTCGACCCACGCGGCGCCCTGCTCATCGCAGACGACCTCGCAAACACTGTGTGGCGGGTAACGCGTAATCAGTAAGGTACGGGCCAGCGTCCTGCCGAACGAACACAACACACCGATCGCAGCGGTGAACAATCGATACATCGCTGCTAATCTCGGCGTCACGTTCGTCCGACACTAAGGGATAGAGGCAAAAAAAGAAGCCCTGGAGCCAAAAAACTCCGGGGCTTTGCTTTTTGCGCAAGTTGACAGATCATCCAAGTCACCAGGAAGTCAGGCTGCCGAAATCCCAATCAACCATACCGGGACTCACTCCGCGCAGGCCACCTTGCACACCCTCAACCGACGGACCCGTTTGATGTGCTCTAACGGCTACTATCAGGAAGGGCACGACGAAAAGAAGATCGAGTACTTGGAGGTGGGCGCCGATCTAATCTTTTAACGAGATCAGCTTCTCCTCTTCTACCACATCCGCCTCTGTGGCATCGGCAGGCAAATCGTAGGCTTTGCTTGCCGCCAAAAGTTCTGCAAATCCGCTTGGCACCTTGCTTCCTTTAATCATCGCGGCGAAGACCGCGTACACGTCACTTTTGTCGCCAGATTTTCGCAGCGTAAATTCGTCGTTCAACCAAACATAGATGATGGTTTTGGGGGCGTCCGAACGAAACTGGAAGAAAAGGCGATAGCGGGGAGCCATACCCTGCTTTTTCACGCGAAGCCAATGCTTGTTGGTTTTCCCCAAGGTTGTACCTTGACGGTAATTGGGATGCGCCGGATTAGCAGGCACGTTGACCAGGATATTTTCGGTCACGGCATCAAGCAGCTTGTAGGACGGGTGATGGTGAAAGCCATCAGGATTTTTCGCAGCGGCTCTCTCGACCTCTGCAGTAAGCGCTTCAAGGCGCTCCAAGAAAAACGGGTGGGCATATAATGCCCACCCGTTTACGATGTTCAGCGTGCTTTCCGTCACGTAATTTTAGCCTTCCAGAAGCTCGCTACGGCGATTTTGATCAGCCTTCATGCGCAGAGCCTGAATTCGGCTCAGAAGCCCTGTAGGAATAGGCTTGATGCTGTCGGGCTGATTCTTGATGTCATCATCAAGAAAATCAAGAAAAGCGGCTTTAGTTTGAAGCTCTGCCTTTTTTTCTGCGAACGACACAATGTTGGTTTTAGACATGACGTCTCACCTTTGGAAAATGTGCCAACCCTTTGAGGGATAGCTCGGTCCGCTGCTAGCGACCTCAACCGGTGCGGATTTTGATCTATGCAGACCTTATCAGCGCTGCTAGATCCTTAAGAGAAGCCAGCTTTGAACCAGTGACATAGTTATTATGTAGATAAATTCGGCTTTGTTCAACTCAACATAGGCGAATCACTGAAGCAATCTACACCGCACTCTAGCTACGTGCTCGCTCATAAAAGGTGGGGGTTTACAAATCACCGACAACAAAAAAGGGCCCACCTTTCGGTGAGCCCTTCTAGACCGCCCAGCAGAGCGGATTTTGTTTGGTAGGCGCGATTGGACTCGAACCAACGACCCCCACCATGTCAAGGTGGTGCTCTAACCAACTGAGCTACGTGCCTGCTGTGGGGTCGCATTCTATAGATTTGCGGAGGGGTGTCAACACCTTTTTTGCAGCTAACCCTATGAATAGTCGAATTTTTTATTTGAGCCGTAAAAATGTACGTATCGGGGTGGCTGGCGGGCTGTTTTCAACTCAGGTAGCATCGGCCTTACTCGTAAAAAATATAAAACAGAGGCTGCAGAATGTCGAACACCCCCTATCCCCAGTCCTACTATGCGGCTTCTGCCAACCCGGTTCCGGAGCGCCCGGGCCTGCAAGGCGAGGTTGAGACTGACGTCTGTGTAATTGGTGCCGGTTATACCGGGCTGTCGAGTGCGCTGTTTTTGCTGGAACACGGTTTTAAGGTGACAGTGCTGGAAGCTGCCAAGGTGGGCTTTGGCGCTTCAGGCCGCAACGGTGGCCAGATCGTTAACAGTTATAGCCGTGACATTGATGTGATTGAACGCACGGTCGGGGCCAAGCAAGCGCAGTTGTTAGGGCAGATGGCGTTTGAGGGCGGCAAGATTATCCGTGAGCGCGTGGCCAAGTATCAGATCCAGTGTGATCTGAAGGACGGCGGTGTATTTGCAGCTATTACCAGCAAGCAAATGGGCCATCTGGAGGCGCAGAAGAAGCTCTGGGAGCGTTATGGCAATACTCAACTGGAGTTGCTGGATCAGCGCCGGATTCGTGAAGTGGTCGCCTGCGATCAGTATCAGGGCGGGCTGCTGGACATGAGTGGCGGGCATATTCACCCGCTCAATCTGGCATTGGGTGAAGCCGCTGCGGTTGAGTCGCTGGGCGGCACAATCTACGAGCAGTCCCCGGCCATCCGTATTGAGCGTGGTGCTAATCCTGTGGTGCACACGCCGCAGGGCAAGGTCCGAGCCAAGTTCATTATCGTCGCGGGTAATGCTTACCTGGGCAATCTGGTGCCTGAGCTGGCCTCCAAATCCATGCCATGCGGCACACAGGTCATCACGACTGAGCCATTGAGTGAAGAGTTGGCAAAAACCCTGTTGCCGCAAGACTATTGCGTCGAAGACTGTAACTACCTGCTCGATTACTATCGTTTGTCTGGCGACAAACGCCTGATCTTTGGCGGTGGCGTGGTATACGGCGCGCGGGACCCGGCCAATATCGAGAAGATAATTCGGCCGAAAATGCTTAAAGCCTTCCCGCAGCTCAAAGACGTGAAGATTGACTACGCGTGGACCGGCAACTTCCTGCTGACGCTGTCACGCCTGCCTCAAGTCGGCCGTATCGGTGACAACATCTATTACTCGCAGGGTTGCAGCGGCCACGGGGTGACTTACACCCACCTGGCCGGCAAGGTGCTGGCTGAAGCCTTGCGCGGGCAGGCTGAGCGTTTCGATGCCTTTGCTGACCTGCCACACTACCCCTTCCCCGGTGGACAACTGTTACGCACGCCACTGACTGCGCTGGGGGCCTGGTACTACAGCCTGCGCGACAAGTACGGTTTTTAAGATTGATCTGCACTTGCCAGCGATTGCATCACCGCGACTCCTCACACATCGCGTCGCCTGCATCGCTGGCAAGCCAGGCTCCCACAAGATTTTGAGCCGCCCGCCAGATGGGTGCCCACTCTGCAGGCTGATCAAGACTGTATGAACACAAGGATGGGGCTGGTTATTGATGTGCATCCAGGGCCCGAACGGCCTTGGCTGCCGCCTGCTCCTGACCGGCTCGCGACAGGTCATTGGCGGCTTTCAGCCAGCGCGCCCTGTCGACGTTGGCGGGCAATTGCCCAGGCGATACGATCAGAACCGCCCAGCTCCCGGCATCTGCCCAGGCCGATTCGAACACCTTGAAGTCCATCAACCGGCGCCGATCCATGCCCGCTTGCAACAAAACGGTCTGCTTGGCGCGGTTATAGCCTACCAACATGGCGTAACGCGGTTCGCTCCAGACCCGGCCTTCATTGAAGCGCAACATCACCGGATACCCCGCCGCCACCTGCGTCAGTAACGCAGGCAAGGACTTGTCCAGCGGATACACCATCAGCCCGTACTCAGCAGCCAGTTGCTCCATATTGCCTTGCAGAGACGCCTCAGCTCCCGGCAGTTTCAATGGCTTGGTTAAAAGCCCCGGGGTGATTCTGATCTGTTGCTCTCCGAGCATACTGGCCAGTACATGCGGGCCACTTTGCTGGGCGTTTCCCCGAAAAAAAGGGACGCCATTGAGCTCGACCCTTTCGGGCAAATGGCGAATCTCAGGCCGGTCAACACTGGCACACCCCACCATGGCTACTGCCAACAGTGCCATCAGCCACAGCCGCGCTGATCTCAATCCCGTCACTCCCTGCATATTCCCTCGCTTTGAATGAGTGCCAGGCCTTCAGGCCCGACATGGCCATCGATCATAGGACGCCAATCAGGCAAGGTATAGCCTTAACCCGCACCACGGGTAAGCCGATAGAGCAAATCTGTTGGTTGAACACGACCTTCGGTCAATAGACTGCAACACTCGACGAGCTAGACTGTCCACTGCTTAGATAGGTGTTGTGCCCGTGATGGGCAAAGGAGGCACTGATGAGCCCGGCATTAACTGTTTTTCTATTGTTCATGGGCTGGGTGGCCGTTGCCTGCGCCATGCTCTGGGGCATTGTGCGCATTAGCCGCCGCCATCATCCCCAGGCTCAACGCCAGCAGGGCCCAACGCCTGCCGAGCCGGTGGTAAATACTGCAAACGCCCCCATGTAAAAAGCCGCCCACCCTGTGCAGGATGGACGGCTTTTTATGTTTGATTGTCCCGTCCTGAATAAGGTTTACACCTTCTGACCTATTTTCAGGAGGATGTAA